>DATJJP010000074.1:0-16266 GCA_035492075.1 Cyclobacteriaceae bacterium | reverse complement strand
TGCCTTACAAGCAGAGGGTCGGGGGTTCGAACCCCTCAGCTCCCACTTAAAAATCAAGCCGTTACGACAGTGACGGCTTTTTGTTTTTTGGAGATAGCGATTCCAGAGAAAGAGGAACACAGGCGGACGAGGGCTTAAATGTTATCTCTAAGCCTTGAAATCCTCTCCTGTCTGACGCTAGAAGTGGGGATGATAATTGTTTTGTTGAGTGGTTTCAGCCATCGAAAAAAATAGTAATTCTTCGTCCTGCCTATAAATACAAAACTTTTACTAGACGATATTTCATCACCACTAGAAAGTGTCAATTGTACGGAATACTTGGCTCCGTACTTCTCAATGTTTGTATTTTTCGTGCTCACTCTCCCATTGAAAAAGGAGAACGCGGCAAAAAAGAAACCAAAAATAATTATGTTGTCCCTTGAGAGTTTTAGCGAAGAGAGCGCCGAACTAATTATCGAAAAATTTATAGAATAAATTAATACGTGCAAAACGTCATACTGTAGCTCATTGAATGTTTCGTCTTTGATAAAGATCTCCAACATTACCAAAAGACACACTGCAAAAAATTTATAATAGAATACCCTTGTCGGATGAAGGCTTTGAAGGTGGTCATCAATTTTTCTAATGATGGGTATTAAACCCACGACGAGTGTTGTGAAAACAGAACCTATTACAATGATTCTGTCAGCGGGAAAAAATATAATTTCCGAAGCATCTAAGTAGGAGACAATATTTATGTCAAACTTACTGTAATACAGAACGGAATCAATTAATCCTATTGCTATTAACCCTAAACCTAGCAATGGAAGACACCTCAATAGCATTTCTAGAGTTGGAAGGTTTAAGAGGCTAAACGTATCCCGTTGCTCTGAGCGGGTTTCTTCCATATTGAGGGTGTTTAAGGAAAATTAGCATACTGCATTGAACGAAGCAAAAGGGGAGCTGTGCGACTGGATATGCACTGGCAATACCATTTTGAAATCGTCTAAAATACACAGCGAAAATTCTGGGACTGCAGGATACTGAAGAATGTACTAGATGCGGTTGCGCCTCATTAAACTCCGAGACGACTTAGATACTCTTTTTTTGAGTTAGTGGTATAAACGGGATAGTGTTTATCGTCCAATTGCCTATTTTTCGTTGAGTTAAATTTTGTGGCAACGAGGAGGTTAAGAATATTCCTTGACGGATTGACTATCCTGACACTGACATCGCTTTCATAACTGGCGATAGCTTTAAATAGTTGATCTGCGAAAGATCGAGAAACAAAGGAAACCCCAAGGAAATCAATGTCCACCAGACGTGAGGAATTGTCAATAAGGTCCTTCACCTGACTAAACATCAAATCTGCGCTTTTGCGCGAGATTAGCCATTTCCCGAATTGAGCAGAAACTTTGAATGATAGGTTCATAAAACAATCAGCTATAAAAGTTAGCAATAATTAAATTAGAAGCAATGTTGGTGTTAACGCGTATCAATGCCAAACATCCATTCCACGGCGCTGAGTCATCTTTAACGATTTTTGCTGGTCGATTGTTACTTTGAATAAATACTGCTGAACCACTAAAAAGCAGAAACCCACCCCCAAGTTTACTTAACATTTTTATGGTTCCAGAGATTCCAAAGCCTCTACCTACTTGATCCTTTGTGGATTCTCCACGGGTGGCGGCGTTCAAAGCAGAAGCACTATCCATCCCCTCAACTCCTGCGTTAATGAAGGACTGCAAAATCCCGATGCCGCAATCTGCAATGGCAATATCTAAGTAATCAACAAAATTCTGCGCGACAATAAATCCTTTGTCAGTTTGGGCATGGTCACCGATATTATCTGTGAGCTCTGAAATCAACATGGCCACAGCGTCTCTTGCCGGTCCATTCCTCAATTTTCTATTCAGCAAACTGCCGACTGATGTTATTACTAGATCACGTTGAGTGGAATTATTCCCAGGAAAGGTTGTCATTGGTATGTAATTTTTGACCTCAAAACCCCTCAAAAATTCGTCAAATTGGTCTATTGTGGAATCAATTGCATTAAAGGAGTTGGGGAATCTTATGGTTGTGCAATAACTCCCTGCTTGCCCTGACAGATTTACAAACTCAAGTCTGTCGGAATAATTCTGTTGTTTTTTTAAGGCAAGATATGGGAGTAAACTGACTGGATTTAAAAAAGTTGCAGATTGAAAATCCAGAATGATTTTATCGTGAGTTTGATTTAAAGCTTTGAGTACATCATATACGTTGCCAAATCCATTTGCAAAGGCTGCTGTCGTTGTATTTATTCTGACGATGGTCAAAAATCCAATAATTTAAAAATTCTGTTAACTAATCTTTACTCGCCTTCTCCAATTTCTTCAAACGCTCCTTGGCATCCTTATACGCTTCGTCCTTCCTTCCCGCGGCCTTTTTTACTTTCTCAAAATATTTCTTTGCGGTGGCCCTGTCTTTTTGTTTTTGATAAATCTCACCCAGTGACAGCAATGAATAATAGTAATAACCGGAATCCGTGGCTCCCACTTGCTCTGAGAATGCGATGCTCATCAAATAATATTTCTTCGCATCGTCCCATTGTCTCTTAAAATCATACATCTGCCCAAGGAAAAAGGACGCATATCTTCCGCTCACCGCTTCGTAGCCGACTTTTCCGCTATCGATACGCTGGAGAATTTGCACGCATTGGCCCGCCATCACCGGTTGAATTCCGTTGGTGTAGAGCATTCGCGCATAGTAACGATGGAAGTAAGGGTTGTCGGGATAGGTTTGATGTAAATACTCGGCGATCTGCATCGCTTTCTGCGGATCGTTCTCATAACTCGCGAGTATTCGCATTAACCACACCATCGCTTCGGTACGTGTGTAGAAAGCGTTGTATGAAACTTCCTTGAGTTGTGACAATCCGAGCTTCTTATCGCCGTGACGAAAAAGCCAGAATATGGGCTTCAACGATTTATAGTTTTCAGGTACCCACTCTCTAAAATAATTGTAAAGGGCATCGCCAAAAAGCAACTCGGGACTCAGGTTATTTTTCTGTCTACAGATTTCCATGTACTTCAGCGCCAGTCTTCCTTCACCTGCGGCTTTCATCCAATTTTTCCGATCAAAGTCAGCATAAAGCTCCCCCTTGAATCCGTGTGCGCCCGCGAGAAAAAACGCAGCCTCAATTTTATATTCGGGCGTGTTGTCGTACAATTTTTCCGCTATTCGTATCGTGCTGTCCATGTAGGCCAGAAATCGCTCATCGTACTTCGTTTCCTTCATGTTGGGCATGATCTTCCACCACTCCGCGAGCCCAAATAAAAAATAGGGCAGCGGATGCCACGCGTATTTCTCCTTAAAACTTTTAAACTGTTCTTGGGCTTTTTCAAAGTTGAAATTATAGAGATTGTTCAACGCCTCCGTCGCTTCCAATTGAATTTCAATATTGGCAATCAAAATTACGGTCGTATCTTTTTTCGACTGACCGTACGAAGCTGCTGCACAAAACAGTACGCTAAAGAAAAATAACGGTATCAGATACCGGATACTAGATGCTGCCTTTGGTTTTCCGGAATTTTTATCAAGAATCAAAGATCCGGTATCCGGCCTCCCGAAACTTGTTTTGCCCACAACCATCCTCCAATTGAAAAAATAATTCATCTTTGAGCTATGCACGATCATCCGCAAACTTCACTATTTTCTGCCGATAAAAAATTGACTTTTATAGCACTTTGTTTGGTCACCGTTCTATTGCTATACGTCAAGAAATTTTTTATTGAATACGAAACTGCGGCATTTGAGTTTCTTCAAGACCGACCCGAAGGGATGATTTTAAAGCTGATCAGTGGACTTCAGTTTTTCTCCATTCCATTTATCTACCTCTGGAAATTTACGGTGATTGGGTTTGTACTTTGGGTCGGTTGCTTTCTTTTTGGTTACCGAATTACGTTCAGCCAGTGTTGGAGCGTAGTCATGGCGGCCGAGTTCGTTTTTGTTTTACCCGAAGTGATCAAGATCTTTTGGTTCCTTTTTGTAAAGACCGATCCCGCTCTCGATGAAGTACAGGCATTTTATCCGCTATCGCTGATGAATTTTTTCGATCATCACGCCATACCCAAAAGATTCGCTTACCCGTTACGGTCGCTCAGTGTATTTGAAGTGCTCTATGTTTTGGTCATGGTACGCGGGGTGAACTACTATTCGTTTAAGATCCACAAACAACGGAGTGCCACCTGGTGGATTGTTTCATCCTCTTACATTACCATTTTTCTACTATGGCTGGTTTTTTATGTAATCGTGTACAAATAAACCCTTCGCCAAACTAGAAGTCTTATAGCCCGTTTAATTTTCTTATTTTCGCGCCTTATTTGCGCTTCCAAAGGATTGGGACGCAGACCCTTAAAACAAAAAAGAACGACATGAATTTTCAAAAAGCAAATAACATCTTTGGCTGGGCGGTATTCGCGGTGGCGTTGCTCACTTATTTTTTGACCATGGAGGAAACGGCCAGCTACTGGGATTGTGGTGAATTCATTGCCGTATCATACAAACTTCAGGTCCCCCACCCTCCCGGTGCCCCTTTGTTTTTGTTGTTGGGTCGCGTTTTCTCTTTCCTGTCGTTCGGCGATGTGACCAAGGTTGCTTACTGGATCAATTTCCTAAGTGTACTGGCCAGTGCGTTTACCATTTTGTTTTTGTTCTGGTCAATCACCCTTTTTGGTCGTAAGGTGATGGGCATAAAAACCGATAGTGATATCACTGAAAACCAAACCTGGCTGTTGATGGGTGCCGGATTAGTGGGATCATTGACCTATACTTTTTCAGATTCCTTTTGGTTTTCGGCAGTTGAAGCTGAGGTGTACGGCATGTCGTCTTTCTTCACGGCTTTTGTAGTGTGGGGCGTATTGAAATGGGACGTCATCGAGGACGAAAGCAAGGCCAACCGTTGGTTGTTGCTCGTGGCCTATATGATCGGTCTTTCCATTGGAGTGCACATGCTCAACCTGGTCACGCTACCTGCACTCGGCTTGATTTATTATTTCAAAAAATTCAAGACCACCACTTGGGGTGTGATCGCAACGCTCGCGTTAAGTGCGGGGATTGTTTTGTTCATCAACGATTTCATTGTGCCCGGTTTACCAACACTTGCCGGCCATTTTGAATTGTTCTTTGTGAATACCCTTGGCATGTTTTTCGGATCGGGCGCCTTGGTTTTTACATTGTTATTATTCGGGGCCTTGATTTATGGGATATATTTCACACAGGTCAAAAATCATCCCGTATGGAATACGTTTTTGCTTGCCACGGCATTTATTTTGATCGGCTATGGTTCATATGCCACCGTGCTGATCCGCTCCAATTACAACACGCTCATTGACGAAAATTCGCCCAAAGACGTGATGAGTTTCGTGAAATATTTGAAACGTGAGCAGTACGGTAGCCGCCCGCTGCTTTTTGGCCCTTATTTTACAGCACGCCCCATCAATGTAGAATATGGCGCGCCGTCTTATGTGAAGGGAAAAGACCGATATGAGCCAGCCGAACGCAGTTTTGAATATGTGTACGAACCGGGCGAAAGTACGCTCTTACCTCGCGCTTGGAACTCAGAACATGCAGCAACTTATAGAAATTACATGGGGTTGCCGCAGGATCAGAAACCCACGTTTATGCAAGACAAGATGTACATGTTCCGCCATCAAATCGGAAGGATGTACATGCGCTACTTCATGTGGAATTTTGTGGGCCGCGAAAGTGACATTCAGGGATCCGGTTGGCTCAGACCCGGCGACTGGTTCAAGAAACTCCCTCCAACAATGGCCGAGAACAGGGGAAGGAACAATTATTTCGCTATTCCTTTTATTCTCGGACTGATCGGCATGTTTTATCAATTCACACGCGACACAAAAAACTTTGCGATCGTGGGTTTGCTCTTCGTAATGACCGGCGTGGCTATCGTCGTGTATTTGAATTCTCCTCCCACAGAACCACGTGAACGCGATTACATTTATGCGGGGTCATACTATGCCTTTGCCTTTTGGATCGGTTTGGCGGTACTTGGGATCGCCGACTTCTTTGGGAAATTCATAAAGAATGGAAAGGCGCTGGCGATCGCCTCTACACTGCTTGGAATCATCGCACCCGTGCTAATGGCCAACGCCAACTGGGATGATCACGACCGCAGCAACCGTTTCTTCTCTGTGGATTCTGCCACCAACGCACTAGAATCTTGCGACCCACAGGCCGTGCTTTATACCGGTGGAGACAACGACACTTTCCCTTTGTGGTATGCACAAGAAACGGAAGCCGTGCGTTCCGACGAACGTGTCCTCGTACTGAGCTACTACAATACCGACTGGTATATCGCGCAGAGCATGCGCAAAGCCTATTCTTCTGAACCACTGAAATACACGTTGCCGTTGAAAGAATATCAGCAGGGTGGACTGAATGATTATTTACCTTTTGCCGATTTGAAAATCAAGAGCATCGACGCTAGAGATTACCTTGGCCTTTTGGCGAAACGCTATGCGCAACTCAGCGACGGTGAACGCAATATTGTGCCAAGTCGAGTGCTTACCCTTCCGGTCGACAAAAAAGCGATTCTTGCCAAGGGAATTATCCCCAAAGGAATGGACAGCCTCGTGGTAGATGAAATGAAAATAAAAGTGCTTCGCGGCGGCCTCGAGAAAAAAGACCTGGCTCTACTTGATGTGCTTGTCACCAGTAACTGGGAACGTCCCATTTTCCTTGATCCCACTTCGATATCTCAAATCAACATCGATTTGAGTCCGTACGCCGTTCAAGTTGGCAACGCGTATCGAATTCTTCCCGTGCGTAATCCAAGAAAGGACCGCGAATACTTGGTCGACACAGAAAAGAGCATGGATGTAATGATGAACAAATTCCATTACCGTGGACTGGACAACCCCAAAGTTTACTACAACGACGACTACCGTGGGTTCGTGCTCAATCATCGAAGCTCATTCAATACGGTGATCCAAGCGCTCCTTGACAATGGCGACAAAGCAAATGCGAAGAAGATGCTTTTGTTCGGGTTGGAAAAAATGCCCGACAAAGGTGTGCGTTATGACTTCACTGCCGCAGAGACCGCCAGTTTGTTGTTTCAGGTCGGCGAAAAAGAAAAAGCGATTGACATTGCAAAGACAATTGGAGATCGCTCGATAGCGATGGCCAACTATTTGATCGCCGAAGGAGCAGGGTTTGATAGCGACCTCAGAAACAACGTCGTCATGTTGAACATCTTGCAACGCACGCTTTACGAAAACGGCGAGCCTGAATTGGCGAAAAAATACGAAGAAGCCTATAACAAACTGCTGGCCGACCTTCAGATCAATGCCGGAGGAGACCGAGGCAACTACTAACCGATTTGATCGGGTTTACTTTTTGGCTTGTAAGAACAAGTCGAGTGCGTTTGTGGCATCACTCGTCAGCAAATAGTCTTGGTGTTTGATGCTTGCCACTAATTCATCGGCTGCTTGCTTGAGCTTATTGCGATTCAGGCGGTTGAGCATTTCGTAAGGCATCCGAAGGATAGGAGCAGGAAGTTTGTGCTGCAAATCGAGCACGTCCCATTTCATGATCTTATTTACCGACCGGCGGTTGCGCTCATGGTATTGCATCACTTTTTCATTGCCTGCAATCCCCTTCATTTCCACACTTGAAAAATATTTTTTCGCAATCGCCGTTAGTTCATCGCCGGTGTATTCTCGTTCATGCCATGGATTTCGTGACAACGACAAGGGGCGGTTGGGCGTGGAGATCAATGCCCATCCGCCGGGTTTCAACACTCTGCTAATTTCTTTCAAAAACGTGTGATCGTCTTTGATGTGTTCTATGACTTGAAAACTGACGACACAATCAAACGAATTGTCGGCATAAGGCAAAGGCGGGATGTTTCCACTGATGATGTCTCCTTGCGGATACCTTGCCTTCAATTTCTCCACCACAGAGACGATCTTATCGATCGCGGAATAACTCGTTACTTTTGGCGTCAACCATTCGATGCCCCGCCCTTCTCCACACCCCACTTCGAGCAGTTTTCCATGCACCAAATCACTTGCAATAACATACGCCTTTAGCAAACGCTGGTGAATAGGGTTGTCGGATGTGATCGTTTCTGAAGTAATCTCCGTTGTGTAGACCGCCATGGCAAAAATTTGTGGGGCAAAAATAAGTCAATTCACTAGATTTAACGTTTGAAAAATAAAACCGATATGAAGCGTTCGACTGTTCTCGTATTTCTCTTGCTCCTTGCCAGAATATCCCATAGCCAGTCCATTGCAGCCACCAATTTCAATTACTGGTACGACCCCTCAAATGAAGTTGAATTGCAGCTGCGCCCCATCCGTACCACGAATAAACTGATGGTCCGATATACCCTGGTAGCGAGGCGCAGCGACCCAAACAAATATGCAATCAGATGGGAAAAAAGAAGTTCCTATGTGGAAACCGCTGGCACACCCGTTACGGAAACGGATTCGGTGCTTTCAGTGACTGACAAAACAAAAAGAGGAGTTTTGACTTTTGACCTGACCGAAAAGCCTTGGCTCCTGGTCGCCCATGTGGTCAATTCCAATGAACGAAAGTGGACCTATTTCAGACTGATGGAGTCGATTTACCCGGTGGACGGCTGGATCGAAACCAATGAAGGTGTTATCACTCAAAATCATTTGAGCAAGAATCAAGAATTCACGGCCCGCAGCGCCGATGGCAAGCCGCTCATGGTCTCTTACTACAATACCAATTTCCCTCCGGCTCTCCCGCCATTTGCCGAAAAGGAGGGCCGCACCGAAAGGTTCTTTTTCCATGACTCGCTATTTAGACTGGAAAGTGGCAGCAAATTCATTCCGAGAAAAGAGGGGCTGTATTTGTTTCAAGAAGATACCGCTGCCGCACGAGGATTTTCCTATCGCGTTGTGAAAGAGAATTTTCCAAAATTCACAAAAATCGAGGAGCTGGTGCCTCCTCTGATCTTGGTCACTACGCCCGACGAGTTCAGTGAGCTCTCCAATGTCAAAGGAGAAAAATCAAAATTTGATAAAGTGATTCTCAACATTACAGGCGACAAAGACCGCGCAAAAGCCTTCATGAAAAACTTTTATCACAACATCGAGCTCGCAAACACTTACTTTTCTTCCTACAAAGAAGGATGGAAAACAGATCGAGGGATGATCTTCTTGGTTTTTGGCCTGCCCGATGAAGTAAGCAAAAACACCGGCAACGAAATCTGGACCTACAAAAATTTCAACGCGAAATTCACTTTCGTAAAATTTGGTAGCGTCTACGATCCTGAAAACTATGTGCTGCTTCGAGACAAGCGTTTTATGGACACGTGGTTTGGGGTAATCGATCTTTGGCGCAAAGGCCGCTTCTGAGACCACCGATCCTAATGATTTTTATTTTAATCTCGAGTCAAGCTAATCGTTACTTTTGCCGAAATAAAATCGCCCGCCAAGAGCAGAAGTTGGATCAAACGACAAGGGCCTTATTATGAAAAACAGCGACACTATTTTTGGTACACGCGCCGTGATGGAAGCCATTAAGGCGGGACGTGAGATCGAAAAGATTTTTATTCAGTCCGGATTGAACAACGACTTGATCAAGGAATTGATCAATACAGCCCAGGTCCGCAAGGTGCCTTATACATTCGTGCCACAGCAAAAGCTTAGTGCCCTCGGAGATAAAAATCATCAAGGCGTTGTATGTCAGTTGGCCGTGGTGCAATACGCGTCGCTGGAAAATATCATCGACAAATGCTACAGCGATGGCCGTGAACCATTTTTCTTAATCCTTGATCGTGTCACCGACGTGCGGAACTTTGGTGCAATTGCCCGTACGGTAGAGTGCGGCGGCCTCGATGGCATCATTATCGGCGACAAAGGAAACGCTCCCATCTCCGCCGACGCCATGAAAACGAGCGCCGGTGCTCTCAATCATCTGCCGGTATGCCGCATAAAAGACATGCGTGAAACGTTTCGCTTCCTGAAGGACAACGGCATTCAGATTGTCGCCTGCACCGAAAAAGCAGAAAAAAGTATATATGAAATTCAAATGAATTCTCCGTTGGCGTTGGTCCTTGGCTCCGAAGAAGACGGTATTTCACCCCAAATGCTTAAGGATGCCGATCACCTCGCGAAAATTCCGATGCGCGGACAAATAGCTTCTCTCAATGTTTCAGTAGCCGCGGGAATCGCCATCTACGAAGCCTTACGACAAAAGACGAAATAAATACTCCGAGAAGCGTTGCGTTCCACAACGCGAGAATCTGTGCGCATCTGCGCATTCTGTGCCAAACTCCATTAACTTTGCGCATCAATTTTTATACCCCATGAAGTTTTCGCGCAAAAAGTATTCGAACGAAACCCTCATTCATCTATACGAATCCCTCCTTAGACCTCGTCTCATCGAAGAAAAAATGCTCATTCTTCTCCGTCAAAACAAAATCAGTAAGTGGTTTAGCGGCATAGGGCAGGAAGCCATTTCGGTGGGGATCACCGCGGCGCTCGAGAAAGACGAATACATTTTGCCGATGCACCGGAATCTCGGAGTGTTTATCGGCCGCGAGATGCCTTTTGATCGCCTGTTTGCACAGTGGCAGGGCACCATGAAAGGGTACACGAAGGGCCGCGATCGATCGTTTCATTTCGGAACCAATGAACATCACATCGTCGGCATGATTTCTCACCTCGGCCCGCAAAATGGGGTGGCCGATGGAATAGCTCTCGCTTCGAAGTTGAAAAAGGAGAACAAAGTCACTGTGGTTTTTAATGGTGATGGCGGCACAAGCGAGGGAGATTTTCATGAATCGATCAACGTCGCTGCGGTATGGGACCTGCCTGTGATTTTCGTGATAGAAAATAATGGCTACGGATTATCAACTCCCAGCAACGAACAATTTCGCTGCAAGCAATTCATTGACAAGGCCATTGGTTACGGAATTGAGGGTGTTCAAATCGACGGCAACAACATTCTCGAAGTATACGACACCGTAAAGAATCTTGCCGAAAATTTGCGAAAGAAGCCGAGGCCCATTTTACTGGAGTGCATCACCTTTCGAATGCGCGGCCACGAAGAAGCAAGTGGAACGAAATATGTACCCAAGGATTTGATGGAGACGTGGGCCAAAAAAGATCCGATTGATAATTACGAGAAGTATTTATTGAAAGAGGAAATCATCGATCAAAAGTTTGTAGACACCATCCGAAAAAAAATTAAAAAAGAAATCGAACAGGGGCTGGGGGGAGCGTTTGAAGAAACTTATCCAGAGCCAAGCACAGCCCGGGAATTCGACGACGTATATGCGCCGTTCGATCAGGTAGTGGTTAGTCCAGCCTCGGAGAAAAAATCAGAGAGACGGTTTATCGATGCCATCAGTGATGGCCTTCGCCAGAGCATGGAGAAACACTCCAACTTGGTTTTGATGGGTCAAGATATTGCCGACTATGGCGGTGTGTTCAAAATCACGGAAGGATTTGTCAGTCAGTTTGGGAAAGACCGTGTGCGCAACACCCCCTTGTGCGAAGCGGCCATCGTTGGTGCCGGCCTCGGCCTTTCCATCAAAGGGATGAAGGCAATGGTAGAAATGCAGTTCGCCGATTTCGTGACCGAAGGGTTCAATCAAATCGTGAACAATCTCGCGAAAGCACATTGGCGCTGGGGGCAAAATGCAGACGTAGTAGTTCGTATGCCAACGGGTGCAGGCACGGCGGCAGGTCCTTTCCATTCTCAAAGCAATGAAGCGTGGTTCTTCCACACGCCGGGTTTGAAGATAGTGTATCCGTCCAATCCATATGACGCGAAAGGATTGCTGTGTGCTGCGATAGCAGACCCCAACCCTTACCTGTATTTCGAACACAAACTGTTGTATCGCTCAGTGAAAGAATGGGTACCCGAGGACTACTACACGATTGAAATTGGAAAAGCAAAGCTGGTGAATGAGGGAAGTGATCTTTCAATCATTACGTACGGCATGGGAGTGCATTGGGCCCAAGAAATTCTAAGTGAAATGAAATCGGTAAACGCCGATGTGCTGGACCTTCGAACGCTTCTTCCCTGGGACAAAGATGCCGTAGAACAAACGGTAAAAAAAACCAACCGCGTATTGATTCTGCACGAAGACACGCTGACTGGAGGAATTGGCGGGGAGATCGCGGCATGGATCAGTGAAAATTGTTTCAGTTATCTGGATGCTCCAGTGATGCGTGTTGCCTCGCTCGATACGGCGATACCGTTTGCACCGACCTTGGAAAACAATTTCCTTCCCAAGGTAAGATTGAAAAACAAAATAGAGGAGCTGATGAAGTTCTAAGGCCTTTGCAAAAAAAAGCTTACCAATTCTTCCCACTCCTCCTGCAAACTGATTTTTGGAAATCTCCTTCCGGCGCGCGTGTACCAATATCCTGCATTAGATTCATCTCCTTCCTTGCGATGAAGGTATGCATGCACCCATGATCCATCCAATGTCTCGATTTCTTGCGCAATGTTGTGCGAGCCATGCCAGTCGCCTTTCGCATCATGCCACAATGCTCGAAGCAGATCGCTGGTTCCTTGCGGGGGCTCGGCGCCACCCAATGAAGATTTGAATTCCGAGACGGTCATGTCAAGCTGTCAAACCAATCACAATTTTTCCTAATTTAGTAAGTTATTAGCTAGTGATTTTGAGACAGTTGCACTTCAAACAGTTTGCTTTTTCGGCCCAGGTGAAGTGGCTGGTCGTCACAACGTTGATTTTCTTTTCATTTATAGCTGCAGACGCGCAAAACACCAAAGGCGACAAGCCTGCAACTAATCGATCGATCTTTCGAATACCAAAGCTGAAATCAAAGAAAAAGGGAGGCGATAAAGCATACACGGGTGATATTACGGGGAGAAGAATCAGAACGAAAAACAAATCCTCAGCCGTTCGAGCGATCATAACGGTTCCTCCTGCTGCCGCCAACAGAAAACCTTCCAACGATAGGCCTTATCGTGTGGCCGGTGGAGGTCGAGGAAGGATTCGTTCCAGAACCGCCGAGGCTTCGCGCAACAATGTTTATCCAAACAATTATCAATACGTCTACAACCCTCACAGTAAGCCCAGAGACAACCAACACGCCTACTCCAACAGACGAGCGGTGTCACAGGCAGCGTCTATGAGCACCAAACGGCCGCCTCTTGGCAGAAAGCGAATTATCACACCCAGATCTGCCTCTCGGTCATTCGTCACTCGCGGAAGGAGAAATGTCTATTGGGGGAAATTCAGAAAAGGAGAAAAACCCATCACCACAGACATTTCGGGGAGGACCCTTCGCGCAAAAAATTTCCACACTCCCGGCTTGGGTGTAATTCCTGTGGGCGAAGTATACAAGCGAAAGACAAAACGCGGCGATCAACCTTTCAAGGGAACTTTTAGCAGAGGTTATGTTACTACTCCACGATCCACACGCGCTTGGAGTGGCGATGTTTCCCGGCACACCATTCGCACACGAAAACCAAAAGTATCTCAGCAGCCCGGCGGATTTTTAGACCCTCGAATATTTTCCATCAGCAATAAAAGACGAGGCTTAAGTAAGCCGCTTCCCGGAAGTGGGCTGGCCCGGCATTCTACTTCGGGACAAATTTCCAATCGACGTGTTCCAGGGAAGGCGCCAGGCATAGGTGCCAATTTGATCGAGCGATCATTGGCGAAATTGAAAGGCCGGAAACAATCTACGCAAGGCAACAACACCGCCAGCAGAGGGTTCAATAACAACGGGCAACCCATATCGCGCAAGGCACCAGGTATCGGTGCTCGTTTCGTTGATCGATTTCAAGGTTTTTCCAAGGGTGGTGTAAAAGCATTTAACACGGATGGTTATGCCTTTTCGGGAAATGTCAAATCACGACGAGCCCTCAAGGGCGGCGGCAGCATAAGTGGAAGACCGCGCAACAATGGTGGTCAACCAATCACCGTGAAAGGGCCTGGAGTAGGAGGACGGTTCGCCGACATCTACCAGGGTAATCTCAAGGCACACCGCCCATTAAAAGGTGGTGGTAGTATCAGCGGAAGGTCGCGCAACAATGCGGGCCAACCCATCACCGTGAAAGGGCCAGGGATCGGTGGAAGGTTCGTCGATATCTACCAGGGAAATCTCAAAGCACACCGCCCTTTGAAAGGTGGAGGCAGCATTAGCGGAAGGTCGCGCAACAACGGAGGTCAACCCATCACTGTAAAAGGGCCAGGGATCGGTGGAAGGTTCGTCGATATCTACCAGGGCAACCTCAAGGCGCACCGCCCATTGAAGGGAGGCGGAAGCATCAGCGACCGATCGCGCAACAACAGCGGCAGACCTATTGATGTAAGGGGGCCTGGAATTGGTGGGAGATTTGTTGATGTATACCAAGGCAATCTGAAACTCAAAAGAGAACCCAAGGGTGGAGGAAGTATCAGTGGAAGTTGGAACAATGGTGGCCGCCCTATTATTGTAAAAGCCCCCGCTGGCGGCCAGGCTAAATATATTGACAGATACCAGGGATTTTTAAAGGGTGGTGTAAAATCTTTCAGCACTGCAGGAGCTAATTGGCAGGGCGACTTAAAGGGGCATAAACCCTTGAAAGGTGGAGGCAGCGTAAGTGGGAAACTCTGGAACAATAAAGAAAAGCCAATCGAGGGCACGGCCTATGCTCCTTTCACAAGAAAAATTGCCGTCTTCCAAGGCGACAAAAAACAGTCTCGATATGTACGCAATCCCAATGCCAAAGAGGAGGCGTTGAAAAAAATACGTCCGGGCAAAAGTACTTACCTCCTAGGTGACCTCCAGGTGAAGACGAAAGCGCACGATTATGAGCGCAACAAACTGAGTTCCAAGAATGCATTGAAAGGAGAGTCCACCGGCAAAAATTCCCTTCGTGCGATTGAATACAGCAATCGAATAAAACAACTCTGGGTGAAAACCTTCGGTGATGAACGCGACGTAGCAGGCCGTGTGCTGAGGAAACCGTACGTCCGCAATCCACACAGTAAAAAGGAGGCGCTTATGGTGAGGGCACCTGGCAGGGCGTATGCTCGGATCAAAGACCTGCAGGTAAATATCAAGATGATTAAGCCGCACGGTCGCAATTTCCACCCCGATTCCAAGTATGCGCACAGCCTCCGTGACAACGTGAAACACGAACGAACTTTTTTAATGACATTGAAGTTGAAGTGGGCAAAGCTCTTTAAGAAAAACGACACGCAGCCAGCGGTAGTGAAACAGAAAGTGAGAAGGCCGCGATACGATCCGAAAGAGCGCGATTTGTGGAAAGATTTATATGACTAGCATGATTAACTGGATTGACTTGAGGGAGCAGGCGCAGATTGAGAACATCCGCGAAGAATCAAAGAAACAACCCGTCTTGATTTTCAAACACAGCACCCGTTGCTCAATTAGCCGAACGGCACTTGACCGGCTGGAGCGAAACTGGAAGCCGGAAATAAAAACGTATTATCTCGACCTTTTGTCTTACCGAAATATTTCCAATCAGATTGCCGAATATTTTGGTGTGGAGCACGAATCGCCGCAGGTGCTCGTGGTGAAAGATGGTAAACCAGTGTACGTGCGTTCCCACCTTTCGATCGATGTAGATGAAATCACGAAGGCGATTTCTACCAATTGAATGTCACGGTCTGCTTCAAACTCTCTGAAAGGCTGAGCGCTACCGGACAAGTTCGAGCCGCATTTTCCAGTTTTTGTTTTTGAACATCGGTTGCCTGGAGGCTCGGGTGGCTGAAAGAGACTTTGATCTCCGCGATTTTTCGAGGATTGGCAGCCATGATTTTTACCACATCCGTTTTCAAACCCCTCAGATCCACTCCCTCGCGGCTGGCCACTTGCCCCATGATGGTCATCATGCAGCTGCTCAGGGCAGCACTCACCAAGTCTGTGGGACTGAAAGCCTCTCCCTTGCCTTGATTGTCAACGGGCGCGTCGGTAGTAAGGGTATTTCCCGACTTCATGTGCACCGCTTTTGTCCTCAGGTCGCCAACATATTCCACTGTAGCCATTATTGTTTCCATACTCGATTTTTATCAGATTTTTTTTTGTTCATTTCACGTGCTTAATTACGTGTTTCTTCGTCAATTCAGGGCTAAATTTGAGAATAATAGCAGGTGTTGTGAAGCAAGTGTATAAATATTTGTTTTTGTCGTCCGTTTTCTTGGCCTCCTTTCCGTCGTTTTCTCAAACGCAGGACAGCTACGATTATAATTCCGAGTTCGTTTGGGGCATCAACAAAAACTCATCGGGTGGACTTATCGGAGGGTTTACACTCAAATCCTCG
>DATJJP010000073.1:0-28356 GCA_035492075.1 Cyclobacteriaceae bacterium | reverse complement strand
CGGTTTCGTCAAATCGACATCCCTCAATTCCATAAAATTAGTTATCCCGTACAAACCCTGTTCACCCGTTGCATAATATTTTGCAGAACTGTGAATGTAATCACACGGATCATCGACCAAACTCCAAGTCCCTCGGCATGGATTCGCATGGATGTAGTTCAACTTCTGATCGATGAACCTGTCCGTGCGGCATTCCTTCCAGTCAAACGACGGCTCGAATACAGCGTGCAGTTTCCCTCGCTTTCCGTCCGTGGCGTTTACCTTGGACGACAACCGTGCCAATGTTTCCAAGTCGCTCTTCTCCCGCAGCGCCTTGACGATCTCGTAGGCGATGAATCTTTTACCGTTGCCTATGATCCTGTTGATCGACCCCCCCATCGTGTTCCTGAACCCGATCATGGCGTGAAGGTGGTTGGGCATGATTACGTAACCGAGGATGAAATGCCCTCTGTGTTTCAAATGATCGAACCACTTGTAGACGGCGTCGTAAGCGTTTGCTTGTTCAAACAAATGCAGCCAGTCGCCGCACGTTATCGTGATGAAATAAATACCGTCATACTCCGGCATTTCTCTGCGGACAGCCATGCGGGGAAGGTACTCCGAGAGCGCATCACATGGAGGTCCTCTTTATTGCGTGGTAGTAGTGATCGTGTGGAAACCTGTTTGTTAATGAGGTGCGGCCTGAGAATAGCGCAGAGTCCCCGAGGCTGGAGACTCTGCGGGGACGGAGGCTACACTAAAATCTGTTTCCTTCATGACACGCTCAATAAAATGAGTGATCACAGCTACTTAGGCAAGGCTTTGATCAAGCGATGGGGTAAATCTACTTTTGATAAGTTTGTCAAGACTCGCTCCATCGAGGTTGGTGGCAAAACGTATTCTTTTGGCACAGTAAAAACTTTAGGCTTTTCTATTGATGACTTTGATGTCATTGTACACATCTACGCTTATGCTGACTCGCTTTCAAAATCTCTTGAAGATACTTACACTCCCAACCACATACTTGCTTACTGGGTTCAGGAACAACCTAAACTTGATGAATGGGTCGCAATTTTAAATGCCAAAAAAATCCGCCAAGAAGAAAACATTCAACCCATCGACTGGACTCACCTTGCGCCTGAGACCATTGATGAACTGAACAGGATCAAAAGGGTGAACGTCTCCGATGGAGGAACTCACCCAGCGGACGAAGAGTTGATCAAAGAGGTTGTGAAAAAAATCAATAAAAGAGAACAAGTTCTAGATGCGCCTACGTTCATGGCATTTTTAATCCGTGAGTTACATTTCAGGCCACACCATGCCGAAAAAGCTGCTTACAAAGTTCGCAAAGCTTTAGGAGCGCATAAAAAAACCCAGCGCTCAGGCTGGGCTTCTTTTACGATTTGGAGTAAATCAATTCGCTCTTAAAATCATCAAGCCTGATGTCGGGCGATTTAATAACATCGATTACTTGCTCGCCCCCGAGGAACGAGTCAAATAGAGTCAACAAATAATTAGACTCATTACTTTCAATAAAATAAAGATTAACGTTATCCTTTTGAGCATTGGGCTTTACATCTTCCAAAAACTGTCTGACGCTTGATGTTTGTTTAAATTTATTGTAGTTGTCTTCGGTATATTCAAACACACCGATAAAATATATCTTGTCGTACGTCTTGACTGTTTTTGAAGAGCCCAAAAATCGGTGCAATAATTTAAAATGAGGATTTTGCGATTGTGGAAAAATTCTCTGTATTAGATTCTCTATGTACGGTATCATCTCAATTCGGCTTATTAATTTTTATTCGGTCAGTTGCGTCCTTAGGCGCAAGGTACTGTCCATTGGGTGATTGATTACTTTGAACTGGAGTGCTCTGCATTGAGCCGCCCATAATATTTTCTCCAGCAAATGCCCCAATAACAGAGAATACTAAACCAGTAACAACTGAACCTGGAACTCCTCCGACTGATCCTAGTTGAGCTCCTACTTCTCCCATACTGATAGCTCCTGCCCATGCCCCTGATTCCTTAACCGTTTGCTCTGTCTTATTCTCAGCGGTTGCAATGTTATAAGCACTCACAGCAGCACTAAATAAAGTACCAGCCTTACCGATTGTTCCAGCAGTTTCGGCTTTCGCATCATATCCCGCGTTCGTCTTGTTGGCTGTGCCTCCAGTTTTGGTAAGTTCTTTACTCATTGGTCGATCTTGTTCGATCATTTCTCGAGTAATCGCTGGTGTTCTTTCTCGTGTCTGTGCTTTCAATTGCGTTCTTTCTGCAGTCTGGTTAGGCGATAGAAGAGAGGTTTTGGCTCTGTAGTCCATGCGAACACTTTGGGAACGCAGTCCTGTAAAGCCAACAAAAGAACCTACCCCTTGCGCAGACCTCAATCCGTATTGAGCGATGGTCTTTTGACTGAAAGGGCCATTCATCACATTGCCATCGGCTGCATACCATTTCTCTAAGCCCTCTAACTCAACGTGAGCAGTCACGTGATTTTCACTGAACGCGTAAGGAGAGTTGTAATAAAAATGTTCCGCAAGAGGGTCAACGTTGAAGAACCTTCCGATGTCGGGTTGGTGGTTTCTCCACTTGAAGGCATCCCAGTTCAGACCAAGGTCGTCTATGTGCTCCTGATTCTGGAACAGCTTCAGTGTATTCGGTACAGAGTTCTCCCTAATGTACTTGTTAAACGAAAGGCCGAACGGATAAAAATCCTCCTGCTGTACCACCGGTGATGGTGTCAAAGACATCTGTACATCATCAAAATACACGTTCATCAGGTAAGGATGCTCATTGCTGATATAAAGATAAGCATAGCCGGCTTGTTTTACTGGATAGCTTGCGCTCATGATTCCGTTGCTCTGCACGGCTTGGTAGGTCACGTCGAGCAGGTTGTAGTCTTTGTCGAAGAGGATGATTGTCACAAAAGCTTTGATGGCATCACTCCTCAGTTCATCTCCGGTACCTAGGGCTGAGATGATATTATTGCCGTTGGTCCAGTTCCCGTACGTAGTGAGTCCAGCAATTTCACCGCTTGCAGTCGCATGGAAGGCATTGGTCAATGCACTCACGATGTTCGTTCCTACGTTTGATGCGGTCCCCGTAGGTGTTGTATATTTTGCATACGCACTAATGGACACCACATCTCCAGGCAAGACGCTAAAGGTTTTGGTGATTCCCACTTGGCCTGAATAACCTCCATTGAGAAGATAAGAGTTTGTTCCTGTGTTGGCATTGGTCGGTGTGGAGTTGATGTACGCCGATGAAGTGTTGTAGTTCAGGAAATTACTCTGCTCCGTGGTTTGGTTGGTGGCTTCAAAGCCTGCCGTAAATTTCTTCGTGGTGGTTCCCGTGGTGAAGGTCAATCGCACATTTCCCAAATGATCCTTCAAATGATATTGGTACTCATTGCGTGCCTCATTGATATTATGCCCGCTGAGAAGGCTCATCACTATCCTTCCCTCCTCCGTGTTGATGAATTGCAGCGTATCACCTTGGTAAATGAATGCCCCATCATACACGGTTGACTTAACAACGTTAGTAGGGCTGTTATACAATTCTTGCTTCAATTTTCGTCCAGCCGCATCATAGGTATAAACGATTTTCGCGTTGGCGCTCTTGGTCACCTGCGTTGGCAGGTTCATGTAGTTGTAAGAAATCGAAGTAAGGCCTTTGTTTTGGTCCGATGTCATGTTCCCATTGGCATCGTAGCCATAGTCATTGCCCGTGGTGGATGTAGGTTCAACAAAGCCTTTGGTCTTGACGGAGTTGTCGGAGACGGACAGCAGTTGATTCCCCGAGTTCGTATAGTCGTATGTCAAGTCATCGATCAGTCCGCTCGCTGCATAGCGGGTCAGGTGTTTGATGTTGCCATTGAGATCGTACTGCGAAATGTTTTCATCGAACGCGTCGGTGGCAGTCCAGCTTGCGCCGTGTTCTTTGTAGGTCGCTGAACTCAATCTGTTCATCGCATCATAACTGTAGCCGTACGCGATGTCTTTGATGGTGCCCAGCGCCAGGTTTTTGCTCCACCTGATCGCACTGATGTTGCCATTGTAGAGTTGAGCGTTGTCGTTCAATCCAGTCACCGCTTCATTGTAAGAGAGGTTCATCCCGAACAGGTCGTTGGTGTCGTCGTTGGTGGCGTCGGTGCTCAACTGCGAATTGTTCATAGAGCTGAGCCAACCTCGAATATTGTAGCGGTAGTCCACGCTCTGGAAATATCTGCCGTTGGTTTCCGCCTGGGCTTGTGTTACAGAGGTAATACCTGCACGGTAGGATGCGCTGCCAGTTGCTGCAAAGCTATAGTTCGGTTCAAGCAAAATACTGTTGCGTGCGATAACGTTACTCTCTCCTTTGTATTGAGTCAGCACCATGTTATCAGCGGCAAGCGTGCCGTTCAACCCGTCTTGCGCATCATAGAGCAGGTGCAAGTTCTTTTCTATCAACTGCCCCACTGCATTATAGTTGTTTTGCGAGAGCAGCATTTCATTCGGCTCATTGTTGAGGCTCAGATAGGTCTTGATCTTGCGGCCTGTCTGATCATAGGTATAGCGGTACGCAATGATCTGATCGGAGTGAATAGTGGTTTTGTGGGTGGTCTTGGTTTTCATCACTTTTCCAGTGAAGTCCAACACGCTTGTTACAATATCCAAACCGCCCTTGTTGTTCTGTGAAATATTTTGAACGACGCGTGCTTTGTGATCATAGTAGCGCACCGTGCGTAGCCAGGAATTGTCGCCCATGTTTTTTACCATGGTGCCCGTGGTCAAGCTCAATACATCGGGATGTGCGCTGGCCTCCTGACCAGTCAAATCTCCAGCAACATAGGTATATCCAGAAGGTGCAATGAATACATCGTATTGATCGTAGTAGGTTGCAGTGTAATAGTCGCTCAGCGTGATTGAACTGGGGAACGATTTGTTGGTGTACCCCAACACCGCGCCCGCTGCACCTTGATATGTTTCGTATGAAGCTGCACCTAACGGAGGCGTATTGTAAAAACCATTCACAGTCGTTTGTAACGTGGCCCGATCAAGGCTGTTGATGACTTTGCCTGTAAGTACTGCACGGTTCAGTACATCGTATTTGGTAAAGGTCCACTCCTTGTTGTTGGGGTCGTTTCGCTGGTTGCCATCCTGAGTCATGACCAAGCGATCAAAAGGATCATAAACTAAATACACAACACTTGCTCCTGGCACTTGCTTTTCGATCATGCGGCCGCGGCTGTCGTATTTGTACTGGAAAGCAAATTGGCCAAGTTGCGTAGATGTAGGATCGCTGGGGCTGCCTGCCAGGGTGTTAGCAAGCTCTGGCTGTAACACAAATCGCAGCTGACCGCGATAATCATAGATGTAATAGGTCTGGGCCCACTGCGCATTGTTGCTGACATCGACTGGACCTACAGATGCCTGAACCTTCTTGAGTATCAGTTTGCCTTCAATGGTTGTGTACTCACGCACTTGATTGCCTTGCTCATCTGCAGTCACTTTTACCATCAGCGAATTAGAAGGATAATATCCACTATTTAGAGCAGTGTAGCGCGAAGGCAAGCCCGCGTTCACATACCAAACGAAAATCTTCTCCTGACCAGTACTCGTGCCGTCGGTGTTGGTGGTGTAAGTGTGGCTTACCGAATGATTATTGTCGTACCAATCTTTTCCAGGGCCAAAGTCTTTGCTAGGTCGGTTTAAAGGAGAAGGCTCGAACACGGTTTCGCTGAACGGACGTTGATCGCTTGCCACTTTGATGGTTGTACTCTGATAAAAATTGTATTGCGCAGAATTGGAATAACCGCTGGTGCCGATGAGCGCATCTGTTTTGAAGAGGCCGTCATTGGAGGTGGCAGCGTAAGACAGATATTTTTTTGCTTGCCTACCCGCCGCGTCATAGTCCACTGCTTCCACTATGTCTTTGTAGGTTGGCGTAGATTGTGTTTTGACCGTCTGCACGAGCCTGTCAAGGCCATCAAAATACTGCGTTGATTGGCTGACGTTATCAGCCGAAAGGCTCACGATGTCACTTTCATTCTTGGTACCTGACACCAACAACGCATTGGTCGTGATGTAATTCACGTCTTGGCCGTCCAACTGACTGTACAGTCTATATGGCGGGGAAGACGAATTGCCTGGTATACCTGCCTTTGTAATCGTGACAATATAAGTGTCACCAATACTAGTGCTCAATGTTTGAGCGGACCCAACCGTTTGATTCGCGCTGTTTGTCCACGTATAGGAATCATAACCAGAACCTGCATCAAGGGTAACCGTGTTCATCACCACGCGGTTGGGGCCTGTGATCATAGGAACTGGCACGATCGTGATATTCACCCATGTTGCTGCGCTCTCGCACCCAGCAGAACTAACCGATTTCACATAGACGTAATTGGTTTTCGAAGCCGACAGCGATGGTGTTGTATAAGTGGTCGTCGCACCTGACAACAAAGTGTTGGACGGGTTATACCAGTTATAAGATCCGCCCGATGGAGTGCCTGATCCCGTTAGTGTAAGTGTGCCGATTCCAAATCGTCCATTACCCGATACACTAGGTGCACTCGGCACAGAATTGACGGTAGCCACGACCTGTGCCCGTGCAGAAGGGCTTTCACAAAGAGTCGTTGAATTGTAACTGGTGATATAGAAGTTGGTCGTCGAGCTTAGGCTAAGCGTTGTGTAACTCGTCGAGGTGGCTAGCAGTGTGCCATTCGTTGCCGCATCATACCAGCGGATTGTATTTCCATTCGCACCAGGCGAACCAGTCAGCGTAACGGTACCGGAGCCGCATCGGCTTGCTCCCGTTCCGATAGGCCCAACGGGATTTGGGTTGATGGTTGCAATTACTGCCACGCGCGATGCAGTGCTTTCGCATGCCGTGGTAGTGTTATAGCTGCTGATATAGTAGGTCGTGGTTGCACTAAGGCTAGGTGTGGCGTAGCTGGTTGCCGTCGCGAGTAGCGTGCCACCGGTAGCGGCATCATACCAGCGTACCGTATTTCCATTCGTACCTATCGTTGCGCCCAATGTAATTGATCCTGCACCGCAGCGGCTCGCTCCCGTTCCGGTTGGTGCAGCGGGAATCGGGTTGACGGTGGCTGTGATGAGTACACGCGCTGACGTGCTTTCGCAAGAAGTAGTGGTGTTATAACTGCTGAGGTAGTAGTTCGTAGTGGAGCTCAGACTCGGTGTGGTATAACTGGTACCCGTATTCACTCTTGTACCTCCCGTTGATGCATCATACCAATACACTGTGTTTCCATTCGTGCCCGGCGATGCGCTCAGTGTAACTGCCCCCGTTCCGCATCGGTTGCCATTGGTTACAGAAGGAGATACTGGCACTGGATTGACAGTAGCCACAACTTGCAAGCGACTAGAGGTGCTCTCGCAAGTAGTCGTAGAGTTGTAACTGCTGATGTAATAGTTTGTGGTTGAACTGATGGTTGGCGTAGTAAAGCTGGTCCCCGTCCCAACCAGTGTTCCTCCCGACGAGGCATCATACCAACGAAGAGTATTGGCATTAGATCCCCAACCACCACTGATCACAGCTATGCCCGTGCCGCATATCGAACTTCCGTAAGCGTTTGTTGGTCCATTAGGAATCGGATTGACGTTTGCATTGATCGCCGTAGTGGATGACTCGCATCCCGTAGTTGTATTGTAAGAACTTACATAGTAGGTGGTCGTAGTGCTCAAGCTAGGTGTTACATAGGACGGTCCTGATGCCAAGTAGGTCCATCCATTGTTGATGTCATTTACATACCACTTCACTTGATTGCCATTTGCACCCACCGTTGCTTGAAGTAGCACCGTACCTGGTCCGCAACTGTAGCCAGGGACTGGTGAGGGCAGTGATGGAATTGGATTGATCGTAGCAGTCACTCCTACTCGAGCACTCTCGCATCCCGTAGTAGAATTATAAGAACTGACATAATACGTTGTGCTGGAGCTAAGGCTCGGTGTGGTATAGCTCGTACCTGTTGTGAAAGGTGAGCCTCCACTAGAAACACTATACCATCGCACTACATTGCCATTGGCCCCAACGGAGGCGGTCAGCGTAACTGTACCTGTATTGCATCGACCAGCACCCGTTGGCGAAGGAGTAGAAGGTGTCGGATTTACCGTTGCGGTGATCGCGGTTCGGGGTGTGCTTTCAATATTGCCACTGGTTTTATAGCTCGTGACGTAGTAAGTAGTGGTTGCAGAAACAGATGGCGAATAAGTCGATCCGGTTGTGAGTGGCGAGCCACCCGAGGCCGCGGAATACCAGCGCACCACATCGGCATCTGGCCCCACGGTGGCACTTAAGCTAGCGGTGCCACTACCACATTGCGTACTGTTATTGACGGTGGGAGCATATGGTGTAATGGTAACCGATTTGGTATCCAATGGATATCCGTCGTTTAGGGAGACCGAACCGGTTCCAGAAGTGTTCCAATAAACTGTCACTTCGAAATAATCGGCGGAAGGGTTGTTGTTCGTCCACAACACAGTGCCATTGGATACGATCCATTGCGGATTGAACAGATCATAGTCATTTTGAAATGAGTAAGTCGACTGTGCACCATAAGTGACCGATGTTGGCCCGTTGATCACACCGATCTGTGCAATCGCGTTTGTGCAGACGAAGCCAGTGAAAAAGAAAAAACAAACCAGCTGTTGGAGTAATGTATTTTTCATTGGTGTCGTTATTGAATTTGTGTAGATGAGATGATGAATTTTTGCTTCATACCAGCGCTGGACATCGATGTAAAATCCAGCAACGCATAGGTCTCCGTTGAATTTTTCTCAAGAGTAAGTGTGCCGCGTACGCCCCGATGCTCTACTGAGAAGACAATTTTACCCGACTCATTTACATTCTCCCATGTTCCATTGGTATCGGTTATCTGTAAAGTCCTTGTATGTGAGCCTTGCGTAAATTCAACTTTGTCGGTCGAGAATGTTTTAAAACTACTTTCGGAATCACGATCCACATTCGTCTTGAGATCTGTACTCTTCGAGGACGACCACAGGATGGTGTTTTCCTTAATTCCTGAAGATTGAGCGCGCACATGGACGGCTGCGCCGGCCAGCACCAGTGAAAAGATGATGAAGTGTTTCATTGGCCTGAAGTTTTGTAGTGATAAAGAAATTGACTGACGATATCCTTGTTATAATCTCTAATGGTTGAAAGCCGCAAAAGCTTATCGTACGAATAGTAGTTGAGCGTATGTGTTGGGTTCGTCTCGTTGATCACATTGAAGGTGGTGAGATCGAAATTGAACAACTTAAAATCCGAGGTGGTAGGATAAATAAAGACTTCATCGAAAGGTACGCCCGGATTGATCACTGGATTATCAGTCGTCAGCGGTGCAGTTACATGCTGCCAATTTCCACTGACCAACGTCCAATAACTAAGGGTGTATGATTTACCGTTGGGTCGAGTAAACACGGCGGTGAACGATCCTGTTTTGTACTTGCTTCCTCCAAGATAAGCCTGACCTGCCGCTACTGCACTTGCATCTTCTTCAAATCCCTCATAAAAAACTTCCGTGGCCTCAGCGTTCTTTACAAATGCTATCGGATGCGATGAATTGTAACCCCACTTTACCGAAACATTGAAACCTTGATTGGTGTGGAATTGAGTGGTGTTCCCATACGTGTCAAAGCTATCAAAGAACACATTGCTTGTATAGTTTGAGTTGGCAGAAAAGGAAGTGGCCGTTCCGTCCGTAGGCAAAACGCCCGTAGTCCGATTGGAAAAATTAAATGAAGTCAGCGGCAAAGGATCGCTCAATTCGAGCATCTGTATTTCTTTGATGAATCCCGCTTGTGTAGTGGAATACTTGTTGATCTTTCCTCCCGTGATCTGCTTGTTCGATCCATTCGCATCACCGATAGCAGTAACATGTTCTACCATCGCATTTTTAATTTTACCCGTCGTGAGCAAATCAATAAAATCCGTTCCCGAGGCGTAGTCTTTGGGAAACACAAAATACTCCAAATCATACTTTCCGTCTGACCTCAATTTTTCATTTCGGGTCAATTGCATGTGCTGTATGTTGTCGTAATACTTATTCGTATGCGAGACCACAGGGCCTGGATAGTCTCGTTCTTCCGTTGAGGTCAACTTTACCCATTCAGAAATCATTCGGTATATGCCATACACGAGGTGATCTTGATTCCTACCGTCGTTGTTTGAATCATAGCAAAGCGAGTTATGTTCAAAACCGGTTTTAAATGCGCCGATAGTTGCAACCGCGTCAAACTGGTATGTATTCAATGTTTCTTTGACTAAAACATCTTGGTCGTCATAATGAGCCTCTCGTGTCAGAAGTCCACGCCTATGCTCCAGGCTTGTGGCGGGTGGAAATGGGAAGTAAGCTCCTGCATCAAGGTCAGCGTCAGTCGTGTATTCATAAACCGATTTCCCATTATTAATGCCTTCATTTTGAACTGTAACCTTACCATAGGCAACGTGACTTCCTTGAGAAGTTCCAAGTGAGAAGTTGTTGTTTGATGTACGAACCACATAATCATAGGTGACTGGACCAGGACCGCCACCCAAATCATAGCATGCTCCCGAAAAAACGGTCTCACTCATCATATAATAGTAGTTCACGGTAGATACAGGGTTGAGTATTGCGGTGTTCTCGTAGGTGAATGTTTTTTTGGTGGCCAACACATCAGCATCGGTGTAATCTGAAATTGATTTGATACGCTGCCCGCCGAAATAGCTATCCATCGTTTGAGTGACCGAATTGTAGTAGGAAATCGATGCGTTGATACTGGTACCGTTCACATCGCTGGTGTTTGCCACACGCAGGGCGTACGTATCGGCATATAATTGAATGGGTGGCGAAATGAAGTGTCCACCATCATTCACCTGATTGACAGCATCGAGTGAAGCAGTGTAGACCAAAGTTCCATTCTTAAAAAGCTGAACTGTTGCGCCAGTGCCATCATAAACCTGAAAATTGTAGTTGATATCGATCTGAGCTAATTGATCGCTGTTAACCACAAACGATTGTTGATTGTAAACACCTATTTGAGCATTCGTGATAGACGCGGATGTTTGCTGCAGTGCATCGTAGGTCGTTGGTCCATTTAGCTTGTGCGGCTCAAATTCAAACTGTGTATAGCCACCCGTGGGGTAATGAATTTCTGTGAGGCTCTCAGCTCCTAACGTCAGCGGATTGGCACTTCGATCTCCAATTGGGTAACTGGGTGGAACGAATGAGATACGCGGCTTTAAGGTGGTATTGCCTTTCGCGTTGTAGTACCCCCAATGGTCTTGATCAAAGGAGCAGCGTGACGGTAGCAAGGTGGGATTATACTCAAACGAATGCTTGCGGGTTTGTTCGCTGTCGCATGACCGCTCCACCACCTCGTCCAATTTTAACCGGTAGTTGTCATTTGCAACATAAGGGAAACTGGGGAAATTCGGAATGTTGCACGACGCAGTAGCATTGGAGTAGTGATGATTGAGATCAAATTCTTTGAAACATTGATTAGTTATCTTTGAGGAGACACTTATTTTTTTTAGTCGATAATCTCCTTTCAGATCAAGTCGCCCATTGCCGCCATTTTCGCTTTGGTCGTAGGTGAAATCCAATTTCTCTATTCGAGTTTCAATGGTCTTCAACCGAATCCCTCCGATTTGCTGCTGACTGATGGTTCTAACGGGCGCCTTACTACCGCCGTCGCTTGAATAGTAGTCGGTCTCTGAGAGTATCCAACCATACTGGATGACGGTTGGGTTATTTTCATAAGTAAATAGTATCTCTTCATTTTTAGGTGTAAGTATCCGCGTGAGATACCATGAGGATGTGTAACTGACAGGTGCGCCGCCCGATGAAACCGTCTGAGTGCCTTCAGCTGCCGTGTTAAAGAAATATTGGGTTCCGTCTTCACCCGTGATCGTCCACTGTGGACTGATAACCAGATTGCTGTGGGGAAGTTGAACGATACCGGCGGTCGGGTCAACATAAAATTTTCCGGAATGTCCCATGAAGTTGAAGAAGTATACATCCGGCTCGCTATCCAACTGGCCCATGGCAACCATTTCGGCAGCCCAGTATTGTTGGTTCGTAAGTGTATTGGTGAGGTCAGTGTACTTTACGATGCCATTGGTGTAGTTGTACCCTAAACTCTGTTCGTCAGGTAGCCCTCGAACCGTGCGGGTGATCACCCCCTCGCCTTGAAGCGTCCATCCAAGCCCCACCCTACTCGCAACGTCGGTCACGCGTATTCCCGAAGTCTGATAACTCAAGGATAGAGGTAAGGAAAGAGAACCAATCTTCACTTCATATAAGGGGATACCTACCGTAACTCCACCTGTATGATAGTTGACGGGGAGATCTCCATACTTTCCCAATGATGCCGCATGGGGAGAAGGTGGAAGTATTTGCTTGGACAAATCATCGACTGTTTGGATCTGTGCAAAGCTCATGCTGCTAAAACAAATAATCGCCGCAGCCATTTTTGTCGAGTATAAAAGAATCTTCATAAAGTCAGTTAGTTTGTAGTATGGTTTGGGAAGTTCTTATTTTATCCTTGACTTCATTTCGGTGATTTCCTTCTGCTGGCTCTCGATTTTTGATAGGGTCGCGTCTAGTTTTTTATTCTGTTCAATCATATGCAACGTCAACTCCTCAATCTTCTTCAACAGAATCATATTCATCTCCCCCAACTGCACACCGTTCTTCTCCATCTCTTTCGCCGAAGGAACTTCAGGCAGGTGTTTGTTCTGGTCGATGTAGTTTTTGATTTCGTCGAGTGGGGTAAGCTGGTAGTCTTTCTGGAAGACATAATCTGGTGCTGGTACATTTAGATCTACACGCACTTCCTTCGCGTGCACGCTGCCGTTGACGGTGAGTGGGTAGTCAGGGTTGGCCGTGCCGATGCCGACGTAGCCATTCATCCCTATTCTCATACGTTCGGTAAGAGTTGCGCCTGAGATGTTTGTGTGGATGCCGGTCTGATTGCTTTGCGCGAAGACAATTGCCGAAGTCGCATCAGATGCAATCACCGGCCCAAATCCGAATTTCTTGACGAAGCCAAGGCGCGCGTTTGTCTGCGCATCTATACCAAGAGCCGTATTCTCCGAGTTTTGTAAAATTCCACCGTTCACTTCCAGTTTCTGGTTGGGACTGGCTGTGCCAATGCCAACATTTCCGTTGGATGCTAGGAACCTGACTTGTTCTGTTCCACTATTTAAGAATCGGATGTCGTTGCCATTGTAGTGTTGGATATCAAACGTGGAATTGGCGACACCCAAATTGCCTTGACCTATGGAGGCGAATTTTGTCCCATCACCCCTGTAGAACTCTAAGTCCGAATGGTTAGTGGTGCTAACTGGGCCATCGATTCGAACGTTTCCAACCACATCCAATTTTTGCGCAGGTGTACTTGTGCCAATGCCGACGTTACCACCGTTCCCAATAAACATTCTCGTGGTAGGCATAAAATTTCCACCTGCTGTTGTCGCCGCATCGTCAGCATAAAAACTGATGCCCGCATAATACTGGAATTCAATCCCTCTAGAACCGAAAGTGGAGTGTGGGCCCGTCACCCACTGATAGGTGCCAGTGGACGAGTTGTACATAGCATTGTGCAGGAGCATGCCATTGCCGCTGCTGGTTCTGTTCTGTAGGTACGTTGCGTACGAGCCTCCAGTGGTGATGTCTGTTTGAGCATAAGTCAAAATGCCGCAGCCCAATCCAATCAGTGTAAGTATAAGATTTTTCATGACTATAGTTTTACTTGTTCTTTTTCAGTTCGTCGATCGTTTTGTTCTGCGCTTCGTTTTCTTTCTTCAGTTCAATAACATATAGCGTCAACTCCTCAATCTTCTTGAGCAAAATCATATTCATCTCCCCCAGCTGCACCCCGTTCTTCTCCATCTCTTTCGCCGAAGGAACTTCAGGCAGGTGTTTGTTCTGGTCGATGTAGTTTTTGATTTCGTCGAGTGGGGTAAGCTGGTAGTCTTTCTGGAAGACATAATCTGGTGCTGGTACATTTAGATCTACGCGCACTTCCTTCGCGTGCACGCTGCCGTTGACGGTGAGTTTGTAGTCGGGGTTTGCTGTGCCAATACCAACATTTCCGTTTGATGCTAGGAACCTGACTTGTTCTGTTCCATTGTTTAAGAAGCGGATGTCGTTGCCATTGTAGTGTTGGATATCAAACGTGGAATTTGCGACACCCAAATTCCCCTGACCTATGGAGGCAAATTTGAGGCCGTCTCCCCTGTAAAATTCAAGATCGGAATGTGTTGTACTGGTTGGACCATCTATTCGAGTGTTGCCCACAACCTCCAGTTTCTGTGCTGGCGACACAGTGCCGACACCTACGTTACCATAAAATATAGAGTTTTTATTTCCTTCAACTGAAAAAGCTTGGTTGGTGCTTCCGTTGGCCCCGACAGGTCCGCTGGAAATCACAAACCTTCCGCCCGTTTCGGGCATTGTGTGGATCAGCCATTGTGCATCTGTCCCATTACCTCCATAGGAATAAAAGCGACTTTGAATATTTTGCCATGACACTCCTTTGTAATAAGTGCTTGCCCTAATCTGCAGGTCACCGTTCACGTCAAAGGTTTTTTCAGGGTTAACTCCTATACCAACATTCCCGTTACTGTTCAAAATAGTCATCCGTGTTGTCCCGGCAGTTTGCAAGTTCAAATCGTAGGATGTGTGGCTACTGATGGGGCCAGCCACTACCATAGGGTTGCCAAAAAAGAAGGCAGGCATGTTCGTGTAAAAGTGAGCGTAACTGGAGTTTTGAGCTCCTATATCCATGGTACCGTATCCCGTACTTATCCTCACCGCCCCATTGACACTGCCCCTCAAATTTCCGTTGATATGGAGCGCTTCCTGAGGGCTTGAGGTACCGATGCCCACGTTGCTAGTGGTCGAAGAACCTATACCCGAAGTCCCGCTCGGGATATACAAGGTTTGACCATAAGAGCTAATAATAGAAACAACGGCAATAGCCGCAGCACACAATTTTTTCATATCACATTTTTTTGATTTCAGAAATGGAGAGTCAGTCGGTAAAAATTTTCGGGTGCGCAAACTTAATCGTTCATATGATCCACACAAGGAATTTTGAACATTCATCACTATTAATTTTTAGTGAACATTCACGCGCGCTTCCTCTCTAAGGATATCCTTAGAAAAAATCAGGATTTCCTTATGGCAAGAGCCTTAGTTCTTCCTTATGGTTAAAGCCCAAGTTCATGGAACGGAAACATTCAAGCCCATTATAAAGATGACGTAAGAGCTCGTCTTGCAAAAATCAATTGCGCAACAAAATCTTACGTAAGAGTTGCTTACTCCTTTCGGAGTACGCTTCGTCCTTTTGTCAAGGCAAATGCCAGTTGCACAAGTCATTCGATCCAATTAAGTAAATCGGCAGTTCTAAAAAAGGACGGAATGATGTTACTGTCGTACAGAACGTACTTCATAATTGTACGAATCGGCAGTATCGTTGTACAATCCAAAAGGCTGTCATTATTCGCGCGCTGACTAAAACACCGAAAAAGAATCCTGATGAGACCGCAGCGCTCTCAAAGAAATACCCAACATAAACTCATGAGTAGTAAATGGAATGGCCGTCTTCGCTCCCGGCACCTCAATGGCATATCCGAAACGGTAGTGCTTTACGATCATTTGAAGCAGCAGTCCATAAGTGTTGAAACTCCTTGTAAATACGCCGGCAGAATAAAAATCCTCGATTTGCAGGTTCATGTTCAAATCAACGGAGCCCTTGAATTTGTCTGACGTGTGAAGCAACATCGCAGGCCGCAGGCGCACGCGCTCATTCAAGAAAACTTGGTACGATCCGAACAGATAGTATGTACGGTCATACACCAGAATACGCTGCCCCCCGCCCTGATCAACCGTCACGGGCAATAGCCGTGGTACTGAAAACCCAACCATATACCTGTCACTCTTCAGCATGGCACCCGCCCCCGTATTGAAACGCGAAATGTTATACGTGGTAAAGTACGGGTCTCCTTGCTGAAGATTCAAGTCCGCGTTGCTGTTGGTGAATCGCATCATTCCCATTTGCATTCCGAAAGAAAAAATACGGTCGCCCTGAAGTTTGATCTTGTACGATCCTGTCGCGGAAACTTCTGTGGTGGTGTTCTCTCCAATTTTATCTTGAACAACGATCAACCCCACACCTGCTTTGTTGTCGAGAATGGACATGTGGGTGTTGAAGTTGAATGTTTCCGGATGTCCCTCTACTGCACTCCATTGTGATCGGTATTGCAGATTGGCATTGAACCGATTGTTCAATCCAGTGTAGGCGGGGTTGAGCACAAATGGGTTGTTGGGATACTGCGCGTAAACAGGATCTTGCTGCGCCAGCGCCGGCATGCACAGCACTGTCAGCAGCAATTGTGTAACGAATAATTTCATGGCACCGATTGGTTTAGATGAGTCATCTCTTCAGTGATAGAAAACCCGAGAGCGTGGGCCGCCCACTGTCAAAGTCAATGCGATAATAGTACGTGCCTGAGGGAAGTTCCTTGCCGCTATTGTCGTTGCCCCTGAACACTCGCTCCACGTTATCGTAGTCGGAGACAGAAAACACTTCATTACCCCACCGGTCTACAATCGTCACTTTGTTTTTCTTGGTGTCGTCGATCTTGTCGATGTATTTCAGGTTGAGAAAATCATTCAGCCCGTCAGCAAAAGGCGACACGGCATTGAACACTTCTATCTGCGCCACTACTTTTATCGTCAAAGTTCGCTCGGTACAGCTTCCAAGTGAATCGCAAACCTGGATGCCGATGCTGTCCAGTCCCACGTAGTTCGTCCCCTTGAAGTTGATCCATAAGCTGTCATTGGCGGTGATAAGTGCATCCGTTCCATTGGTGAGGGGAAAAGCAATCCGCAACGTACTGTAGTTCACGCCGGCACCGTAGTCACTCTTCTTAATCAGTTTCAATAATCCGAAAGTCACGGCTGTCCCTACCGGCACCGCGATGATCGCATTCGCAATGGAAGGAGGAACATCCTTTGGGTCCGGTGCTCCCGTGCAAGGTTGTCCCGTATGTCGGATTGCGACTTGGGGAGAAGCCGCGCTCAAACAATTCGAAGCATAACCGGTTTGCACGGTATAGTTGCCATCGGAGGAAGTGAGCACCTGCGCTGTCGTGTCACCGCTGCTCCATTTGTATTTCAAAAATCCCGGAGGCGCCGAAAGGATTACAGATGCATCATTGCACAGCACCGTGGCACCATAGGCCGTGATCGTAGGTGCACCTGGGATGGATACTACTTGCACTACCTCTTGATCTGAGGCATCACTCAGGCAATTGTTGGCATCGGTCACCACTACCGAATACTTGCCTGCCGTCGTGGGTGAAACGGTCTGCCCTGTAGATCCGTCCGACCACAAGTATGCGGATGCAGCGGGAGCTTTAAGCGTAACAGAACCGCTTCCGCAAATGGAAAGGCTGCCGATCACTTGTATCACCGGCCTGGGTTGCGTAGGTGCAAGAGTTATGTTGCTTGCCAATGAAAATCCGCTAAAGCAAACGGCGTTGCCCACTTTGACCGTATAATTACCGGCAGAAGTGATGATGGTCTGGGCGGTCGTATCTCCATTGCTCCATCGATATCTTGAAAAACCAATGGGCGCAGACAAAATCAAAGACGAATTCTTGCACAGCACCGTCGACGTCAACGGTGTGATGACGGGGTTGCTTGGCAGTGGCAGCACTTGCACATTGACTTGATCGGATGAAATACTTTGGCAGTTGTTGGCATCAGTAACCTGCACTGAGTAGCTCCCTGTCGCGGATATATTCGTTTGTCGAGTGGTGTCGCCATTTGACCACAGGTATTTTGAAGCACCCAGCGGGCCCGACAGAGATACTGATCCGCTGCCGCAAATGATGGTTGAGCCATTTACTTGCACGATCGGTTTGGTCAGTTGGTTGGCGAGGGCAATTGTCAATGCATCTGATGACACACTCATACATGAAGCGGTGCCTACTTTCACAGAATAATTTCCGGGCGACGACACGATGATCTGTGCGGTCGTGTCTCCCGTGCTCCACAAGTACTTCGAGAAACTTGCAGGCGCCGACAAAATCGTAGATCCGTTTTTGCAAAGCACTGACGAACCCACCACGTCAACCACCGGCTTATTGGGTATGGGAAGAATCTGCACGGCAATGGGGTCAGATGAAACGCTTTGACAGTGGTTGGTATCCGTGATCTGCACGGCGTAGCTGGAGGTGGAGGAAGCGGTGATCTGCTGCGTCGTTTCTCCACTGGACCACAGGTAACTTGCACCCCCCGTCGGCGCAGCGAGTGTGACGGATCCATTGCCACAGACAATAGTACTGCTCAACGCTTGCACGATCGGTTTTGCAGGGCGAGGCACAACGGTGAGTACCAGTGGATCGGAAGCGGGGCTAGTACAGTTACCATCGCCTACCGTCACCGTGTAGATCGCCGAAGTGGCTGTCGTGATGCTCTGCGTAGAAGCAGTATTGCTCCACGCATAACTAGCGAAACCGACAGGCGCTGTAACGGTCAGATTGTTTCCCTGACACAGTGTGAGCGAGCCGCTAGGGTTGAGCACAGGCTTGGGAAGAGCCACAACTACCGCCGAAATCTTTGTTCGATTGCTTTCGCATGCAGTCGACGGATCAAAAACACTGGCGTAATAATCGGTGCTAACGTTTAGTGAAGGTGTGCTGTAGGACGGACCCGTGAACGCAATCGTATTGGTAGTGCCGTCATTATACCATCGATATTGTTGGCCACCCGCTGCTCCTGCTGCTGAAATCGTGACACTGCCCGCATCACACCGGCTGCCGTTAGTACCCAGCGGCGGGGTTGGCACCGTGCAGGTGGCAATTGAAAAGGTAGCGGAAGAAACAGGGTAACTCCAATTTCCATTCGAATCTTTCGTGCGGACATAGAGCACGTGATTTCCCGGCGGTGTGGTTCCAAGATCGATCGCGAAGACTTGATCGAGCGTCGGTGCAGCACCCATCGCTAACGGCGTCGCTTTGTTGATACCCGGATCCACGTCGATAAAGTATTCTACTTTTTGCAGCGTAGTAGTAACAATAGTACCAGGGAAAATGTAGAAAGTCCGCTGACTGAAAGTAGACCAACGCCCCTTGTCGTCCTGATAGCGAATCATCAATTGATGAAACCCTTTGGCAAGAGCGCTGACATCCAACGCAAACACATTGTCTGGCGAAGTGGATGGCGATAGCGTCAATGGTGTGCCGTGGCCAGTACCTGGATCGGTGTCAAAAAAATACTCCGCTTTTTTAATCGCCGTGGAAAGGGCAACCCCAGCCGGAGGAACAATATAAAACGTGCGATTCGTGAAAAGCGACCAGTGCCCCTTGTCGTCTTTGTAGCGCATGGCCAATTGGTGAAACCCAGGTGCCAATGAGCCAATATTAACGGAGAATAAATTGTTCTCTGTGCTCGACGTAGGTATGGGCAATGAAGTGCCATTCCCTTGCCCCGGATCACTGTCAAAGAAATATTCTGTTTTAGTAATCTTGGTATTCGCATTGAGATTGGTAGGAGGAACAATGTAAAACGTGCGGTGCACAAAATGTGTCCACTTCCCTTGGTCGTCGCGATAGCGAACTGCCAACTGATGAAAACCCACCGAAAGTGAGCTGATGTCTATAGTGAACAAATTATTTTCAGATCCCGAGGCACTGATGGGCAACGATACCCCCTGCCCTATCCCTGGATCGTTGTCAAAAAAATATTCGACTTTCTTAAGGACAGTGGAGTTCGTTGCACTTGGTATAGGAACCACGTAAAACGTACGTTGGGCAAATTCCGACCACCGCCCGAGGTCATCTTGATAGCGGATGCACACCTGATGAAAACCCGGCGTGAGTGACCCTGTGCTTATCACGAAGGAATTGTTTTCTGTGCCTGCTGATGAAATCGGCAATGGTGTTCCGCTGCCAAGTCCCGGATCGTTGTCAAAAAAGTATTCGGCCTTCTTTATCGTTGAAGCGTTGACTGTGATCACGGGTGTTACTATAAAGAATGTGCGCGTGGACGACTGGCTCCATGTTCCATTGGAATCGAGTACGCGCATGCTAAAACTGTGCGGCCCATTGCTCAATGACGACACACTGACGGAATGTGTTTCATTGATGGATGCTCCCTGCGCCACTGAAATAGACGTGCCGTTCCCTTTGCCAGGGTCGGTGTCAAAGTAATACTCGGCGCGCTTGATGGTTTGGCCAACGGCGTTCGAGACAACCAATAAAAATGCAATGACAAGTCTCATGACTAGATCAATAAGCCAATCGCCTGAATAGGATTAGTTATTGATCGTAGCCTGTACGCTCACCTTCAGTTGAGCCCCTGGAAGCACCGAAGCATTTTGAATGTTCATGCCCGTGATTTGAGGAATCGGTGGAAGGGCACTCGTGTCGTAGCCACCACCCGCTGTTCCTCCAGTGGGGAATGGATACTGCCCGCCATAGATGCCAATGTCCGTTCCATCCGTTCCGATGTTGTGGCCAGGCGATCCCGACTGTAGTCGATAGTTGAATGAATAATTGAAGTTGTTGAAATCAGAGCACGCGGTGAACAGGGGGTCAGCCCCAACTATGTTTCCGCCTCCGGTGTTGCTTTGTGCTAAGAAGCTGTTGGTAGGGCTACCCGGGCTGATGTTCTGCGACAATGACAAGTTCGCGTTAAAAGTACAATTCACGACATTTCCGTCCATCACGCGCGTATTGTCTGAAGCGATGATGATGTTGTTCGTGATCGTGGCAAACTGGAGGCCACCGAAAGCATTTCCATGTACAAACAAGTTGTGATCGATTACCACAGAGCTTTGACTAAAGCGACTGATCCCGACGTTGGTTGTAAAAATATTGTTCTGTATGATGACATTGCTTCCCTGAAAGATGCCATCGATACCCGATGTTATGATGTTGTTATAGATCGTGATGTTGGTTGCGCCAGCTGCGCCAAAGGCCATTCCATTCATTTGATTTCTAAAGAAGCGAAGATTGCTTATCAGCAAACTACCGCCTGCTATCCCTACCCCAAAATTGATTTTGAAACCCGTGATGACGGTACCCGAGCCATCTTGTGTACCAGCGTCTCTATAAAAAGAGATGTTGTTTACCGATGTAACCAAGTTGAATTGATTGCTTGAGTTGTAGCCAGCGCCGATCAAAACCATTTTCTTGTTCACCGTAAAGTCGGCATATACGTACTGCGTTCCATTGACGTAAACAGTATCAAGGGCAACCGATGCATTGATGGCACTTTGTACGTCTGCAAATTGAGCGGGCCGGTTGGCATCATTACTCACGGTCCGTATCGTTGCATGCGCCGAGACAACGGAGCATAACAAAACGAAAACAGTTAGGGTGGTCTGGGTTTTCATTTCGAAGTTGGTTTGTCTTGCAAATCTCGAAATCAATCCCATGCGCGGACATCGAATGAACATCCGATTTTGTAATCAATAGGTCTTTCGGGGTTGGTTCCCCCTTGGTGTCTTGGGGCGTTAACATTTTGTCAAGGGCGTTGGTTGAGCTACAACCATGAACGATCAACCTTGCACTGTATGGTCGCCGCTCGCCAATGTGACAAAGAAATAGATCCAGAAAGCAACGTACGTAATTACACCCAAAAGCATTCCCCACCCCAAGGACTTCTTTTTTTCGTCGTTTAAATACCACATTCCAAGAATGGCAATAACAAAAGTGAGAATGAGGGGTGCACGGAATAAATCCTTTGAAAGCAAACCAATCGACGCAACAGAAACAAAATTGCCTAGAAGAAATACCGCTATGGCGGTGATGACGATCGTACCTACAGGAGAGCGATAATAAGAGTTTTGAGATTTCATGTGTTTGGGCCCTAATGGGAATCCAACAAATTACACGAAGAGCAAACAGGCACGTCCCTTCCCTTCTCTATTGAGCACATTCCTTTATCAAGTAGTATGATCTTTTTAGTGGACAGGTTTTGTCAGTTTTGAGCCGGCTATCGATTATAGCCCCTGAACCGTGCGTGAAGATCAGCTATGACCAACAAATGGTTAAAACTGAGGCGTCGGTAAATAATGGATTGCCATACCAGTCGAAGGCAAGTGAGCCGTCGTCCCTGCATCCGCTTTGTGAGACACTTAATTGGCTTAACACTCTTACATGGCCACCTGCTGTTTACCAGGGAGATAGTACAGATGCTTGCAATAAAGTGAATGGTTGTGCGGGCTTTGGTGGTTCATGAACCCGGGTACTCAGAAAAAACGCTTTCCAATAACCGGATCAAGCGTCTAGGTAAAAGAGCCTTATTTTATTCCATAACGCGACTCATTATTGCATCACGATTTTCGTTGGTTTGCAATAAGTTATCTCTGCAGGCCACCGTCTATACGGAGGGCAAAGATGTGATTTGTGCTGTGGATTTGGGATTTACCGATGGATAGGGGCCTTGGTGGGGCCCCTTTCTTTCTTTAACTCTTTTATCGCGTGCTTCCTACCTTCAAAAAATAAACCTGTCAAAAGTGTAATCTTACTAAGTATTTCCTTTGCCCGCGTCGGAAAGGTAGTTCAGCTCCATAATGAAGTAGTCGTGTCATTGTTCGTCGTGCCGCCGTCATTGGCCAGCTGCGCGTTGTTGATCGACGTCAGCCAGCATTTGATGTTGTAGCGGTAGTCCGAGAATCGTTGTCGGTTGTTCGTTGTTCGTTATTCGTTTGGGCGGCTCCCTCCTGCGTCGGGTCGGGCTATACGTTGCAAGTCCGGCTGCACACATGCATCCACACTTCGGGCTTTCCACTCCTATCCCTGCCGCGGATTCTCCGTCATATCAAAGGACTATTTCCAAAATCTGACACTTTGGAACACGAAGGTTAAAAAAACTTCGTTTCTCACGCTGCAAGGCCACAAAAAAAGAAACGGCAGGCCAAATCACCTGCCCTCTTTGATGTCTCAAGCGTTTCGTCACACTGAAAATCAATTCGTTACACGTGTGTTTCTTCAAAAGTGACTTTCTGGTGCACTACTCACTTCAAGGTGCTCAAGTACAATTATCTCTACCGGATGTCTGTTGCTGATGGAAGTCACCTGATCAGGATCATTCCATGGATCATAAACGATTTCAACAGTCGGCCGCATGTTTCACTTGATGGGCTCACACCGAACGAACGGTACGGAAATCTGAGCCTTGATATTGAATCCTTGAGAAAAATGAAGAAGGTCGCTTCACAGGAAATGAAACAGCACAATCTCAAGAACCGCTTCGCTGCCTGTCAAGATTAGATCAGGATCGTCTTGTGAAATTTGCCCGGTGCCAATGCCAACCCTCTCGTTTTCTTATATTCGTTGCCCGTTTCTTGATAAGGACATCCATGTATAAAAATGTCGCGGAATTGCCGCGGCAAAACTTATCTTTTGTTTCTCTGCTTACTTCGGAGTATATCCATCAAAAAGTGCCTGATATTGAGCGCGATGCTAAAGGAATTATCGCATAACATGACTTGGCTGCTGTGGTACAGATGCTTTTGATTTATCTTTGCAGCCCAAACTCATGAGACCGCGTCTTTCCTATTATTTTTTTTTCATTGCAGCGATGCTGGTGGCAGCCAACGCCGGCGCCCAAGACTCTTTGGCGAACCAAAAAATTCGGGCCGTTGATAGTACCGCGAAGAGTAGCGCCAATCGTGTGACACGTGCGGCCGCCCTTCCGATCGACACCCTTAAAAAATTGGATAGCGCCATCCATTACCAAAACCAATCACTGAATTCACTCCAAAAGAATTTCAAACATCGCACCGATAGCCTTCAACACGCGTTCGCCTCTCCCATGAGCAAAATGCAAACTTCCCTTGCCCGGCTAAACCACAAGAAAGACAGTCTCACAAAACTTCACTTGCCCACCTCATCTGTCACTCACAAAATCGACAGCGTACAGCGTGCACAAACTGCCAAGTTGAACGAACTAAATGGCAAAGTAGCCCAGCTCAAAAAGGAAACTTTGAGCAAAGCATCAGCTCTCAATTTGCCGCCCGAAGCACAAAAAGAACTCACCACTTTCACTGGCGCCATCGACAAGTTCAAGGTTCCAAACAATTTCTTTCAATTGCCTGCATTCAAAATGGCCGGGCTTTCCAACTTTGGAATTCCCTCCAACTTTGCTTCTTTAAAATTGCCGTCCAACCTTTCGATACCGCAGGTAAATATTCCTTCACTGCAAAAACTGGACATCAAGTCAATGCAGATTCCGTCGCTCTCTCAATTGCAGGGATCCCTAGGAAGCGAAATCAAGAAACTTCAATCCCTAAAATCGATTGACGCAAAAGGAATTGAAAAGGAAGCGATGAACGTAGCCGGTCAAAACAGCGAAGTGAAATCCATCCTCAAGGAAGAAACACAAGTGAAAGACATACAGAAGCAACTTTCGCAAATAAAAAATGCGAAGAACATTGACTCAATGGCCATGAAACAACTGCAGCCTGCCGTCAACCATTTTGCGGGCAAGGAGAAAGAACTGACCGCCGCCATGGACAAGGTCTCGAAGCTAAAACAAAAATACAGCAGTGTGAAAAGCTTAAGCGACCTACCGAAGCGAGCCCCCAATCCATTGCGCGACAAACCATGGATCGAACGAATCGTGCCTGGCCTAAACTATTTCGTTATCAACAGGAACTATACATTGGTGGACTTCAATCCCTACATGGGCTGGAGGTTCAACCCGAGGTTCACCGCCGCCCTCGGCTGGAATGAAAGAATTGGTATTGCGCACGGCAGGTTCCGCACCAGGCAGTTCGATCGGGTGTTCGGACTACGCGCCACAGCGTCTTATTCGTGGACTCACGGCATCAATTTCAAGATCGCCCCCGAGTTGATGAATGCATGGGTTCCCACCAACACTCCCGACGTAAAAAATAATGCGTGGGTATTTGGATTCTACGCGGGGGTACGCAAGGACTTTCCAATCTATAAATCATTGAAAGGGTATTCGGAGGTGATTTACAATTTCACGCAAAAGCCCTATCAAAATATCTATGGCGATCCCGTGTCTTTCCGATTTGGAATGGAACTGAAATTGAAGGCGAAACCTAAGAAGAAAGGCGTGGGTATGGTGAATCCATCGAGTTTGAAAAATAGTACACAACCGAGGGACTCTTTCCGCATCGTCAGAAAAGAGAAACTCTTTGGGGTGGTGGGCATCAAAGGCGACACGTTGGTCCCTGCCAAATACCAACTCATCAAAAAGTTCTTGAGTGATGGGAGACTCTACTTCGTTGTGAAAAAAGACAAAAAGTTCGGAGCGCTGTCGTCGGATGGCAAAGAAGCAGTGCCGGTTTCACATCCCGCAGCAGCACTGGTGAAGCTGGAACTTATCAACCGTGTGCGCAGCAAATACCAGCTCGACAAGATGACAAATGTAAAATAGATGCTGGGCCTTCGTTCCCGTTGACACCACGGGTCATCAAATCTGAGAAAAGCCAATGGAAGGATAAATCAACGGCGGAAACTCAAAAAAAAAAACCGACCACCACAGCAATCGGTTTTGCAGAGCCTCCTGTCGGAATCGAACCAACGACCTACTGATTACAAGTCAGTTGCTCTACCAGCTGAGCTAAGGAGGCCTATTTAGGTGTCAACGGCCGTATTTGCATTTTTGACCAGCACGCCAATACACAATGCCCAAAATTTGAGGTGCAAAAATAATGGAAGTTTGCAGCAATACAAACCTGCTAGGCCGAAGCCTGCAACATTTGCAATTGTTTTTTCAAATGCACGATTTCTTCGTCGGCTTGCTTGATTCTTGCACCGAATTCCTCCTTCATCTTCTCGGCATTCTTCGAACGCCCGAAGAATTCAAGGTTGTTGCGTAAGGTGGCTATGTCATTCTCGGCTTTTGCGATTTGCTTACGCAGATGGTGCTCTTTGTTATGTATTTTCTTTTCGCCCTGAGGTCCTTGTTTGATATTGCTCAACCGTGCCTCAAACGCAGCCTGGCCCTTCTCCTCCGCACCCAAATCCGGCAATGCCTCTATGGCCTTGGTCAGCACCTCTGAGAATCGGCTCTTCAACGCATTCACTGCACGCTTAGGTACAAACCCAATCGCCATGAACTGGCCCTGCAAATCCTTCACTTGATGGAGTGAACCATTTTTCTCCTCGGCGATCTTCTCCAACTGCCCAATGATCGCTTCCTTCTTGACCAAGTTCTCATTTTGTTCGACCGCTTCTTTGTCAGTCGATTGTCGGCGTTGTTCAAAGAAATAATCACATGCTTCTTTGAATTGTTGGAATATTTTTTCGCGATGCTTTTCGGGCACCGTACCAATCTCCCTCCAATTCGCCTGCAATTCCTTTAATTCATTTGACGCTTTTTCCCAATCCTTACTTTCTTTGAGCTCGATCGCACGATTTAGAATATCTGTTTTTAGTTTCAGGTTGTTCGATCGCTCTTCATCCAATTTTTTGAAGAACACATTCTTGTTTTGGAAGAATTGTTTAAACGATCCCCAGAATTTTTTATTGGTTTCGCGGACCTTTGAGCGAGGGACGCCGCCAACGGTTTCCCATTTCTTCTGCACTTCGATGATCTCTTTCGTCTTCTGGTTCCACTCTTTAATACTTTCCGACTGGAACGCAGCAAACGCCGCTAGTTCTTCATTCAGTTTTTCTTTTGATTCTAAATTCTTCTGGAACTCCTCCTGAAGGCCCGCCACAAACTCATCCCGCTTGGCATACACCGCATCCGAAGCGGTTTTGAATTTTTGCCAGACATTTTCCTTCTCTTCGGCCGGCACTGGACCAACGTGGCGAAATTCGTTATGCAACTCGTTCAACTCCTTCACCGCAACAGCGATCTTGCTTTCGCCCAGCAGTTTCTCTGCACGAGCCACGAGGTCAATCTTGAGTTCAAGGTTTTTCTTCCGATCGAGTTCTTTAAGCTCAAAATAGATACTCCGCTGGTCATAGAACCGATCCATCAGGGCATTATAATTTGCCCAAAGTGTTTTGATATGCGCTTGGGGCACTTGACCTATCGTTTTCCACTCCTTTTGAATCTCTTTGAATTGACGTAGCGAATGCTCAGTATCCTCCCCATCCACCAAGTGGCGAAGCCTTTCCAATATCTCGTTCTTGGTAAGAAGGTTGGTGTTCTTTTGTTCTTCTATCTCCTTGAAATGGCGCTGACGGTTATCGCGGATAGACTTAAGATAGATATCAAACGCGACGTCCCATTCATCACCTTTATATAAAAAATCGTCTTCTTTACCTCCTTCTTCTTTAAACCTCACCAGGGCTTCAGATTTTTCACGAAGGCGCACTTCATCGAACAATGGCTTAATATCACGTATTAACTCGTCGGCTTTTTTGAAATCGTTTTGGGTAGCCGCTTCTTTCAGCAGGCCAACAAAATCCTTTTTTGTCAGGCCGGTATAATCCACGGGCTTGGCTTCAGGCAGATCAATGTCCACGGATTTCTCATCGGCAATCCCGAACGAATGGTCATCCCCGTTGTGCACGGATCCATTAGAATTCACCAGCGACTCGCCGTTCAAGACGCTCACCTTCTCTTCGATCTCACTTCCGTTTTCCATCACGTGTTATAAACTGTAAAAGTACTTATTTTGATTCAATTCATGGTCGGATCAAGGGGATAATTCGAGTACATTGAGAATCTCCCCCCCATTTGACGTAATGTTTTTTTCCACATTTCACTGGCTTCTGTATCAAATATTAAGTCTTGGGTTACGCGACCATTAACGATCCAAGAATTTTGTTCCAGCTCATCATCCAACTGGCCAGGCGACCAGCCGCTATACCCGAGAAAAAATTTTATATCAGACTGTTCAAGTTTATTTGCGTTTAATTTCTCAATAACATCTTCAAAATCGCCGCCCCAGTAAATCCCATTTCCGATCTCCACAGCTCCATCTACTTCACCGCATCGATGAATGTAATGCAACGTGTCTTGCTGCACGGGCCCTCCTATTCCCACGTTATTTTCGCAATGCGGAAGTTCATTTATCAATTCGCCCAGCTTTGACGACGAGGGCTTGTTTAAGATGAATCCGATGGTTCCTTCCGCGTTATGTTCGCACAGCAGAATAATCGTCCGTTCGAAATTGGGATCGGGCAAGTATGGCTCCGAAACAAGAATGCGTCCTGCTTCCGGTTTCAGCTTGTTCTTATATTCAAAGAAGTGCATACTGCTTATTGAAAACGTGAGTAAATTGCCAAAGGTTTTGACGTGTTTCAAATCCAAATCAAACTTATTTTTCCAATAACCGCAACTCATTTGGAACGGATGTACACGACAGAGACCATACAAGCGAATATCAAGACCGGTTTTTAGGGCACCGGGCGAAAAATGTAACATTAATGAAATCG
>DATJJP010000072.1:0-196992 GCA_035492075.1 Cyclobacteriaceae bacterium | reverse complement strand
GATTCCAATCGTGGCATAGACTGACACCTTTATCAGCGCAAACGAGGTGCCCGTCACTGCAAACAGAACTTTTGTCATCGCAAAACTTCCCAATGACGGCATCACCAAACAAGCTGTGCCCACAAACGCTAACGCAAACATCATCGCGCGCTTGTAGCCTATCCGCACAATATAGGAGGCCACTAAAAAAGAAACCGCCGCGATACTCAAATCCTTGAATGCCTCAAGCACACTGGCCGAAGACTCGGAAACGCCAAAGTTGTTTTGAACCTGAAGGATGACCGTTCCTACGCTGTTAAGTAAAATGGCAAATACAAAATAGTTGAGGAACAGGGAGAGCTTGATTCTCCAATTGGTTTGAATCATACGTTTGAGGTTAGTTCAATTGAAGAATCAATATCTTATTTTCTACTTTGCCGATCAATATTTAAACGGCTTTCCTCCCACCATCACTTCTTTTGTTGTTTCGTCGAACGTGGCTTTCATCCCACTGTGAGAAGCTGCTGTCACCATGATATTGGCTACCGAGTGAGCATATCCTGCCTCAACCGGTGCATTGGGCTGTTTTCGGTCGCGCACGCACTCCAGCCAGTTTCGTACGTGATTTGAAGTCAGGATGTCGCCTCCCGTATTTGCCGAAGCCACGACTTTTTCGTCTGCCCTATTCAAATCAAAATCCGGAAGGAGATTGGGCTGTAGGCCCATGGCACTCGCAAAGTTGGTTTGAAGTCCACCTGTGGAAGACACTTTATTGGTGATCAAATTCATTTCACCTCCATTCGAAAAATAAACCTCCGAGGGGTTTTCAGTTCCATTGTGCATACGAGAACTGAACACCACTTGAAAACCGGAAGACGGATCTGTTTCTGACCCATAATCGAACACGGCGGTAGTAGTATCCCAGTTCTTGCGGCCGTCTTTCCAACAATATACGCCGCCGTTGGCGACTACGCTTCGAGGATGCTTCAGTCCGGTAAACCAATGGACGGTGTCGATCTGATGGCTCATCCATTGACCTGGCATTCCAGAGGAGTAGGGCCAGAACAGTCTGTACTCGATGTATTTTCTTGGATCAAAATTTTCGACAGGGCGGTTCAACAAGAAGCGTTTCCAGTCGATGTCTTGTTCTTTCAGTTCGGCGACCAACTTGGGTCTTCTCCAGCGTCCGGGTTGATTCAGGTTCCAAGTAAGTTCTACCATTGTGATGGCACCGAATTTTCCTTGCTGTACATACGATGCGGCCGCTTTGTAGTTTGATCCGCTCCGTCGTTGTGATCCGATCTGTACGATTCGATCGCTTTCGCGAACCGCCTTGAGGGCAGCGTTGGCATCATCCATCGTTTCGGCAAATGGTTTTTCGCAGTACACATCGCGACCTGCCTTCACGGCATCAATGGTCATGAGGGCATGCTGAAAGTCGGCAGTGCTGATGAACACGGCATCGACGTCCTTCATTTGATGAAGTTCATCGTTGTTTACGCAAGTCTTCACGTCATGGCCAAGTTTGCCTGACAAAAAAGCTTGTCCTTCGTCGCGTCTTTTTTTCCAAAGGTCAGACACTGCGACAATATCAAAATTCAGTTCTTTGTAATGGTTGTTGAACGCGGGAAACAGTGATTGCCTGAACCTGTCTGAAAAACCAATGACACCCACATTGATTCGTCCATTTGCACCTAGGATGCGGCCATAGCTTGAAGCAGAAAATGCGAGTGCACCCATCGAAGCCAAACTACTTTTTTTGATGAATTCTCTTCTAGACGTTTTCATAATGTTGAGATTCAAAACGATTGATTATTTTTTATTTCAGTTCTTTGATTTTGATACTTCGGAACGACACGCGATTGCCGTGGTCTTGCAACAGGATGTGGCCGACGGGTGCCATTCCAAAATTTTCCCATTGCGCATATTTGCTTCTCGCAACTAGCGCATCATAAATACGAGTACCGCGCTGATACTCGACCACTTTGTAGCCGTTGAGCCAGTGCTCGATGCGATTATCGGGATAGACCACAATACGTCCGCTGTTCCATTCCCCAATCTTGTGGCGCGCCCTGGGGTTCTTCTCGGCAGGAATCAAATCATAAAGGGAAGCGAGCGTTCGATTGCCCACGGCACCCATTTTAGCATCCGGATGTTTATCATCATCAAGGACTTGATATTCCAGTCCGATGGCTGACCCCGAGTTCTTCTCTTGTTCGGTGACAAAGTACTTTACGCCGCTGTTGGCCGCTTCCGTCAGTAAGAATTCGAATTGCAAATCGAAGGCGCCGAATTGCCTGTCGGTCACAATGTCTCCGCCATTTCTCGATTCCGCTCCCTCCGATGCCTGCACCGACAGCAGTCCGTCTTTGACGTCCCAGCCTTGTTCGGGGAACTGTTCTTTTTGCGCACCTCTCCAACCCTGTGTAGTCTTGCCATCCCATAATAATGCGTACCCATTTTTCCTTTCTTGATCAGTGAGGTAATTGGGAATAAAGTTGGCTACAAAGAGGCCGTCGTCTGGAGAAGGTTTTGTTTGCGTCGTTTGAATTCTGATTTTCCGCCAATGAATTTTTATCCCTGCTTCCTCGGGTTTGCTGATGGAATGGACTTGGAGCGCGATGAATCCTCGAGGTGTCATATCATCAATGACCTGAGCCGTCGGTATTCCGTTAATCCACGTACGAATGCGAGGGCCTATGCATTCCACACGCATCAAATTCCAGTCGAGTTTTTTGAATGCTTTTTCTCCGTCTGGATTGTACGTCATTGGGTAAAGCCATTCTCTTCGCGCTTCGTCATAGATGCCGCCGGTCCAAGACCTTTTTGAGGGATCAATTTCCACTTGGTAGCCATGTACGCGGCCATTTTGATATTCGGGCGTGCTCTCGCTTCGAACCTGAACGCCAGAGTTAGTCTCCCCGTCGACCTTGAATTCAAGTTCAAGAATAAAGTCTCCGAAAATTTTCTCGGTGGCCAAAAAAGAGTTGGGCGAGCCGAGAACGGGTGTACCTATAATCTCGCCGTTGACTGCGGCATACTGTGCTTGTCCGTTGACTATCTTCCAGCCTTCCAAGGTCTTCCCATTGAAGAGATTTTCCCAAGGCTGGGCCTGACACATTGAACTTAGAAAAGCAAAGAAGACTACTATAGCACAGAAATTGAAAATAAATCTTTTATCCATCGTTGTTTAAAATTCTAAAATAGTTTTTCGAATCTAATGAAGATATTGCACAATCGTTTCATCTTTTATTTGAATTGATTTTTTGAAAAAGATCCTTACTAATCTCGCATTTCAAGTTTTGATCGCCATCATTGCGGGCGCACTACTTGGGCATTTCCTTCCTACTGCTGCCGTAAAAATGGAGGTTGTTGGAAGGACTTTTGTTGACATCATTAAACTGTTTATTGGGCCAATCATCTTTCTTACTATCACAATTGGTATAGGAGCGATTGGCGATTTGAAAAAGGTGGGGCGGGTTGGCGTCAAGGCATTGGTCTACTTCGAGATCGTTACCACGTTGGCTCTGGCAATTGGGGTGGTGGTTGCGTTGATCCTTAAACCGGGCCACGTTGAGTTGGGAACTCTTCAAGCGCAAGACGCGTCGAAATACACGCAAGGTGAGAAAGCGTTTGACTGGTGGCAGTTTCTGGTGGCGAACTTCACGCTGCAAGTTCTGATCGTCGCCATCGTCGCGGGAATTCTTCTTAGCTACCTGTCAAAACGTGAAGCGATTCTATCCTGGTTGGAGAAAGCTTCCGCGGGTGTGTACAAAGGCCTCAGATATGTGATGTACCTCGCTCCCCTCGGTGCGTTCGGAGGAATCGCGTTTGCTGTTGGAAAGTTTGGTTTGCATTCGCTCGTGCCGCTGGCGAAGTTGATGCTGTGCGTATACATCACCATGGCACTGTTTGTTTTTTTTGTGCTTGGTTCCATCCTTCGCTATTTCAAATTCAGTGTATGGAAATTTCTGAAGCTGATCAAAGAAGAATTGTTGATTGTGTTAGCCGCATCATCTTCGGAGGCCGCATTGCCTTCGTTGATGAACAAACTTGAAAGATTGGGCTGTGGCAAATCCGTGGTTGGTTTGGTGGTACCTGCCGGCTACTCATTTAATCTCGATGGCACTTCCATTTATTTGTCGATGGCGGTGATCTTCATTGCACAGTTGTACGGTATTGACTTGAGTTATGGTGAACTTTTCACGATTCTGGCGATCTTGATGCTCACGTCAAAGGGTGCCGCGGGTGTTACAGGCAGTGGATTTATCGTGCTTGCCTCCACGTTGACAGCGATTCACAAAATTCCGGTGGAGGGGATTGCGTTTTTGCTCGGCATCGACAAATTCATGAGCGAAGCGAGAGCTATCACCAATATCATCGGCAACGGTGTGGCAACTATCGTTATATCAAAAAGCGAGAATGAGTATTCCGACAAAGGGATGATTTGATCACTGAACCTTTACGCCGAGATGCTCACCCAAACGCTTAAATTGCTCCTCCCATTCTGGCGTTGATTCTCCATTGTTGCGAGGCTCCTTGGAAAGCACGAAATAATAATTCTGCGTCTTGTGGAAGTTGGGCGAAAGTCCAAATTTATTAAGCAACGGGAATACCCGATTGAGTCGTTGGATGCGTTTCACATTTTCGCTTTCACTGCCAATGCGCTTCAGCTCCTTCAAAATACTCTCTCCGGCCAAGCGCGATAGCTTGTGTGGATCTTCAATTTTTAGATTCCAACGGGCAAGCTCGGCAGAAATCCTTTCCATCGCTTTGATGTTCACCTTTTCCGAAGTAAAACATTTGGTAAGGTCGGCATTCAAAATATACTCGAAGGCGGTTTTATACGTGTTTGGAATAGGAATCCCGTTGTTTGACAAGGCCGTGATTAACTGGTAATCGCTGTTATAACTTTTTCTCAGCGAGCTTTCTAATTCCGACAAACTTTCTTGCGCGATGAGTTCAAGCACTTTCCGTTTCTCATCACCGAACAACTGCCATATCGTGTATTTCTCCGAGCCAAAATACGATTGCATGTATCCGATGACGTCGCCAAGCCTCCCCTCCTCAAATGCATTCACCATCCGGAATTGCATGCTCGCAAAGTTATCAGGCCCCATGTCCAGCGAGATGTTGCCGATAATATTGTGTTTGCCCAAGCAAATTACCGCAAACGAAAACCTCTTTTCCGAAAGAGTAACCATTGATTTCACGTTCGTGATCCCAAGGGCCAACTTTTGATCACCCGCTTCCTTTTTAACAAACGCCTCACTAAAGGTCTTATAGTTAAATATCACTTGAGCTTCCGGTTCCTCATCAAAAATGGACGATACTGCGAAATGCATTCCAACGCGTTTCAAATTTGTGCGAGCGGGGACGACATAACGGTTGTAAACTTCTGCACCATTTTTCAAAGCGGCCACATTACTTGGCGCTAACTCAAGTAGCCGAGAAAATTCAGGTTCTAAATCAACGCCACCCGTTTGACTCGCCAATTGAATGACGCGACAAGCGTATTGTAAAACTTGTGTCGTCTCAATCCCTGAAATCTCATCAAAGAACCATCCGCAACTGGTGTACATCAACATCGCATGGCGCTGCATTTCCATCAGTCGAAGGACCTCGGTGGTTTTCGTGCTATCAACGATGTTTGATTTCAAAAATTTCTTGACTGTGTTTTCATTCCGGTTGAGTACCACATTGATGTATTCGTTCCTTGCTTCGGCTCGATTCCGTAACACTTTGGCGCCTTCTCTTTCAAAGATGTCGTTTGATTGATTACGGAGCCAGTCAAGCGCGTCGCGCAGCGGTGCTCTCCATTTTTGATTCCATCCGGGTTTTCCACCGGAATTACACCCACAGTCGCTCTTCCACCGCTCCACGCCATGAACGCAACTCCACGAACTGTTTTCAAAGATTTGTGCTTCCTGTGTGGTTGGAATTAAATCCAGGTATTGCCCGTAGTTGACCAAGTTCACTTGCTCGTTCTTCTCAATGAAATCCAAACAAAAGGCAAGTGCCATGTCTCCGTGCGAATGATGATGGCCATACGTCTCACCATCGGTGGCGACGTGAATGAGTTCGGGGTCATTTGATGAGCCTACGGCATGCAGCAAGCTTTCCGCAAAGTGCTTCCCATCATTTAACAATCCGTTGAAAGCAATTGACTGCGAAATGTCTCCGTCATAAAAAAAGATATGAATCGATTTTCCGGAAGGCAGTTGACATAGATAGGCGCGTTTCGTGTTCACCGTTTTGTCGTTTACTTCCTCCCACGTCTGATCTCCAATTTTCCGCGTGGCTTTCGCTTGGCGCGGCGCGAGGATGGTGAACTTGATGTCATTGTCGACAAGGGCCTCAAGTGTGGCGACGTCTACGGCGGTTTCGGCAAGCCACATTCCTTCAGGCCGGCGCTTGAATCGATGCTCAAAATCACGAATGCCCCAAATAATTTGGGTCTGCTTATCGACCTCATTCGCCAGGGGCATGATGATATGATTGTAGACCTGCGCAATGGCCGAGCCGTGACCACCGTATCTCTTCATACTCTCTTGGTCGGCTTCGAGGATCGCCTCGTAAGTCTCTTTCGCATTGGTTTCCATCCACGAAAGCAGCGTCGGTCCAAAATTGAAGCTGATACGCGAATAATTATTGACAATGTCTCGGATCACACCGTTCTCATCCAGAATTCTGGATGTGGCATTTGGCTCATAACACTCGGCCGTGATTCGTTCATTCCAATCGTGATAGGGGTGTGCGGAATCTTGGACTTCAATCACTTCGAGCCACGCATTTTCGCGAGGCGGTTGATAGAAATGGCCGTGAATGCAGATGAATTTATTGTTGGCAGGCATGTATGAACGAACTCAGCGAAATCAAATCATGAATAAGTCGCTAAAGTAACTATTCCGATTCAAAACCAGCTAACGCTTTATCCAATTTGAAAATAGAGATGCTCAACGGCGGCAAAGTGTAGGACACCGAAAAATTTCTGCCATGATATGGTGTCGGCGATGTCATCTGGGTACCATTCAATTGACCACTTCCTCCATATTTTAGATTGTCTGAATTAAATATCTCTATCCAGCCGCCTTCAAACGGAACACCCATTCGATAGTCCTGACGAACTGCGGGAGTGAAATTGGCCACCACTACGAGTGATTGTTCAGGGTCATCGCACTTGCGCATAAAGACAATCACACTGTTATCGCGATCAGCATAGTCTATCCACTCGAATCCTTTACCGCTAAACTGGTGTTGATAGAGCGCCAGCTCTTTTCGATAGAGCCCATTCAAGTCTTTGATAAGTGCCAGTACGCCCTTGTGGAAATCAAATTGAAGCAATTGCCAATCCAGGCTAGCGTCATGGTTCCATTCGGAAGTTTGCCCAAGCTCACTGCCCATGAATAAAAGCTTGGTGCCGGGATGTGCGTACATCAATGAATACATCAACCGAAGATTGGCGAACCGTTGCCATTCGTCGCCCGGCATCCGACTCATCAGTGGACCTTTGCCATGCACGACTTCATCATGTGAAAGTGGAAGCATGAAATTCTCCGTAAAAGCATACATCAAGCTGAACGTAATTTCATTCTGATGGTACTTGCGATGAATGGGATCTTTTTTAAAATACTCCAAGGTATCGTGCATCCATCCCATCATCCATTTTTGTCCAAACCCAAGTCCACCGAGGTAAGTCGGCCGGGAAACACTTGGCCACGAGGTCGACTCCTCTGCAATCGTCACAATGTCGGGGTGAGCACGATACACCACTTCATTCATTTCTTTCAAGAAACTGATTGCCTCTAAATTTTCGTTTCCACCATATTCATTTGGTATCCACTCGCCTGCCTTGCGGGAATAGTCGAGATACAACATCGACGCCACCGCGTCCACACGAAGGCCATCGGCGTGAAATACGTCCAACCAAAAAACGGCATTGCTGATCAAGAATGAGCGAACTTCATTTCGACCATAATTATAGATATAGCTGTTCCAGTCGGGATGAAACCCCTGACGTGGATCTGAATGCTCGAAAAGGTTGGTGCCATCAAATTTATATATGCCATGTGCGTCGTTTGGAAAATGAGAAGGAACCCAATCCAAAATCACCCCAATGTCGGCTTGATGGAACGCGTCCACCAACTCCATGAACTCCTGAGGCGAACCAAAACGACTCGTGGGCGCGAAGTAGCCCGTCACCTGATATCCCCACGATCCAAAAAATGGGTGTTCCATGATCGGCATAAACTCTACGTGTGTGAAGCCACATTCTTTCACGTAGGTTACGAGCTCCGTTTTCATCTCCTGATAACTCAGCGATCTATTTGAGTCGGCCTGCTTTCGTCGCCAACTGCCAAAATGAACTTCGTAAACAGCGTAGGGTTTCGATAGCCCTTGTTCGGCTTTGCGCTTGTCGAGCCATTGCTGATCGTGCCAGTGATAATCGTGATCCCAAATGATGGAAGCGGTCTTCGGTGCCACTTCTGCAAAAAAAGCAAATGGATCAGCTTTTTCAAGGTAGTCGCCGGTGTTGGAGTGGATGGCATACTTGTACGCTTCTCCTTTTTTTACGCCGGGAAAAAAACATTCCCAAATGCCGGACTCATCCCAACGGGGAAGAAGTTTATGCCGGTCGTTTTGCCAATGATTGAAATCTCCGATCACGGAAACGGCAGTCGCATTAGGCGCCCATACGGCGAAGTAGGTGCCATCTTCGTTTTTGAAATTGGCCAAGTGTGCACCCAATTTCTCGTGAAGTTGGTGATGCTTCCCGCTCTTGAATAAGTGAATGTCAAAATCAGTCAAAAGGCTAAATGCTTGTGCGTCTTTATGTACTGACTTCTTGTGCCCCATGATCAATTTTTTTTCTCAATTGCTTTTTCTGCCCTTCACCCAGTGACTAAGATGGTACAAAATTCCTTTCAAAGGAATGATTGCCCAATGAATTCGGTGGTTTAGTTCGTAATTCAGTTCTTCGATCGCTTTGGCCAACAAGTAAACTTGGACGAGAACATCGTCCCCCTGAGGCAGCTCCTTTCCAATACCCATTCGGTCTAAATAAGCGCCCAGATAGAATCGACTAACGTAATGCTGCCAAACATCGGCCCATTTGCTGAAAAACTCCTCGTCCTTCTCCCGGTAGTTTTCATTGAGCAAAATTTTCCCAAATGCCGCATAATGAAGCGAACGCATCATTGTGGCAACATCTTTATAAGGGCTCTTTTTCAACTTGCGTTCGTTAAAGCTAACCTCCGGTTCACAATCAAAGTCACTGACCACAAAATCTTTGCCCGTAAACAACAACTGATGTAGCCCGAATTCACCATGGACACGAGTCCGATTGGAATTTAATGTGGTATGTTGCACTTCGCTGAATCGTTCAAGTATTTGGGTTTCTTGCCCCAGCACTTCCTTAGCCAAAATTTGCGTCTGAGCGTCTAGTCGTTCTACCGAATGCTTCAAAAGCTTGAAACACTCTCGGGTCACTTTCCGCAACGAAGAATGAAGGGACCGTTGATAATTTGCGGTGAAAGGCTCAGGCGCAAATTCAGGAGTGGATAAATCGGACGCGAGCGCCAAATGCATTTCAGCGGTGCGCTGCCCAAGCCGTACCACGCGTTCATATAAGCCTCGGCCAATCAATTCCTGTACTACATCAGGAGACTCGTCGAAGTCGATGACATTTTTGTCCAATAGTTTAGGCGCTTTCTCTTTTTTCGGACTTGCCATCACCCTCTCGTAAAAACGGCCAACGGAGTCAAGCGCTGTATCCCAACTGCTCCCCTGATTTTCTACTCGACTCTGCAATAATCCCAATGTCGTTATTCTTCCTTCATTGTCGATATACTCGATGCTGCCCGCGTACTTGCATACATTCACAAAGCTGGTACTCTCTGATAGAAATCGGACCACCTCCAGGTCGGGATTTACTTCCTGTTCTATCTTCCGGTAGAATTTGAAAATAAAGCGGTCGTTATATAGTACAACAGCGTTTCCCTCTTCTCGGTCTATTTTTGATTCCACCTTTTTTCCGTCGAGCTTGACGTAAATTCCCGAAGTAAATTCGATCGTTCCGTCGTCCTCTTTCATCTTCACTTTCCTTTCCATGGATTGAAAAATAAAATCACGGAAACCTCGATCGTAAGTACTATCTATAATGAACCCTGTTTTACCCTGAAAATCTGCTCGACACAAAATACCCTGCGAATTATATTCCTCATTTTCAAAAACAACATCATGTGGAGCGAATGAAATTGGAACAAAATATCGTTCGGGAAGTTTTTGCACATAATGAACCTCTAGCATCAGAAAGTAATGCATGCCCTCCGACGTCTTGAGCGGAATGATCGTATGGACGGAAATGTCGCTGAAGGTTTTGCCGTTATTTGAAAACCAACTGCTTTTTCGAACGAACGACGGTAGCACTTTTCGTTCAATAAACCGAACATTCTCTTCATTGGAAAACGAGCGCTCCCACGACAGGTCCGATTGATACAAAGACAACTCACCTGAAACAAGACCTTGTTCCTTCTTTTCAGTCGCATCGATCTGTAGCCAGTAATATCCGTAAGGTCCGAGTGTGATTTGATAACCCCTGCCTGTAATCGTTGAAAACTGATTTTGACTGAAAGCCTCCACGACCCTGCTACCGCTGAATTCCGAGAAATCAAGTTTTGTCATTTGAGAGAACTGAGACAAGTTCGCAACGATCACCACTTTTTGCTTTCCCAAACTTCTCGCAAAGCTTAGCACTTTCGAATTGGAGCTCTCAATGAAACTCAAGTCGCCCTGGCCAAATACACGCAGGCGCTTTCTCATCGCCAACACATTTTTAATCCACGACATTAACGACGAAGGGTTTTCCTCCTGCATCGCCACGTTGACAGATTCATAGCGGTAGACAGGATCGGTTACCACCGGCAAGACAAGCTTCTGTGGATTGGCGGTGGAGAACCCCGCGTTTAAGTTCATGTTCCACTGCATCGGCGTACGCACACCATATCGATCGCCGAGATAAATATTATCGCCCATCCCGATCTCGTCACCATAATAAATAATCGGTGTCCCTGGTAAGGAAAACAACAATGCATATAGCAGCTCTATTTTTCTACGATCATTGTTGAGCAACGGTGCAAGCCTCCTCCTAATACCGACATTGTGTTTCATGTGCGGATCGTTGGCGTATGCTTTGAAGAGGTAGTCTTTCTCTTCTTCCGTCACCATCTCCAATCCGATCTCGTCGTGATTGCGAAGGAACAAAGCCCATTGGCTGTTGGTAGGTGCGGTTGGCGTTTGCTCCAAAATATCGATCACCGGATAACTATCTTCAGTGCGAAGCGCAAGGAACAATCGCGGCATAAGAGAAAAATTGAGGCACATGTTGCACTCCTGCCCTCCGCCAAAATAAGACGCAGCGTCATCAGGCCACTGATTGATTTCGGCCATCAAAATTCGTTCGGAATAATGTTTGTCGATGTGGGCACGGATTTTCTTTAGGAATTCGTGCGTCTGCGGTAGGTTCTCGCAGTTGGTTCCTTCCTCTTCATACAAGAAAGCGACCGACGCCAATCGAAACCCATCCACACCAAGTTTCATCCAAAAGTCGATCACTTTGATCATCTCCAGTTGCACCTCCGGATGGTCGTAGTTCAACTCGGGTTGGTGCCTGCTGAAACGATGCCAATAATAGGATTTGGCACCGGTGTCCCACGCCCAGTTATCATGATTGACCGACAACAATACTCTTGCCTCCTTGTATTTTTCAATGGAATTGCTCCACACGTAATAGTCGCGATAACGGCTCCCCGGCTTGGCTCTTCGAGAGCGCTGAAACCACGGATGCTGATCGGATGTATGATTCAACACGAGTTCCGTAATGACTCGCATGCCTCGAAGGTGAGCTTCTTTTAAGAATTGCTTGAAATCAGCGAGGGTGCCATAGTCGGGGTGCACGTCGCAGTACTCACTCACATCAAAACCATCATCTTTTAACGGCGATGGAAAAAAAGGTAAAAGCCAAATTGTATTAACTCCCAAGTCCTCGAGATAGTCGAGCTTTGTAATAAGTCCTCGGAAGTCGCCAATCCCATCTCCGTTTCCATCGCAAAACGATCGAACGCTCAGTTCATAGATGACGGTGTCCTTGAACCACAATAGATCATTTTTAATTTTCGACTGTATCATGTGGGACTTAGAGCTCCTTCGTAAGGTAGATGGAATTTACTTCAACGCGAAGCAATTGCGAAATGATTGGCGGGCGCAAACGATTGATGCCCTGAGTTTTTCAGCTCTTAGCTCGCCTTTCTACGAACCACCTTCTTTTCTTCGGCCTTGGCAGCCCCTTTCGCTTTCTCCATCGGTTTCTTTTTGGCGGCATCAATACTCGCTTTGAGCGCTGTCATGATATCGATCACTTTTGGTTCTTCTTCTACCACCGTCACTATTTCTTTGCCAGCCACTTTTGCATCGATGATTGCTTTGAGTGCGTCGTAGTAATGGTCTTTCATTTCAATTTGTGAAAACTTTACCGACATCGAGTCGACCAATGTCTTGGCCAGTTTGAGCTGTTCTTTATCCGCTTTCACCTCCAACAGCTGAGGCACTTCGTTGATATTCTTCACTTCTTCCGGGTAACGCAACCTATACATCATTATCCCTTTTTCGTAGGGAGTGATCAACACCGGAGTTTCGCGATCGCGCAGCACCACTTTGCCAACACCAATTTTGCCACTGTCTTTCAATACTTGCATCAGCAATCCATATGTCTTAGCGGCAATGTCACCGTCTGGACCAACGAAATACGGAGTTTCAAAAAGCGTAGGATGCACTTCCTCGGATTTTACAAACCCCTGGATCTCCACCACTTTTTCGCTCTTCAACTTTACTTTGTCAAGGTCCTCCTGTTCAACAATCACAAACTGGCCAGGTTCGTATTGATAGCCTTTCACAATTTCTTCGTTGCGCAAAGGTTTGCCAGTGACTTTGTCTTTCTTTTCGTAACTGACAGGATTGTGGTCTTCCTTGGTCAACAAATTGAAGCTAATGGTTTTTCCCGTGTCTATTGCACTATAAACCCTCACCGGAATAGTCACCAAGGAAAACTGAATATGTCCCTTCCAGATCGCTCTCATGGCAAAAAATATTTAGTTGGTCTAAAAAATGAACTTTAACGCACTAAAGTATTGATAATGAAAGTATTTTGCAACAAATTTTTCGGTTCACCGGTGGTCATTTGCAACCCTATTTGCGTCGCCGGTTTTTAGACTACACACGCGTTCAAGTATTTACTCCACTATGTGGTATTGTAAAGATTTTGGCCAACAATGCCAGCAACAATCGATAAGTTGCAGTTGATACTCAATCCCCATGACTTCATGAAGAACCTCTTTTACGTGTTGGCACTCTCGTTACTGTTCTCTTGCACCTACAATGACATTGCGCGCCCCGTTTGTTACCTCCAGTCGGAACTCCTGAACGGAGCCGTTCATAGTTATGGGTATAACGACAGAAACCAACTTGTATCCGACTCTTACCCTGGCGACCAGGCAGTGATGGGATATGACGTTCATGGAAATATCATTACAGAATCCGACTTTCCAGATGTGCAGATCTCCTACACGTACGATGACAAACACGAGCTCACTCAAATGGACGGATCTTCTGCTACCTACCCCCTAGCCTATACTTGGCGAACTAAATATGCCTACAATTCAGGCGGGCAACTCGTGCGCATCGAATCTTGGCTTTTCAACGGCACATCCCTTTACCTTGCGCGATATGAAACGCTGGAGTACAGTTCCGCGAACACCAGGAATTATTCCGTCAGAAAACTTTACAACGCTTCAGATGTTTTGTTGCAAGTCGTAGAGTTTCAGTGGGACAACCATCCCAACCCCCATTTGCGAAACCCCTATTTTACCAATGAGCCTCCGCCCACAAATAACATTACTTCAGCAACGATCACTCAAGGTGGAGGCAACCCGTATGTTTATAGCTACACCTACATCTATAATAGCAAAGGCTTCCCGTCAAAGCTAATCTACAATGGTACTATAATCAACGCTTATACCTACACCAACTGCGATTGATCCTGATAGCAACGTGTGAAGTATTGCCTTCATTATCCGAGGCATCAAGAAGGCCCTTCATCGCCAATGTCTTGTGGGGCTCAACCGGTCGTCCACTTCCCATGTGTATCCAACACATATCTTGTTGAACAGAACACTAAAAAGCACATACACACTGTGAACACAAATAAACGCAGCCTTCCGCTGCTTTTTTGTAGCGAGGAGCAGATTTGAACTGCCGTCCGCCACCCGGCGGATATGAATCCGATGCTAGCCCTTGTCTTGTATCAGATTTACAATCTTCTCCCTGGCAAATTCCTGCCTCGTGCCGACTTGAGCTCTTTTTCCCTTCGCAGCGCCTCAGGCTTTGTTGCGTAAGGTTCCGTATACACCAACGTCCATGGTCTGAATTTCGTGGTGTAGCCTTTCGTGGCCAAAAAATTGTGGGAACGTAATCTGTCCTCCAAGTCCGACGTGTAGCCAACATAGATTCTGTCGAATGAAGCGCTGTAAAGCACGTACACGGTGAACATAAATAAGAAAGCAGCCTTCCGCTGCTTTTTTGTAGCGAGGAGCAGATTTGAACTGCCGTCCGCCAGCCGGCGGATATGAATCAGATGCTAGCCCTTGTCTTGTATCAGATTTACAATCTGCTCCCTGGCAAATTTCCTGCCTCGTGCCGACTTGAGTTCTTTTTCCCTTCGCAGCGCCTCAGGCTTTGTTGCGTAAGGTTCCGTATACACCAACGTCCATGGTCTGAATTTCGTCGTGTAACCTTTCGTGGCCAAAAAATTGTGGGAACGTAATCTGTCCTCCAAGTCCGACGTGTAGCCAACATAGATTCTGTCGAATGAAGCGCTGTAAAGCACGTACACGGTGAACATAAATAAGAAAGCAGTCTTCCGCTGCTTTTTTGTAGCGAGGAGCAGATTTGAACTGCCGACCTTCGGGTTATGAATCCGATGCTCTAACCAACTGAGCTACCTCGCCATTTTTATCTCTTTCAAGCAGTCTCGTCTGAACTGCCGTCCGCCACCCGGCGGATATGAATCCGATGCTCTAACCAACTGAGCTACCTCGCCATTTTTATCTCTTTCAAGCAGCCTCGTCCGAACTGCCGTCCGCCAATGCTCTAACCAACTGAGCTACCTCGCCATTTTTATCTCTTTCAAGCAGCCTCGTCCGAACTGCCGTCCGCCACCCGGCGGATATGAACCCGATGCTCTAACCAACTGAGCTACCTCGCCATTTTTATCTCTTTACAAGCAGCCTCGTCTGAACTGCCGTCCGCCACCCGGCGGATATGAACCCGATGCTCTAACCAACTGAGCTACCTCGCCATTTTTATCTCTTTCAAGCAGCCAGTTGGTGGAATACGAGGTCCTAATAACGCACTGACTTATCACGCCGTTTCCATTTGAAACTGTCGCTTTTAAAAATGAGGCGCAAACATACAAAACTTTGCGTTAATCAACCACACCGGAAATTCATTAGCAGAAAGTTTATTTGTGGTTGATAAAAAATACGTTTAAATTAAAATCGAATCAAGGCAGAATATGACGATGGCGACGGCTTCTCCAAAAACCAAAAATTTGTTTAACGCGGATTATGAAGTTCATGCCTCCATCAAGATGCTTTATCCCTACATACAGACCGCTAGTGGCCTGTCAGAGTGGTTTGCAGATAACGTAACGATCAGCCCTGAAAAAGTTTTCACCTTCGTCTGGGATAATGAACAACACAAAGCAGTTATGGCAGCTCACCGCACGAATCACTTCGCTCGGTTCGAATACTTGCCAGAAACAAAGACCGACGAAAAAGACCCTTCCTATTTCGAGCTACGTCTTGAAGTAAACGAGCTTACACAAACTACATTTCTAAAAGTCAGCGACTATTCCAATTTTGATGACCTGGACGAACTACAAGATCTGTGGGACAGCCTCGTCGAAAAACTGCGGAAGGTTGTTGGTGGATAACCTTTCCCGCAGCACATTCTCACCCAATGCCTGCAGTTTTTTTTGATTTAGAACAGTCAACAATGCAGGTTCGATTTGAATAAATTTTGCCTTCCGTCGGGATTCCCTTTTCAAATTTCCAATTCGTGGTCTAATTTGCCGCTCTTTTCATAAAACAATCATGCTTAATTCCATTAACCCGACCGAAACCAACGCGTGGCAGAAGTTGACGCTGGCATTTCTCAACATGCAAGCGGCGCATATGCGTGAACTCTTCGCAGAAGATCCCCAACGTTTCGAAAAATTCCATTTGAAATTCGAAGATATTCTGATCGACTACTCTAAGAATCTCATCGCCCAGGAAGTCGTAGACGCACTCGTAGAGCTTGCCAATGAAACTGAATTGCCTGAAGCGATCAAGATGATGTTTGATGGCGCGATGATAAATCAGACAGAGCATCGATCCGTCCTCCACGTTGCATTACGCAATAGAGGCAACACTCCGATACACGTGGACGGCAGAGACGTGATGCCAGAAATAAATCGAGTCCTAGATCAAATGAAAACTTTTTCAACTCGCCTATTAAGTGGTGAATGGAAAGGATATACAGGCAAGCCCATCACCGACATAGTTAATATCGGGATTGGCGGATCTGATCTCGGGCCCCTCATGGTGACTGAAGCTCTTCAACCTTACCACAAAAATATCAAGCCGCATTTCGTCTCTAATGTCGATGGCACGCATATTGCGGAAACGCTGAAACAATTGAATTGCGAAACTACTTTGTTCATTATCGCATCCAAAACGTTCACTACGCAAGAGACCATGACCAATGCTGAGACGGCCAAGAAATGGTTCCTCGAAAAATCAAACAATAACGGCGATGTGGCAAAGCATTTCGTGGCGGTGTCAACCAACGGAAAAGAAGTCACTGCTTTTGGAATCGCCCCCGAAAATATGTTCGTTTTCTGGGACTGGGTAGGCGGACGTTACTCCCTTTGGTCTTCCATCGGGCTGTCTATCGTGTGTACCATTGGGTATGAAAATTTTGTGCAGTTATTAGAAGGAGCACACGCAGTCGACAATCATTTCAAAACCGAACCTTTAGAAAGGAACGTTCCTGTCATCCTTGCGTTGATCGGAATTTGGTATGTGAACTTTTACGACGCGTCGAGCGAAGCAATTCTACCTTACGACCAATACCTTCATCGATTTGCCGCCTACTTTCAACAGGGAAACATGGAGAGCAATGGCAAATCCGTGGATCGTTCGGGTAAGGAGATTCTTTATCACACCGGCCCGGTCATTTGGGGAGAACCGGGCACGAATGGCCAGCATGCTTTCTATCAATTGATCCATCAAGGCACCAAAATGATGCCATGCGATTTCATTGCACCAGCAATAAGCCACAATCCGATCGGCGATCATCACGAAAAGCTCCTTTCCAATTTTTTCGCTCAGACCGAAGCGCTAATGCTTGGCAAGACACTGGAGCAGGTGGAAAAAGAACTGAGGGCCGCGAGATTTTCTGATGATGAAATCGAATTCCAAGCACCTTTCCGAGTATTTCAAGGAAACAGACCGACCAATTCCATTTTGTTTAAGCAACTCACCCCAAGAACACTTGGTAGCCTGATCGCTTTTTACGAGCACAAAATCTTCGTACAAGGAGTGATCTGGAACATTTTCAGTTTTGACCAATGGGGGGTTGAATTAGGCAAAGTGCTGGCCAAGAAAATATTACCCGAGTTGTCATCAGGCGAAGAAATCACCTCCCATGACTCCTCCACCAATGCGCTGATCAGTTATTTCAAACGATTGAAACGATTATCCTGACCAAATAAAAATTAGAACCCTTGGTGAGTAATTGGGAAGGAGTAATTTTGGTACTCTTTATTTTTTAATGAACCCTAACATTTCTAAGATCGGTGTATTCACTTCGGGTGGCGATGCACCGGGAATGAATGCAGCCATCCGCGCGGTGGTCAGAACATCAATTTATTACAAAAAGGAAGTCTTTGGAATCATGCAGGGATATGATGGCATGATCCAAGGAGACATCGTTAAACTCGGCGCCCGTTCGGTTGGCAACATCATCCAGCGTGGCGGGACAATCCTGAAATCGGCCAGAAGTCAAGAGTTTCGTACCAAGGAGGGTAGAAAAAGAGCTTACGATAACCTCAAGAAAAACGGAATAGAGGCACTCGTTGCCATTGGCGGTGATGGTACTTTTACAGGACTGCATGTTTTCTTTGAAGAGTTTGGAATACCTTCCGTTTGTATCCCAGGTACCATTGACAACGACCTGGCGGGGACTGACTATACCATCGGATTTGACACGGCTACCAACACGGCGGTTGAAGCAATTGATAAAATTCGCGATACAGCCATTTCTCATAACCGTCTTTTCTTTATCGAGGTGATGGGCAGGAATTCCGGCTACATCGCGATCAACTGCGGAATTGCGGGTGGTGCCGTCGCTACCATCATCCCCGAAGAGTCGATGTCGATCGAAGAGCTTTTTGAAAAGCTGGATGAAGGTGGCAAGACGAATAAGAAATCAAGTCTAGTCGTCGTTGCCGAAGGGTCAAAGATTGGCGGTGCCATGGATTTGGCAAGCAAGTTTGCAGAGCGCAATAATTACTTCGACATCAAGGTAACGATACTGGGGCATTTGCAGCGTGGGGGGGCACCCACCTATTTTGATCGCGTGCTAGCGAGTAAAATGGGAGTGGCAGCGGTGGAGGGACTTATTCAAGGGAAAAACAATGCCATGATTGGTATTCGAAACAACCAAATTGTCTTCAATGAATTTGATTCAATCATAAACTCGAGACATGAGTTGGATCAAGAATCACGCAGAATCGCAAAAATTCTTTCCATTTAAGAAACATGAAATCTCCTCACCCACCCCCGATCAAAAAAACGGCGATGAGTCGAGAGATTTCGTCTGGCGTAAATAAAAAAATTGACAACAGATGAAAGAGCTAACCGTTGGAATCGACATAGGCGGCACCAATACCAAGTACGGAATAGTTGACCGTGATGGTAACGTATTACAGCAAGGGAGTATTGTCACCACCGAATATGTAGGCTTCAATGATTATTTTGAAGGAATGGCAACCGCAATAGAAAACTGCAAAAAGAAATTGCCTCCCGATTCAGAGATTATCGGTATAGGTATCGGGGCCGCCAACGGAAATTACTACACTGGAAATATTGAGCATGCAACCAACCTAAAGTGGAAGGGCATTCTGCCATTGGCAAAAATGTTTAGCGACCGTTTCTTGGTACCGTGTATTCTCACCAATGATGCCAATGCTGCAGCTGTCGGGGAAATGATTTACGGTAATGCGCGGGGTATGAAAGACTTTATTGTCGTCACTCTCGGCACGGGTTTAGGCAGTGGTTTTGTGTGCGGTGGAATTCTTCTCAATGGACATCATGGAATTGCGGGAGAACTGGGCCATACCTCAGTAAACCCTACCGGCCGTTTCTGCAACTGCGGAAAACGTGGTTGCCTTGAAACTTACGTGTCGGCAACTGGAATCAAACGAACGGTCTATAAGTTGCTTGCCGATCACTTGGAAACGAGTGAACTCCGCGGGATCAGTTTCGACAACCTTAATACAAAAATGATCACCGAAGCGGCAGGCCGTGGCGATGTGGTGGCACATGCTGCCTTCGAATACACCGGCAGAATCCTTGGAATGAAACTCGCAGAAACCGTCGTTCACACCGATCCTGAAGCCATCTTCTTATTTGGCGGCCTTTCTCTGGCCGGCGATCTCATATTTAAACCCACGATAAAACACATGGAGGCCAACCTCATGCCATTGTTTAGGGGGAAAGTAAAAGTGCTTCCATCGGCTTTACAGAATCAAGCTGCCCCAATTTTGGGCGCAAGTAGTTTGGTGTGGGACTATTTCTCAAAAACAGATTCAAAAATCAAAGTTTGATCCCGACGGTTCGTGATCAATATTGGAAGTCGGGTTTTTTTCTGACTTATATTTGAGCAATTTTGATCCAGAAAATACCGGGTCGAATTCGAAATTGAATCTTAACCATGCCGCGCAACAAGAAATTCCCAAGTGAGTCATACACCAGCATGACCGAACTTGTGCTTCCGAACGATACGAATACACTCAACAACCTTATGGGAGGCCGGTTGATGCATTGGATGGATATCGTCTCGGCCATTGCAGCTCAGAAGCATTGCAACCGAGTAGTCGTCACTGCCTCGGTCGACAACATCTCGTTCCGCTCCCCTATTCAATTAGGTAATGTCGTTACTTTAAAAGCAAAAGTTACGCGTGCCTTCAGCTCTTCCGTTGAAGTACGCATCGATGTGGACGCAGAGGACGTGCCCGCCGGAAAAAAATTCGCTAGCAACTCCGCTTACTTCACATTTGTGGCCGTGGACCAAAGCGGGAGGCCTATCGACGTACCCGAAGTTGAACCTCAAACGGAAGAAGAAAAAGAGTTTTACAACGGCGCCCTCCGCAGAAGACAACTTCGCCTGATCCTTTCGGGGAGGATGAAGCCTCAAGAGGCAAACGAGCTAAAATCGCTGTTCGACTTGAAAGAAAATTGAAAAATGGAATCGGTACTTCTTGACTCCCTGTTTTCAGAGCAACTATTTTCCGTACCAACACGCCCCACGATAATAGTTAACCAGCCCTGGGAAAACATCGCAGATGAAGAGCGAATGCTGCTCTCAAAAATCTTGGCAGCAGTAAAGTTGTCCCTCGATTCGGTTACAGTTAAGTCCCAGCCTTCTTTAGACATCTCCCCTTGGCTGCAAAAACCAAAACGACTAATCTACTTTGGCGAACAAGTCAAAGGTGTTCCGCAATATGAAGTGATCGAAGCCAACGGCGTCTCCATTGTGGCATCCGAAAGCCTGAAAGACCTGCTAAAGAACGATGCCTCTAGGAAAAGACTTTGGCAAGCACTCAAGGCGCAATTCTCCGTTTGATCCTAATGCCATATCGCTGAATCACCCAATGAGGTGACTTTGCCAATATCAAATAATTTGTAATTTGAAATCTTGTAAGTTTCGAAACCCATGATGCGCTTTCTTATTTTCATTTTCTGCCTTTTTCCGGGGATGAATTCATTGGCTCAGATTACTGGACGATGGACAACGATCGACGATACCTCCAGTCAACCGAGATCAGTCATCGAAATCACTGAACGTGATGGCAAATTTTTCGGGAGGGTCACCAAAATTCACTCTAAACCAAATGAGGACCCCGATCCGGTGTGTGATAAATGCGATCAATCAGATCCTCGTTTCAACAGAAAGGTGATCGGGATGGAGATACTCCAAAACCTCATAAAAGAGGGTGACGAATTTCCGGGCGGTCATATTCTGGACCCCGAAAATGGAAAAGTTTACCGATGCAAAATATGGGTTGAGCGGGGAGATTTGAAAGTGCGTGGTTACTGGGGGCCGTTTTTCCGTACCCAGACATGGAAACGTGAATCGATTCAACCCTAGAAAAGTGAAGTTTATCTACTAATCTTACATCTCACACAAAACTCATTACCAAACGGTTACCGACAGTGGCATTGCGCGTATTTAAGTCAGGCACAGTTGTAGACGAAGCAGAGCTCTTCAGTAGAATCCAAAAAGGAGACGAAAAAGCGCTCGAGATTGTTTACCAGAAGTACTACCGGATGATGACAAAATTGGTCGTTACAAACAGTGGTACGGAGGACGAGGCGAGGGATGTTTACCAAGACGCTTTAGTGGTTTTTTGGCAAAAGGCGCGATCGAGCAATTTTGTCCTCACCTCCAAAATGAGCACCTACATCTACAGTATTTGCCAAAATCTGTGGAGGAAAGAGCTTGACAGGAAGAAGCGGCTGTCCAATGAAGAAAAGGACGCTGCCGAATCCATGGACATGGAGAAGCCCGAGCGTGAGAAGATAATAGCACAGTGCTTAGAACAATTAGGAGAAACGTGCCGTAAAGTGTTGATGTATTACTATTTTGACGAGATGTCGATGCAAGAAATAGCGGATAAATTAGGCTTCGCCAACACCGACACCGCTAAAACAAAGAAGTATAAATGCAAGCAAAAATTGGACGAATTAGTAAAAGCACAATATAGCGAGAGGGACTTTTTAGACTAGGAAATGGAAAATTTTGATCAAATAGACGATTATCTGCGCGGCCAGCTGAATGGGCACGAGAAAGAAGCGTTCGAACAACAGTTGAAGGCCGATCCCTCTTTGAAGAGCGAATTGGATTTGCAAAAACAACTGATCGAAGGCATAAAGAATGCTCGCATTTCACAATTGAAAACGATGCTAAGTCAAGTGCCCGTGACAGGAGCTATGACCAGTGGCGCCGGCCTATCTGCCGGACAAATTGCAGCGGGCGTCATCACATCGGCAATCGTTGCAACAGGAACGCTATTTTACTTCCAGCCTTGGAAAGCATCAGACAAGGTTGAGGTAAAAACAGAACAACCGGTGACAGAAACAGCGACTACTAAAACAGAACCTAAAGTCGAAGCAAAAACTTCAGAAAATACTAAAGAAAGCAAGACACGCTCGGCCATCGAATCAAAGACGAAAGCATCCAAAGAAGTGGTCACTCCTCAAGTACAAGCGGTACGCCCCAACCTTCAGGTGGTAGACCCAACCAGCGAGTTGACAAGCACTCCATCTACTGAGGAGAAGGCCAAAGTGGATAAAAACATCGGGGCAGTCTCAGATTCTCGTATCGAAGTAGAGAATGTCGATAACGACAAGCAATACTCATTTCACTATCAGTTTAGCCAAGGAAAATTGATTCTGTACGGGAAGTTTGACAAAGCCCTGTACGAGATCATCGAGATAAATGGAAGCTCCCATTCCGTGTTCCTTTACTACAAAGACGCATACTACACGCTCGATGAAAAAGAGGCAACTGTCACGCCGTTGACTGCCATCAGAGACAAAGAGTTGCTTAAGAAATTAAAGGAGTACCGAAAGGGTTAAAAAATCAAGGCCCCTTCGCTCGGAAGGGGCTTATTTTTTTGCTACGATCCGCTATCTTTGCCCTGAATGGGCGAATACAAGTTCAAGGCCAGCAAGAAGAAACTCGGAAGCTACCCGTCCGTCAGTGTTGTCTTCAGTATTACGTTGGCGTTGTTCGCCATAGGCGTTTTTGGAGCACTCGTCATCTATTCGAAAGAACTAGAGAGGACCGTCAAAGAAAACATCCGTATTCAAGTATACCTGAACAGCCGCGTGACGAAAGAAGAGCGCATCTCCATTGAGAAACAATTGGCGGTTAAATATTTCGTCCCCCGCAATGAAAAAAACCCAATTCAGTTCATCTCAAAAGAAGATGCGGAAAAACAATTCATTAAAGAAACAGGCGAAGATTTCAGAAAATTCCTCGGCGACAATCCACTACATGACGCGTTTCTAGTTCGTGTAGGTGAAGCGTGGCAGAGCAAATTGAGTTTAGGCAAAATCAAAAATGAATTGGAAAAAGTCCCCGGGGTATTTCAGGTTGACTTTAAAGAAAACCTAATTGAATCAATCAATGCAAACATCACCCGAATTGGCTTGGTCTTGATGAGTTTGGTGGCCGTGTTGCTTGCCATTGTGGTGCTGTTGATCAACAACACGCTTCGCCTCGCGCTTTTCTCGCAACGTTTTCTCATACGCAGTATGCAACTGGTGGGAGCAAAAAAATGGTTTATCCAGAGCCCGTTCTTGTTCCGTGCGTCCATTCACGGGTTGTTGGCGGGGGTGATCGCTTCGGGACTTTTGATAGCGCTCATTTATTATGCAACCAAGAAGATAGAGGAACTGAAACTACTGCAAAACAATGAAATGCTACTCAAACTCATCGGCTCCCTCCTACTTCTCGGAGTAATCGTAGCGGTGATCAGCTCTTACCGGGCCGTAAACAAATATTTAAAACTATCTTTGGATGAACTTTATTAAAACAGTATGAGCAAGCTACCTTTCGGAAAGAAGAACTACCAATGGATGATCGCAGGAGTAGTAATTCTAATTGTAGGATTCACCATCATGACCATGGACAAAGAACCTTATGGTTTTGGTTTTCTGGGAATCACCCTCGGTCCCATCGTTGTGCTGGCCGGTTTCGTGATTGAGATTTTTGCCATACTTCATACCCCTCAAAAAGAAACAAAGTAATGTCCATCGGAGAGGCTATTTTATTGGCCATCGTGGAGGGCATCACCGAATTTTTGCCCGTTTCCTCCACAGGACACATGATCGTTGTTTCCTCGTTCCTGGGAATTGCATCAGATCCCTTTGTAAAGACATTTACCGTCGCCATTCAATTAGGGGCCATTGCTTCGGTGTTGGTATTGTACTGGAAAAGATTTTTCCAGTCGATCAATTTTTATATCAAACTGATTATTGCATTCATTCCTGCGGCAGTGATCGGATTTTTGTTGAATGATTATATCGACCAACTGCTGGAAAGAGTTGAAGTAGTTGCGGCGATGTTGATCGTAGGCGGAATCATTTTCCTCTATCTTGACAAAATCTTCAATTACAAAGAAGATCATCCCGCAGAGCCATCGAATTTTTCTGCTTTTAAGATCGGATTGTTTCAATGCATCGCGATGATTCCGGGAGTATCTCGCTCAGCAGCGACCATCATTGGAGGGTTAACTCAAAAATTGTCGGCAAAATCAGCCGCTGAATTTTCGTTTTTCTTGGCGGTTCCCACGATGTTTGCTGCAACGGCATACAAACTCTTGAAGTACTACAAACTTGGCAATTCGTTTTCTCAGTCGGAGCTCATCAATTTAGGCATTGGGAATGCGGTTGCCTTTGTTGTTGCCATCCTGGCTATCCGTTCCCTGATGCAGGTAGTTTCAAAATACGGTTTCAAATTTTTCGGCTACTATCGAATCGTAGTTGGGCTCGTTATTCTCACCCTCTATTACTCAGGAGCCAGTCTCGCCATATTTTAAGGAGTCTAACATGGAGCCGGAAGGACGGGTATTGTTGATCAACAAACCACTCGAGTGGACTTCATTTGACGTGGTGAACAAGCTACGTTACAGGTTACGAACAAAAAAAATCGGCCACGCAGGTACGCTCGACCCTTTAGCTACAGGACTATTGATCATCTGCACCGGAAAGCTAACCAAACGCATCGACGAATTTCAGGCGCAAGAAAAAGAATATACCGGCACTTTCGTTTTAGGGCAATCAACGCCTTCACATGATTTGGAAACCGAAGTAGGTGACGCGCAAGACATTTCCGCGATTACAGAAAATCAGATCAGGTCGGCGGCAGAAAAATTCCTGGGGTCAATTCAGCAAATACCTCCGTTGTATTCCGCCATCAAGGTAGATGGGAAGCGAGCATACAAGTTGGCGCGCAAAGGAAAGGAAGTAGAGTTAAAGGCGCGCGAAGTTTTTATAAAAGAATTTGAAATAACCGCGATCGAAAAACCGGTCATTGGGTTCAGGGTGGTTTGCTCTAAAGGGACGTACATCCGAAGTCTTGCACGAGATTTTGGCGGTGCTTTAGGAACTGTTGCCTACCTCTCTGCGTTGTGCCGAACAAGAATTGGCGATTTCAAGTTGACGGATGCCCTCACAATAGATCAAGTATTACCTTTGCCATAACATGAAGATCTATCACAGCCCTGAAGACTTCTCTCGCCTAAACAACGCCGTCGTAACCAGCGGTACCTTTGATGGCGTCCATGTGGGGCACCAAAAAATTTTGCATCGGCTAAAGGAAATCGCTTCTCAAACTTCAGGTGAAACGGTAGTCATTACTTTTTGGCCACATCCACAAATGGTATTGCACCCCGAAAACAATTCACTCAAATTGCTCAACACCTTCGAGGAGAAAGCAGAGCTTCTGAAAGCACAGGGAATTCATCATCTGCTTCGTATTGCGTTCACAAAGGAATTTTCCCATTTGAGCTCGATTGACTTTATTCAAAAAATATTGGTGGGGTCCATTGGCACGAAAAAATTAGTGATCGGATACGATCATCGCTTTGGCCACAATCGTGAGGGCAGCTTCGAGCAACTTAAACTGAACTCCCCTACCTATGGATTTGATGTTGAAGAAATATCCCGGCAAGATATTGACCACATTGCCGTAAGCTCCTCCAAAATTCGAACCGCGCTCGAAACAGCAGACGTCACCACCGCCAATCATTTGCTAGGTAGACCGTACTCGTTGACAGGGCAGGTGGTAAAAGGAGACAAACTCGGGCGCGTGTTGGGATATCCCACCGCAAATATCGAGGCTGACTCTCGTTACAAACTTATCCCTCAAGATGGTATCTATGCGGTCACCGTCAAGCATGAACATCATCACTATAAAGGCATGCTTTATATTGGTCCGCGCCCTACGGTGAACGGAAACAAGCGCGTCATCGAGGTGAACATCTTCGACTTTGACAAAGACATTTATGGAGAAAATCTGACCCTCTATTTTCATCAGTTTCTCCGTGGAGATAAAAAACTGAACGATCTCGAAGAACTGAAGCACCAACTCAGCTTGGATGAAATTGAGGCGAAGAAGATTCTACAAACCGTTACTTTTGCAGACGTATGATTGACAAAAGAGTGAAAAATGCTGATGATGCCGTGCGCGACATCCCCAACGGCGCGGTGCTGATGCTCGGAGGTTTTGGCTTGTGCGGCATTCCGGAAAATTCCATTGCGGCGCTCCTCCGAAAAGGAGTGACTGGGCTGACCTGTATCTCAAACAATGCCGGCGTTGATGATTTCGGGATCGGCCTCTTGCTGAAAACGCGCCAAGTAAAAAAAATGATATCCTCTTACGTCGGTGAGAACGCGGAGTTTGAGAGGCAACTTCTGCATGGCGAACTTGAAGTCGAGCTAATTCCTCAAGGCACTTTGGCCGAACGTTGTCGTGCGGGTGGAGCTGGGATACCTGCGTTCTTCACTCCTGCTGGTGTTGGTACGGAAGTGGCTGACGGCAAAGAGACGCGAGTTTTTGATGGAAAAACCTATTTGATGGAGAGTTGGCTTCGCGCCGATTTTTCGATTGTGAAAGCCTGGAAAGGCGACACTTCAGGAAACCTGGTCTATAGAGGCACCGCGCGCAACTTCAACCCGATGATGGCGACGGCGGGCAGAATTACAATTGCGGAAGTGGAAGAGTTAGTTCCTGTTGGTCAACTCGACCCCAATGAAATTCACACGCCGGGGATTTTTGTGCACCGAATTTTCCAAGGGAGAGATTATGAAAAACGAATCGAACAACGAACGATCACCAAAATTTGAGAATAACTCAATTTGAAAATGAGGGATGATACAAAAAATGTAATTGTTGACCTGACTTTCAAAGCCGGCGAAACGGAACATTGGCTACGTCTCTGCAAAAGTTCAAAATCATATCCAAAACCTGCCGAACCTCTAGCATGTTTACAAGTGATTCAACGCATCACATCTAAAATAATCAGTTGGTCAAAGAATAACTCTCGTATGCAAATTACCATTATCAAATTCTCAAGTTCTCAATTTTTCAAATTCTGCATATGTTAGACAAAATCGGAATAGCAAAGCGAATTTCACAGGAGGTAAGGGATGGAATGTATATCAATCTTGGTATTGGTATTCCCACCCTCGTGGCGAACTATATTCCTAAAAATATCAACGTTGTTTTGCAGTCAGAAAACGGCTTGCTCGGAATCGGTCCTTTCCCCAAAGACAATGAAGTCGATGCTGATTTAATCAACGCCGGAAAACAAACGATCACGATGATGCCAGGCAGCGCTCTGTTTTCGTCGGCTGAAAGTTTCGGGATGATTCGCAGTGGAAAAGTGGACCTCACAATTCTTGGGGCCATGGAAGTTTCCGAGAATGGGGATATCGCAAACTGGAAAGTACCCGGTAAAATGGTGAAAGGCATGGGGGGCGCGATGGACCTTGTTGCCTCCGCAAAGAATATCATCGTGGCCATGCAGCACTGCAGTAAAGATGGCGCATCCAAACTTTTAAAGAAATGTACGTTGCCCATCACAGGACTTCAATGCGTGAAAAAAATTGTAAGCGACATGGCTGTCGTTGAAATTCTGCCGCACGGAGGGTTTAAATTACTTGAGCGAGGTCCAGGTATTTCCGTCGAACAAATCAAAAATGCAACAGAGGGGCAGTTGATTATCGAAGGAGAAATTCCCGAAATGAAATTAAATTGAATTGAATTTATTTGAACTTGAATATTGCAGCCTCATGAAAAAATCTGAAATCAATTTTAAAGTAGAACTAGACGAAAACAATGTTCCGGAAAAAATTCAATGGGACGCCACCGACAAACCGGAGTCAGGATTTTCAGATAGCAAATCCATAAGTATATCGCTTTGGGATCACGCACAAAAAAACACGCTGCGCATTGACCTTTGGACGAAGGACATGCCCGTAAATGAAATGAAACGATTTTACATCGACTGTCTCGGTGGATTGTCTCAGAGTATTCTCACCTCCACCAATGATGAATTCATGTCGAATGAAATCAATAAGGTTTGTGAAAAGCTAGCTCTTCACGTACAAAAAACAGAAAGCTAACAAACCAAATTTATTTTCAAAAAATACTCTGCACGCATCCTTTTATTTGGTTTTTCTTGTAGATTTAGGAATTAAAATCTACGCAAACCATGACTATACTTTACAAGAAGATGCTCATTCCTTTGCTGTGCATAGCGGCAGGAACAGCACAACTTTTCGCCCAGAGCACGGTCTCAGGCACTGTCACTGACGGAGGCACGCAGCAAGGGTTGCCAGGTGTCAACATTGTGGTGAGGGGAGCAGTGGCGGGTACCATCACCGATAAGGATGGAAAATACTCACTCAAAGTAAATCAAGCGCCCCCATTCACGATTACGTTTTCTTTCATCGGTTTTCACACCGAAGAATACGAAGTGAAAGACGCTTCAGCTACTTACGATTTGGCCATGAAGGAAGAATCTCTGCTTGGCCAGGAAGTAGTCGTGTCGGCCTCGCGTGTGGAAGAAAATATTCTAAAGTCTCCAGTCACCATCGAGAAGATTGATCAGATCGCGATTAAACAAGCTGCTACGCCTGACTTTTTTGATGCGCTGGCCAGTACGAAAGGTGTGCAAGTAAACAACGGAAGTTTGAATTTCACTGCAGTAAACACAAGAGGTTTTGCGACGATCGCAAATACCCGATTCGTGCAGTGGGTGGACGGAATGGACACACAAGCTCCATTGCTGAATTTTCCTACGGGTTCGATCATGGGATTGGGTGAATTGGATGCCGAAAGTCTTGAATTGATTCCCGGCGCAGCGTCAGCGTTGTATGGCCCCAATGCTTTCAACGGAATTATGATCATGAAAAGCAAAAGCCCTTTTGAATATCAAGGGCTGAGTGCGCAAGTAAAACAGGGGATCACAAATTCCAATGCGGGCGGCTCGAATCCCTATGGGATGTACAGCATCCGTTATGCCAAAGCGTTCAACAACAAAATCGCTTTCAAGTTGAATTTCTCTTACATGAAAGCCACGGACTGGACTGCCAACGATTATAAAACCGACAGGACGAACCCATCTTCAACAACAGACTTAAGCGATCGGAGTATCACAACAAATTTCGACGGCCTCAATCTTTATGGTGACGAGTCAAAATTTGATGTTCCGATAGGAGGAACATTCGGAACCTTGCACTTAACGAGGACAGGGTTCAAAGAAAGCGTGCTCCTTGACAATCGTGATGCAAAAACGATCAAAGGCGACGCTGCAATACACTACCGCATTAACGATAAAATTGAATTGATTGGAGCATACCGATACGGCGGTGGAAACAGCCTTTATCAAGGACAGTCAAAATACGCGCTGAGAGATTTCAACCAACAGTTCTACAAATTGGAACTGAAGGGCGATAATTTCTTTGTGAGAGGCTACTTGTCTGCTACTGACGCTGGCAAATCATATAACATGGATGCGCTCGGTGCTTTGGTGAACGAATCTATAAGCCCAACCGCAACGCAATGGGCACCGGATTATGGACAAGCATATGTGCTGTCACTTCAGGGCTACACACCAGGTGTGCCTGCCGGAAATGTACAGGCTGCCCATGCAGCCGCAAGAGCATACGCTGACAGAAATATTTACAATCCCGATGGTTCATTATCATCAGCAACATTAGCTGCGATAAGCACAGTCAGGCAGAACTTATTTCAAAAAACGCCCGGTGGCGCATCGTTCTATGACAATTCAAAACTTTGGCATGGAGAATTTTATTACAACTTCAAGAATGTAAAGTGGGCTGACATCATTGTAGGTGGTAACTTCAGACAATACAGCCTGTATTCTAACGCTACCATTTTTGATGAGGCCCCTGTCGATGCAAGCGATCCAAAAAGATTATTCATTAATCAATATGGCGTTTACACGCAGATCTCTAAGACGCTGGCCGAAAAATTGAAACTGACAGGCTCGATTCGCTACGATAAGAGCGATAACTTTGAAGGGCACGTTACTCCAAGGTTTTCTGCCGTTTATACAGCCAATCAAAACCACAATTTCAGGGCCAGCTTTCAAACGGGATTTAGAAATCCAGACACACAAGCTCAATATATTTTCTTCAACAACCCGACCGGAATTATCCTAGGCGGCGTTCCGGCGATCGCTTCTCGTTATGGAATTTATAATGGCGGGGCGTACACACAAGGCTCAGTAGCTGACTACAAGAATAGCGGAGGCACTATAAACAGCGATGGTAGTCTATCAGGGGGGAATCAAGCGCTGCTTCAAACCGCAAATGTTTCTTATGTGAAACCTGAGCAGTTGTGGGCCTTTGAAGTTGGTTACAAAGGTGTGATCGCATCAAAGGTGCTGGTGGACTTGAATTACTACTACAGTTCTTACAAAGATTTCTTGGGAGAGCAGTATGTCTATAGCAAGGCACCTACTACTCATCAGGGGAATACGATTGGAGCTGGTTCCCTTTGGTATCCCTATACCAACTCGCCTTACTCGCTTACTTCACAAGGCATTGGTCTGGGATTGACCTATAACTTGCCCAGGAATTTTACTTTGACAGGTAACTATAACTATGCGTCGTTCACTGGCACAACAACAAATGATTTCCAGGCAAACTTCAACACCCCTCAGAACCGTTATAGTGTGGGGATAGGAAATAGGAAGATCATTAACAATCTTGGATTCAATGTCAACTTCCGCTATCAAGACTCGTTCCTGTGGGAGTCTTCTTATGGAGTAGCGACGATTCCATCGTATGGCGTGTTGGATGCCCAAGTGAGTTATAAAATGACTCCGATAAAATCGGTGATAAAGATCGGTGGCACCAACCTTGGCGGTAGCGATTATCGCACCAACTTCGGCTCACCATTTGTCGGCCAGATGTATTATATATCATTGACGTTTGACGAATTCTTGAAATAAGAAACAGCATGAAAACATTAAACTTTAAATCGCTACTAGTTGCAGGGTTTGCTGCTAGCGCAATTGTTTCCTGTAAGCAGGATGTAGTTACTCTTCAGCCACCGCCAACGGTTACGCCCACTACGCCGACCGGGTCAAAAGGAAGTGTGGATTTTTCCAAGTATGTGTCTATCGGGAATTCCCTTACTGCGGGCTTTCAAGCGGGCGCCTTGTTTACAGCAGGGCAGCAGAATTCATTTCCTTTGATTTTGTCCAAACAATTCTCGTACGCGCAAGGCACTACGATTACCTTTAATCAACCTGATATCAATTCTGTCAACGGGTACAACTCTTCGTATTCAAACCCAGGAGCTGGAGTGCTGCGTGGGCGCCTAATTCTGTTTGCCGCAGATGGAGTTCAAGCCCATGCTGTACCAACCCCCGCGGGCGCGACTGGCGTGCCGTCACCATACAACACTGCTGACCTACCAACAGCGTACACAGGCGACAAGTCTAAGCTTAATAATTTTGGTGTACCTGGGATTTTATTGGGCCAGTGCCTCGACAATAGGCTTGGTAATCCTACGGCAGGGATTTATTACAACGCTCTATATGCTAGATTTGCATCTAACCCTGGAACATCCACAATTATTACAGATGCGCTAGCGACCCAGCCCACGTTCTTCACTTTTGATTTGGGTAACAATGATGTATTAGGATACGCCACGACAGGCGGCGACGGAAGTATTCCAATTACAGATGCAGCCCAATTTACTGGTTACTATCAGACAGCTATTGGAGCTTTGATGACAAACACGTCCGCAAAAGGTGTTGTCGCTACGATTCCTTATGTTACCACTATTCCATTCTTCCTGACAATAAAATATAACGCAATTCCGTTGGATGCGACCACTGCGGCACAGTTGATGTCAGCTGCGGCTTTCGGAGGATACAATCAAATAATGACGGGTATCGCCGCTGCAATGACGGCCAGCCCCGCTACGTTTGGACTGAATGCGGCCCAGGCAGCTGCAATTTCGGCGGAAATGGCTACTCGCCATGTCAATTACACAGCTTCAACAAGTAATCAAATATTGATTTCTGACGAAACCCTGGTTGATATGGGACCTTTCTTTGATGCACTGGTTGGTCTACCTCCTGCCAACGGTGGTATCACGTCAGCGCAACGGGCTGGGCTTGAGCCTTACCGGAAAATACGTCAAGCTAACTCCAGCGACCTCATCACATTGACCGCAGGAGCAGTACTAGGTACCCTCGCCGACCCTAACAACCCTCTTTCGGTACAGGGAGTCGCGCTGCCACTCGCCGATAAATATGTTCTCATACCTTCGGAGCAATTGGCCATCAAAACCGCTGTTGACGCTTACAACACGACAATTAAAAACACGGCCGCGTCGTTCTCCACCAGGATCGCGGTTGCCGATATCAATGCTGCCTTTACAAGCTTTGTTACCAATCAGTTTATCTTCCAAGATGTGGTAACATTGACACCTAATTTCTCGCCTCCAACCGGCGCCTTCTCAGAAGATGGTGTGCACCCGAATAGCAGAGGTTACGCCTATATGGCCAATATTTTTATTGATGCCATTAATGGAAAAACGGAGTTCGGCGCAGTGGTTCCAAAGGCAAGTCTCGCCGACTACGGCGCAGTAGGACTTCCATGGGGTCCTAACGGAATCATACATTAACAATCATTTCAATGACCAAAATAAGGCTGCTTGTTATGCAGCCTTATTTTTTTTAGAACAATTGCTTCGCGATTCGGTAAATCGGATCCGATTTGCCCATCGAGTAGAAATGTAATGTCGGAACGCCAAACTTAATCAGTTCTTTCGACTGCTGAACAGCCCACTTTATTCCAACTTCGCGAACGGCTGTATTGTCCTTGCATTTCTCTACTTCATCGGCCAGTTCTTCCGGCAGATCGATGTGAAAGATCGTAGGCAAGATATTCGCCTGAGATTTGGCCGTAATGGGTTTTATACCTGGAATGATAGGCACATTGATACCCGTCTCTCTGCACTTATTCACAAACTCAAAATACTTTTTGTTGTTGAAAAACATTTGAGTCACGATATACTCTGCGCCGAGATCAACTTTGTGCTTCAAGAATTTTAAATCTGTTTTTAAATTTGGTGAAGAGAAATGCTTTTCCGGGTATCCGGCTACGCCGATACAAAAATTAGTAGGGGCGGCATTTTCAAGTTCTTCATCAATGAACACACCCCTGTTCATATGCCCTACTTGTTCCACCAATTCCGAAGCAAACTTATGGCCGTCCGGTTCGGGAATAAAACGCGATTCGGTTTTGATTGCATCTCCTTGCAAGGCCAATACATTATCAATGCCCAGAAAATGCAAATCAATTAATGCGTTTTCTGTTTCCTCCCTATTGAAACCACCGCAGATGATGTGGGGAACAGTATCTACTTTGTAGCGATTTTGAATAGCTGCGCAAATGCCTACCGTTCCTGGCCTCTTTCGCGTCGATCTCTTCTCTAAAAGTCCGTTCTCTTTCTTTTTATAAACATACTCCTCACGATGATAAGTCACGTCAATGAATGGCGGTTGGAATTCCATTAACGGATCAATGTTGTCGAATAACGTTTTGATGTTCTCACCCTTCAATGGGGGAAGTATCTCTATGCTGAAGAGTGGCTTTCCATTGGCGTTTTTTATATGCTCTGTAACCTTCATATTTCAAATTATTGGTAAGATAAGTTAGGCGCCAACCAACGCTCCATGTCGGCAAGCGTCATCCCTTTCCGCTGCGCATATTCTGTCACCTGGTCTTTCTCAATTTTGCCAAGGCCAAAATACTTAGAGCCGGAATTAGAAAAATAGTAGCCGCTGACGGCGGCCGCAGGATACATTGCGTACGATTCGGTGAGAATGATGCCTGCCTCGTTTGCGTTTAGCAGTTCAAAAATTGTTTTCTTTTCAGTATGATCAGGGCAAGCGGGGTATCCGGGCGCTGGTCGAATGCCCTGATATTTTTCTTCGATCAATTCCGCTTCCGACATACTTTCGTTCTTCGCATAACCCCAAAATTCTTTTCTTACTTTTTCATGCAGCAACTCCGCAAAAGCTTCCGCGAGTCGATCAGCCAAGGCCTTGGCCATGATTTCGGAGTAGTCGTCATTTTTCGCTTTAAAATCATCTACCAATTTTTCAAGGCCAATACCAGTGGTTACAGCAAACATTCCGATGTAATCTTGCTTTCCTGAAGATGCAGGCGCGATGAAATCAGACAAACAGAAATTCGGGAGGTTTTGCGCCTTCTTGTTTTGCTGACGCAGGAAATGGAACGTAGTCAATGGCTCTCCTTTCGCGTTTTGAAGAACCACATCATCTGATTCCGTGCTCTGCGCCGGATAAAATGCGATGACCCCATTTGCTTTCAGTTTTCTTCCCTGAATTATCTGTGATAATAGTTTCTGCGCGTCATCATAAAGTTTTTTTGCTTCCGCGCCCACCAAGGCATCGTCAAAAATCTTTGGGTATCGCCCCGCCAGCATCCACGTCTGAAAGAACGGAGTCCAGTCGATATACCTTGCGATCTCCTCGAGGGGATAGTTGAGGAGCGCCTTTCTTCCGATAAAAGTGGGTTTGGTGATTTCTGTCTTGCCCCAATCGATTATCGTTTTGTTCCGTCGTGCATCTACCAGCGAGATGTAATTCTTGAGCTGCTGCCGGCCTTCATGGTCCTTACGCATGCTTTCATACTCTCTTTTTGTTCTCTCTTTGAAAGGATTTCTTGTAGACAGATTTATCAATTCACTCGTCACAGGAACAGAGCGCGATGCATCTAGCACATGTACAACAGGACCGCTATAGACAGGATCAATCTTAACGGCGGTATGAATACGCGAAGTTGTTGCACCACCGATAAGCAAGGGCAGCTCCATTTTTTCGCGCTCCATTTCCTTCGCCACATGCACCATTTCATCGAGAGAAGGAGTGATCAATCCACTCAGCCCAACCACGTCCACCTTTTCTCTCTTCGCCGCTTCTATGATCTTCTCTGGGGGAACCATCACTCCTAAGTCGATGACATCAAAATTATTGCAAGCCAGAACTACGCCAACGATGTTTTTCCCTATGTCGTGAACATCCCCTTTCACGGTAGCCAACAAAATCTTCGCTGCTGCCTTGCCCGTATTTCCCGTCAACCGTTTTTCTTCTTCTAGGTATGGCGTTAGGTATGCCACCGATTTTTTCATTACCCTAGCACTCTTCACCACTTGAGGGAGAAACATCTTTCCGGCACCAAACAAGTCACCCACCACGTTCATTCCGTCCATCAGCGGGCCTTCGATGACATGCAGCGGTCGGTCATATTTTGCTCTAGCCTCTTCTGTGTCCACATCAATGAAATCGATGATTCCCTTGACCAAAGCATGACTTAGCCTTTCTTCGACCGATCCATTTCGCCATTCATCATCGGCTTCCTTTTTCTTCGCCGAGCCCTTCACAGTTTCAGCCAACTCAAGGAGCCGTTCGGTTGCGTCCTCTCTCCTATTCAACAAAACGTCCTCCACTCGTTCAAGCAATTCCTTGGGGATCTCATCGTACACCTCAAGCATGGCCGGGTTGACGATGCCCATATCCATTCCGTTCTTTATCGCATGAAAAAGGAACGCTGAGTGCATTGCTTCACGCACCAGTTGATTTCCACGAAAACTGAATGAAACGTTGCTCACTCCGCCACTCACGTGTACGTTCGGAAGATTTGCGCGAATCCATTTGGCTGCCTTGAAAAAATCAAGCGCATAATTTCTGTGCTCATCTATCCCCGTAGCAACGGGAAAAATATTGGGATCGAAAATGATGTCCTCCGCAGGGAACCCTATTTTCTCCGTCAGTATTTTATAGGCCCTTTCACAAATAGAAATTCGTCTTTCATAGGTATCTGCCTGCCCTTGCTCGTCAAATGCCATTACCACAGTAGCAGCACCATATCTTTTTACCAAGCGCGCCTGCCGAACAAATTCTTCTTCGCCACCTTTCAAACTAATCGAGTTGACAATGCCTTTTCCTTGCAAGCATTTGAGTCCCGCTTCGATCACTTCCCATTTCGATGAATCGATCATCACCGGCACAGCTGCAATCTCAGGCTCCGATGCCATCAAGTTAAGGAACTTGACCATGGCCGCTTTTGAATCAAGCATACCTTCATCCATGTTCACGTCTATTACTTGCGCCCCGCCTCTTACTTGATCCAGTGCAACTTCAAGAGCCTCATCAAACTTGTCGTCTTTGATAAGTTTCAAGAATCTTGCCGAACCAGTAACATTTGTGCGCTCGCCAATATTCACGAAGTTGGAAGCAGCGGTGATAGTCACCGCTTCAAAGCCGCTCAGCTTTAATGGTCGATAGCTCATTTTCAACGAATAGAATTTCTTAATGCCTGAATACTGCTCTTTGCCATACCTTTAAATTTTCGAACGTAAATGCCATTTTTTAAAGCAACACACTATCGACTATTGACAATTGACTATCGACTAACCTCGGCTGATACTTTTTCGCAACCTCAGCAATCTTCCGAATGTGATCAGGTGTGGTGCCGCAACATCCTCCAATGATGTTAATCAATCCTTCCTTCAAGAATTCTTCAATCTGATTCACCATGTCTTCCGGTGTTTGATCGTATTGACCGAATTCATTGGGAAGTCCGGCGTTAGGGTGCGCGCTGGTGAAGAACGGTGCTTTTTCGCTCAGCACTTGCAAATAAGGTCGCAGTGCAGATGCGCCAAGCGCGCAATTCAAGCCAATGCTCAACATCGGCACATGTGACACAGAAATCAAAAATGCTTCAGTGGTTTGTCCCGACAATATGCGCCCACTTGCGTCGGTGATAGTTCCGGAAACCATGATCGGAATTTGTTTCCCCGTTTCATCGAATAATTCCTGAAGCGCAAACAAAGCGGCTTTCGCGTTTAGCGTATCTGTTATTGTTTCTACAAGAAACATATCTACTCCACCATCCATCTGACCCTTGGCTTGCTCCTTAAATGCTACCACCAACTGATCAAACGTAATAGCCCTGTATCCAGGATTGTTCACGTCAGGCGACATCGAAGCCAGTTTTGTGGTAGGGCCCATCGAGCCGGCAACAAACCGTGGCTTATTGGGTTCCCTCTTTGTAAATTCATCAGCCACTTCGCGCGCAATCTTTGCACCTGCAAAATTGATATCATAAACCAAATGCTCAAGATGATAATCAGCTTGAGCGACCGTTGTACTCCCGAAGGTGTTTGTCTCGGCAATATCCGCTCCTGCTTCGAAATATTTACGGTGGATTTCCTTGATCACGTCGGGGCGCGTGATGGACAAAAGGTCGTTGTTGCCCTTTAGCGGGTGTGGATGATCTTTCAGCTTCTCGTTTCTGAAATCTTTTTCCTCGAGCTTGTACCGTTGAATCATTGTTCCCATGGCACCATCCAGCACCATGATTCGCTCTTTCAAAATGTCTTCGATTTTCACTCTTTCTGTTTTTAAGTTTCGATCCAGAAAGAGCCTTTGTGATTGGCCGCTCATCTTCTCCGCTCGATATATGTATATCTCGGAAGGGAATTAGCACCTAGTTTAGGAGGTTGCTAAGACTTTCAACGGGCCCTGTCCCTCGGTCTTTCTGGATAAGCAATGCAAAGATAACTACAAATCGCGCATAAAAAGAATGGAAAACGCTTAATTTGCCATAAGACAACTTCATGCTGAAACTCGCTGCCATCGACATTGGTTCCAATGCCATCCGTTTTCAAGTCTCAACAGTTATCGAGCGCGAAAACAAAGTGCTCTTCAAAAAATTAGAATATGTGCGCTTTCCTCTTCGTCTTGGTCACGACGTGTTTACGTCGAATCGGATAAGTGAAAAGAGCATCGAAAAGTTCAAGAAGCTGATGAAGACATATAAGCTGCTCTTGGAGCTTTATGAAGTGGATGATTACATGTTTTGCGCCACAAGTGCCATGCGTGAATCTGAAAACGGCGAAGAATTGGCACGGCAGGTAAAAGAAGAGCTTGGACTAACCATCAACATCATCGACGGGCATCTGGAAGCAGAGTTAATCAATAAGGCAATTGCTTCGTACCTCCACGATGAAACATACCTTCACATTGACGTGGGCGGTGGTAGCACAGAGCTAAACTTGTTTGTGAACGGAAAGAAATTGAATACCCGTTCTTTTAAAGTTGGATCCGTGCGCGTGCTTGAGCATAACGATTCGCCACTGATGTGGGATGACATGGAGCGATGGGTAAAAGAACACGTGAAAAAAGAATACGGAAAAGTGACCGCCGTTGGAACAGGTGGAAACATCAGTAAGATCTTTGAGCTAGCAAAAAAGAAACCAGGTCAAAATTTGTCGATCAATAAGGTGAAGGAGATAAAGAAGATGATAGAAGAACATACGCTTGAACAGCGCATCTACGAACTACAGATGAACCCCGATCGCGCGGACGTAATCATACCCGCCAGTGGCATCTACATGAAAGTGATGGAGTGGGCAAAAGCAAAAAGTATTATTGTTCCTGATGTTGGCTTAAAAGACGGCATCTTACTTCACCTGCTTGAGAAGAACGTGAAGCAAAAGAAGATCGAGTTTAAGCAGAACAGTCGATTCTAGCTACTGCGAAATGTAGCTTTCCAAATGCGCAATGATCGACTTCTGTTCGTTGATCACAAAAGTCACAACATCCCCGATCGAGATCATGCCAACTATTTTCGATCCATCGGTTACAGGCAAATGGCGTATGTGCTTATCACTCATCACCTGCATACACTCTTCAATGGAGGTCAATGGCGAAACCGTGATCGGATTTGCCGTCATCAAATCGCGAATCGCAGTTTCCTTTGACGATTTACCCTTCAGAATGAGTTTGCGTGCATAATCACGTTCCGTAAAAATGCCCGCGAGCTTGCCGTCCTCGACAATCAAGACTCCTCCGATGTTTTTCTGGCACATCTGTTCAATGGCAGTATAGACAGTTGTGGATGGGTCCACCGAGTGAGCCCCATAGCCCTTCTTGTCCAGAAGGTCCTTTACTTTTCCCATAGGTAAAAATTTATAGGAAGATAAAAGGAATATCAATACAAGTCAATCCCGACGGCACTAAACTATCAGCAGCAATACGTATAGAAGCGTTAAATAAAACGAACCAAATCCGGGAATATGCCGATCACCAAGTTCATGGCAATCAAAGTCATCAGCAAGGTCCTGTCCGGCGGCGCTACTTCGATAGGAGTTCGAGAGGCCTGGGTCATCGCAATTACAGGCTTGAAATAATAGTAGACACCTATTAGGGAAGCAAGAACTGCCACGGTGGTAAGTCCTATAAAACCACTGTTAATAGAAAGGGTAAATACTAGGTACTTTCCAAAAAAACCGGCCAGCGGAGGAATCCCCGCCAACGAAAACATCGCCACCGTCATGGCAATAGCCAGAAGCGGATTGGTCCTGAACAGTCCTTTAAAATTCTCAACATTGGCGCTGCCCCTCGATTTCTCGATCACTTGAACCACTGTAAAGGCCATAATAGAAGCGATAGCATAGCCGGTGAGGTAATAAAAAACGGCACCATGTGAGGCTTCCGTTCCGGAGCTAAAACCCAGCAGCAAATATCCAACCTGGCCAACACTGGAATAGGCAAGCATCCGCTTCACGTTGGTCTGATATACGGCCGTTACATTGGCAACCACCAATGTGAGCACCATAATTGATTGCTCAAACACCACCAATGTGAACTTGAACGAGACAAAAGCTACCGAGAAGATTTTCACAAATGCCGCAAAAGCACCAATTTTCACCACCGTGGACATCAATGCCGTGATGGGCGTGGGTGAGCCATCATATACATCCGGAGCCCACATGTGAAACGGCACCGCAGAAATCTTGAACGCCAGTCCCACCATCATCAACAATAAACCGACGAACAAAAATCGAGGCATCGATTGCTGCGTCTTCAAGAAAGTTGCAATCTCGGCAATATTAAATGAACCTGTGGCACCGTAAACCAATGTCATCCCGAAGAGCAAAAAGCCAGTGGCGAAAGAGCCCATCAAGAAGTACTTAAAGGCTGCCTCGGTCGAGTTCAGACTTAGCTTATTGCTTCCAGCCAGAACGTAAAGTGATATGGACAAAACCTCTATTCCCAAAAACAACATCGCCATATTATTGAACGACACCATCATAATCGCACCTACGATGACAAACAATATCAACGCCGATTTATCCGTGCGATGCTCATCTCCAACAAAATAATCACGTGACATCCAAAACCAGAAACCGGAGATCACCAAAATCAAACCTGAGAATGCCAGCGCAAAATGGTCGAAGTAAACCATCCCATGATAGTGATAACTCACGGCACGCCAATCAAGCACCGTAAGTACGAGCGCCAACGACAGTCCCGCAAAGGCTACCATCGTTGTCCACTTTTTCAAATTGAAAATTTCCGCCAACAGCGAGAAAACTCCGAGACCACAAATGACAAACAGTGCGTTCATGCTATTTTAATGAAGCTGAAAGATCTGGATACAATGAAAGCAAATTCCTGACGGCCACTTCAGAAATATCGAGTAATGGAGCTGGATAAACGCCAATCAAAATCACCAGGACTACCACCGGATAAAGTACCAATCTTTCGTGGTAGTTCAGGTCCGACAATGTGGACGTCACCGCGTTGGTCTCCCCTGACATTGATTTTTGGAATGTCTTCAACATGTATACTGCGCCTAAGATAATCGTCAACCCCGCTACAGCACCCATCCAAAGTTTATATTGAACCAATGAATTGATCAACAAGAACTCTCCCACAAATCCGCTAGTCAACGGGAGGGCAACGCTGCCCAACATAATGACGGCGAAAGTTGTCGTCAAGAGTGGGGCCACATTTCTTATTCCACCCATCTGTGAAAGTTCACGAGTCTTCACACGCGCCGAAACAATTTCCACGATGTAAAACAAGCCAAACACGATAACCCCATGGCTCAACATCTGAATCATGGCTCCCTGCATTCCCACAACAGACAGTGTTAATAAGCCAGCGGAGATCAATCCGACGTGAGCAATAGACGAGTACGCAATGAGTCTTTTAAAATCTTTTTGGACAATCGCAATACATGATCCATAGACGACTCCAATGACGGAGAGAACGATGGCCACCATCCCCCATTCTTTCACTGCCAACGGCACGACAGGGATCAACCAGCGAATCACACCGTAGATACCCATCTTTAACATGATGCCACTCAGTAGCATGGTTCCCTGTACAGGTGCTACCGTATACGTGTCCGGCTGCCACGTATGAAAAGGAAACACAGGCATCTTGATCGCAAAGGCCAAGAACAAGCCAACGAATACGAAAGCTTGTTGGGTTGCATCCAAAGAACGTCCGGCATCATACAACGCGTCAATGGCAAACGTATGACTCGGCGTGTGAAAATAGAGGTAAATCAAAGCCACCAACATGAATAAACTTCCCGTGAGCGTGTAGATGAAAAATTTAAGCGTAATTCTTCCGCGGTTCTCCCCGCCCCATACAAGACATAAGAAGTAAACGGGGATCAACGCAACTTCCCAAAAAAGATAAAATAGAAATCCGTCGCGGGCCACGAACACGCCAATTAAGGCCGACTGCATCAAGAGCATCAAACTGTAATAAGAAGATGGCTTTGAGTCGTCATTCATTGTTGACAGAATAATTCCAGGCATCAACACGGTGGTGAGCAGGACGAGCAGCATGCTGATGCCGTCAATACCAACGGAAAAATTAATCCCGAGCGAAGCAATCCACGTCCAATCAACTGTAAATTGATTGCCCTGCGTTTTGTCGAATTTGAAAACGATAATCAGTGATATCAATAATACCGCCAGCGATCCAAAAAAAGCCAAGAACTTCGCGAGTGTTGGTTTTAGTCCCAACACCAACAGGGAGAAAATCATTGGCAAAAATATGAGCAATGCAGTCAGCATAAAATCAAATCAGCGCGTATAAGAAAATGCAACAATCAAAATCACTCCCAAAACCATCACAAAAATGTAATATCCCAAATGACCATTTTGAATTCTCCTAAAAATTCCACTCCAGTCATTCAGTGAATCGCCGATCAAGTTCACCAGTCTGTCGATGCCTGATCTTTCTATCACGATGTCGAATAATTTGGAAATCCAGTACAACGGTTTTACGATGACTGCATCATAGATCTCGTCAACGTAATATTTATTGTAAATCGTCTTGTGGGCAGGTGTCAATGGAGCACCCTCTGCCGCTGGTACGTGAGCCTTGGCAACATAACGGCGGTAAGCCAAGCCGATCATCACCAATGTAAATACAACGATAATTCCCATCAGCGCGAATTCAGTGGTATGGCTTAAATGATGTTCCACATGAAGCTCCGTCGAGCGAGCGAACACGGGCGACAAAAATCCCGAAATCCAGTTCCCTCCTCCGAGCAATTCGGGAACCCCCATAAAACCACCTCCTAAACTTAATATCGCCAGGAAGATCAATGGGATGGTCATGCTCTTCGGCGACTCATGAATGTGATGAATCGTGTCTTCACTTGCTCTTGTCTTTCCGAAAAAAGTAAGGAACAATAATCTGAACATATAGAACGCCGTGAGCAAAGAGGCCAGAACAGCAATTCCCCATGCAACGGGGTTTTGCCTAAAGGCATTGGCAAGAATTTCATCTTTCGAGAAAAACCCTGCGAAAGGAGGAATACCCGCAATTGCCAGTACACCTACCAAGAAAGTAAAATAGGTAAGCGGGATGTATTTCCTTAATCCGCCCATTTTACGAATGTCCTGCTCATGGTGCATGGCGTGGATTACCGAACCTGCCCCCAAAAACAATAATGCCTTGAAGAACGCGTGCGTTACCATGTGGAAAATTCCTGATGCATAGGCCCCCACGCCAAGTGCAACGAACATTAGTCCAAGCTGGCTCACGGTGGAATACGCTAGCACCTTTTTAATGTCGTTCTGAGCCAATGCTATCGTCGCCGCAAAGAGTGCCGTGGCGAGCCCAATCACAAGCACCAATTGCATGGCTATTGGCGACAGCGTATACAAGATATTGTTTCTTGCTACCATGTAAACGCCTGCCGTTACCATCGTTGCGGCGTGAATCAATGCCGAAACCGGGGTTGGCCCCGCCATTGCATCGGGAAGCCAAGTGTAGAGAGGAATTTGAGCACTCTTGCCCATGGCACCAATAAAAAGCAGAATCGTGATCAAGGTTAGAACCGGAGTTCCTATAGCTTCGGCCTTGGGAAGAACGTCCGCGTAGTTCAGGCTACCGAATGTGATGAAAATCAAAATCATCCCGACGAGCAAACCCAAGTCACCAATGCGGTTCATGATAAATGCCTTGTTCGCCGCGTCGTTGTAATCTTGGTTCTTGAACCAAAAACCGATCAACAAATAACTGCACAGCCCCACTCCTTCCCACCCCACAAACATGACTAAATAATTGCTGCCCATGACGAGCAAAAGCATGAAGAACACAAACAAATTCAAGTATGACATGAATCTGTTGAAGGCTTCATCGTCGTGCATGTAACCGATCGAATACACATGGATCAAAAATCCTACACCCGTGATGACCAGTAACATCAACGAAGACAGGGGGTCAACCAAGAAGCTGATGCTTGCACTAAAATTTCCGGCGCTTATCCACTGAAACATCGTAGCAGTGAGTGGGCCAGAACCTTTCAAGAGCTTTACAAAAAGTGCAACCGCGAATGCAAAAGCGACCAAAACAGAAGCGCACGCAATCAGCGCGGCAAAGCCCTTCACCAATCTTTTTCCCGTCAAGGAGATCAATACAAACCCAAACAAGGGAAGTAACGGGATCAAACATATCATTGCACCAGTACTCATCCTCTCAAGCGGTTCAAAATATCAATATCAACAGATTTCGTTTTTCTATACATCATCACCAAAATGGCGAGACCCACGGCAACCTCTGCGGCTGCCACGGCCATGATGAAAAACACAAACACCTGACCGTTGGAGTCGTTGAGTTTGGCCGAGAAAGCAACCATCAACAAATTCACCGCATTCAACATCAATTCGATGCACGCGAAGATGATGATTGCATTTCGGCGGTACAGCACGCCAAGCACGCCGATCGAAAAAAGAACGGTGCTGAGCCAGATGTAATATTCAATGGGTATGTTCAAGTCCGTGAATCTTTATTTGTTGATTGTCAATTCTTTCTCATTCACCTTGTCCATCGTCGAAGGCCTATTGTCCAGGGTTGAATTACCATTGACGGACTGTGGGCTATCGACCGTTTTGTGATCCATCTTTCCGACCATCACCACACCAACCATTGCTGCCAAAAGAAGAATCGATGAAATTTCGAATGGTAATAAAAACTCATTGAAGAGCACGTTACCCAATTCTTTTACATAGCCAATGTTCACGCCGTCTTTGGCAGGCAGGGAAGCACTGCCTCTCAGTGTACCGATGATTATCACCATCATGGTGCCCGCGCAAATCACGGCTGCTATTTTTGCCAAGCTGCTTTTGTGCGGTTCACTATCCTGATTAAGGTTCAAGAGCATAATCACATACAGGAACAGAACCATAATAGCGCCTGCATAGACAATCACATGGACGGCAGCAAGAAACTGAGCGTTCAACAAAATATAGTGGCCCGCAATGGCAAAGAATGTAATTATCAGATAGAGAACACTGTAGACAGGATTCTTTGAAAACACCACCAGTAAGGCAGAGAAGATGGCTACGAATGACAGAAAATAAAATAGATAAAGAGTCACAGGTTATCGGTTGTGGCTTAGCAGTTTATGTTTTTTAAACTCCAACACAGCAGGAGTCTGTCTTATGGTCACGTCAATTCTTTCATCAACACCTTCAACCAATTTATCTTTTCCGTAAACAAATCCGTCGCGTTTGTAATCGGTGCTCACAATTCTGTCGGTAAGGAATATTGCTTCCTTGGGGCATGCCTCTTCACACAATCCGCAAAAAATGCAACGCAACATGTTGATCTCGTAGACAGATGCGTATTTTTCTTCTCTATATAAATTCTCCTCCCCCTTTTTTCTTTCGGCAGCAGTCATTGTGATTGCCTCGGCGGGGCAAGCAACAGCACAAAGGCCGCAGGCCGTGCAACGCTCTGCTCCTTTTTCATCGCGCTTCAACACGTGTTGACCGCGCCACACATTGCTGATTTCTCTTTTTACTTCTGGGAACTTTACGGTCGCCTTTCTGCGAAACAAATGCTTAATGGTAATGATAGTGCCCCCCAGAATCGCCGGGAGGTAAATCCGCTCCCAGAAATTCATTTCCTTCTTCACCACAACTTTTGATCTATTCGTCAGCATTCGGGTCGCAAATTATGAAAACAACTTTTTAATCCATGGAGCAAGCACCATAAATCCACCGGTCAGTGCAATATTCGCAATGGCCAAAGGAATCATAATCTTCCATCCTAAGTTCATCAACTGATCATAACGGAAGCGCGGGATGGTCCAGCGAATCCACATGAAAAAGAAAATGAAGAACACAATCTTCAGCATTAGTACAGCAGTACCGATCACCGTAATCCAATTCGAGCTCAGTCCAAGGTCGTTCATGAACGGGAAATTGAATCCACCGAAATACAATGTTGAAATCACTGCCGATGAGATAAACATGTTGATGTACTCAGCGAACAAGTAAAGGCCGAGTTTCATACTGCTATACTCCGTGTGGTAGCCTCCGACCAACTCCGTTTCACATTCGGGGAGATCGAAAGGAGTACGATTGCATTCAGCGAAAGCACAAACAATGAAAATCAAAAAACCGAGCGGCTGATAAACCACGTTCCATAAATGCCAGTCGCCACCTACCCCACCCGCCTGCTGTAAGCTGATTTCACGTAGGCTCAATGTTCCGGTCATCAAGATCAAAGCGATAATGGCCAAACCCATAGCGATCTCGTAACTGATCATCTGAGCCGAAGCACGGATTGCTCCCAGCAACGAAAACTTATTGTTCGACGACCATCCACCAATCATTATTCCGTACACCCCAATTGACACGACGCCAAACACGTAAAGTATTCCAATATTTAAATCGGTGATCTGAAGTGTGTATTCGGTGCCATTGATCCACAACGTATTTCCCCATGGAACGACGACGCCCGCCATCAATGCCGTAAGCATGGCGATGCTTGGCCCAAGGATGAACAAGGTCTTGTTGGAAACATTAGGGATAATCTCCTCTTTGAAAAAAAACTTTGCTCCGTCGGCCAAGGGTTGCAGCAACCCGAACGGACCCGCACGATCCGGCCCGATTCGATCTTGAAGAAAGGCAGCCACTTTCCTTTCCGCATAAGTGGAGTAAGCGGCCACCGCCAAGGTGACCCCAAAGATCACCAGCACCAAAATCATTTTATAGGAAAGGAACGCGATCATTTTTAGTTCTTTTCAATATTAGCTTCCGGCAAATGCTTCTTTCCACTTTGAAATTCCAGTTGCCTTTCAACTTCTTTCTTCAATTTTAGCATATCGATTTTCTCATAGTGGTTTTGAGAAATAACCGAATGGCGATCAATGTGGCGTGGTCCTTCTACAGTCCAGTCTTTCACATCCTTGTGATCGTATCGACATTCATTGCAGATATATTCTTTTACCTCTCCATACTGATCCTTGCGGGCTGAAACGCGAAGTACGTCATCTCCTTTCATCCAAAGCACAACCTTGCCTGAGCACTTAGTGCAATGGCGATGTGCATCCATCGGTTTGGTAAACCATACACGGCTTTTGAAGCGGAAGGTCTTGTCCGTAAGAGCGCCCACCGGGCAAACATCAATCATATTACCGGAGAAATCATTGTCGATGGCTTTCTCAATGTAGGTGCTGATCTCCGATTTATCGCCACGACCAAGTACTCCATGCACGCGGTTATTCGTAAGTTGATCTGCCACGAACGTGCAGCGGTAGCACAAGATGCAACGTGTCATGTGCAACTTGATCTTATCACCGATGTCGATTTTATCAAATGTCCGGCGATCTTCTTCATAACGTGTTGTTGATGCGCCGTGCTCGTAAGCCAAATTCTGAAGATCACACTCACCGGCTTGATCACAAATGGGGCAATCGAGCGGGTGGTTCAACAAAAGAAATTCGACGACACCTTTGCGTGCTTCCAATACCTCGGGAGAAGTAATGTTTTGCACTACCATTCCGTCGGCCACCGGGGTTCTGCATGAAGCTACCAGTTTTGGCATAGGACGCGGATCTTTTCCTGAGCCTTGGGCCACTTTCACCAAACACACACGGCACTTTCCGCCTGTTTCTTTCAAGGTAGAGTAATAGCACATTGCAGGAGGAACGACCTCTCCACCGATCTGTCGCGCGGCATTGAGAATTGTGGTGCCATCGGGCACTTCAACTTCGATTCCATCTATAGTTAGCTTCGCCATTTTCGTTATTAGTTGCTCATTATTGGTTGTCAGCAAATTTTTAAGTGTCCTTACCAACAACCAACAACTCCTTTTTAAACATGCACTAATTCTTCTTTATCGTGCTTTAACGCCATTTCTTCAAACTCCTTCCTAAAATGCCTGATGGCACTCGCCACAGGCCACGCTGCAGCATCACCTAGCGGGCAAATGGTATTGCCTTCAATCTTCTTCGATACATCCAGCAACAAGTCGATGTCTTCTTTTTTGCCGTGACCATGGTGCAGGCGATGCAGGATTTTTTCCATCCATCCTGTTCCCTCTCGACAAGGGCTGCACTGGCCGCAAGACTCATGATGATAGAACCTGGCAAATGTGTACAGGTTTTCCACGATGCTTGCTGTTTCATCAAGGACAATGAATCCTCCGGAGCCGAGCATTGTTCCTGTGGCAAAGCCCCCATCCGCCAACGACTCGTACGTCATCAACCGAGGTTCACCTTTGGCAGTTGTTAAAATCAAATTTGCCGGAAGGATTGGCACCGACGATCCGCCAGCAACCACTGCTTTCATTCGCCTATCTTTCCAAATACCTCCGCAATATTCTTCGGAGAAAATAAATTCTTCTACGGGCAAGCCAAGTTCTATCTCATAAACGCCGGGCTTGTTGATATGGCCGCTAGCGGAAATCAATTTTGTTCCAGTGCTCTTTCCCACTCCAATTTTTGCATATTCCTCACCACCCATGTTGACGATGGGAACTACTGCGGCGATCGTCTCCACGTTGTTCACCACCGTAGGGCAAGCATACAAACCAGCAACCGCCGGGAAAGGCGGTTTCAATCGTGGGTTGCCGCGTTTGCCTTCCAATGATTCCAGCAACGCAGTTTCTTCACCGCAGATGTAAGCACCGGCACCTGGATGCACATATAAATCGAGGGAATAATCAGTGCCTAAAATATTTTTGCCCAAAAAGCCATTCGCATAGGCCTCGTCAATTGCTTTTTCCAAAATCCGCACGATGTACATGTACTCACCACGGATATAGATGTATGAAGTCTTTGCTCCAAGGGCGTAGCTTGACGTGATCATCCCCTCTACCAATGCGTGAGGAATTTTTTCCATCAAGTAGCGATCCTTGAATGTGCCGGGTTCACTTTCGTCCGCATTGCAAACCAAGTACCGTGGCTTGTCCGACTTTTTATCAATGAAACTCCACTTCATGCCAGCAGGAAAGCCGGCGCCACCTCTTCCTCTCAATCCCGACTTTTTCACTTCTTCAGTGACATCATCGGGCTTCATCGTTTTCAACGCCTTTTCAACTGAAGCATAGCCCCCCTTTCGCCGGTATACTTCGAAAGTCTGTATGCCAGGCTCGTTGATATGTTCTAAGAGTAATTTTTTACCCATGGTTTTATCAGCTATTGACTAGCGACTTTAAATAACTACTTCTCTCCCCTTTTGCTTTCAACTTCTCAAGAAGTTCATCCACTTTTTCGATGGTCAAATTCTCATGGAAATCGGAACCGCACTGCAGCATCGGTGCGGTGCCGCAAGAACCAAGGCATTCCACCGTTTTCAGGGTAAACATTCCATCCGCACTCGTCTCCCCAACTTCGATGTTCAATTTCTTCCTGAGGTGATCCACGATCTCGTTTGAACCTCGCAACCAACATGAACTGGTCTGGCAAACTTCGAGTAAACACTTTCCCATCGGCTTCGTGTTATACATCGAATAGAAGGTTGCCACTTCATAAACCTCAATTGGCTTCACGCTAATTAACGAAGCCACATAGTCCATCACTTCTTCGCTCAACCACCCGTCGAATTCGGATTGTGCCAAATGCAACAGGGGAAGCATCGCCGATTTTTGTTTCCCTTCAGGATAACGGGCGATGATCTGATTTGCTTTCGCTAGCGCTGTGTCTGAAAATTTTGCTGCCACACTATTAATCAATATTCAAAAATCAATTTGCGTAAACTCTTATGCATCAAGCTCACCGGCGATCACGTTCATGCTACTCATTGTCAAAATTGCATCTGACAACATCGAACCTTTAATGATTTCTGGATAGGCTTGATAAAAAATAAAACAAGGTCTTCTGAAATGTAATCTAAATGGGGTCCGGCCTCCATCGCTGATCAAATAAAATCCGAGCTCTCCATTTCCGCCTTCGACGCAATGGTAAACTTCGCCTTTCGGAACATCTGTCTCACCCATCACAATTTTAAAGTGATAGATCAATGCTTCCATGTTATTGTATACCTCTTCCTTATTGGGCAGATAAAATTCAGGAACATTTGCATGAAAAGGTCCCTCAGGCAAATTCTTTATCGCCTGATTGATGATCTTCAAGCTCTGCCACATTTCCTCTTGGCGAACCATGAACCGATCATAAACGTCTCCATTTTTTCCCACCGGGATAATGAAATCAAAATCTTCGTACGAGGAATAGGGGCTAGCTACCCGCACATCATAATCGACGCCTGCTGCCCGCAAGTTCACTCCAGTGAAACTGTAAGCCAATGCGCGTTCGGCCGAAATGCCACCCGCACCGATCGTGCGGTCCATGAAAATGCGATTCCTCTTCAACAACGATTCAAACTCTTTGAGCACCTCAGGAAACTCGGTCAAAAATTTATTGATCTTATCCCAAGCCTTTGGTGAAAAGTCTCTCTCGAATCCACCGATACGCCCAATATTGGTAGTTAATCGGGCGCCACAAATCTCTTCGTATATCTCATAGATCAATTCGCGCTGCTGGAACATGTACACAAACCCAGTGAGTGCACCTGTGTCAACACCGATCACTGCATTGCAAACAATGTGATCACTGATACGGGCGAGTTCCATAATGATCACGCGCAGGTACTGAACACGCTTAGGTATCTCCACGTCCAGCAGTTTTTCCACCGTCATGTGCCAACCGATGTTATTGATCGGCGACGAACAGTAGTTGAGCCGATCCGTGATGGGCGTGATCTGATTATATGGTCTGCGTTCTGCCAGTTTTTCGAACGCCCGATGAATGTATCCGATCGTAGGCGTTGCGTCCACGATCACTTCGCCATCCATCTTCAACACATTTTGAAAAATTCCGTGCGTGGCGGGGTGAGTAGGCCCGAGGTTCAGGTAAGAATATTGTTTTTCTTCCTGTGCTGGCGCTGCTACTATATCGTTCGCTTCCGTCATCGGCCAAACATTAAATCGTTTTTATCTTCACGTGTTTGATCCTCGAGTGGGTATTCTTTCCTCAGGGGGAAGATGATCATCTCATCCACGTTCAAAATCCTTTTCAAGTTAGGATGCCCCTCGAAATTGACTCCGAAGAAATCGTACGTTTCGCGTTCCATCCAATTGGCACCGTCAAAAACCGTCGTGAGCGTTTTCACTGTCGGGTTTTCGGCGGGCAAAAATACTTTTAGTCTTAGTCGTTGATTGGAAACCATATTATGCAGCTGATACATAACCGCGATCTGGTTTTGATCAGGATAATGAATTCCGCACAACGTCGTCAAAAATTTAAACTGAGTGGCCGGGTGATTGTACAAGTGGCGAATGACGTCAACTACTTTTTCTTTTTTTAAGATGATGGTAAAAAAATCGCGAATCATTCCAGCCTCTACCATCTCGCCTTCGAATTTTTCATTGACGATGGAAACGATTTTTTCTTGCGCAGGTGTATCCATCATTCGATGCCGTATTTGTTTAACATGGCCTTATACTCGGCCGAATCTCTTCTGCGCAAAGACTCGGTCTCCACTAAATGTTGAATCTTCATCACCCCATCTATAATCTGCTCTGGTCTGGGTGGGCAACCGGGCACATAAACATCAACAGGTATAATTCTATCGATCCCTTGCAACACACTGTAGGTATCAAAAATCCCTCCGCTCGAAGCACATGCGCCCACAGATAATACCCATCGTGGTTCTGCCATTTGCTCGTAAACTTGCTTGAGCACGGGGCCCATTTTTTTTGCGATAGTTCCCATCACCATCAGCAAGTCTGCCTGACGCGGAGAAAAACTGAGCCGCTCGGAGCCAAAACGCGCCAGGTCATAATGCGCTCCCATCGTGGCCATAAATTCAATACCGCAACAAGAAGTGGCAAACGGCAAGGGCCAGATGGAATTCTTGCGTGCTAGCCCCACCACCTTATCCAAGCTCGTGGCAAAAAAACCTGCGCCTTCATAGCCGTCGGGTTTCTCTGCAAGTGCAATATGATTTGATACTGTTTCCATTTTTATTCCTCCCACTTCAAGGCGCCTTTCTTCAGCAAATAAAAAAATCCGACGAGTAAAAATCCGATGAACAAAATCATTTCCACAAAACCAGTCACGCCCAACTCTTTGAAATTCACAGCCCAAGGGTACATGAAGATCACCTCCACATCAAACAACACGAACAAAATCGCGACCAGGAAGTACTTAATGTTAAATGGCAGGCGTGCGTTGCCTTGTGCTTCAATGCCACATTCAAAAGCATCAAGCTTGATTTTTGTTTTGCGCTTCGGTCCAAGCCAGTGCGTGAGAATCATGGTGACAACTACGAACCCCATCGCAACGATAAACATCAGGCCGATAGGTAAATACTGGATTGCAGGATTGTTCATTTGTCTCTAAAAGCGGTCAAATTTCACTTATTTTCTCGATTTAATACAGTTTAGCCCACGATTTCTTTAGATTTTTTTTCTGCTAAACAAAACGCACCGTTTATCATCCACTCCATTGGTCCAAGCTGATTTTGCTGATTGAAAAAATTCGGACCGGCCGAACTCCATTCGTGCAAAACAACAAAAAAACTGATCAGAAAATTTCATTTCGAAAGTTGAGACATTTCAATCGTTTGAATTGCTCACGCGATCGGAAATGAATCATTGATCCGAAAAACTATTCGCGGTCAAGGGTTGACATGTCAATCACAAATCGATAACGCACGTCACCTTTTATCATTCGTTCATACGCCTGATTGATGTCTTTCATCGCAATGACTTCAACGTCAGAGGTAATATTTTTTTCTGCGCAATAGTCAAGCATTTCCTGCGTCTCACGCATGCCACCGATCATTGATCCCGAGATGCTCCTTCGTTTGCCTATCAACCCAGAAACAGAAAGAGAAGGATCTTCCGGTGGAATACCAACCATAATCATGGTGCCATTTAGTTTCAGTAACTGTACCAATGCATCGATGTCGTGGTGTGCGGCAACTGTATTCAGCAGAAAATCGAAACTATTTTTTGAGTTCTTCATCTGCTTTTCATCTTTCGTATTGATGAAGTGCGTCGCGCCGAGTCGTTTGGCATCCAATTTTTTGGAATCACTGGTACTCAACATAGTAACCTCAGCTCCAAATGCCGCCGCAAATTTCACAGCCATGTGCCCTAGCCCGCCAAGCCCAACAATACCTACGCTATGCCCCTTTCCCACCTTCCAATGGCGCAACGGCGAGTACGTGGTGATGCCGGCGCACAGCAAAGGGGCAATGCCTTTTTTATCCAACTTATCTGAAACATGCAGGACGTAATTTTCGTCTGTCACAATTTGGTTTGAATAGCCGCCGTAGGTAATCGTTTTGTTATCCATTTCATAGCCGCTGTAGGTGGGCACCCAATGCACTTCACAGTATTGCTCCAACCCTTGCTTGCAGCTGGAACACTCGCGGCACGAATCCACGAGCACGCCCACGGCTGCCAGGTCTCCCACCTTGAACTTCTTAACGCTCGACCCTACGCGGCTGACCGTACCTAATATTTCGTGGCCTGGCACTAATGGGTACATCGCTCCGCCCCACTCGTCGCGCGCCATGTGAATATCGGAATGACAAACACCACAATACGTGATGTCTATCAATACATCATTTGGCTTCAACTCTCTTCGCTCAAATTTGAAAGGTGCCAATGGAGTCTTTGCATTAGCAGCCGCGTATCCCTTTACTGGTATCATTTAAAATGGTTTTGAATTCGGGTCAATTTACTAGGAAAGGCCAAATCCAGTGGAAGGACTTTTTTTGGCGGCGAATAGCTCAACACTGCGCTAAGGAAATCCCTATTTTTCTAAGGTTATCCTTACAAAAAAAATTAGCATTTGTGATCAAAGACCGGTTGAGATGACTGAATTGGATTTATTTTGACCTTCGAAATCGCCAAATGGCAGTTTATCGGGTTACTTCATTAATTTTGTCCTAATAAACCGCTGGCGAATTTTCGCTAAATTGGTTAGTTGGCTTCACCTCATTCTCTTGGTTTTTAACCCCTGCGACTTGAAAAAGGTTGGCTCCTTGTTTTTTCAGATCGCGATACTGTTGGTAACACTCCCAGCGCTATCGCAAACCCTTAAAAGGGGGCAGATCATTTCCCCGACCCCGACGGGCACACCCACTGTAATGGACCCCAACGGGGATGGATTCATATCCAAAACCAACGCGGGGTTTTCCACAACAACAAATTATTGGGTACCTGAATTTGAAATCGGGATGTTCGGGCTGCCGCAGATCGGCACCGGTGATGCGACCGGAGACAACATTGGAAAATCATGTGGCATTACGGATTTGATTCCCGATATCAAGGGGCATTCCGTCTATGCCGTCAAGGATGCCAACAACAACCTGATTTTTCGCTTTCGGGTCGGCTCCAATAACCCAAGTGTGGAGGCCTGGACAATCCTTTTGGATACCGACGGGCTTTTCGGAAATAATGACCCTAATCACACTTCAGAAAACCCTGGTTTTGAAATAGATATATCCCTTATCAAAAATCAAAACTTTGGAGTGATTGTCTACAATATAGACGGCGTTGACAACTGCTCCAACGCCCTCACTTCATACTCTTTAAACACGCATTTTCAAATATCGGTAGCAGATGAAGCCAGTTGCGGCGATCCGGATTACTTCTATGATTTTTATGTGCCATTCGCCGACTTGGCCGCACTGTTTAATATTAACCTAGCCACGGGGGTAAGGATTGCTGCCGCCACGAACGTATCAGCGACATGCGCCATGGGCGGGAACATCTCAGATATTTCCGGCGTAGACAATGACGATGCGGCTTACAAGAATTGTGATGCCTGTGCGTTCAGCGGCCTCATCAATGCTCAGTGCCCTACCGCCGTTTCCAACCTTTGTGAAACTTGTAGTGGCTTTAACACGGTACCCGTTAATGCCCCCGGAATTAACACACCCGTGCGAGCAGGTCAGACTTCAGTTTCAGGCACTTGCGATGACGGGATTTACATCGTAGTTCAAGTATATTCTGTTGTTGCAGGGACCACCAATCAGTGGTCGGCAACTCCGCGAGAAACAGATGCTGCCTATGCTACAGGTACCAACTGGGTTGTACCACTTTCAGGACCTTTGCAAAATTATGACAAGATTGTTGCCACTGCCCAAAAAGATGCAAACACTCCACCTTGCGGCTTGAATGGCGGAAGCCAATCGAGCACGTCTGTCACCGTGGCTCAACCAAACAGCCCACCCGTTGCACAAAACCAGACGGTAAGTGTGACCGAGGACACGCCTACCTCAATAACACTGACCGCGACTGACGCGGAATCCGATCCGTTGACGTATGCACTCGTAACCACCCCGACACATGGCACCCTTTCCGGGACCGGAGCCAACTTAACGTATATGCCAAACGCGAATTACAATGGACCAGACTCCTTTACATTTAAAGCAAGTGATGGCATATTTACTTCGAATACGGGTACAGTAACAATAAATGTTACTCCAGTAAATGATCCGCCAGTACCAAACGGACAAAGCGTTACCACCTTGGAGGATACGCCCGTCTCTATCGTGTTGACCGGAAGTGACATTGAGGGAAGTCCACTCACGTTTATCGTAGTGACTCCGCCACAGCATGGAACTTTGTCAGGTACTGGCGCGAATTTGACCTACACTCCGAGCGCTAATTACAATGGGGTTGACAACTTCACTTTTAAGGTCAATGATGGCACCGTCGACTCAAACGGTACCGCCAATGTATTGATCACTGTCACTCCGGTGAATGATCCTCCAGTGGCTAATAACCAAAATGTTACTGTCACCGAGGACACCCCTAAATCTATAATTCTTTCGGGAACTGATCCCGACGGGGATCCTTTAACCTATACAATTGTTTCGTCGCCAACTCATGGAACACTGAATGGCACCGCTCCCAACCTGACATACACCCCGGCCGCCAACTACAACGGCAGTGACTCCTTCACCTTCAAGGCCAACGACGGCACCGCCGATTCCAACACCGCCACCGTATCCATCACCGTTACCCCCGTCAACGATGCCCCCATTGCCAACGGCCAGAGCGTGACCGTCACAGAGGATGTCGCCAAGGCCATCGTGCTCAACGCCACCGACGTGGACGGTGACGCCCTCACCTACACCGTGCTCGCACCGCCGGCGCACGGGACATTGAGCGGCGCCGCCCCCAACCTGACATACACCCCGGCCGCCAACTACAACGGCGGTGACTCCTTCACCTTCAGGGCCAACGACGGCACCGCCGATTCCAACACCGCCACCGTATCCATCACCGTCACCCCCGTCAACGACGCCCCCATCGCTTCTAACCAAAGCGTCATCTTTAATTTGAATACACAAACACCAATCGTATTAATCGGAAATGATGTTGATGGTGATCCTTTAACTTATAGCGTCGTGGTGGGACCATCGCATGGTACGCTGGATGTCACGGTTGGTCAAACCGTGAAGTACACGCCTGACTTTAACTATACGGGAACGGATCAATTCACTTTCAAAGTGAATGATGGAACCGATGACTCCAATATTGCAACTGTGTTTCTGAATTATAATAGCGGAGGAAATAATCCGCCCATTGCTTTTGATCAAGTCGTAGTCACTAACGAGGACGTCCCCGTTTCATTCACTTTGTCAGCGAATGACCCCGAGGCTGGCCCGTTAACATATACGATAGTGACGCCACCATCCAACGGTTCGTTGAGCGGTGCAGGTGCTAACCTGACCTACACCCCAAATGCCAACTTTAACGGCAGTGATAGCTTTACTTTCAAGGCGAACGACGGGACAAACGATTCGAACACGTCGACGGTCTCGATTACAGTCAACCCCGTCAATGATGCTCCAATTGTTAACGATCAAAGCGTTGTGACTAATGAGGATACTGCATCGGGAACGATTACATTGACAGGAAGCGACGTCGATGGAAACAGTCTGACATTTAGCGTCGTAACGCCACCTTCACACGGCTTGCTGACCGGTTCTGCACCCAATTTTGTTTACACCCCCTCACTAAACTACAACGGCAGCGACAGTTTCACATTTAAGGCCAATGACGGGACTGTTGATTCTAATATCGCGACCATTTCAATTACTGTCACTCCCGTGAACGATGCGCCCGTTGCCAATCCGCAAACGGTAAGTGTTGCTGAAAATTCTCAGGCACCGGTGACACTAACAGCCACTGATGTGGACGGCGATGCGCTCACGTACATTGTTGTCGGTGCTCCAGCCCATGGCACGCTCAGTGGAGCGGCACCAAACATTACTTACATTCCAAACTTGAACTATAACGGCAGTGACAGCTTCACTTTCAAAGTGAACGACGGAACCGTCGATTCAAACATGGCAACTGTTTCAATTACTGTCACCGCGGTGAACATTGCACCTGTGGCGAACAATCAAAATGTGACCACGCCTGAAGACACCGCGCTTGGCATTATAATCAGCGCCAATGATGTAGACGGAGATCCGTTAACCTATAGTTACACGCAACCCGCCCACGGAACCGTTACAGGAAGTGGCACGAATCTCACTTACACGCCAACGGCAAATTTTAATGGTAATGACAGTTTCACGTTCAAGGCCAACGATGGCATATTTGATTCTAATGTCGCCACAGTTTCAATAACAGTCACACCGGTGAATGATGCGCCTGTCGGCAATCCGCAAACAGTAAGCGTTGCCGAGAATTCGCAAGTGCCCGTTACTATCACGGCTACGGATGTGGACGGCGACGCCCTCACTTACACAATCGTCGGCGCCCCTGGTCATGGTACACTCAGCGGTGCAGCGCCAAATGTAACTTACATTCCAAATTTGAACTACAATGGCAGTGACAGTTTCACTTTCAAAGCGAATGACGGTATTGCCGATTCGAACATCGCTACTGTTTCAATTACTGTTACACCGGTGAACATTGCGCCAGTCGCTAACAATCAAACAGTGACTACCACCGAAGACACTGCAGTTGGAATTGTAGTTAATGGAAGTGACGTAGATGGGGACCCTTTGACCTACAGTTACACCCAACCGGCGCACGGAACTGTGACGGGAACGGGAACAAATCTGACTTATACTCCGGTTGCTGACTTCAATGGAAACGACAGTTTCACCTTCAAGGCCAACGACGGAACTTTTGATTCGAATATCGCAACTGTTTCGATAACCGTAACAGCAGTGAACGACGCACCGATTGCCGCTGACCAATCGGTGTCACTCGCGGAGAATTCTCAACGGTCAATCATCCTTATCGCCACGGATGTCGATGGAAATGCGCTCACCTATACGATCGTTTCAGGACCCGCACATGGGACGTTGAGCGGAAGTGCTCCTAACGTTACCTACATCCCTTCGGTCAACTTCAGTGGATCTGACAGCTTCACCTTTAAGGCAAACGATGGCACGGTTGATTCAAACATCGCAACCATAACAATTACAATTACGCCTGTAAACACGGCACCGATTGCAGACAATCAAGGGATAAGTACCCAAGAAGATACTCCTGTGAATATTGCTTTGACTGGAAGTGATGCCGATGGCGATGCTTTAACCTATGCCGTTGTTACAGGCCCAGCTCACGGTGCGTTGACCGGAACAGCTCCTAATTTCAACTACACTCCAGCGTCAAATTATAATGGGAGTGACAGTTTCACATTCCAAGCCAACGATGGAACGTTAACCTCCAACATCGCTACGGTCTCAATATCAGTGTCCGCTGTTGCCGATGCCCCAACGGCAGATTCAAATAGCGTCGTGACCCTCGAAGACACACCGTTGTCTATTATTTTGAGCGGCGGCGACGTGGACGGCAACGCGATCACATTTTTGGTTCAATCACCGCCGGCACACGGTACATTGACCGGCACTGCACCCAACATGACTTACTCGCCGAGCTTGAACTTCAATGGATCTGATAGTTTTACTTTCACCACTTCTGACGGAAGCTTAAGTTCTGCGACTGCGACTATTTCGATCACAGTCACTCCGGTCAATGACGCTCCTGTTGCCGCAGACAAAAGTGTAACTCTGGCGGAGGATACACCTTCATCATTTGCTATCTCGGCGACGGATGTTGATGGCGACGCGCTTACCTACGTAGTGGTTACTCAGCCGGCGAACGGCACACTTTCAGGTACTCTGCCGAACGTAACCTACACGCCATCACCGAACTATTTTGGAATTGACAATTTCACGTTTTATGTGACCGATGGAACGGTGAACTCTAACACTGCCACTGTGGCGTTGACCGTAACTCCAGTGAACGATCCACCCACCTCCGCGAGTCAAACAGTCACTATTTTGGAAGACAATTCTGTGCTGATCACACTCACGGGGAACGACGTGGACGGCGACCCTCTTACTTTTATCGTTGTTACACCACCCGCCCATGGTACGTTAACAGGAAGTGGCGCAAACTTAACCTACACGCCGGATCCCAACTACAACGGCAACGATGTTTTCACTTATGAAGTGAGCGACGGCATTGCAACTTCAAATGTTTCAACGATCACAATTATCGTTACTCCCGTCAATGATCCACCTACCGCCAATAACCAATCGGGGGCAAACAACCAGACCATCGCCACACTTGAGGATACTCCAGTGGCAATAACTTTGACTGCAACAGATGTGGACAATGATCCACTTGCTTATGCTATTGTTACACCCCCTGTGCATGGTACATTGACTGGCAGTCCCCCGAACGTTACCTACGCGCCTGCATTAAATTTCAATGGCCCCGACAGTTTTACTTTTAAAGCCAACGATGGAACTGCAGATTCAAATATTGCTACCGTTGCAATCAACGTGACACCGGTAAATGATCCCCCCATCATTCAGCCTGTACCTATTCTATTTTCACTTGAGGATACCCAACGGATTGTTTGTCTGAGCGTAGTTGATGTGGACAGCAATGTGATCACGTTTACATCGCCTGATAATCTTTTGGGAGGTGGAACAATGACACAAAATGCCACGTTCGGTTTCTGCCGTGACTTCGATCCTGCAAAAAACTACAACGGCCGCTCTCAATGGTTGATGGGTGCGTGCGATGACGGATCTCCTTCGTTGTGCGCGAGCATAAATATCGAAATCGACATCACACCGGTGAACGACCCACCCGTTGCGGTCAATGATTACTTCGAGGTGGAAGGGAGAAGCAACAACACCTTTGACGTCCTCACGAACGATGCACCAATTGAACCTCCTTACAAAGAGTTTTACGACATCTACGCAAAGGATTCCACCGACATTCTGACGATCGACCGAGTTGTTGCATTTAGAGGTACAGCAACTATCGTCGACAATGGAGCCCGGATTGAATATGTTCCAAACTTTGACTGGATAGGGCCTGATTCGATTCGTTATCGCATCCATGATTCGGGAATGTTGTACGACTCTGCGGTCGTCTTCATCAACGTAGGTCCTCCGCCTTTCAGAATTTATCAAGCGTTGTCGCCAAACGGAGATGGCCAGAACGATTATTGGCGAATTGATGGCATCGAGGGTTTCCCTAACAACTTGACGCGAGTCTTTGACCGTTTCAATAACCTGGTGTTCGAGACGCATGGGTATTCAAACGAAACAAACAATTGGACCGGCCAATCGAATCACGGCTTGATTCGTGGAAGCCTGCCGGAAGGAACCTATTTCTATTCTCTCGATTTAGGAGACGGTCGAGGGCCATTGAGTGGATACGTTGTCTTGAAGCGAAATTGACATGGTTAGAATTTTACCATTTTTTATTGTTGTTCTGTTCACGGTAACCGCAGCTGCCCAGCAAGTCGCGAGTTACACCCAGTATATGTTTAACGGCCTGGCGATCAACCCTGCCTATGCGGGAAGCCACGAGGCGTTGAGTACGTCTTTCCTGTCACGTTTTCAAAACGTAGGCCTTCGAGGTTCACCAAACACGCAAACCCTTTCCATACACTCTCCATTGCTCAACAAAAGAGTAGCTCTGGGGATGCTGGTGATTCATGATCAAATAAGTGTGATCGATCAAACGGGTATTCACTTTATGTATGCCTACCGCTTGCCTGTTTTTGGAGGAAAAGGAACGTTGTCCATGGGGCTTCAAGGAGGTGTCAGCTTTTATCGGGCAGACTACACCCATTTGGATATCTATAACCCGAATGACCCGGTTTTCGGAAACGACGTACGTGAAGCGCGACCCAACTTTGGCGCCGGTTTATTTTATTATACTAAGTTCGCTTATGCGGGCGTGTCTATGCCCAATCTGATCAACAACGTTTTTGATCGAGGTGCACAGTTTCAAACCGTATATCAAAACAAGCCGATTATTCTGACTGGAGGGTATGTTTTCACGCTCAATCGAATGCTCAAAATAAAGCCCAATGCATTGTTGAAATTCCTTGATGATCGCCCTGTCGAATTTGACCTCAACTGCAACCTCCTCCTCGACGAAGTGCTGTGGGTGGGCTTGTCGTACAAATCGTCCAACGCCATCGCATTGCTAACTCAAATTCAAATAACAGATCAACTTCAGTTTGGTTATTCTTACCAAGTCGCCACGGGACCGATCAACTCGGTCGCTGTTGGATCGCATGAACTCATGGTGAACTATCGGTTCATGTACCACAAAAAGGGCCTTGTGAGTCCACGTTACTTCTAGTGCCATGAGAGTAGTTCTAACAACACTGATCTTTCTTTTTGCTCTGGAAAGCTTTGGTCAGAGTACCAACATTAGCACATTTCTGCTTGACAATCGGAAGAAGGCAGACCAGCTTTTCGCGTTAAAAGCCTACCGAAACGCGTTGACCGTTTATCAGCGCATGGTGGAGAAAAATCAGTCGACTCTTTATGCAAAGCAGCAGATCGCCGAATGCTATTTGAATTTGAACGACATTCCTTCCGCCGAAAAAACGCTGGAGTCGATCATTAAAGAACCGGGCATTGACGATAACACCAAATACAAATATGCTCAGGTGCTATGTGTAACCAAACGCTATGACGAAGCCTTGGACGTATTGGAGTCACTGAATAAAAAGAAAATTGATAGCTTGACAATCGAGCGTCAAATCGCTTTTTTGAAGGATAGAAAATCATACATGCGCGACGAGCGCTTGTTTACGATAGAACAAGCCAAATCCCTAAATACTTCTCACTCTGATTTTGGAGCCACCTATTACAACAATGAGGTGGTATTTGCTTCCTCCCGCGATTACGATCTTTTTGTGAAGCGTAAGTCGATTTCTGCCCCTACTCCCGAAGAATCGCTGACGCACCTGTACTCCGCCTCTGTGGACAATGATGGAAATTTTGGTGAAGTCAAGCATTTTGTCAAAGAGGATTTGAGAACCACGCTTCATGACGGCCCGGTCACTTTTTATAAAAACGGAAGAAAGGCCGCCATCACTTCAAATAATCTGAAAGGAAAAAACCTCACCGGTTTAACCAAATCCACCAATGTGAAATTATTTCTCGCTGACGTTGGTCCAGGGGGCTTCAGCAAAATCACGCCCTTTGATTTCAACAGCGAAGATTATTCTGTTGGCCACGCCACATTCACTAAACGAGGAAACCGCATCTACTTTGCTGCAAACTTTGAGGGAGGATTTGGCGGATCAGACATTTACTACAGCGACTTTGTCGACAATGAGTGGTCCAAATTTATCAATGCAGGTTCTTCCGTCAATACTGCTGGCGATGAGCTGTACCCATTCTTCGTCAATGACAGCACGTTTTACTTTGCCTCAAACGGCCATGGAGGATTTGGTGGTCTGGACCTTTTCTCATCCAAGATCAAGCGCGGAAAAATCGCGGTGGTTCGAAACCTTGGCTTCCCGGTGAACACTTCGTTTGACGATTTCTCGTTGTCTACCGATTCAATTGGACGACGAGGTTTCCTTTCATCCAACCGAATGTACGGGGCCGGCTCGGACGACATCTATTCGTTTCTGGCGCACTACATTTTCTTGGAGGGATACGCTCGTAACTTCGATAGCCTTGATCAATTCATCCCCAATACATTGATCACCATGAAAGATGAATCCGGCCGCGTGATCGATTCAGTGCGCAGTGATATTCACGGCAAATTTGAACTCAAACTGCCCTTCGACAAAAACCTGACTCTCACTGCCACAAAACCGGGATACACAACATTGAGCGACGTCGGGGTGTCGACGATCGGTTATCCATTCAGCATTGACAGCTTATCGATTCCACTCCGTAGACAAAAAGAAATCATTGCCAAAGGAAAAATTTACTCGAACGAAACCGAGGCGCCTTTGCCCAACGCCGTTTTACTATTGAAAGATTTGGACACCAATCGAACCGACACAGTGGTGCTCGGCAATAATGGCGAGTACATGTTCCGCGTTTTACCCGATCATAAATATCGAATAGAAGCCACCAAAGACGGTTTCATCCCCAATGGGTTCAACCTCAACACTGAAAACATCAACAAGAAAGAATTGCTTAATGATATCGTTGTTGAGGAAGCCTATGTTGAAAAGACAGTCACGTACTTTGATTACGACAAATATGAAGTGAAGCCTGAATGGAAACGTGACCTGAACAAAATATTGCGCACGCTTAAGAGGTATCCGGAAACCACCCTTCACGTTGGCGCCCATGCAGACTCACGTGGATCCAAAGAATACAATCAAGGTCTCTCGGAACGACGGGCTAATGCCGTGGTTGATTACTTCGTCGGTAATGGTGTTGATAAGGCGCGAATAACAGCGGTTGGCTTTGGCGAAGAATTGATTTTAAATCGCTGCAGTGATGGGGTTGTCTGCCCAGAAGAAGAACACTCTAAGAATAGAAGGGCAGAGTTGAAGGTGCAACGGAAATAACCGAAGGGATCTACAGCCTTGTTTCCGGTTGACTGCTATATAATAATTAGAATTGCCATTGAATAAATAAAGCCAGCCTTCCGAATGTTTTAGAACTCTTTTTCTCAATTCTGATGTATAAATGGGGAAAATTTTATCCCCATGATGCCATCCTATAATTCTATAAACAGCTTCGCCCGTGGCAGAGCGATTAACCAACTAAAGGTCTTTCTGAGTTGCGTTGCCCTATGCTTCACACCACAATTCAATTTTGCCCAGCGTGTAATATCAACCTATGCTGGAGCGGGAGTTGATGATGGTGTCTCGGCAATTTCTGCCTCCACCTCAGTATCCGCAGTTGCCGTTGATAATTCCGGTAATCTATACATCTCTGATGTCAGGCATAACAGAATTCGAAAAGTGGATGCAAATACAGGTATTATTTCCACTATTGCGGGAATGGGGCACTTTGGTTCAACCGGAGACGGTGGACCAGCAACAGCAGCTCGGTTGGCAGCACCGTCAAACATCGTGGTTGACCCTATTGGCAATATCTACTTCATCGAAGCGCTAAGCCACAAAATTCGCCTCATTGATGACACGGGCAAGATCTCTACGGTGGCAGGCAACGGAACGGCTGGATTCGCTGGTGACGGTGGGCTTGCAATCAACGCAAGCTTAAGCTATCCCAGCGGGCTCCTATTGGACGCAGGGGGCAACTTGTACATTGGTGATTATGGCAACAATCGCGTTCGGAAAATAGATACCAATGGATTCATCTCCACCTTCGCGGGAAATGGAACTGCCGCCTTTGCGGGAGACGGAGGGTCAGCCACTGCAGCGAAACTAAATGGTCCTTCTAGCATTGCAATTGACAAATACGGCAACATTTTCATTTCAGACATGAATAACTATCGAGTTCGAAAAGTGGACGCATCGGGAATAATAACAACGGTAGCTGGCAATGGTGGTGATGGCTCAATTAACACAGGAGACGGAGGTATTGCCCTAAGTGCAACGTTGGCCTTCTTCAACGGAATTGCAATGGATGCATTAGACAACTTATATATCTGCGGATATGCTTCCGTACGCAGGGTAGAAGGCAGTGGAATCATTTCGACCGTGATTGGGGACGGTACACAGGGGGACAGTGGCGATGGCGGGATAGCTAGCAATGCGAAATTATTTCCTACTGCCATAGCGATTGACGCTAACAACGATGTGTATGTGGGTGACTTCGAGAATAGCAAGGTACGAAAGGTAAGCTTCGGCACTTCGCTAATTTCAACGGTAGCAGGAAATGGGCTGGCAGGATTTTGGGGAGACAACGGCCCCGGAATTGACTCATGGCTACTTGGCCCATTTGGAGTGGTTGCCGATCCCGCCGGTAATCTTTTCGTTGCAGACACTTGGAACAGTCGAGTCCGCAAGATTGATGCCTCCTCAGGAGAAATAGTAACGATAGCGGGGAATTACCAAGGCGGGTATTACAATCAATTCAGATCTGATGGAGATGGGCTACTGGCTACGCAGGCACTGATCGGCTATCCTCGCGATGTCGCGTTTGATGACGCTGGTAATTTGTACATATCAGATGGCGAAAACAACAGGATAAGGAAAGTGGATGCTATTACTGGGGTGATCACAACGATTGCTGGTGCAAATCCAACGAGCCCACCTCCATATAGTTTTGGAGGAGATGGTGGCCCAGCAAACAATGCTAGTTTTAATGGAATATCGGGTTTAACCTATGCGAATGGAAATCTTTACGTGGCAGATTTCGTGAATTGTCGCGTCCGCAAAATAGACTTATTCACGGGAATAATTTCTACCGTGGCAGGAGATGGATCCTTCTTTTCTGCGAAGTCAGTCCCTTATCCATACGACGTTGTTGTAGATGCGCATGGCAACCTGTACATAAGTCAACCCGCGTTTAATCAGGTCGTCAAGGTTGACCCTTCGGGTATCGTCACAAAAATAGCAGGGAATGGCTCGGCAGGGTTCAGCGGAGATGGTGGCTTGGCAATCAATGCGGAGTTAAATGATCCAAGGGACTTGTGCTTTGACTCCTTCGGAAACCTTTATTTCACGGATCTGGGAAATAATCGCGTCCGAAAGATTGACACAAACGGGATCATCTCCACACTCGTCGGAAACGGTTTGCCATATGATATTGGCGATGGAGGCTCAGTCATTAATGCTTCAATCTATTCCCCTTCGGGAATGACATTGGACAACAAAGGAAATCTTTACGTCCTTACAGGCAACCACTTGGTACGGAAAATAAGCAGGATCGATCCTACAGTATTGTTCACTTCGCCAGTTTCAGCATCATACGGGGATCCACTAACACTGTCTTCCAACAATGGAGGTTCAACAGGGGCCATCGTTTACAGTGTAACAAATGGCACAGGGACGGGAATCCTTAGTGGAAATGTCCTTTCGTGCACAGGTGCAGGTACAGTCACTGTCAAGGCAAACGTTGAAGCGGACGAAAACTTTAATGCAGGCACAACAACTCAAACTGTGACAATAAACAAAGCGATATTGAACGTAACTCCAAACGACTCAAGAAGATTATATGGCGGGTCCAATCCTCCCTTCACACTTATTTACACGGGATTCAAAGGGTCCGACAACCCCACTGAGATCGACTCGCCCCCGATCGCTACAACAGCGGCGACTCACACAAGTGATGCTGGAACTTACGCGATAGCGGCCGCAGGAGGAAATGACAATAATTACTCATTCAATTACTTAAATGGAACGCTCACAGTGGACAAGTCCCCCTTGCAAGTAAAAGCCGATAATAAAAGCAGAGTTTACGGCGAGGCAAATCCGGTTTTAACTTTGACCTTTTCAGGATTCGTCGGCAATGACAACCCAAGTGTACTTGATTCACCACCAAAAATTAACACCATGGCCACTCCTACGTCTGACGTAGGTACATATGTCATCGACGTGCAAGGCGGTTTAGACAATAACTACTCGTTCACTTGCTCCTTGGGTTCCCTGACGGTCAATAAAGCTGACCAAACAATTCAATTTAATATCATTGAAGATAAAACGATCGGAGATCCTGTTTTCGGGCTTACAGCACATTCAAGTTCGGGTCTACCAGTGAATTATACAGCTAACTCAGGAAAAGTAATAATTAGCGGGGATCAAGTCACCATAGTTCAGACGGGGAGGGTGACAATCGCCGCATCGCAAGTCGGAAACAATAATTTCAGCTCGGCTGCTCAGGTTAGCCAGGAGTTTTGCGTGAATCCCGGCCAGCCTGTCATCAGCATCGACATGACAAACCCCACGGCCCCTGTTCTTATATCCAGTTATGATGGCGCCAACAAATGGTTCTTAAATGGCGCATGGATCTCCGATCCGTCCGCAACAACAAATAAACTCTCAGTTCAAACAGGGTCAGGTCCGTACAACGTTCAAGCAATCGCCGACGGTGAATGCTTGAGTCTAATATCAGACAACAATGTGTTAATAGTAACCCGAGTTGATGCTGATCCGAGTGTGGGCATTTCCTCCTATCCAAATCCAGTCTCCACAACGGTTACCCTGTCAGTAGATGAGAATAGCATTGGAGAACAACCTGTCTGTGTTGCGATATATGACCTCCTTGGTAAATTGATCAAACTTGGAGGCAAAGAAATGCTAAACCACGACATCGATTTATCAAAGTTCACGAAAGGCATGTACATGGTAAGGGTGTTGATTGGTGAGCAAACCAAAACGATAAAGGTTATCAAAGAATAAGCAGTAGGGTTCTAGATGCGATCAGCTTCGTGTTCTTGATACCTAATCCTTGCGTCTTCCATAAATTGGGCTGAGCCATTTCTCAGCGGGCTCATATTTACTTGCGCTAGCCCATCGAATTCCCCGTTTCAACATTTCCATGGCGTCGGGCTTTTCTGCTATATGATCTAGGTTGTGGCCAACAGAAGTATAGAAAATCCTTCCCTTACCGTGCATCTTTTTCCAGGTCACTGGTATCACACATCCATCGATCCAATAGTTCACTTTACCGTTAAATTTTGTTGTCGCAAGCACTTTCACATTGGGATCTACGTGCATGTAGTACTGTTCGCTTTTCATCGGAAAGTCTCTTAATCCTTTGGTGATCTCATCAGTGTGATCAACGATATTCACTTGATAATCCACGTAGCCGCCCGGGTGCGCCACCCATTGTCCGCCGGTCATGAATTGATAGTCTACGTTTTGACGAAAGGCGTCACACAATCCGCCATGCCAACCGGCCATTCCAGTTCCATTTTTTTCCACCGCCGCGATAAGTCCGGCCTCCTGTTCTTTTGAAATCTGGGACATGGTAAAAATCTGAACAACCAGGTCGATGGAATCCATGAGCGCCTTGTCGGTATAAGAATCCAGGGAGGTAGAAAGGATCACCTCTGCCCCTTCGCCTTTCATCCAAGGGGCGAGAAATTCGGCGTACTTCTGAGGCTCATGACCATCCCATCCACCGTAGGTGAAAAGCACTTTTCGGCCTTTCAACGAAGGCAAATTGCCAACAGCGGATACGCTGTTTCGGAGTGCCAATTGGCCAACTCCTAAAAAGGATCCGACGGCCAACGCTTTGGACAGAAACTCTCTTCTTGAATTCATATTCTTCTATGCTGCGGTCTAAAATTTACTCTTTGTAACATAATCTTAACAACCCCCAACCAAATAACAACGTTTCGTTTTCAATTAAATAAGCTTAACACATACAAACAATGAAAAGAGTTTACGCCGTTCTAATTTCCGTACTTGTTCTTGGTTGTTCCTACAATAATGTTGCTCCCGTAAAACCAGTGACCGCCGACAAACGAATTACCACTGAAGAATACCTCGTGCGTGACTATTCAGACCCATCGGCTGAACTCTTTGAAAAATCATTCAGAAGAGAATTCACTTATGAGCAGAACCGGTTATCACAGATCATAAGTTACGATTACAACCCTATCCTGCACAATTACACAGACGGTTACAAAAGTGACGAGTTCCGCTACGATAGCGACGGTAAACTAAGCCAGTGGGTACAGTTCCTGGGAGGTAACGGCTTACAGAGAATAACAGAATACGACTATTCCATAGCAGGAAAAACCACCTTGACGAATTCCTTCGTTCCAAGCGCTGGCAATAAGATCCTGGAAGACCTGTGGATAGTCACACAAACTACCTCCTCGCTCAACGTTAAATATTATCAAGGTGATAATCAGCTCTATGCCGAACTTACGTGCGATATCGACGCGGCTGGCAATATTACTGCCCTCATGCGCTCACCTTCGTTGCCAGTGGGTAAAGTCTATTATAAGTACGACAATTCTCCCAACCCCTATTATTTTCCAGGCTTAATCGGAGACCTGTTCAGCGTAAATACCTACTACTCCATGAACAACTACACAGAGGTCACTTCTGATGCATCAACTCATGCAGCAAGAATATCACCTATGACACTGATAACTATCCGACAGAAATCAGGGCTGATTCCTATAAAAAAGTGCTGACTTACAATCGCTAAACGGTCCCGCCTATTTGGAGTTCCTGGAAAGGGGGCTTCCCATCCAGCCCTGGGAAATTCTGCCATTTGTGCCGAGTTGGTTGTACTGCTATGCCATTTTTTTTCATCTTTGCTGCCCAAAATAGAAAATTTGTCCATTTCAGACGCAAAAAGCCACAATGGCACCTTTATCGCTGGTGACGGGCAGATTTAAACCTAAAGTTTAATTTTTTTAATAATTAATAACCATGGCTAAGATTAATTTCAAACCCAACGAAGACCGAGTATTGGTAGAGGCTGCTGTAGCTGAGACCAAGACTGCCAGCGGGATCATCATCCCCGACACTGCAAAAGAAAAACCCCAACAAGGCAAAGTAATTGCCGTAGGCGATGGCCTAAAAGATAAGCCCGTGACCGTAAAAGTGGGCGACCAAATCCTTTACGGAAAATATTCTGGCACGGAGATCACCATCGACGGCAAGGAATATTTGATTATGCGCAATTCCGACATTTTCGGAACTATCTAATCACATTTAAAATAATCTTAAAGCAATACAACAATGGCAAAAGAAATTACATTCGATACCAGCGCCCGCGATAGAATTAAAAAGGGTGTGGACAAACTAGCAAATGCCGTAAAAGTTACCCTCGGTCCAAAAGGCCGTAACGTAATCCTCGACAAAAAATTCGGCGCTCCTACCGTCACAAAAGATGGTGTGTCGGTGGCCAAGGAAATTGAATTGAAAGACGCGATCGAGAACATGGGCGCTCAGCTCGTGAAGGAAGTTGCCTCCAAAACTGCGGATGCCGCCGGCGATGGAACTACAACGGCTACCGTACTTACGCAATCCATTTATTCGCACGGAATTAAGAACGTAGCGGCCGGAGCCAACCCAATGGACCTCAAGCGCGGTATCGACAAGGCCGTAATCGCAGTTGTCGAAAATCTGAAGAAACAATCCAAAAACATCAAAGGCTCACAAGAAATTACTCAGGTAGCTACCATCTCGTCTAACAACGATACGGAAATCGGTAAGATGATTGCCACCGCGATGGAAAAAGTAGGCAAAGATGGTGTGATCACTGTAGAAGAAGCCAAAGGAACCGAGACAGAAGTGAAGACCGTAGAAGGTATGCAGTTCGATCGTGGCTACCTCTCTCCTTATTTCGTGACGAATACGGAAAAAATGGAAGCCGATCTTGACAGCCCTTATATCCTTATTTATGACAAGAAGGTTTCTTCCATGAAGGAATTGCTTCCTATACTAGAAGCAACTGCCCAAACCGGCAAGCCTTTGTTGATTATCGCAGAAGAAGTAGAAGGCGAAGCTTTGGCAACCTTGGTGGTAAATAAAATCCGTGGCGCCCTGCGCGTGGCAGCTGTTAAAGCTCCTGGCTTTGGCGACCGCAGAAAAGCCATGCTGGAAGACATCGCTGTTCTCACCGGCGGTAAAGTGATCTCTGAAGAAACCGGCATGAAGCTCGAAGACGCCAAACTAGAATACCTCGGCCGTGCAGAAAAAATCAACATTGACAAAGACAACACGACCATCGTAAATGGGGCTGGCAAGAAAGCCGAAATCACGGGTCGCGTAAATCAGATCAAAGCTCAGATTGACACTACTACCTCCGACTACGACAAAGAAAAACTCCAAGAGCGTTTAGCGAAACTGTCGGGTGGCGTAGCGATCCTCTACATCGGTGCAGCCACGGAAGTGGAAATGAAGGAAAAGAAAGATCGTGTTGACGATGCATTGCATGCAACACGTGCCGCCGTGCAAGAAGGCATCATCCCTGGCGGTGGTGTAGCCTATATCCGCGCGATCGAAGCGTTGAAAGACGTAAAAACAGATAACGAAGATCAGTCCACCGGCGTGAACATTGTTCGCCTCGCGTTGGAATCACCTCTTCGTACCATTGCTGAAAACGCAGGTCAAGAAGGTTCTGTTGTGGTAAACAAAGTCCGTGACGGCAAGAAAGACTTCGGATACAATGCCAGCGAGAATACCTACGAAAACTTCTTCGATGCAGGTATCATAGACCCTACGAAGGTGTCTCGCCTTGCACTTGAAAACGCAGCATCAATCGCCGGCCTGTTGTTGACAACAGAAGCCGTGGTGAGCGAAATCGCAGAGGAGAAAGAAGCGCCAGCAATGCCTCCAGGAGGTGGCATGGGCGGAATGATGTAATTTGAAATCATCAATCGATAAGAGAAAGCCTTGCGGAAACGCGAGGCTTTCTTTTTGAACACTATCTTGGTCTTGGCGACTCAGCTGCGAGCCACGATCAAACCCAATTTTATTTAGGGAAAGCCCTCGCGGAAAGGTGGGGCCTTTTTTTTATCTTTGGTAAGTGTTTGTCTATCGCCTCAATAGAACATCACTCATTTTTTCATTTTCTAATTTTTAATCTTTAATCTCAAATGGTGCTTCACAAGCAATTTCAAGATTTCGTTTTGTTTCTTTACGCCCATATGGCCATGTGCGACGGCTCGATGCACGAGAATGAGGAGCTCGTGATTCTAGACAAGATGTCCAAGATTTTTCCTGCCGAAGCAGACCCCAAGAAAAAACTCATGGATGCGATCGCCGAATACAAATCGATCGACCCAGCACTGGTAAACACGGTCATCCGCGACTCGTTCAAGTTCTTCGATCAAGTAAAGTTTGCCGTGAAGTACAAAATCTACACGGACATGTACGATGTTGTGAATGCCGACGGGCGTGTTGAAGAATCGGAAAGGAAAGCGTTGGATTCACTCCGCAACATTATCGACATGAATGCCGAAATCAGGCATGAAGGGCACTGATTACGGCCCCTTTTGGTAGCCCAAAATCCATATCCAATTGTTGCCATTCGAGAGCATCTGATAGATGAACGAAAGTCGCGTAAGTACCTCAATATCAGTCCTATTTACCGCCCATCCTGAAAAACATCTTAATGCAATCGAAATCCTGATTTTAATTATTAGTTTAGCACTTTAACCTTATTTCACACAGTTATGGTATTCGACCTAGACATGATCAAAAAGCTCTATGCAGCTATCCCGGGCCGCATTGCTAAGGCAAGAAAAGTGGTGAACAAACCCCTTACTCTCTCCGAAAAAATATTGTATTCGCACCTTCACTCCGATCAGAAGCTCGAGGCTTTCGGTCGTGGAAAATCATATGTCGACTTCGCGCCTGATCGCGTGGCTATGCAAGACGCGACAGCCCAAATGGCCCTCCTTCAGTTCATGTCGGCAGGCCGGGCGAAAGTAGCTGTACCGTCAACGGTGCACTGTGATCACCTGATCGTAGCCAAAGTTGGCGCAAAGGATGACCTCGTTAATGCGAACTCGGAAAGCAAGGAGGTATTCGACTTCCTTTCGTCTGTTTCAAATAAATACGGCTTAGGTTTTTGGAAACCAGGTGCTGGTATCATCCACCAAGTTGTACTTGAGAATTACGCGTTCCCCGGAGGCATGATGATTGGTACTGACTCACACACGGTGAATGCGGGTGGATTGGGAATGGTCGCCATAGGCGTAGGTGGTGCTGACGCAGTGGATGTAATGGCCGGCATGCCATGGGAACTGAAATTCCCAAAACTGATTGGCGTAAAGCTGACCGGCAAACTCAACGGCTGGACTTCCGCAAAAGATGTGATATTGAAAGTGGCAGGCATCCTTACGGTAAAAGGTGGAACAGGCGCCATCGTTGAATATTTTGGCGAAGGTGCGACATCCATGAGTTGTACGGGCAAGGGCACTATTTGCAATATGGGCGCAGAGATCGGTGCAACGACTTCGACATTCGGGTACGACAATTCAATGGAACGTTACTTGATCGCCACGGGACGCGCTGAGGTAGCTAAGATGGCAAACAAGGTCAAAGAACATTTAACGGCGGATCCTGAAGTTTATAAAAACCCCGAACAATACTTCGATCAAGTAATTGAAATCAATCTGTCGGAGCTTGAGCCACACTTGAACGGTCCATTCACTCCCGATTTGGCTACCCCTATTTCAAAAGTGAAAGAGGAGGCGGCAAAGAACGGTTGGCCATTGAAAGTGGAAGTAGGTTTGATTGGATCTTGCACCAACTCTTCCTATGAAGATATTTCACGCGCGGCAAGTTTAGCGAAACAAGTGGCGAACAAAGGCTTGAAGACCAAGGCAATGTTCACCATCACTCCTGGGTCAGAGCAAGTGCGTTACACGATTGAACGCGATGGATTCATTGATACCTTCAACAAGATCGGAGCTAAAGTTTTTGCCAACGCCTGTGGGCCCTGCATTGGCATGTGGGCGCGCGTAGGGGCAGATCGTAAAGAGAAAAACACGATCGTACACTCCTTCAACAGGAACTTCCAGTCGCGCAACGACGGCAACCCGAATACATACGCTTTTGTGGCTTCACCTGAGTTGGTGACGGCCTTGGCAATTGCCGGTGATCTCGGATTCAACCCGCTCACCGACACATTGATTAACGAACAGGGCCAGCAAGTCAAACTTGACCCTCCAACGGGGGACGAACTACCCAAAAAAGGATTTGACGTGAAGGACCCCGGCTACCAAGGACCGGCCAAAGACGGAAGCAAAATAGAGGTGAAAATAGATCCAGGTTCAGATCGTCTCCAAGCGCTTGAACCATTCAAGCCTTGGGAAGGAAAAGACCTGGCTCGCTTGCGTTTGCTTATCAAAGCAAAAGGAAAGTGTACTACTGACCACATTTCGATGGCTGGTAAATGGCTAAAATACCGTGGTCACTTGGACAACATTTCCAACAACTTACTGATAGGCGCTACCAACTTCTTTAATGAAGCCATCAACAGCGTGCGCAATGGCCTGACAGGTCAGTATGACGAAGTACCAAAAGTGCAACGTGCATATAAAGCTGCTGGCATCGGTTCAATTGTGGTAGGCGATGAAAACTACGGTGAAGGATCATCGCGCGAACATGCAGCAATGGAACCTCGTCACTTAGGGGTACGAGCAATTCTGGTAAAATCATTTGCTCGCATCCACGAGACCAATTTGAAGAAGCAAGGAATGTTGGCGCTAACGTTTGCCAACAAAGCAGACTACGACAAGATTCGAGAAGACGATATTTTTGATGTGAAAGGCTTGACCACTTTCTCCCCGGAGAAACCGCTGACGATTGTCATTCATCACAGCGATGGAAAAATAGAAGAGATTACCGCCAACCACACCTACAACAAAAATCAGATTGAGTGGTTCAAAGCAGGTTCAGCCTTGAATGCGATGGGCAAATCAAGACCGAAGCCTGGTGTTGCAAAACCAAAAGCTGCTAAACCAGTTGCAAAGGCAAAGCCCGCAGCTAAGAAGAAAGCGGTTAAAAAAGCAAAGCCAGCCAAGAAAGCAGCGAAAAAGAAAGTAGTAAAAAAGGCAGCTAAGAAGGCGGTAAAGAAGGTAGCAAAGAAGGCCGCGAAGAAGAAAAAAAAGTAATTTTAAAATAGCCATAGCAGAAAAGCCTCCGATAATGGAGGCTTTTTTTGTGTCTTACACAGGTAGGTCATGCGATTTTTTTTAGCTAGACGCCACAGCTTTTTTTACGTCAGGCAAAATGCGGGTCCCAAAAATTTCAATGGACTTCATCAGCATGGCGTGTGAAGGGCCACCTACATCCATGTGCGCTGAAAAACGGGAGAGCCCAAACAACTCGTGCATTTGCAAAATCTTGTCCACTGCTTCATTCGCGTCACCAAAAAGGTACGCGCCCTCTTTGCTCCTTCCAGTTTCATATTGCCCTCGTGTGAACGGAGGCCACCCCCGGCTTGCCCCTACTCGCGTCATCTGGGCAGAGTACACAGGAAAATACTCGTCGGCAGTCTGCTTGCTGTTTTCGCCGAAAAAACTGTGCATGTGTACGCCTACCTGAAAACTCTTCATGTCATGTCCGAAGTGTTGCCATAATTCCCTATAGTATTGAAACAATGGTTTAAACTGTGCGGGGTTGCCTCCAATAATAGCAAACATCACGGGCAGCCCAAGTTTCGCCGCTCGTTCCACCGACTCAGGCGTTCCGCCCACGGCTACCCAAATTTTCAAATGATCATTGACGGCACGTGGCAATATAATTTGATCTTGCAGAGGCGCACGGAACTTACCTTTCCATGTGATGCGCTCAGCCTCATTAATCTTAAGCAATAGCTCCAGTTTCTCATTGAAGAGTTCATTGTAATCTTGCAGGTGGTAACCGTACAACGGAAACGACTCGATAAAACTGCCCCGACCTGCCATGAGTTCGGCTCGTCCGTCACTAAGTTGGTCGACGGTCGCAAAACTTTGATAAATGCGCACAGGGTCGGTGGAACTCAATACGGTGACGGCACTCCCCAACTTAATATTTTTTGTAACCGTGGCCGCCGCCGCGAGCACCACTTCTGGCACCGAGACAGCATAATCCGGACGATGATGTTCACCTATGCCAAAAAACTCTACACCTACTTCGTCCATTAATTTTATTTCTTCGATAAGTTCACGCAAGCGCGCCCCTGCAGGGAGGGGTTTACCTTGCGAGTCATAGTGGTTGTCACCAAACATGCCAATGCCGAGTTCCATGAGTATATGCTAATTAATAAAGAACTATAGACAAAGATGTGGAATTATAAGTTCCATGAATTGATTGCAAGTTGCAAATTGAAATCAACTATTCGGCACGAAGCTCACGGCTACTGGATGCCAAGCACCTTATCTACAAAACTTCACCTGGAACTTGCAGCGTGTTAATCACTCACTCCGCAAAATTTCAGTCGGACGGCTACGCACGGCTTTCCAAACCTGTCTGCCGACAGTAGCGAGCGATATGGCCATCATCGTTGCCATGGCTATACCAAATGATAGGAAACTGATGTCTGTGTGGTAAACGAAGTTTTTCAACCATTCATTCATGAAGTAATAGGCCACTGGCGCCGCAACCACGAAAGCCATAATGATAAGAACCAGAAATTTCTTCGAAAGGATTGCCACTAATTGGCTGTGCTCCGCTCCCATTATTTTCCTGATGCCAATCTCTTTCAAACGAATGTTGACGGTGTGCATGGTGAGACCATACAAGCCAAGGCAAGCAATTATGATGGCAACCACGGAGAAAATATAGATCAACGTGCCAAGTTGGCGGTCGGCTTTGTACACCTTCCCAAAATCTTCGTCGAAAAAAGAAATAGCGTAGGGCATCTTTGTAGTGGCTAGTCTCTTATAATTCTCTTCGATGAACGACAGCGTGGCGCCAATATTTTTTGGAGAGACTCTAATAGCCAGTACGCCCGACCATTTCTTTGAAAAGCCAATTCGCATTGGCGCAATCGCCTGTCGGTAGTCAGCGATGTGGATGTCTTTGATCACGCCAATAATTGTAGCTGTGTCGCCCTTGCCTCCGTTGGTTTCACCTGTGAATTTCATGCCGACGGGATTGTTCCATCCATATGTTTTCACCGCTGTTTCGTTGATGACAAATGCATTGCTGTCGGCAGGAGTACCCGGAATGAAGAAACGCCCGTCGATCAATTTAATATTAAAGACGTCGAGGTAGTTTGGGTCAGCATGGATGGTATAGAATGCAACATCGTTTGATCCATTGGAACCCATCCACCGGCGAGATTGCTGTGTGTTCACGGAATTTGGAAAGTACGAGGCAAGCGAAACATTGATAATCGCCGAATTCTTTTTCAGCTCATTGATAAGCACAGTGCTTTTTGCGCGGACCCCTTCATCCCGTAAGTTCAGTCTCAAAATCTGCTCTCGATCATATCCGGGATTGTGTTTTTCGAAATATTCAAGCTGACTGGTGACAACCACCACTGCGATGATCAACGCTCCGGATATCGCAAATTGAAATACAGTGAGTGCATCGCGCAACACACTGCCTTGGTGGCCAGTAGAAAAATTGCCTTTCAACACCTGCACAGGTTTGAATGTCGATAAGGCGACCGATGGATAAATCCCCGCGAGCAAACCCAATACAGAAGGAATGATCAAAACGATCAACAACAATGACACATCATGAATGGGGTCGAATGAAATATCCTTTTCGATGAAATTTCGGAAGTAAGGAAAGAGCGACCATGCCACGACAAACGCCAACAGCATAGAGAAAAAACTAAGGGCAAGCGCATCGCCCAAAAATTGAAGTACCAAGTTCCGAGGTTGAGCCCCAATAACTTTTCGTACGCCCACTTCCTTTGCCCTTTTCACCGACCGAGCTGTGGTGAGGTTAACGTAATTAATACCCGCCACTACCAAAATGAAGATCGCGAGAATGCTCAACAAGTAAAGGCGATTGATGTCATTTTTTGGGGTGTTGGCAAAATTGATGTCTGACTGCAAATAGAACTCTCCGAGCGGCTGAAGATAATAGGTCGCTTTTCCATCAAAATTCTTGTCCTCTTTTTCACGTTTGTAGCATAAGTCGTCGATCTGTTTGCTCACCGCAGTTCCTTGCCCATTGGAGGTCAGCAATAGATAGTTGTAATTGTAGTTGTGCCAGTTCTGCAAGTCCGTTGGCTGAACGGTTTTGACAAAGTCTTCAAATCGCAATACGATCTTAAAATCATATGATGAGTTCGTCGGGAAATCACGAAAAACCAAATCGATGGTATAGCGGCCAAAGCTTTTGAAACCCGTGAGGTTCAGAACCTCTCCTACTACATCGGTGCGGCCAAAGTATTTGAAGGCCGTTTTCTCCGAGATCGCCACCGTATATGGGTTCTTGAAGGTTTGTGTCAGGTTTCCCGCCAGTGGTTCAAATGTTAATATCCTGAAAAGGTCGCCATCGGCAGCGTTGTATGTTTCTTCTGTAAAAAATTTGGACACATCGCTGGTCTCCACGGTGAGACTTCCACCCCAACTGGCAAGGCGTGAAATCGCTTCCACTCCAGGGACTTGCTGTCGAACAACATCAGCCAATGGCGCAGGAAGCACTGCTTGCTTGGGGTTGCTCATGTAATTGTTCCCGGGAGGGTTCTCCTTAATGATCCGATAAATTCGGTCGGCTTTCGTATGAAAGCTGTCATAACTGAACTCGTGCCGCACATAAATGAAGATGAGCAGTGAGACTGTCATCCCTAGTGTCAGGCCGAGTAAATTGATGAGCGAATTTGTTTTGTCACGGAAGAACCGCCGGAAGGAAACGAGGATCCAATTTTTGATCATTTGGTTGAGAGATTAGTGGTGTTTATGGTGCACTTGGAACAAAAAGACGGCCGCCAAGTTAAAAGGTTGCCTTCTCCTTTAAACTAACCCTGTTTGCGCCAAAAGTCATAGTTTTTGGAATCGATGTTGTAGCACCTCGAACTCCGCATTCATGTACATAAATATCGATTGCCTCTATCCCCCTATTTTGTATCTTGAAATTCATCCCATCGCCAAATGAAAAAAATACTTCTGCTCCTGCCTGTAGTGATGCTACAGTTTTGCACACCTCGTTCAGAAAATACAGACGGGAAAATTAAAAGTGTTGAGACACGCCTGGCCGGCCCTGTTTATTTCGAAGGCGATAGCACTTGGACTATCGAACAACGGATGAAGCACTATCACGTTCCGGGTGTGAGCCTCGCTGTTATTGAAAATTACAAAGTGGTTTGGAAAAAAGCCTACGGTGTGATGGACGAAGAAACGAAAGAACCTGTCACGACCAGCACTTTGTTTCAAGCAGGCAGCATTAGTAAGCCAGTGGCCGCTTTCACAGCATTGAAATTGGTGGAAGAAGGAAAAATCAGTCTCGACACCAACGTCAACAGGTTTCTTAAGTCATGGCAGCTTCCCGACAATGAGTTCACACAAAAGAAAAAAGTGGCGTTGAAGCATTTGCTTAGCCACACGGGGGGAGTGACGGTGCACGGTTTCCTCGGGTACAGCCCCGATTTGCCTGTTCCCACATTATTACAAGTATTGAATGGAGAAAAGCCGGCCAACTCGCCACCTATTCGCGTGGACAAATTGCCCGATGAAAGTTTTCGCTACTCGGGTGGAGGTTATACCATCATGCAGCAGATGTTAATTGACGTGGAAGGCAAAGATTTCCCGTCAATCACAAATGAAAAAGTGTTGCAGCCGCTGCACATGGTACACAGCACTTATAGTCAACCACTGCCGCCAGACCAATTAAAGCTTGCTGCAACGGGTTATTTACCTGATGGTTCAATGACCAAAGGCAAGCGGCACACTTATCCTGAAATGGCAGCCGCCGGTTTGTGGACCACTGCAGAAGATCTTGCACTCTTTGCGGTTGATATTCAGAACGCGCTGAAAGGCGACAAGAGTGAAGTCCTTTCCAACGACATGGTAAAAAAAATGGTCACTCCGTATTACAAGGATTTTATCGGTCTCGGGCTTTTTCTAAGTGATTTCGGTGGAGAAAAATACTTCAGCCACAATGGATGGGACGAAGGCTTCTGTGCTTCATTGATGGCCCACCAATCCAACGGCCACGGTGTGGTGGTCATGATCAACGCTAATCAACCGGAATTCATGAATGAAGTGACACGAGCGGTTGCACTCGCCTATGGTTGGAAAAATTATGTTCGCCGCTACGCCAAAATGAAGATAGATACCTCAAAGTTTGCATCCATTCGCGGGCGCTACAAAAACGGCAATGATGGACTGCTGTCTGTTTATTCCAAGGGAGGCAAGCTATTCAGAAAATACATTCGTGGCAACGAAACTGAATTGTTGCAAGTCTCTGACAGTACCTATGCAAGTACCGAATCAGATCAGTTGGTGCAATTCAAAATGAACCCTGCCGATGGCAAGAGAAATGTGTTGTTGCTCGGTGGAAATAGCGAGGTAAAGTTCGAGCATCCTCTTTTAAAAGACGAAGAAAAGATCCCTTATGAGCATTTATTGGCAGGGAATTTTGATAAGGCTCTGGCGGGCTATCAACAACTTCTAAAGGCCGACGCCAAAGACGGTGCGGTAAACGAAGAAAACATCAACGGCTGGGGTTATAATATGCTCCAGTCGGGAAACATCAAACTGGCCAAAGATGTGTTCAAGGTGAATATGATGTTGTACCCGAAAAGCGCCAACGCCTACGACAGCTACGCAGAAGCCTGCATGAAAAATGGAGACAAAGAGCTAGCGATCACCAATTACAAAAAATCATTGCAGTTGAATCCGAAGAATGAAAATGCAGTGAAAATGTTGGAAGAATTAAAGAAGAAATAGCAAATGAACATTCAAGGCGGGGAGTTGAATGCCCTCCCCGGCCCTGAATCTCACATCATTACATCTGCCCTGTTTGAAAATAAGGTTTGTATGTAGCGAGTCTTTGCAGCAGCTCCTTTTGATCTTCCAATATCTTCGCTTTCTCCTTTTCGCCAACAAAAATAATAGCGTAGCCATGAGGGCTCTTTCCTTCTCCAAGAACAATTGGTTCCCCGTCGCCGGCGTTCTTTCGGCAGCCAAAATCAGCCGCTGTTAAATATGGCGCATAGAACATGTAGTGAGGCACGTTGATGGTGATCACCTTGGTTCCTGCATCGTTATAGGTACGCATCAATGGGCCAAGCATATAGGAGATTCCTGGATGTGGTGCTTTGTAAACCCCTTTTTTAATTTTGTCATCCACCGTCTCTCGGATTTGTTCGATCGAGTATTTTCCAGATGCACGCATCACCGCAACGTCCATGTACACAGGGAAGATGACACGGGCACCTTCTGCGTCGTAACTGATCGGGCTGGCGATGTCATTGCGGTATTCTTTTCTGTCCCATTCCGTTCTATCCACAAAACAGATGAATCCATTGGTGCCCTTGCGAGCCACGTAATATCCTTTTTTCGGATCCAATAAATAAACGGTTGCGCCGCCGCGCAAATGAGGTGGTAATGCACTCAGGGCGAAGTCCGTTTCCAGCGCTTCGGGCATCTTTTCCAATTCCCAGTTAGGACCTTGGGCCAACGAGTTGAAATGTGCCGCTAAGCCGAAGCATAACAATAGGCTCCAACGTGTACGTGGCGTGAAGGTGACGAGTAAATGTTTCATGATGTGAGTTGTTTTGCGAAAAGACAATTCAAATGATATATTCCGTACAGGCTGTTTCAAATTATTTAAGCATAATGAAGTGCCCGGCCTCAAAATACCCCGATTTTGTGTACGGATTTTGATTGCCCCAGTGTCTACGAGGTAAACTTTCTAAATCTCAATCCTTAATTTTACAACCATGGAAAAATTCATGCTCATTATCAGGGAAGACTTGAACAAGCTGTCAAAAATGACTTATCAAGAGCGTAAGGCAAAGGCCCTATTAATGATGAAGTGGGTAGAGTCACTCGCCGAATCGGGCAACTACATTACGGGTGACGCACTCGTGGCTGCGGGCAGGTATGTTAGAAGAAATGAAGTCACTTCCGATGGGCCGTTCATTGAATCGAAAGAAGGTGTAAGTGGTGCCACATTCTTTAATGCCGAGAATATAGAACAAGCGGTAGAGTTTGCGAAAGCATGTCCGTTGGTGTTGACCGGAGAGGCCGCTGTGGAGGTGAGGCCCCTGCTCAGCTTTGAGTCTTAAGCATGGATCAGGTACAGGCAGCTACCGATCGACTTTACAAAACGCATTTTGGAAGGCTGGTCACTTCGTTGCTTTCTTTTTCCAACGACATCGATATTGCCTCCGCCGAAGATCTCGTGCAAGAATCCTTTTCCGCTGCGCTGACCGAATGGAATAAAAATGGAATTCCTTCCAATCCGTCGGGATGGCTCTACACGGTTTGCCGAAACAAGGCGCTCAATTCTTTAAAAAAGCTGAAGACAAACAAGGTTTCCGCTGAACAGGAACAAACCTATTTCATCGGCGACTCTGAGTCTGTAGTCGATGACCACCAATTGAAACTTTTGTTTACCTGTGCCAATCCTGATCTGCCACCTAAGTCGCAGGTGGCCATCACATTAAAATATGTAGTCAATTTGAAAGTAGAAGCCATCGCGCGATTACTGGGAATGACCCTTGATGGTGTCGACAAAATATTGATACGTGCAAGGCAAAAAATTAGATCAGAAAATCTATTGCGTGAGGAATCGATGCATTCTCAAACCCTGAAGTCGCGGCTTGCGATGGTTCACAAGATCATCTACTTGATTTTCAATGAAGGATACAAATCATCCTGGGGCAAGGCGATCATCCGAGAAGAACTCTGCGAGGAGGCACTGATTCTCAATCATTCCTTACTTAAAAGCGGACTATCAGATAAAGAGACCATGGCTCTGCAGGCATTGATGTTGTTCAACATCTCTCGGATCAAATCACGCTTTGACAGCAACGGCGAGATCGTGGAACTTGAAAACCAAGATCGCTCACTTTGGGACAATCGCCTTATTGTCTTGGCCACCGATTTCCTTGAGCAGGCCAAAAATGACACCGTATCAACCTATCACATTGAAGCATCGATCGCCTATTTACATTGCACTGCCCCCAGCTTTGAATCCACTCAATGGCATTTGATCGTGAAGCTCTATCAACAATTGCAATGCAATAACCCTAATCCTTTTGTTGAGATGAACTACGCTATTGCGCTATTTTACTCGGGCGATCGGGAAAACGCTTTTCAGATTTTAAACCGTCTGAAACAGCACCCTTTCTTAAACCAGTATTTTTTGCTCAACGCGGCTCTGGGCAAGTTGCATTTGGTTAATGGAAATAATTCAGTGGCAAAAGCATTTTTATTGCAGGCATCCCAGCAAACCGAATTTGCAGCTGAAAAAAAATTGATAAAGAAAATGATCGAAGCTGCCTGAGCAATCAGAATCTTCAAATAAATTTGCTTTGATCTAAAACCGCCGCCTAATGCCACATCCGACTCGTCGAATTCCTTGCACCTTGTTATGGCTGATCTTTTTGTTCGATTGTAGCCCTAAAAAAAAGAATCCGGTAGACGATGACCCGAATAAAAAAGACGGAATGATAAAGGCTTATCGAAAGGACGGAAAGCTCTTCTCGGAAGTTATGATGAAGGACGGAAAACGAAACGGATTATCTCGCAATTTTTATGGCGACGAAAAGGTGAGCCTAGAGATCTACTATAAGGACGATAAAAAAGAGGGGCTGTTCAAGCAGTACTACGAGGATGGTACCCTCTCGAAAGAAGCCGAGTACAAAGAAGACAAACTTGACGGTGTCAGCAAAAAATACCGAAAGGACGGAACAATGGCATGGCAGGCACGATTCACCCAGGACAATCCGTGTGCAGAATTGACCGAGTATTACCTGAATGGATCAAAGAAAACAGACTACCCCTCCATCGTTATAAATGCGATAGACAATTTAAGAAACGAAGGTGAATATGATCTGAAGATCTCGATGAGCGACAAAACAACAACTGTCTCTTTTTACGAGGGCACTCTTTCTCCTGAAGGCTGTTTTGATCCTAAAAAGGCCAACAAAATTTATCCGCAAGAAAAAGGCATCGCCACTTTGAACTACTATTTAGGTCCGGGCGGGTTTATGATGAAGGAGCTAAAAATTATTGCAGTCGTGAAAACCAATCAAAGCAACAGCTACATAACGACACGTATATACAATCTAGCGATCAACAACTGATTCAGTGAATCATTTGCAATCGTGTACGTAGCTGGTAGTTGTTGGGTGAAATTTTAAGTCCTTCCTGAATTACTTCTCGCGCTTTGGCCTTTTGGCCCAGCCTGAAATAATAGGTGCTCACGAAAGAATAAGCCTTGCCTACAACGATGTCGCTGACATTGATGGTTGGATACTCTTTAAAAATGGCATCGAAAGCCTCCTTGTATTTTTTCGCCGTTTCGGGTTTTCCTTTTTCGTACGCCGAACCGTACCTGACTAAATTGGCATTGGCAAGCATCGCGTTAAAATTAGCGAACTGACTTAGTGATGGATATTTCAATTTATATAAATTCAGCGTATCCAACAGTGCATCATCGTTGTCTACGGTTCGAAGGGACTGTGCGATAGTGCTGACGAAAACTCCTCCCAAATCCAGATTGTTAGGTTGAAGTCCAAGGGCATTGGCAAAAAAAGATTTCGCTTTGAGAAGATTCCCCGTATTGTAATAAGCGCGTCCGTTTTCGTAGAAATAGATGTAGTCAATCTCACTGAGTAATTCTTTGTCTGTGATACCTTTCCGATAAATATCATAACATTCCCGATACAGACTTTTGTCGTTATCCCTGAAAAGCAGTTGCTGTGTAAGATTCACGAACTCACCTTTGATCATGTCCGCCGAAATCCCTTCTTCTCCGAATTTTGAAATTTTGGCGACATATCTGGCTTTTTCCTTCGGCGAAAGTTTTTCATTGGCGACCAGCTGAACACCGAAAACCATGAGCAAGTATTTGCAACGCGAAGACGGATAAAGCAAATACGCTTTCTCCAACTGATGATATCCATTTTTCCATTGACCGTGATCTCGCAGGAACAGTGCGTCATTCATGTAATGGAGGCCAATCAGTTCCGTCAGCGATATTTTTTCCTTCTTGAAATAATATTTATTGAACAACTGGTCAGTGCTACTTGAGCTGCCTTCATCAGCACCAACAATCTTTTGATTTTTTAAATTAGTTACAAACCTTGTTTTAAAATCGTCGGTGAATGCAACATATCCAAACATCGGCGAAGTTGTCTCCACTAATATATTTTCCTTTTCAGGATAGCTGATCAAATAAACATGGGTAGGCTCTTCTTTCACCTGGTAAGGGATACCAAGTTGCTCGAAAACGAGCGCATACAAAGCCGAAGCCGTTACACAATTATAATTGCCCGATTCAAAAACTTCTGAAAACCGATTTTCCAGTTCGTACTTTTTTAATATTTGATTGTGCACTTTATCATAAACGATCTTAACCTTCTTGTCGGCTTTCTTCTTATCTAAACCCTCCGCCCGAAGAGCGGCTACTATCGAATTTATCTCTTGCTCAATCGAAGCCGCTTTTTGATCATTCATCGAGGTCGTCGGCGCTAACAAAAGGCCGAGAGACTCCTCTCTCTTTTCCTTGAAATGTTTACGGAACGTGCTTTTCTCAAAATCAGAAGTGTAGGCAATTTCATTGAACGAAAACAGTGAATCTTGTGCAAACGCGGCAAAGGCGGTGAACACGAAAATCGACGTAAAGCAAACACTCATAACTTGGTCAACAATTTAATGGCGCCTCAAATTAATACAAACATGAAACCAGAAAAAGCCATTTACTCTATATTCCGTCATTGAATTCTTCCGTTCGTCCATCCACCAAATACGCCTGCCCTAATTAATTTTGGTATATTTTCGGGTATATATCGAATTTCAAAAAATATGGAATGGTTTCAAATCTCAAACCTCAGCGAAGTAGATTCCCCTGCGCTGGTGGTCTTTCCTGATCGTGTTCAGAAAAACATTTCAGTGCTAAAAGAATTCTTGCCTGATGTAAACCGGCTTAGACCTCACGTGAAAACTCACAAATCAGCCGAGGTGGCGAAAATTCTTATGCAATCGGGCTTCACTAAATTCAAATGCGCTACCATTGCGGAAGCTGAGATGCTCGGCAGCGTGGGTGCACCCGATGTGCTCCTGGCCTATCCGCCAGTCGGACCAAAATCCCATCGCCTTGCTGAGCTTGCGAAAGCATTTCCCGGCACGGTGTTCTCGTGCTTGGTTGACAACGATAAAATGGCCGATGAACTGAATAGCGTCTTCAACTCTATTGACCACCGGCTCAACGTCTATTTGGATTTGAACATTGGGATGAACAGAACGGGAATCAAACCGGGGCCAGCGGCGGAGCTGCTGTACAAAAAATGCCAATCCACTAAAGGAATTCGATCGGTTGGCCTCCATGCGTATGACGGACATTTGCGGGACGAAGATCTTCAGGTTAGAACTAAGAAATGCAATGAAGGCTTCGAGCCAGTGTTTACCATGCAACGAAATCTAAAAGAGGCGGGACTCGCTGAGCCCATCATCGTTGTTGGTGGCACTACTACGTTTCCCGTTCATGCCAAACGAAAAGATGTGGTGTGCAGCCCCGGCACTTTTATTTATTGGGACAAGGGATACCACGACAGGTTTTCCGAGCAGCATTTTGTGTTTGCCGCCGTCGTCGTCACCCGCGTGATTTCAAAACCATCCCCTGATTTGATAACGGTAGACCTGGGGCACAAGTCAATTGCGTCAGAGAACGCGTTGACCGACCGCGTCTATTTTTTAAACACACCCCATCTGCAACCCGTCGGGCATAGCGAGGAGCATTTGGTATTGAAAGTTCCCGATGGCATGGCTTATAATGTAGGGGATGTACTCTACGGCGTTCCGTTTCACATCTGCCCCACGGTTGCTCTTTACGATTCTGTTATTGTGGTCAAAGACAATAAAGCGGGTGATCGGTGGGATAACCTCTCGAGGAACAGGAGAATTACATATTGAAAAACGGGATGCTCGATAGCTCGTGCCAGGTGCGCGGCAAAGGTCTGGGTGCACGTTGTGAAAACGCAGGCCCAGCACGCATGAGCTCAGCAGCCAACCGCGCCTGAACAAGGTCAATCAAGAATATCTAGAATATCCAGGATCTAGCCTAGTGAAAATCGGCTCCGAAAGTTCCGGATGTTTTCTTACGGGTAGGGTTTCCTTTGCAAGTCACCGAGGCTCCAAAGTTTGCAGATGCATCTAGTTCTCGGCTAGCATATACTTGTACGGAAGCACCCATTGAAGCACGAACGCGTACGTCTTGACACTTCAACATCGAAGCATCCACATCGCTACCCATCTTGGCGGTGAGTTCGAAGTTTGAAGCCGTGCCCCTAAGATCTACTTCGCTGCCCATGGAAGATTCAAGGGTGAGGTCGTCTACTTTCAAATCCAGATCCATCTCCGACCCCATGCTGCTCTCGAGTCTCATCTGCTTGGCGCTCAGTGTTTCTTTTGAACGCAGGCTTGCTCCTTGTTTCAATACGATATCGTCAGGGGTGGAAGAATAGTAAATGGTAACAGTGGCATATTTCCGATTGCGGTCATGGTCATCGTATTTGTCAAAGTCGAAAATACTTTGTTTGATTTTGACTTCAAGTTCACCGCTGCCAGAATCGACCACTACATCGCCTTGATCGATTCCGTTGAAGTTAATCTCTACTTTATTCTTATCGGATTTAACCAACGTCGTCTTGAAAGGCCCCGCAATGGTGAGCTCTGAAAACGCTGACGCAGAAAATTCTTTTGTTTGCGCAGCACAATAACTCAATGAGGCGGCAAGAGCAAGTGTAAGGATCGTTCGCATAAATGATCAATTTGGGTTGCTCAAAAGACGCTGTCGCACTGGATTAGGTTGCATCTGAATTGAAAGTTTTTGAATGTACGAATGTGAACAATGACGTCTGAACGCGACCTGTGTCTTTGAAGGGAACCCTCGCCCTTTGGGTTTAAATACTTGATACCTAGAAATTTAAAGACAAATGCGAAAAGTGAAGCCAACAGCGATGAAAAAAGGCTGATCTTAATTCATAATTCTAAGTTCACTAATCCACCCTGAGGGTCTCACTCGGATTTGTAGCTGCGGCCCTGAAGGACAAGAAGCCAATGGCCAGCCATGCAATCGCCAAAACTGAAAATCCGGCCAGCACAAAACTCAAAGCATCTATGGAAATACGGTCGGTGAAGTTGGTCAGCCATTTCGAAATAAGGTAATAGGTAACCGGGACCGCCACTACAAATGAAATCATTATCAGCACCATGAATTCCTTTGAAATCAAGAACACTACGTGTCCAGCGGACGCACCCAATACCTTGCGGATGCCGATCTCCTTTGTTCTACGCTCCACCGAAAATGAAGTGAGCCCGAGCAAACCCAAGCACCCAACAAAAATGGCCAGTCCGCTGAAAACACTGGCTACTTTGCTCAACTGATTATCGGCTTGATATAGCTTGTCATAATCTTGCTCGAGGAACGAATATCGAAACGGCAGAGCCGGCGCCAACTCTTTCCATTTTTTATCGACTTGGGCTACCACAGATGGAATGTCGGCAGATTTAATTTTCAACGACAACACTCTAAAACTGTTTGGCCGTAAGTTGATCATCAATGGTTCCACTTTAAAATGCAGCGACTGGTAGTGATAATCCTTCATCACTCCGATGATGAAACCATTTTTACCTCCCTGACTTACTTTTTTACCGAGGGCCTCTTCCGGCTTCCATCCAAAATCCCTCATGGCCGTTTCATTGACGATGTAGGCGGTAGTATCGTCTGCTTTCGATTCCTTTGAAAAATTCCTTCCTGTCAGCATTTCTATACCATAGGCTGGAATAAAATCATGATCCACCATATTGGTGTTGATATTGGTAGGCGACATTTTGCCGTCTTTCATTTCAATTTCAGAATACCAGTTCGTCACCTGTTGCCCCGGCACGGTGTGTGAGGCAGTGACGGAGGCAATCCCTCCCACTTTCAACAGTTCGGTTTTCACCGATTCCAGATGTTCGCGAACGTCTTTCGCTCCATCGTACTGAATGAGGAGTGTGGCATCTTTTTGAAAACCAAGGTCGCGATTGCGGACTAACGTGAGTTGATTGAACACCAGCAGCGTTCCCGCCACCAAGGTGATCGAAATCACAAACTGCACGGCTACCAATACTTTTCTAAAATTCTGGTGACTGAACATGCTCCGTAGTGAAGGCCTGAAAATTTGAAGCGGCTCAAAGCCAGAAATCATCAAAGCAGGATACACGCCGGAGAACAGCCCCAGCGCAACCGCCATCGCCACGACGCCACCCCACAAATACATTTGCGGAAATGCAGCAAAGCCCAATGAAGTATCCACCAAATCATTGAACGGTGGCAGCACCATCCATGCCAATCCAAACCCAAACAGCGTGGCAATAGAACTGACGATGACCGACTCGCCTAAAAATTGCAACACCAACGAACGTCTCTGAGCCCCCATCACTTTGCGCAATCCTACCTCCTTCAACCTACGCGACGCACGTGCAGTGGCAAGATTGACATAATTGAATGACGCGATAAGCAAAATAAACAAAGCGATCACCGACAAAATGTAAATGTTGTTAATGCTTCCGCGCTTCCCGTTTTCCCACGACCGAGGAGTCTCCAAGTAAATACTTTTCAACGGTTGCAGAGGAAGGTCTTCATAATACATGCCACCCTTCTCCACGTTGCGGGTGATAAAGTCTTTCATCTTCGCCCGGACGTTGGCAATCTGGTTTTTGTCTTTTAATAATAAATACGTATGAAATCCATTCCAAAACCACCCACGCATTTCATTTCCGTTCTGATGCGAGCTCCACGTGGTGAACGAAGTGAGCATGTCAAACTTAAAATGTGAGTTTTCTGGCACATCAGCTGTCACACCGGTGACTTTGCATTGGTCGCCGCTCACTTCGATGAGTTGTCCGATGGGATCTTGATCTCCAAAATATTTTTTAGCGGCAGACTCCGTGAACACTACAGAGTTGGGTTCTTTCAATGCACTCTTAGGATTTCCTTTAAGCAGCTTCCAAGAGAAAACTTCAAACACCGATGAGTCGGCCAGGAAATTATAGGGCTCAAATTGAACCATGTTGTCCTTACGCACAAGGCCGCTGTTCCAAGTAAAGCGCGTGAAGGCCTGCACTTCGGGAAAGTCCTTCGCCATGAGGGGGCCCATGGGAGGTGAACTTGTGCTTTGGAGGAGCAGTTCATTTTCTGTGCGCAGGTTTTCAACGACGCGAAAAATACGATCGCCTTTTTCGTGGTAGCCATCCATGGTCAGCTCGTGGTACACGTAAAGTGTGATGAGCATGAACGAAGCGAGGCCGATGGAGAGGCCAAGGATATTGATGATCGAGAAACCTGTGTTCTTGCGCAAGCTTCTGATGGCGGTGATGAAGTAGTTTTTTAGCATAACGTCAGTAAGGTATTAATAGATATACTCTCATTTTGAAGGAAAGTTACGGGCTTGTCCGTGTGCAAGATATTAGGTGCTGGATGGGCCAGTATCCAATAGCCAGAACACGCCGTTCTATCAAAGGATGAATTACGTGAGCAAAAAGGTGAGTCCTCCTACCTAAAAATTTGAACCGTACTATACAGAATTCCATCGCAGGATGCAAAAACCCTATTGAAGAGACAAAATCCCATCAAAACGAAAGAGCATTCCATCGGAAAAGGGCGAGGTCATAGCTAGTGGGTCCCGCCCCTAACTCGAAAACAGAGCCTTCCGAAACCCACATGTCGGGCGGCGGGCGGTCCGGCATGACGCTAATACGATGATGATGGGTCGTCGGAAAAAGAACTACCGCCCGATTACGCCGCCTTCACCCTTCCATGATACCAATACGAAACTGTAAGGAGCACCAAAGCGATGAGCGGTGCCATCCACGGTGTGCTGGTTGCCACATGTGTCCAGATGGCCCCGATAAAAGTGAATGCGAAACCGGCATACGCCCATTCCTTTAGCTTGCTCCAAATCGGCACGACCAGTGCAACGGCCCCCAGCAATTTCGCAATCCCCAAAAGGGTCACAAAATATTCCGGATACCCTGCGTACTTGAACGACTGCATCAACTGTGCGTTCCTCGTCAAATACATGAAGGCACTCATCAACATCCCTGCAGACACCAACCCCGTGGCTGTCCAGTAAATTACTTTATCACGTCTCATATTATTTCTGTTTTTTCTTGATGGCCCAAAGTTGAAGGGAAGGTGATTTACTTCAGGTATGTGTTTCCTTTTGGAAACCGGTTTCCTCGAGGAAACCAAAGAGGGTCGACGCGTGTTAGTAGATAAATTTGCCACAGCTATGATACAGAAATTGTCCATCGAGGAGCCCCTACGGATGACGGTGCTCAGCGAACCGCCCACGAAGGAACACCACTGCGGCGATCATCACGAACGCCTGCTCGCCATCACCGATGCGATGGACGTGCTCAGCGGCAAATGGAAAATCCAATTGATCGGCCTTCTAATTTTCAAAGGCAAGATGCGTTTCATGGAACTGTTCAGGCATCTCGATGGCATTGGCGCAAAGATGTTGTCGAAAGAGTTACAGAATCTGGAAGCAAACCAAATCATCACTCGCACTGTGCTGCAAACGAAACCGGTTACTGTGGAGTATGAAGTCACACCGTACGGGAAATCGCTCGAGGAAGTTATTCTTTCCATCTGTGAATGGGGCATGAAGCATCGGAGAAAGATCATGAATGAGTGAGCGCCGGATGCCCGACGGTAGATGCTGGATGTCGGAACCAATCTCTGATCATTGATTACTAATGAACAATCAAATCGCACCGTGCATGATGGTTCTCCTTCAGGCCCGCTCAAAGGCAGAGAGTTGATAAGACAGAGAAGCACGTTTCGTCCTGTCGCACTGATTGCGCGGCCAAGCGGGGGTACATTCATAACAGACGTTGACCGCGCAAGCAAGAGTTCAGCAGCCCACGACTGCTGAACAAAGTCTTCGCTGATGCCGCCGAAGGCGGGCATCAGTTTCCAAAAAGCGCGACTACATTTTCTCAATGAAAGGCACATGATCAATCGCGCGCGAGCTGCATAAATCATGCAGGGCAGGAACATGTATTTACCCAACTGACCAAACATAAGTCCGATCACGGGATGCCAAAAGCCGTTAAGGATTTACACGAGAGGAGCAACTAATTAGTACGCCTCAATTATCTTGAGCACCAAACCGTCTTGCGCTATGATTGGATTGCTCGTTGAACTGGCCGCCTCATGGCTCTTGTTGTGGTTCGTCGAAAAGAAACGTTTGTCGGTACTAGGGTTTGCCCCTACTGCCCCTCGCCTACTTCATCTCTTCGGCGGGCTGGTGGGCGCTGCCATTTTCTGCGTGACTTACACCTTGACGATGAGCTCGCTCACCAACAACACTTGGTCTTCTAATCCGGATTTCACTCTTGGGCAATGGGCGTCTTCTTCCTGGTGGACATTAAAATCTGTCCTCTTTGAAGAGTTGATCTTCAGGGGCGCGATTTTCTATATCCTCATTCAAAAGACCAACGCCAAGGTCGCGAGCGGGATCTCTGCAGTCGCGTTTGGATTATATCATTGGTTTTCATTTGGAGTAATCGGAAACCCTGTGATGATGGTTTATGTATTTGTCTCGACTGGCCTTTGGGGATTGATGTATGCATGGTCATGCGCAAAAACCAATTCCCTTTACTTACCTGTCGGGCTTCACCCAGCGTGGAATCTGTTCAACATCGTTGTTTTTTCGAATGGCCCATTAGGTAAGCGGTTTTTAATCAACAGCAGCAACGGAATAAAGCCGGCACTCCTTGGCGATGACTATCTTTCAGGTGTTTGCGCTGCCGCTGGTCGTATATGTTTTAATACGACACGATAAATATCCCAGTGGGTCTGCGGCTACCTCAGCTCACTAAATCCTGGCAAGCAGCGCATTCGAATTTTCATGTAGCCGGGCACACTGCTCCAAAAGAAGTAGGAAGCCTAGGGTAAGTATTTCCGCGATCTTGTTCTTTAAAATTGCCGACCGCATTTCATCTTTGCTGAAAATCTTAGCACTCATATGAAGTTCAGACTTGGCATCTTTACACTTATTGTCCTGCTGACCATCCAATCTTGTCATAAAGACGATGCGCCCAAATTCACTCTAACCGATGATTTGATTTGCTATTTGCCCATGAACGGAAATGCTTTGGATGCTTCTTTAGCTGCGAATACTACTCTCGTCCAAGGTGCTACATTGACGACGGGACGAAAATCTGTTCCCAACACAGCATACAATATGAACGGCATTTCCAATGACATTATGATCTCCAACTCTAAGGCTCTTGACACCCTACAAAATATGACCTTGACGGCCTGGATAAAACCCGTGTCATTTGATGGCAATGGCAACAGTGGCATTATTGAAAAGGCGTATTATTCACATATCAATCCCTACTATCAATACAAGCTCGGAATCACCGGCGACCAGCACCTTTCCGTTCCTGGCAGCTTCGTATTCTCGCTTTCGATCAACGGCACATACCAAGTGGTGTATTCCCCAGCTGGCACTTGGACTCCCGGGAACTGGTATTTTGTCTCCGGAACCTATGATGGAAAGAAAATGGTAGTATTTGTAAATGGCGTGGCAGCGGCCAGCTACACTATCTCAGGAAAAGTGGACCACTACGGCACAGACCTTTATGTGGGCGTAACTAAAAATCCAGAAATATATACCCCCGGCACGTTTGGCGACCTCCGCATCTATAACCGAGCCTTATCGGCCGCCGAAATCAATGCTTTGTATTCGAAGTAAAGATTCGGAAAGTCCAACGCCATAAAACAGAATTCCAAGGTCAACCAACACGTGCGACTTTGCGCTCATCTTTACGGCATCAAAGAATCGTCACGACGCGTCTTGCTCTGCAAACAAATAGTTCCAAAAAACCCGCCTAATTTGTGATCTTATTATCCGAATTAGCCGCTGATTTAAGAACTCACACGGGCTGCGTCCAAGTAAAATTCGGTAACTTGTACTACAACTCAACGCACCTTTTTATGAGCAAAACAGTTACCCTTGTAGTATTTATACTTTTGAGTCAAAGCATTCTTGTCGCTCAAAAACCCAACGAAGTTGGCAACAGCATAATCATTCATCAGGAAGTTAATATCAACGCTTCGCCTCAGCGTGTCTATGACATATTGCTCAACGCAACCGAATTCAGCGCCTGCATCAAGAAGTCATTTAAGGATTTCACCACTGCCAACGCGACGATCGACTCGAAGGTGGGCGGGGTTTTTTCGCTTTTCGACGGCCATATCATCGGCAGGAATTTGGAGTTGGTTCCCAACACACGTATCGTGCAGGCATGGCGAGTCGTCGATTGGCCTACTGGCATTTACTCGATCGCCAAATTCGAAATCAAAGCCGAAGGCGCAGGAACGCGCATCGTATTCGATCACACAGGTTTTCCCGACGGACTGAAAGAACATCTTGCCACAGGATGGCAGCAACATTATTGGGATGCTCTTAATAAGTATTTGAATTAATCCCGTCGATGCCCGCCAGCGACCAAAGCGGACAACCGTAAAACCTCTTTCATACGCGGGCCGTTTCATATCTCCAAATCGCATACATATGAAACTTATCTACCTCCTCGTCTTTTTCATTTCCACGACGGCGTTCGCGCAAAGCGCAGATTCTGCCGCCATCCGCAAAGCATCCGCCGACTATGTGGAAGGTTTTTACAAAGCCGATGCTCAGCGTGTGGCTCAGGGAGTCAGCCCTGAATTAGTGAAGCGTATCGTTATCAAAGACGACAAAGGCAACTCGATGATCAATAACATGGGCAGCTCCGCATTGATCTTCGCCGCGTCGAAGAACACGAACGCCAATCCTCAATCGGTGATCACCAGCAACGAGCCCTTCCGCATCGATGTAAGCATCTACGATATCACTGCTGACATGGCATCTGTGAAAATAAAAACCAACAAATTCAAGTTCATCGACTATGCTCACCTTGCCAAAGTCAATGGCGAGTGGAAAGTGATCAACGTGCTTTGGGGATTTTATATGAAGTAGTAGCGCTTGGCCCCAAAGGCAAACTGGTTCACTGGTTCAACGCTTCACTGGGAGTTTGATTTGACTTCCGTTGATTAGCCATTCGATCTTGAAGGGCTCTCCGCAATCGCGAATGGTTTCTTTGCTGACCTCTTTGCCAGACCCGCAGTTGATCTCCCAGAGTTGGCTTTTGTTGAGGCCAATGATCAGCACCAGTCGACTTCCTTTGTCGATCAGGCGGCTGGTGAAAAATGTATTTTTGAAATCAATGGTCTCCGGCTTGCCTGGTGTCAGCAACTTTCGTGATCGCAAATCTTTAAGCTGACTTACTCGTGCAATGTTGCCACTCAGTTGCATGTATTTTCCATTAGAAAGTTGCTCATAAAGATTCACGGCCACATCCATGTCCTGTTTATTCACGATGAAGTGAAGTTTCGCCCTAAAAGAACCGTTGATTTCAAAACGCTGATCGAACGGCTGACTGTAAAAAGTCACATATGCTCCTTTGGGAAGTGAGTCCATTAAAATATTTCCTTCTCCATTGATAGCGGGCAGTAAATTTTGGTGCGTACGATCTTTCATATCCACTATTTGAATGATGGGCTTCCCGTTGCTTTGCGACGCAGACAACCGTTGGCCATTTTGATCATTTGACAAATAGAGCGTGAGAGAATCATTATCCATGTTTCCTAGTGAAGGCACATGTTTCCATTGATTCTCACCCATCACTTCATAGTTGATCTTGTCCTGAAGTAATTGCGGCTTCGGTTTACCTTTTAAAATATAATCATACCATCCGAACACTACCTCCGTCGTATTGATTCGCGCCACTTGATCAATGCTGTAACCTCCAATGGAAGGTTGCGGAGGATCTTGTGCTCCATAATGATTAAATGGACCAATCACTAGGTAGTGCTCCGCTTTGGGATTGTATTTATGATGTTGATCGAAATAATGAAATGCTCCTCGCTGGTCATCGTCATAATAACCGGTGATTGTAAGAACAGGAATATTGATGTTTGCAAAATCCTTTTCAAAGGGGATCATCTTCTGCCAAAACGAATCGAACGCAGGATGTTTCAGAAATTTCTGGAACGTGGCATTGGGTGTTCCTTCAATGGAGTCGAGCTTGTTGAAGGCCGTTCCATTCTTAAACCAGTTCGTAGTTATCTTTTCCCACCGCTGACCATTGCTCCCTTCGTTATCCTGCAGTTTGTTGTTTCCTACCAGATGAAACCACTGCAGCATATAACTCCAGTTGATCCCCATCAATCCCGGAAAGTCGATGCCAATACCCACCGCCGCCTGTGGTACAATTGTCTTTAGTGCTGGATGAATTTTCTTGACAGCAGCCCACTGCACAAAACCAAGGTAGCTTCCACCGTTCATTGCCACTTTTCCGTTGCACCAGGGTTGTTTGCTTACCCAGTCAATAATATCATAGGCATCGTCGCCGTCGTGCTCGAAAGGTTCAATGGCGTTCGGGCTCAATCTTTTTCCTCGCGTGTTGGCCACTATACCTACATAGCCGTGGTCGGCGATCGACTTTGCGGCGCTCACTTCGGATGCGGAGGCATAAATACCGAACTTCAAAATGGCAGCCTGTGCCGGTTGGTTTCTTTTTCTAACAATAGTAGCCGATATCTTTGCACCATCCCTGACCTTAATCAACACACTATCTTCTACAATGTATCTCTTGATAAGAATCTCTCGCAACACCTCGCGTGCAAGTGCAAGTTCGTCTCCATAGACACGATAGTTGGCATACGCAAAGCACAAGCTCTTTGCTTCGTTGTAAGAAATACTGTCACGGCCATTTGTCTTTAGGCGTTTTACCCAGTCGATGTAGTTCGCTTGTCTAGCATCGAGATCGGCCCGGAAATAACCTTCGGCTGCTTCGGTGAACCTGTCGGGCAAACGTTCATATTCTCGGGCCATAACGCCTCTGAACGCTTGAGGGAATTGAGCGCGGTCTTTTACCTGAGACATGGTAAGGTCGTACACATAAAATGGAAACACATTGGTAACACGGCTTAACGTGTCTTCCCATTGCTTCCGAAGCCGGGCGATCGTATTTAGGCTGCTGTCGTACTTTCCCTGAATCATCTGCAATCGAAGTAAGAAACTATTGAAGACGCGTGGGTCTTTTATCCCTTCCTTACGATACAAGTTCTCCACGTCGGCGGCGAGCGAAGGCATAAACTGATCCATCCCTTCATTATTGTTGTACGCGCTACCTGGCAGGTAAAGATTTTGGGCAGGAACAGAAAAAGACAGAAAAAGCAACAGCGCAGAAATTTTCATTTATCGTTTTTTGCACAAATCAACGCAACGAAGATGGTTTTTTCACCTAACAAATGTGTCAGGTTGGGCGTTAAAAGTAATCAGGTGGCAAAAAATAACAGCTTGCTTCAAGAATTATCAAACTAAGTTCTCGCTTTTATCATCACATCTTGTCCCCTATTTTTGAAGTATGAAGTGCAGAATGTGTTTTTGTTTGCCGGGTGTATTGTTGTTCCTCCTCACAAATGCTTTTGGCCAGAATCAGGGCGCCATCAAAATCATGGGGCGTGCTGACACCGTCAAGAATCATTCAAGAACTGATGTCGTTAGCAAATTGAAGCTCCTCAAAGAGTTTGAGCACAAGACCGCGGCAATTGAAAACTATCGCCTGAGGGCCTCAGTGGCAAATGTTCGGCTTCAGCGAAATTCATTGCTCGTAGGAATTATCATAGCGATTGGTATTGCCATTTGGGTCGGTGTAAAGAATTCGCAGAGAAAAATGGAATTAATTGCCCCTGCTGTTGGCGCGGTCGCCCATGAGATACAACTTTCGGAAAGGGAAAAAGAGATCCTTCATTTTTTGGTGAAAGGGCTTAGCTACAAACAGATCGCTGCCGAGTGCAACATCACGTACAGCACCGTGCGGTTCCACATGGGCAACATTTATACAAAGCTGCAAGTAAGTTCGATGACCGAAGCCGTTGCGAAGGCTTTACTGCTAAAGTTGGTGTAGCGGATCCTACCTTATGAAAGTAAAAGCGCGAACTCTCGACCCAACGCTGTTCACTGTTTTGAAAATTGGTCCTGACCTGAATCCCGCATTCGCGAATGCCGTTGTGATTTCCTTTTCCGTGTAAATCTTCTTTTTGCAAAGCCTGTATTTTTCCCCTGTCTTTCGAGCCACAGGATCATAAACAACAAGCTTGCCCCCCACCTTTAGAATACGAAAAAGATCAGCGAGCATTTCTTCCGTGAACGTAAAATGATGAAACGAATCGATAAGCAGTACTTTATCAAAGGTATTCTCAGGCAGCCCGGTACTTTTTTCCGTGCCCACGGCTCTTCGATATACACTTGAGATGGGCTTACCCTTCAAGCTCACGTAAGCGGTGAGTGCCTCCGTCAGCTTCTTGCTTTTCATAAGGCTACTGTCGATGTCCTCCAAATAGAACTGTACGCTGTCAACATACACGCCCAAACCTGCATCGAGCCACCCTTCCCCAGAACCAACATCGGCTACCACGTCGTGTTTTTGAAAATCTGCTGCTCGCAAAATGACTTCCATCTTCTTTCTTTTGACCTTGAAATAAGCCTCGGGTGTATTTTTTCGCTGCGCCGATACGGAACAAAGGAAAAACGAGAAACAAATTATCAACGGAAGTTTCATTCTTAACCAACGTATCGCTTTCCGGTTATTGCTTTGGCGAGCAGATAAATAATTTGAGTCGGTACGTGAAAGCTTTACATCACCGACCAACTGGGGCTGTTCGAAAATGGCCGGGGGTGAAGCAAAACCGTTCACTGTTCTCTACATTTTCATTGAAAATAGCTTCCTTCCTCATTTGGCAGGATATTTGTTCTACAAAAGTTGAAATAATAATATGTCACGGATCTATCTTGGGGAGCTCGAAGAACTGGTGTTACTGATGGTGGCTCTTTTGCGTGACGAAGCGTATGGCGTCGCCATTGTTGAGCAACTGCTAAATCAGGCCAACCGTGGGCTGAGCATCAGCGCCGTACATGCGGTACTCCATCGTTTGGAGGAAAAGGGATTTGTGAAATCCAAAATGGGCGGCGCCTCTGAGGAACGTGGTGGCCGCCGAAAACGATTATTCAAGATCACTGCCTTCGGCAGAAATGCGCTTGAAGAGGTTAGAGACACACGTAACGCCATTTGGAGTTTGGTACCCAAAACGTCTTCGTAAGCCGATGAAAAAGGAACAACCACCAGTGTGGGTAAACTCACTTCTTGATCGGCTTGCGCCTCCTGATCTGGTCGAAGAAATCAAGGGTGATCTCTATGAAATGTTTCGGGAGGACATTACCCAGAAGCGACCCCGCGCGAAGTTCAATTACGCGATCAACGGCCTTGGCTTCTTAACAAAACATTTTTTCTGGAAAAAAAGAACCAATTACTCAACCTCATTCATTATGCTCAAGAGCTATTTTAAAATGGCCCGCCGAAGCTTATTTACCTACCGTAGTAACACGGTCATCAACGTGTTAGGTTTGGTCATTGGTATGGCCTCGGCGCTTGTCATCTTTTCAGTGATTCGATTTGAGTCGAGCTTTGATTCATTTCATACTGATGCCGACAACATTTATCGCATCGTGCGTGTGACCGGCACGGGCATGAAAATCACTGAAAGTTCAGAGCTTCGAACGGGCGTCTCCTTTCCAGTTCCCGATGCATTCAAGCAAGAAGCAACGTCCATCAATAGCATCACGTCTGTTCTATTCATCGGCGGGGCGCTAGTCGAAATTCCCGATGCTTCGGGTGCGATCGTGCGAAGGTTCAATGAAACCAACAGTTGTGCGCTCGTTGAACCCTCATTTTTTTCAATGTTCGATTTTAAGGGCACAGGATTCAAATGGATATCAGGTAGCCCCAAAAAGTCCCTTGAAAAACCTTTCAGCGTTGTGCTCACAACGTCGGCGAGCAAAAAATTCTTTCCTGATGGAAATGCGATGGGCAAAACATTGAAAATTGATAAGCGAAATGATTGCACGGTGACAGGGATCATTGAAGATTTCCCCGCTAACTCAGACTTCCCGTTTACTGTACTTGCTTCTTATTCAACCCTGCGTGTGTTGGCTCCCAAGATGATGGACGATTGGTCCAGCGTGGACGATAGTCACTGCGCATTCGTTGTTCCAAATAAAGGTTTCTCCGTTGCCAAAATAGAAGAAGAGATGGCCAAAATTCATAAGAAGCATGCCAGCTTTCTCACGGAGCGCTTTTATATGTTACAACCAATGAAAGAAATGCATTTTGATGCCCGTTTTGGAAATTATAATGGCAGAACAATCACACACAACACGGTGCAAGCACTTGGTATAATTGCTCTTTTCCTTTTGCTTACCGGTTGCATTAACTACATCAATCTGGCAACGGCTCAATCCACCGCTCGTTCAAAAGAAATTGGATTGCGAAAAGTGATGGGCAGTAATCGTGTCCATTTGGTGGCTCAGTTTTTAATAGAAACATTCCTTGTTGTTCTCATTGCCGGCGTTTTGGCATTGGGGTTATCTGAATTGATTTTAATCAATCTTCAATTTCTATTGAGCATCAAACCCAGTGCATATCATTTCGCCGATCCAGTTTTGCTTGGAGCGTTGCTTGTGTCGGTCATTGCTGTTACATTTTTTTCAGGCCTCTATCCGGCCATAAAAATCTCCAGCTTTAGCCCCGTGACATCTTTGAAAAACAAATTCATTACAGAAGCGGTTGGTGGGTTCAATTTACGGAGAGTATTGGTGACGGCTCAGTTCGGGATCACTCAAGTACTTGTCATTTGCACTTTTGTAGTTGTGATACAGATGCGTTTCTTTCAAAATACCGATGTTGGCTTCGCTCATAAAGCCGTGGTCAACGTAAGTATACCTCAACGTGATCCGGTAAAGCGAGCCACCTTGGAACAGCAATTCCGGTCGCAGTCGTTTGTATCCGGGGTAAGCGCTAGTTTCACATTGCCAGGAGGCGCCAGTAGAAACCGCAACTATCAAGGCATCGCCACTGCGGACACACCCCCAGACAAAGAGGTGGTATTCGAATACCAATCGATAGACACCGCATTCTTGAACTTGTATAAAATCAAGTTGTTGGCGGGGCGAAATTTTCATCAGGTGGACTCATCTCATTATTTGCTGCTCAACAAAACTTTGATGAAAAATTTATTGCTGGGAAACCCTGAAGAAGCCGTCGGAAAACCAGTCTTGCGAAACGGAGAGAAATACACGGTCATCGGAATAGTTGATGATTTCTATTCCAACTCACTAAAGAATGGTGTTGACAACCTGGCTATAGAAATGAACCCGAATGCATACCGAACATTGAGCATAAAGCTGATGATCGGAAACGACAAAGGTTCAATCACAGAAGCTATGGCTGAAGTCGAAAAATTATGGAAAGCGACTTATCCCGAATTCATCTTTGATTACGAATTTCTGGACGAAAACATCAAAGCGTTTTACACGCAAGAACAAAAGTACACGCAGTTGTTCGAGATGTTCTCGACCATTTTTATGCTCATCGGGTGCTTGGGGCTATTTGGGTTGATCACGTTTGTTGTTAATCGTAAGCAAAAAGAATTGGCCGTGCGAAAAGTAATGGGCGCTTCCGTACCTAGTCTGCTGCTCTTATTTTCAAAAGAATACATTTGGCTCGTGCTGATTTCATTTGCACTGGCTACACCTATTGCTTATTACATCGCCAACGAATGGCTTAATAACTTCGCTTTCCATGTAGACCTGCAGTGGTGGTTGTTTGCTACTCCTGGAGTAATGGTGTTAGTCGTAGCGGTGGTCGTGGTATGTGCGAAGTCCCTTGGAGCAGCCAATAAAAATCCGGTGGAGAGCTTAAAGTATGAATAAGGTCTTTTTCGATGGCTTGGGGCCCTGCAAGGAAACGAAACAGCCCATCGTTTAGGCATCCAGTGGTGCTTTTTGGCCGAAAATTCAGGTTTAAACATTTTTGTCCCTGTTCTGTGTAACCCTGCCCTAAAAAACGAGTATAGCTTAGACAGCAAAACACTCACTTATGAAACATCTCCACCACACCCTACTGGCCGCATTGTTTGTATGTCTCTTGGCTCCCGTTTTTGCACAGGACACAACCAAGGATGAAGAGAAATCCGAATCCAAGAGTTCACGTACGCAAGGTTTGAAAAAAATCACGCCACCCCGTCATTGGGATGTAGATGAGGAAACAATTGAGGTCAATGTGGAGAGAGCCGTAGAGCGTGCGATGCGTTCCGTTGAAGTCGCTCTGGAGCGAATGGAAATTCACGTGAGCCCCATGGCCATGAATCTCACGCACGTGGAAGTACCTCCCGTACATGTACAAATACCCCACATCGCCATCGAGCCAATGGCAGTGAATATACCGGCCATCGATGTAAATATCCCTCCTGTAATCATTCCTCCAATCAATGTCAGCGTTCCCCCTGTGAATGTCAACATTCCCAATATTGATGTGAATGTCAACCATCATTTCCGTCATCGCGGCCATTGGGACGATGACAATGATCGACCCAGCAAAGAAGACAAAGAAAAAACCAAAGGGTTGAAGAAAATAAACTAGAAACTAGAAACCCTTAGTGCCCCACATTCTCTGGGCTCACTGCTCCCATCACTATATTAGTGCCTAATCTTCTTTGACCTATCCAGTAAATGAAAACGGAGATAGCGCACGTGACCGTCATCAAAGAAACAACGGGAACAACACTCAGTGAATCGAACGCAGCTATGCCCGCCGATGCCAGGGCCGAAATACCAATTTGAGTAAAAGCCATCAAGGCCGAGGCACTTCCGATGTTGCGTGTAAACGGCGCGAGGGCAAGGGCGCTGGCATTGGGGTTAGTTAGCCCGATACACGTGAGGCACGCAAAAAACATCGCCACGCAAACATACAGATCGACCCAATTATTCAAAGCGAGAAGTAGAAACAATACGGTACTAATCAATTGACAAAACAAAGCGATTCTAAATATCTTGTCGCTTCCAAATCGTTTTGACAAAAAGATATTGACCTGACTCCCACCAATAAAACCAACGGATAAAAAGGCAAAAATTCCACCGTAGACCTGCGGTCCTACATTAAATATCTCCATAAAAATCACAGGCGACCCTGCCACGTAAATGAACAGCGTAGAAAATGAAAAGGCACCTGCGAAAACGAATGTGGCAAACTGAGGCTGGGTCAAAATCGTAAAAAAAGTATTGGCCATTGGCTTTGCACGCAGGGAGACCGTTGTGTCAGGCGCTTGACCGTCGGGCAGGTAGAAACGAACAATTCCTATGACGAATACGGCAATCAATGCCAAGGTGATGAAAATAAAGCGCCAGCCCAGTGCTGTGGTGATGAAGCCACCTACCGTGGGTGCCAGCAAAGGAGACACGCCGATCACCAAGAAAAGAAGCGAAAATATCTTTGCACTTTCATGCACAGGGAAGAAATCCCTCACCATGGCCAGCGCAGCCACCCATGCCACGCTGCCACCAAGGGCTTGTATAAAACGCAAGGCGATCAACGCTTCCGTGTCACTCGCCATCGAGCAACCCCCACTTGCCATAATGAAAACCACAAGTCCGGCGTAGAGCGGGTTCTTCCTTCCAAAGCGGTCCAGCAACGGACCATATAACATCTGCCCTACCGCCATCCCAATAAAATAACTCGACACGGAAAGGGAAATTTTCGCCGCTGTGGTTCCGAATTCTTCCGCAATTTGTCCAAACGACGGAAGATAAAGGTCAATTGCAAAGGGAGTTACAGTCGCCAAAGCGCCGAGGATCCATACGATCAATCGAGTATTGTGAGGTGAAGTTGACATGTTTGATTATTGGACTTTAACAAATGAAGGCCTGCATTCGGTTCAAACTACAGCGCGCCGAAACAATACAATTAACAAAAAATTAATTGATCGAAAGTGATTTGATTATAGCCCGTGTCGTTTGTAAAGCTACGATGAGCCAAATATTCTTATCAAGTTTCAAATCATAGGAGGCTAGGAAAAACTCCTAGGCAATTAAATGCTGTCAATATCGTCGTACGATATTCGGCCAAATTGATGTCGTCTATGGAATATACTGCGCAAAATTTTCACGAACCAGATTTGCAAGAACACCCCGAACAACTTTCGTTGCTGTTCATGCTTGGAATGTTGCTAACTTATTTTATCACATTGAGTTTACTTGCCATCCCTCTGATGGTGATTTCTGCGAAGCGAGGATTTAAAGCCAGGAGAATGTCTGTTGTTGGTAAATGAACTTGACATTTACGCAAACCATTCTGTTAGCCTTGATGGTCAGCGTTGTTGGTACTGCCGTGCTGATACTCGGCATAAAGGCGATTTGGTGGGCCTGGGAAAAGCTGAGGCGACTGGAGTAACGTCATTTCTACTCTACCACGTGACCATAAGCCGATAGAAACGCCGGCGATCACTTCCCTTGACACCGGATGCCCGTGAAAGGGGGTTGGCCATCCATTTTCGCATGTCCTTCTGATTCCCAAACTTATTATCTTTAGCCGATATGTACACCAAAAATTGGCACATCATCCGCGACGACTCAAAGAGAACCTTCGAGGTGGTGACCGTAAGTATGAGTGAAAATGCGTTTACCAATAAAACACACGCCATGCAGCGCGACGGGATGAACGTGAGCTTTGTGCTGCTGCCGGTATCCAATAAAAATGCAAGCAAAGCGGCGGTGAAAATTACGGGGTACGGCCAAGAAGATGGGTTGTACGAGCGATTGCTCAAAAAACACTCCGAAATTGGGAGGAAGAATATCGAAGAGTGGTAAAAATTTTTAGGTGCGACCTTCCGTATTTGAATCACTGAAATTTCATATGAATACGATACGAACCACAAGAATCCTTTTTTCATTTTTCCTTTTCATTTCGTTTGGCTATGCGCTTGCACAAAAGAAAGGAAGCGCCACCAATCCATACGAACTCAATCCATCCGCAACGACGGTAGTATGGGGAAATTATTGGAGTGAATCTCCACCCGTCTTGCGTATCAAATCAGGCGAGTATGTGCGAGTACACACGCTGCTCACTTCCAACCCGGAACGCTTGGAAGGTGCGGGGCTCCCACCCGACCAAGTGGAAAAAGAATTGCGCGACGTGCAGGCGGTAAAAGATCGCGGGCCAGGTGGTCATGTCCTCACGGGCCCTATTTTCGTCGAAGAAACTGAGCCAGGTGATATTCTGGAAGTCAAAATCATATCCATCGACTTAGCCATTCCGTATGGTTATAATGCGATTGGACAAAACGGATTTCTATCGGACGAGATATTTGATCGCAAAACGCAGATCATCCAACTCGACAAAGAAAAGATGATGGGGCACTTCGCCGATGGAATTGAGATTCCGTTGCGGCCATTTTTCGGAAGCCTGGGTGTGGCGCCTCCGAAGGAAGTGGGCAAATGGAACAGTGCACCGCCTTGGATTCATGCGGGGAACTTGGACAACAAAGAGCTGGTGGCTGGCACAAGGTTGTTCATTCCCGTTCACGTGAAGGGCGCTCTTTTCGAGATTGGCGATGGCCACGCAGCACAAGGCAATGGCGAAGTGGATATCACTGCCATCGAAACGTCGTTGAAGGGCACGCTGCAATTCATTGTACACAAAGGAAAATCTTTGAAATGGCCTCGGGCCGAAACACAAACGCATATCATCACCATGGGGTGCGACAGGGATCTGAATGCAGCCACTCACATCGCAGTGCGCGAAATGATCAAGTATTTGACCGACGAGAAAAAAATGTCGCCCGCAGATGCGTACATGTTGTGCAGCGTCGCTGTAGATGTCAACATTACCCAACTCGTGGATGGAAATGTCGGAGTTCACGCTATGCTACCAAAATCCATTTTTGTGAGATGATCCATGAAGGCTTTATTCGAACATATCAACCAGTACTCCCCTCTTGCCGACACTACGTGGAAAGACCTTGAGGCTGCACTAAAGAAAGTGGACCTTGCAAAGGGCGAGTTTTTAATCAAGGAGGGTAAGGTTTGTCAACACGTATATTTTCTGGAAAAAGGGTGCCTGCGAGGTTTCTACGATCTCGATGGAAAAGAGATCACACATTGGTTTGCTTTCGAGAACACTTTTGTTACCTCGTTTTTCAGCTTCATTTCGCGCAAACCTTCTTTTGAAAACATCCAGTTGATGGAAGATGGTACTTTGTGGGCGTTGACCTATGAAGACCTTCAACAACTCTATCTTACACACGCCGACATGGAGCGGATGGGAAGGATCATGCACGAACGCTACTACGTGATGCTGGAAGAACGATTTGTGCGCAACCATTTCAAGGAGGCCAAGGAACGTTACGAAAACCTGACACTCAACTCACCGCACATTCTCCAACGTGTGCCCCTGGGTTACATCGCTTCTTACCTGGGCATAACGCAAGAAACATTAAGTAGAATAAGGGCAAAATCCTGACTTTCCGAACAGGTTCCCTTTTTGATTTATGTCAAAAGACGCCAGTCAAACGGCGAATACCTTTGGCTTATTAAATCAACAAAAAAATGGAAAACAAACAGTTTCAAAAACCATCCAACGCGTTCGTTGCAGCATCTTGGTTTACATTGATAACAGGAATTCTTGCATTCATTGTTGGATTATGGAACGCCGAAATGGAACTCAACGAAAAGGGATATTACTTTACCGTCTTGATGTTTGGTCTTTTCGCTGCGATCTCTCTACAAAAAGCGGTGCGCGACCAGTTGGAAGGTATCCCCGTCACCAACATTTACTACGGCCTGGCCTGGTTCTCCACCGTTATGTCCATCATTCTTCTGGTAGTAGGTTTGTGGAACGCCACCCTCGACAGAAGCGAGAAGGGTTTCTATTCAATGTCGTTTGTGCTCAGCCTATTTGCGGCAATCGCTGTTCAAAAAAATACCCGGGACACGCAGTTGGCAGAACGAAACAATGAGCCGCCCCAGCTATAATTAGAATTTCAGTAAGAACAAAATACAGGGCCTCAATCGAGGCTCTGTTTTTTTCGGTTCTCATCGTTAACGCAGCGTCTTGCGCCACATTGCTCCACGATCTAAAAAACATTACCCGCGGCAGCACAATCAATTCGATGTACTTGCGTTAATTTCTGTGCCGACCCAAAAATGATTGTCTCATTCACTTCCCGTCTAGTCAGGCTGACCGCCTTGGCTGCCGCTGTTACCTTCTATTCTTGCGTTCAAAGACCATTCGTACCGGTTAATGTTGGCCGCGAGTACGGCAATCCGACCACTCCTTACCTGGTCACGCACCTGGTGGAGAAAAATAAATGGGCACTGGCAAGAACGCGGCCACACAACATTTTCCAGCAGATCATATGTTTTCATTATCCGTGTCGGAAGATGATTGGAAGAAGAAAAACTCTTCAAGCCATCAGTATGAAAGCATTCAAAAAACGGATAGAAAAAAATGCCAAAAAGGGAGCCTACAAACATTTAACTCCGTCTGCACCGGCGGCAAAGAAAGCAAAGCGAGACACCTTAATTTTACCTAGAAAAGATACTATCCGAATTGCGCGTAAGAAGCGCGAGGCAGTGATCGCCCCACTGGTTCTAAAATCCGACAGTCTGATCACGCTGACTGATGTCCTCTTCGAAACCAATAGCTATAAACTGAAATCAGAACATTTCACGCAACTGGATGAGCTTAGCAAGTTCCTATTGTCGCATCCTACTATTGAACTCAGTGTCCTTGGCCACACCGATAATGTAGGCGACGAAAAACACAATGTGGCTCTCTCGGCAAAGCGGGCGGAATCGGTAGCACAGTACATGATCAACAAAGGAATTGACGACGAAAGAATTTTCTTCGAGGGGTTCGGTAGTTCTCGCCCCATCACCGGCAACGACACTCCACAAGGCAGAAGCAAAAACAGAAGGGTGGAAATCTTGTTGAGAAACCCTTCGAAAAAATAAAGGGCCCCTGACCCATCAGAGGCTCCCTTTCAAAATTATTTCTTCTTAGCGAGCGCCGCCGCTATGGGTGCGCGATCGAGGTATTGAATCATGCGGTCAATTTTATCACTAGAATTGAAATGCATGTCGTTGTGTATCCACATTCTCACGGTCGCCCCATTCTTATAAGTTGTTTCGATCTGCAACCAGTTCATCAACCAAACACCTGGCGCATCGGGCCCTTTTTGGGGTTGATTTATTTTCATCGTGTACCAAATGTCGCTCTTGATCACAAGTTTGTCTATTACTTTGCCTCTACGATCGGTCCAGTAATCAGTGATGGCTTTTTTTCCAACCAAACTATCGCCACTCGACCAATCAAAAACCGCGTTGTCAGCAAAGCTATTCATCCACGATGCTACGTCGCCACTGGATAGCGCGGCAATCCCTTCCCTGCCAATGTTGGCGTATTTCTGATCCATAATAAGTTCCGCGGGTTGTTGCGTAACAACTGTTTCTTTGGCAGGTTGCTCCTCCTGTTGTTGTTTGGGTTGGCCGCACGAAAGAACTACAGCGCTGCCAATTAAAACATAAAAGAAATTCTTCATGGGAATTGGGGTTAAGTTGTATTTAATTTAGAAACAAGAATTCACTGTCAGCTTGATCGCCAAACTTCAACTCCACGGCCAACGAAATCAGAGAATCTATTGCGCGATGTGAGGTCACCGCAAGAATTTACAGATACAAATATTAACAAAAGTAAATGTTAAAAACAAGCTACTGCACTAGAAACAGCTGTGAACTCACTTCTTAAATTTGTTTTTCAGTTGCGCAAGTTTGTCTTCCATTGATTCTTCCTTTGATTCAACAGATCGTTTTGCACTCGATGTATCTTCTTTAGCCTTCACTACAGGTACCGCAAAAGGGTTGCTTTTCAACGACAAGGCAATGCGCTTACGAGCGGCATCTACTTCGACCACTGTGACTTTTACTTTTTGTTGCACGGCTACAACTTCGTTGGGATCTTTAATAAACCGATCCGACAAATGGCTGATGTGCACCAAGCCGTCTTGATGAACTCCGACATCTACAAATGCGCCGAAGTTGGTCACGTTGGTGACGATACCAGGCAACATCATTCCGACTTTAAGGTCTTTAATTTCTTTGACACCTTCTTGAAACGAAAATACTTCGAATTTTTCGCGTGGGTCACGACCGGGCTTTTCCAATTCAGCCAAAATATCAGTGAGCGTTGGTAGACCTACAGCATCCGTAACGTATTTTTTCAAGTCCAATTTCTTCCTTAGCTCTGCCTTCGTCATTAATTCCTTTAACGAGCAACCCAAATCCTTCGCGAATGTCTCCACCAACTCATACCGCTCGGGGTGGACGGCACTTGCATCGAGTGGGTTTTTTGAATCACGGATGCGCAAGAACCCCGCACATTGTTCAAAAGCTTTGTCACCGAGACGTGGCACCTTTGTAAGCTCTCTGCGGGTTTTGAACGGGCCATTTTGCGTGCGATACTCAACAATGTTCTTTGCCAACTGCGGACCAAGGCCTGAAACGTAAGACAATAATTCCTTGCTCGCTGTATTGACTTCAACACCCACAGAATTCACGCAACTCATCACCACATCATCCAATCCTGCTTTCAATTTCGTTTGATCCACATCATGTTGATATTGTCCCACCCCTATCGCTTTGGGGTCTATCTTCACCAGTTCAGCAAGGGGATCTGTCAATCTCCGTCCAATGGAAACCGCACCGCGTACGGTTACGTCGTGGTTGGGAAATTCTTCACGGGCAACTTCAGATGCCGAGTACACCGAAGCCCCGCTTTCGTTTACCATTACTATGATGATCTCTTTGGGGAGTCCGAGGTTTTTGACAAAAGTCTCTGTTTCACGACTTGCAGTACCGTTTCCAATGGCGATCGCTTCAATCTTAAAACGGTCGCAAAGGCCAAGTACTACGGTCGCCGATTTTAGGGTGTCTCTCTGTGGCTCTAAAGGATAAATGACCGTTTCAAAAAGCAACTCCCCTTGCGCGCCGAGGGAGACGACCTTAATGCCACTTCTAAAACCCGGATCAAGCGCAAGCACCCGTTTTTGGCCGAGGGGTGAAGCCAACAGCAATTTTTTGAGATTGGAAGCGAACACCTTGATGGCTTCTGCATCTGCCAACAATTTTGGTTTCTATTCGCACTTCGCTCTCGAGGGTCGGCTTCAATAGGCGTTTATAACAGTCTTTGATCGCCAACTTTACTTGCTCGCTTGAAGCTGAAGTTGATTTTACAAAATGCTTCTCGAGGTTTTGTATGGCCATATCCTCGTCTGGCGAGACATCCAATAGAATGAAACCCTCTTTCTCGGCCCGTCGCATCGCTAGCACGCGATGTGATGGCGCTTTCTTCACCGGCTCCTTCCAGTCAAAATAGTCCTTGAATTTCTGCGCATCTTCCGACTCGGCTTTGGATTTTATAACGGCAGAGTGAATTGTACCGCCTTGCCAAAACAAGTCGCGGATGTTTTTGCGTGCTTCCTGGTTTTCACTGATCCACTCAGCAATGATGTCGCGTGCACCGGCAAGGGCTTCCTGGGCATCGGCCACTCCCTTTTCGACGCTCACATATCCCGACGCGGCCCGTTCAAGATCGACCTTGTTTTGAGCGAAGACTAATGTCGCCAGTGGTTCCAGCCCTTTCTCTTTCGCAACAGAGGCACGTGTCTTTCTTTTTGGCTTGAAAGGCAAATAAATATCTTCGAGTTCTGTCAACGTCTCACCGTCTTCAATCAGTTTTTTTAACTCTGGAGTCAAAAAGCCCTGCTTCTCAATTGATTTCAAAATCGCTTCCCTCCTGTTCTCCAGCTCAATCAGCTGCTCGTTTCGGTCGCGGATCGAAGTGAGCATCACCTCATCAAGGCTCCCAGTCAGTTCTTTTCGATAGCGCGCCAAAAATGGAATCGTGGCCCCTTCTGTAATCAAATCCACGACCGCCTCCACTTGACGAGTGGTAAGGTTAAGTTCGCTCGATATGCGTTGGATATTTTTTTCCATTTCTATTTGAGATTGAACAGATTACTAACAACAAAATACCATCCACCATTGCCAACAAAACACCGACATCTCTGCCATCATGAATTCAAATATCAGTAATCAAAAATTGGGATGGCAAAAATAAGATTGCGGCCGAACAGTCAAAGAAACTTTTTCTCTTTTTACCAACAATTTATTTCAACTGTTTCACGACCAATCTCAACTCGTTCAACATCATTGCGGTAGCTCCCCAAACAATTTCATTTTCAATCAGAAAATGTGGGGCCATTAGTCGGTAGGTCTTTGCCGCCAAGATTTCTTTGGTTTGAATGGCGTCGTCGCGAAGCAGGTCGCTCAGGTTTCCTTCAATGATCTTCACCACTTCGGTTTCTTGAGCGATGTACCTAGGCCTGAAATCGACAAAGCCAACCACCGGTGTGATCATGAAGTTACTGGGGATCACAAAAAAATCACTCAGCCTTCCGATCACTTTCACGTCCTTTCTCGACACTCCAATTTCCTCTTCGGCTTCGCGCAAAGCGGTTTGAATAAAATCTTCATGGGCTTCTGCTTTTCCGCCAGGCAAACTCACTTGCCCTCCATGTGTACCGTTGTAGTCGGGTCTTTTTGTAAGTGGAAATTTTATGAGCCCGTTGTCTTCAAAAAACAAAATCAAAACACTCCCTGGCTTTGGCGGAATTTTGTGGTCGAACTTTGGTCTTAATTCGCCCAACGGCGTAGCACGCAATGGCTCATGGGCAACACTTCCAGGTAAAGGAAATTTCAACCGATCGGTAAGTAGATCTGTTAATTCGACGAGATTCATTTGCACGCCTTCAACAATTCAACGGTCACCATTTTATCACCGTGTTCATTGGACTTCCTGAAAGATTCGCAGGCCAACTCTTTTTTTCCGTTTTTCGTGTACGCCTGACCAAGGTAGAAATAGACCTTGTCAACAAACGGATCCATTTCAAGCGCCTGTTTGAGTAAACGCTCGGCGGATGCAAAATCGCTCAGCTTCAAATAATATATTCCTTTGTTGCGATAGGCCCACGCATTGTTGGGGTCTTTTGCAATGCTGTGGTTAATGTCCGCTTCGGCGCTTGCCATCGCATCTTGAAGCAGAAAAATATAACCGCGGTTGTTCGCATAATAAGATTGTTTCGGATCAAGGCGAATTGCTTCGTTGATCAAGTTCATCGCTTCGGCATAATGCCCTTGTTCCGTCTCGATGAGTGCCAGTGTGTTGTATATATTGGGCTCGTGGTCATCGGTTTTTGATGCTTGTTGTAGTTCCCTTTTGGCAGCATCAAAATTTTTCAAATAAAATTGAACAATCGCGTGGTTCACCATCAGTTCAGTACGCTGTTTCTTCTTTGACCCGTCGGTATACTGCGAGGCTTTGTCGAACGCAGTCAAAGCTTTAGTGAACTCGCGCATTTTCGTGTAGGCCAGCCCCATGGTAAAATAGGTGATCGACGTGTCGGGTTTTAGGGAGATCACCCGCTCCAGGTCACTTATCGTCCTGTAATACTCCTTCAGTTCGTAACACGTGTTGGCTCGATTCAATAGTGCGTCGACAAATTTTGGATTACAGTTTACCGACTTGTCATAGTTCTCCAATGCTTTCTCGTAATTCTGCTGTTGAAAATACACTGTGCCGAGGTTGTTCCAAGCGTCGGCAAAACAGGGCTCGAGCCGAATTGCTTCTCCATAATAATACAAAGCCTGGGTCCAGTTTTGCTCACGCGAAGCCAGATTCCCTTTCAATAAGAATTTCTGAACCCGTGCTTCCTTTCCTTCACACGCACAAAGTACCAATAGCAGAAAAAACAGTTTACGCTGACCTAACATTAGTTCGCTCGTTTGCCGTAAAGGTAAATGAATTCAGCTTGCGGCAGTGCCAGACAACGGTCAGCATTACAAAATGATTATTTGCAGATAAAGATTTGGCCGATGCTTGGGATATTCAACGGGTGATCTTTACATTTGCACCACATTCGATATGACAATTAATCAAAACATACATCACCTGCACCATCATGCACATCACATGTTTGGCGGGATACTGTTTTGATTTTAAACAAGAAACGAACAAATCAGGAAGGCTTGCCAAACAACGGCAGGCCTTTTTTATTTCCATCACATTAAAGATTTTCAAAATGCAACCTATACTTCGAATCGCGATTCAAAAATCCGGACGGCTCCAGGACGACTCATTGAAACTTCTCAAAGAAAGTGGGCTACATTTCAACAATGGCAAGGACCAATTGAAAACGCAGTCGGACAATTTTCCCGTAGAATTGCTTTTCCTTCGCGATGACGATATTCCTCAATATGTAGAGGACAAAGTCGCGGACGTGGGCTTTGTTGGTGAGAACGTCTATTTGGAAAAACAAAAGCAAAATGAATTGATCCGACCATTGGGTTTTGCCAAATGTCGGCTTTCCATCGCCGTTCCTCGATCGGAAAACTATACCGGGCGGGCCTGGCTCCAGGGAAAAAACATAGCGACTTCCTACCCTACCATCGTCAAAAACTTCCTACGCCACAATAAGGTGCAGGCAGGGATACATGAGATTAGTGGCTCTGTAGAAATCGCCCCGGGTATTGGTTTAGCCGACGCAATTTGCGACATCGTTAGTTCCGGAAGCACCCTGTTGAGCAATGGGCTCAAGGAAGTTGAGGTTGTCATGAAATCGGAAGCCGTTCTTATCGCCACACCGCGTTTACCAAGTGACAAGAAAGAAATCCTCGACGAGTTAATTTTCCGAATTCAAGCTGTTCAAACTGCACAAACAAACAAATATATCTTGATGAACTGCCCCAACGATGCGATTGAGAAAATCACGCAGGTAATTCCCGGAATGAAAAGCCCAACGATTCTTCCTTTAAAAAAAGAAGGTTGGTCCTCACTACATTCCGTCGTCGATGAAAATGACTTTTGGAAGAAAATAAATCAATTGAAATCACTTGGAGCGGAAGGGATATTAGTTGTTCCGATCGAGAAAATGATTATTTAGACTTGAACTAAAGACGTAAAGCCTAACATGCGACCCAATAATCCCGATGAAAATTTTTGAGAATCCACAAAAGGAGAAGTGGAAGGAGATTTGCGCAAGGCCGCAAATACAAACCGGTTTCTTGCAAAGCACGGTGCAGAACATTATGTCGCGGGTGAAAAAATCAGGTGACGATGCGTTGCGTGAGTTGACGGCTCAATTCGACAAAGTTCAACTAGGGGACTTGAACGTTTCATTTTCTGAGATCACCGACGCTATACAACAAGTTCCTGAGAATCTAAAGAAAGCGATAACGGTAGCGTTCCAAAACATCGAGAAATTCCACGCCGCGCAAAAACGCGATTCTCAAAAAATTGAAACAAGCCCCGGGGTTGTCTGTTGGAGAAAAGCAGTCGCGATTGACCGTGTTGGAATTTACATTCCCGGCGGAACTGCACCTTTGTTCTCCACTGTACTAATGCTGGGCACTCCCGCCAACCTCGCCGGCTGCAAGGAAGTAATACTTTGTACTCCGCCCGATCAATCAGGAAAAATAAATCCAGCTATCTTATTTGCAGCACAACTCACCGGCATCAAAAAGATATTTAAAGTGGGTGGTGCACAGGCCATCGCAGCGCTCGCCTATGGCACAGAAAGTATTCCAAACGTAGATAAGATTTGCGGTCCAGGAAATCAGTATGTGACGATGGCAAAACAATTGGTCGCAATGGAAGGTGTTGCCATAGATATGCCCGCAGGCCCCTCGGAAGTACTCGTGCTTGCCGATGAGATGGCGAATCCCGCCTTTGTCGCCGCTGATTTGCTCTCACAAGCCGAACATGGCGAAGACAGCCAAGTGGTGCTAGTAGCCGAAGCTAAATCCGTTATAGAAAAAGCGCTGATTGAAATTGAAAACCAACTTCCCAAACTGCCGCGAAAAGCCATTGCAGAACGCGCGCTATTTAATAGTCGTGCAGTCATTCTCGAAAAAGAACATATCATCGATTTCATCAACGAATACGCACCGGAGCACTTAATTATTAACACCCTCGACTGTGATACCATTGTAGACAAGATCGCTAACGCCGGCTCCATTTTCCTTGGAAACTATACGCCCGAGTCGGCGGGGGACTATGCGTCGGGCACCAACCACACGCTGCCGACAAATGGTTTTGCGAAAAGCTATGGCGGTGTATCACTTGAAAGTTTTTTAAAATACATCACGATACAAAAGATTTCCAAGGATGGAATACAATCGCTCGGGCCAATTATTGAAACCATGGCAGAAGCTGAGCAATTGAATGGACACGCGGAAGCGGTCAGATTTAGGTATGAACGTTAACATTATCAATTGACATTCAGAAAGACAATGAAATTTGACCCGCAAAAAATAATTCGACAAAACATAAAAGCGTTGAAACCATATTCATCGGCAAGAGATGACTTTGACGGGGAGGCTTCCGTGTTCATGGATGCCAACGAAAACCCTTTTCCTTCCTCTTACAACCGATACCCTGATCCGCACCAGAGAAAACTGAAGGAGAAGATCGCTGAAATAAAGAACGTAAACGTAGACCAAATTTTCCTCGGCAATGGCAGCGACGAACCCATCGACCTCCTCATCCGCGCATTTTGTGAACCAGGTATCGACGAGATATTGGCTCCTCAACCGACGTATGGTATGTATTCGGTGAGTGCTGCGATCAACAATGTTAAAGTCAATACGGTTCCCTTATCTCTCGGATTTGACATTGATGTAGAAGCTACTCTCGCCGCAATTACGCCGAAAACAAAATTGCTTTTTCTTTGCAGTCCCAATAATCCCTCGGGTAACCTTTTGTCTTCAGAGAAAATGGTAGTCCTACTCAAAAACTTCAGCGGTTTGATTGTTATTGACGAGGCCTACATCGACTTCAGCGGTTCAGAAAGCTTCCTTAAGAAATTGAAAGATGATGACAACCTTGTTATACTTCAAACTTTGTCAAAAGCTTGGGGCTTAGCCAGCCTCCGCTTGGGAATGTGTTTTGCTTCGAGAGAAATCATTTCCGTACTCAATAAAATCAAACCTCCATACAACATCAGTGGAGTAACACAACGCATCGTCATCGATCAACTAAACGACGCCAGGCGAAAAAACAAAGCCGTCGAAGAAATCCTAATGCAACGGGCCGACCTCATAAAAAAACTTGGTCTATTGAACATCGTATCCAAAATTTATCCATCAGATGCTAACTTCATACTCGTCAGAATGACGAATGCCAAACGTATTTACAGTGCTCTGCTGGCAGCAGGAATCGTAGTTCGTGATCGTTCCACCGTTTTACTTTGCGACGATTGTCTTCGTATTACCGTCGGCACGATTGAAGAGAATAAAAAACTAACTGATACTCTCCAGAAACTATGAAAAGAGTTTTGTTTATTGACCGTGATGGAACTTTGATTGTGGAGCCCACCGATCACCAAATTGATAGCCTTGAAAAATTGGAATTTCTCCCCGGCGTTTTCACGTGGCTGGGGAAAATAGCGAGAGAGACACAGTTCGAGCTGGTGATGGTCACCAATCAAGACGGACTAGGAACGAAAAGTTTTCCGGAAGAAACTTTTTGGCCCGCACAAAACAAATTGATACGCGCTCTTGAAGGAGAGGGAATAAAATTCAGCGGCATTCACATCGACAAATCCTTTCCTCACGAGAACAAGCCGACACGAAAGCCCGGCGTTGGGATGTTGACTCAATATCTGACTGCAGAATATGATTTAAAACATTCCTTCGTCATTGGCGATCGTATCACCGACATTGAATTGGCTAAAAATTTGGGGGCTATGGGAATTCTTCTGAATGAAGGATCCTTAAAAGACGACCTCGTCAACAAGTCACTCGATGAAAGCTGCGCGCTTATCACTAAGTCATGGCAAGCTATTTACGAGCTAGTTCAATTAAACCGAGGGGCCAGCGTAACTCGAATCACCAAAGAAACGAACATTGTCGTCGAGTTAAATCTCGATGGTGTTGGCAGTGGAGCAATACAAACCGGCCTTGGTTTCTTTGATCACATGCTCGAACAAATAGCGCGTCATGGACAGATCGATTTGAGCATAAATACCAAAGGCGATTTGCACATCGACGAGCATCACACCATCGAGGACACTGCCTTGGCGCTAGGCGAAGCATTCTCAAAAGCTCTTGGAGATAAAAAGGGAATTGAGCGGTATGGGTTCTGTTTGCCTATGGACGACTGCCTTGCGCAAGTAGCGATCGATTTCGGAGGTAGACCATGGTTAGTTTGGGGTGCTGAGTTCAAACGAGAAAAAATTGGCGAAATGCCTACCGAAATGTTTTTTCATTTCTTCAAGTCGTTTAGCGACGCTGCCAAATGCAACCTGAACATAAAAGCGGAAGGGACCAACGAACATCACAAGATTGAAGCGATATTTAAAGCATTCGCCAAGGCGATCAAAATGGCGATAAGAAAAGAAGGGGATTTACTGCCCAGCACAAAAGGACGTTTATGAAAATCTCGGTCATCAAATACAACGCTGGAAACATTCGTTCAGTAGCCTTTGCCCTGGAACGCCTGAATATCAATTTTGAAATTACCGACGACCACGAGAAAATTAAGTCAGCAGATAAAGTCATTTTCCCGGGTGTGGGAGAAGCAAGCTCAACAATGAAATACCTTAAGGACAACAAATTAGATCAGTTGATTGTAGGACTCAGGCAGCCCGTTCTAGGTATTTGCCTTGGCATGCAACTGATGTGCCGGCACTCAGAAGAGAACAACACGACATGTCTTTGTATTTTTGACGAACAGGTGAAAAAATTTACAGCGGACAAAGACCATAAAGTGCCGCACATGGGCTGGAATTCCTTACAAGCAGTTAATGATTGGCTCCCGTCATCACTTGAAAATCAGTTCGTGTATTTTGTTCACAGTTTTTATGTACCCGTTGGCAGCTTCACCTCCGCTTCAACAGACTATATCACGAAATTCAGCTCAGCCATGCGAAAGGACAATTTTTACGCGGCACAATTTCACCCTGAGAAATCAGCGGACGTCGGAAAAATCGTATTGGAAAGTTTCCTAAAAAAGTCGTAACTACTTATCTCATGCGAATTATTCCTGCGATTGACGTTATTGATGGTAAATGCGTTCGCCTCACTCAAGGTGATTTCGGCCAAATGAAAGTGTACCGAGAAGACCCCGTTGATGTCGCTTTGGAATTTCAAGAAGCAAACATGGAATACCTCCATTTGGTGGATTTGGATGGGGCTAAAAAGGGGCATGTCGTTAATTGGAAGGTAGTTGAAGAAATTCAACAGCGCACCGCCCTGACCGTCGACTTTGGGGGTGGCGTCCAAAACGACGAAGACGTCGAGGCACTCCTTGATTTAGGCGTGAATCAAATCAACATCGGAAGTTTGGCCATCAAAGAACCCGAGAAATTCATCTTTTGGTTGCACAAACACGGTTCAGAGAATTTCATTTTGAGTGCTGATGTAAAAAACGAAAACGTGATGATCAATGGTTGGCTAGAGTCAGCCAATTATCGGGTGATCGATTTAGTTCATCGCTTCATAGAGCACGGGCTGGAATATGTGACTTGCACCGACATTGGATCAGATGGCATGCTCAGCGGCCCGAATCTTGGCTTGTATAAAAAAATCAAGGCGCGCTTTCCCAACTTAAAAATCAATGCGAGTGGCGGTATCTCTACCATCGAGGACATAAAAGAACTGCAATATCTGAACCTTCATGGGGCCATCATTGGCAAAGCGATTTATGAAGGCAGGTTCAACTTGGCTGATTTAAAAAAGTACAATGCTTACTAAACGGATCATCGCATGCCTCGACATCAAAGACGGCAGGACAGTGAAGGGCACTAACTTTGTACACCTACGCGATGCCGGAGACCCCGTTGAGCTGGCAGACGTATACGCTCGGGAAGGTGTTGACGAATTGGTCTTCTTGGATATTTCTGCCACCAATGAGAAAAGGAAAACCCTGGTAGCGTTGGTAAAAAAAATTGCCGCGCGAATCGACATCCCATTCACCGTGGGCGGCGGTATTAGCTCGACGGATGATGCCCTCTCCCTACTCGACGCGGGCGCCGACAAAGTGAGCATAAACTCTGCGGCCGTAAAAAACCCTGAACTGATCGACCAAATAGCGGGCACCTTCGGCTCGCAATTTCTGGTGTTGGCCATCGATGCAAAAAAAGAAAACAACCAATGGGTTGTTCACACGCACGGCGGAAAAGTGCCCACCGAAAAAAAACTTTTTTCCTGGGCAAAAGAAGGCCAGGACCGTGGCGCCGGCGAAATCCTATTCACCAGCATGGACCATGACGGAACAAAAAACGGCTTTGCCAACGACGCATTAAAAAAATTAAATGAGCTCCTGCTCATTCCTGTCATTGCGTCGGGTGGCGCGGGTGTCCCCTTTCATTTCGCCGAGGCCTTCGCTATAGGAAAAAGCGATGCCGCCCTGGCCGCCAGTGTTTTTCATTTTGGTGAAATAAAAATTACAGACCTGAAGTTATTTCTAAACCAACGTTCCATTCCAGTCAGAATTTAATCATGAACATAAAATCTCTAGATTTCAAAAAATCAAACGGCCTCATCCCCTGTATCGTGCAGGATGCGCAGACTTCCGTCGTGCTGATGCTCGGATTCATGAATGAAGAAGCGTTGCAAAAGACCCTGACAGAAAACCGATTGACATTTTTTAGCCGGACGAAGCAAAAATTGTGGACCAAAGGAGAAACGTCAGGCAACTATCTCGCCCTGGTGGACATAAAACAAGATTGCGACAACGACACTCTACTTATCAAAGCAAAACCAAGTGGTCCTGTTTGCCACAAGGGTACGGACACGTGCTTTGCCCAGGAAAACTCGCCCAATGGCTTATCCTTTCTTGAAAAGATAATTCAAGAACGAAAGAGTTCTCCGAAAAAGGAATCATACACCAGCAAGCTATTCGAGGCGGGTATAAACAAAGTGGCTCAAAAGGTGGGCGAAGAGGCCGTAGAACTAATTATCGAAGCGAAAGACAATAACAAAGAATTATTCCTTAACGAAGCCGCCGATTTGATGTACCATTATCTAGTTCTCCTTGCTGCCAAGGGTTATTCCTTGGCTGACGTGATACGTGTGTTGAAACAGCGACACAAGCCTATGCCATAATTGCCTCTCGATTGTATTTTTTTCGATAGTCAATGGGTGACATTTGCGTCACTTTTCGAAATACCTCCCGGAAAGCCTTCGTGTCGTTATAACCGACATCATACATCACTTCGCTTATTGTCTTGCGGCCCGTTTCCAGTTCTTTCTTGGAAGCTTCAATCTTTACGCGTTGAATGTATTCAATCACGGTATTGTTGGTCGCCTTCTTGAATCGCCTTTCCAACGTACGCCTGCCTATGCCAAACTCTTCTGAAAGTTCATCCACGGTGATCTTCTCCTGGAAGTTCTGTTCAATATGTTCTTGAACTTTAATAATCTCCGAGTCTTCATGAATTTTCTGGCCTTTAAAAATAGTAAACGGTGATTGTGTTTTTCGATCAATGTCTAACACGAAAAATTTGGACGCCAGAATCGCCATATCACGGCTTGTATATTTTTCCACCAGATGTAGAAGCAGGTTCCAATACGAACTAGCACCACCACTGGAATACAATCCGTTTTGTTCTGTCACAATCTTATTGTCGACCAGCTCAATTTGAGGAAACATCGATCGAAACTCATTGGCAAACAACCAGTGCGTTGAACATTTCTTTCCGTCGAGGAGTCCCGTGGAAGCAAATAAAAATGCACCAATACAGAGGCTTGCTACCTCTGCCCCATCCTTATACTGCTGAACAATCCAGGGGAAAAATTCACGATTCTTTTTTATTGCATTTTCAAGGTCACGGCTGATCGCAGGTATGATCACCAAGTCGGCTTTCTTCAACGTCTTGACGGTGGCGTCTGCATGCACCGAAAACAAGCCATCGGTAAGCGTCACCTCTCGTCGTAAACCTACTAGCTTGACATCGAACAAAGGTGGCTTGCCGGCGCTTTTCAAGAATTCATTCACCGCGGTGAACATATAGCGAGGATCCACGATCGCAGCAAGCACGGCAGTTTCGGGAACGAGTATGGCAACAGTTTTCATCTTCATAGCGCTCTTTTATGATGATGTAAAGATAGAATCACCACCTGTCGCAATCAACCCCTCAGAATGACGTATTTACACACTTCCCTTTTCGGCCAGCGACTGTAGGTTTGTATCATCATCCGAAAACAAAAAAGTATGACACAACTGAATCCCTACATACACTTCAATGGCAAATGCCGTGAAGCGATGACTTTCTATCATGCGTGCCTGGGCGGAGACCTGATGATGCAAAAGATCTCTGAATCGCCGATGGCCGCACAACTCCCTTCTGAAATGGGAGCCAATATTCTGCACAGCAGCCTCACCAAAGGAGCCATAACGATCATGGCCTCCGATATGAGCACGAATCCAGTCAGAGGTAATGACGTCACCTTGTGCTTGAACTGCACCAATGATGACGAACTCAACATCTACTTTACGAAACTATCGGTGGGTGGAAAAATAAAAACCCAACTACATCAAACATTTTGGGGTGCCACTTACGGTGAAATTACTGATAAGTTCGGCATGAACTGGATGTTCAGCTACATGAGAAACTAGACAAAAAAACTATAATCAATAATCAATTAAAATCTAACAACTATGAAAACACATAAAATCATCTACTGGGTGTCGACAACGATCATCTTCTTGTTTGACGGGGTACTGCCTGCGCTTACGTCTCACCTGCCATTGGCCGTAGATTCGATCAGGCACCTGGGCTACCCCGACTATTTCCGTGTGGAACTTACCATCTTCAAAGTACTCGGCGCAGTGCTTTTGATCTTGCCTAAAATTCCATCGCGCATTAAAGAATGGGCCTATGTCGGCTTCGGCATAAATTTCATTTCGGCTTCCGTTGCACATGCCGCCGTTGACGGCTTCGGGTTCGACACCATCATGCCATTGATTATTTTAGCAATCCTAACTACGTCCTACGTATCCTATCACAAGCTGAGCAACCAAAAAGAACTCTCCTTGGCATAAGGAAGGGAAATTATTTTCTAAGAGACAATAAATTGATTTGCCTGAGCCCGACATTGTTTCCTGACGAAATCATCGATGCCCTAAAATTTTAAAACAAAAAAGAATTAAACAAACTAACACCTGTCAATATGCAAAAGATAACAACCTTCCTTTGGTTCAACGATCAGGCGGAAGAAGCCGCGAATTTCTACTGCTCCATCTTCAAAAACTCAAAGATTACTAGTTCGATGAAGGCAAATGGTAAAGTAATGTCAGCCACTTTCAATTTAGATGGCCAGGAATTCATCGCGCTCAATGGCGGCCCGCTATTCAAATTCACGGAGGCCATTTCACTTTTTGTGAGTTGTGAAACACAGGGAGAAATTGACGAAATGTGGACGAAGCTGCTGTCTGGCGGCGGACAAGAATCGATGTGCGGTTGGCTAAAAGACAAATATGGTTTGTCTTGGCAGATTGTCCCCCCTGCCCTCGGCCAAATGCTGAGCGACAAGGACGCGACAAAAGCAAAACGCACAATGGACGCGATGATGAAGATGCGAAAACTCGATATCGCCGCTCTAAAAAAAGCATACCATGGTTGAGGTTTTCAAAACCAATATTGACCATCAGCGAATTGCCGCGAAAATCAAATTGGAGCTAATCGAATTATTTCCTGATTGCAAAATCAATTTCGATCTTACTGATTGCGATCGTATTTTGAGAATCGAAACCACCTTTGCGATTGGGAATGAAGTCGAAAAAGTGATGACTCAAAAAGGCTTCTATTGCGAAGAACTATCTTAATATTAAAAACCACTTCAAATTATGAAAGGAACCCAACCCCCGCCGGCATCGATAGCCGACTACATCTCCAAATACCCAGAAGACTTTCAAGTGATCTTGCAACGTCTTCGTGACACCATAAGAAAGGCGGCGCCAAAGGCGGTAGAAAACATCAGCTATCAAATACCCGCGTTCAAACAAGACGGAATGCTCGTTTATTTTGCCGGCTGGAAAACGCACATTGGTTTTTATCCCGTCTCTTCAGCCATTCGTGAATTTGCAAAAGATCTGTCCAAGTACGAGTATTCGAAAGGCACTGTGAAATTCCCTATCGACAAACCAATACCGTATGGGTTGATCTCTAGAATCGTAAAATTCAGAGTAAGGGAAAACCAAGCCAAAGCCATGGCAAAAATGAAAAAGAAAAAATCGAAGTAGTATCGAACAATTATTCGTGCCCTTGATCGCCTGTCGCGGTTTTTTGTGGTTTCGGGTACAATTTCAGGTAAACAATTTTGTATGTCCTCACGACACTGCCCGATGTCTCTGTGCGGATGCCTTCGACAATATCTTTTTCATAGTCATACGCCAATGTATAAGTGAGGATTTTTCCTTTGGGCTCAAAGTGCTTCAATACTAAAATATTTCCGCCCGATGCCGCAGTCAATTCTCCTCGCACCGGATAGGAAAACAAATTATCTCTATCAATCGGCACCTCTATATACTCCCGACTGTTTTTAGAATTGTCTCGCACGATTGCCACTACGGCGTAATTGTCTCGTTGATCGATGGTCTTCTCTCTTTCCGTGGATGAAAAGAGCGGTTTGCTCTTTTTTTGGGCCGACGCCGAAACCGAATAAATTCCTTCGATGTTATTTGGCATCGATGCATCCTTGTCCATGTATTTCTTTAGCAAATCAACAAACGTAATTTGCTCGTAGGGAGAATCCTTTTTCTCTTTTACAATTTGAGGGAACTGTGCCAGGGCATTATAGCCAGCAAAAACGAACAGATAGGAGACGAGCGCCTTCAAATTAAAAAACAATATCTTCATATACTCCATTCACACTCCTTCTACACGACAATCGGCCACGCAACGCCGTGGGCTTGAAAAGCGACTTGCCCATCAGCATCCGAACGCATTCTTGTATTCCTTCCGTAATGCTCGGATGAGGGTGAACGCACTCGGCCAATTCTTCAATTCCTTTATCCATTGAAATCAGAACCGCTACCGCCTGGATCGCGCTACTGGCGTTGTTACCCACCACTTTCATTCCCAAAATCTTCATTTCGTCATCATTCGTAACCAACAACTTGATAAACCCTTGCGTGTTTCTTTTGGCAATGGCACGTGGAATCGTACTATATTCCAATGTTACCACTTTATAATCAATTTTTTGTTCGCGTGCTTGCGTTTCATTGAGTCCCACGCCGGCCACTTCAGGGCTCAAAAACATGATCGTGCTTATGTTCTCGTAGACCAGCTTCCGCGAAGGCTTTCCAAAGATTTTTTCAACGGCATAACGGCCTTCCAACTCACCGACGTTCACCAGTGAAATATCAGCTGTCAAGTCGCCGACCGCATAAATATTGGGCACGTTGGTTTGGGTGTCGTCATTTTCTATTCCTCGTTTGGAAATTCCAATTCCCACTTTGTCATCCCACAAGTCTTCATAGTTGGCCGTACGCCCCACCGAAACCAAGGCTTTTTCTACATTGAACAGCTCCCGACTTCCGTCGTTGTATTCCAGTTCATACTCCACTCGGTGGTTGACAATCTTCATTCCAATCAGTCTGGAGTTTCGGTGAATGAGTACTCCGTTGTTCTCCATGTTTCGCTCTATGATTCGCACCACATCGGCATCTTCGAATGGCAAAATGCGATCACCCTTATCAATCAAATGAACCTTCGTCCTACCAAATCCGGAAAAGATCGTTGCAAATTCACAACCAATCACCCCGGCCCCAACGATCACCATGCTTTCAGGAAAATCCTCCATGCTTTCAATTCCATCGCTGGTCATCACAATCTTCTCATCGATCGGCAGTTCAGGAAGATAGCGCGGCCTGCTTCCTGTGGCCAGGATGATGTTGTCGGCCCAAACTTTTGACGACCTGGAGTTATGAACGATTTCTATTTCATTTGGCGTGAGCAGGTGAGCTGTTCCGGCAGCAAACTGCAAGTAGGATGAATAATTTGAGCCGTTCAGCGCCTCCATGTGCTCCTTCAACATTGACTTGCGTTCGAGAACGGCTTTGCGCACTTCCGACTGAATCTCTTTGTAATTGATATGTGGCGCTCTTATATTATAGCGTTTGAGGCTTTTGCGAAAGGCCGACGCTTCCCGTGACAATTCCCACCATGTTTTGGAAGAGAGGGCCCCGTTGGTCACCCCCGCACCTCCGACTTCCGATTTTTCGATCAGCAATGTTTTCTTCTTGAAATCAATCGCTCGCATCGCGGCAGCATAGCCAGACGGGCCAGCACCAATTACGACAAGATCAAAACGCTCCATAGACAAAGTGAATTTGGTCTAAATTTTAGGATATTTGCTCTAAAATCAAAAGCGAAAAAATAGTTCTGAGAAGCATTTTCTTTCATATCCTAAACACCGGCACCCAAGCAGACCAATCCGCCTCAGAAAAGAGAACTATCGTGATCACTAACCTGATCTCGATACTCATCTTTACCATTGCTATTGTCCATGGGGTGGCCAAGCACACGGCCGATACCACCTATTTCATCCTTGTGATGATCGCCGGCCTACTGTACCTCACGCCACTGATGCTCAATGCATTTGGCCTCACTTCGGCAAGCCGTTTCGTTGTCTGTGCTTTGCCCCCCGTGTCCATTGTCGTATTATCCGTGGTTAATAAACTCCTCTATCCTGAAACAATTCGCATGTTCAACTACCTGGATGTGCGCTTCTTCTTGATTGGCTGTTTGGTGATTCCACTTCTATTGGTCCAATCACGGGAAAAGGTTTTACTCGGTGCTGCGCTTGCCGTGAGCGCACTTCTCCTGATTTTTCTCGACCCGATTTATGCTTTAATGGAAGTAAGCTTCGAGGACCTCGTAGGCAACGGAAAGAACTACTACTGGCAAGCTAACTTCTTCAGCATCACTTCCTACCTATTCATTCTTTCCAGTCTCCTTTTCGAAAAGAGCCTGCGCGACAAAGCCACCAGTGAAAACGAAGTACTCATTTCTTTCTTAAATAAAGCGAATGCTGAAATTGCCAACCAGAATTCCGCTATCAAATCTCAATCCAGAGAATTACAGGCACGGCAGGAACAACTCATCGGAGCCAATGAGATGATTCAGAAACAAAAAGAAAAATTACTTGAAGTTCAATCTGGCTTGCAATCTGAATTGGTCGAACGTAACAGGGAACTGGTGAGTACAAATGAAGAGCTGATCAAGTATAATCACGAACTGCAGCAGTTTTCATATAGTGTTTCACATAATTTGAGGGGGCCACTGGCACGGTTATTGGGACTCACCAATCTCATGGAGAAGGACCTCGCCCATCTCACCGGCGCGCAACTTGATTTGGTGAAACTCGTGGCGCAGTCGGCGAAAGAACTAGACGACGTCATTCGCGATCTTGGCAAGATCATCGACATACGTAATGACATCTTTCGTATTCGCGAGAAAGTCTTCTTTCAAGAAGAATGGAGCGGCGTACTGCGAAGTTTGTCGGCGTTCATCCAACCGGATATGCACATCGAAACGGATTTTCGCAACGCTCCCATGGTCTTCACAGTTCGACCGATTCTTACAAGCATCTTATACAACTTAGCGAGCAATGCCATTAAATATCGCTCACCTGAAAGGCCTTTGAGACTTTTACTAAAGGCGGCTCGCACAGGCGAGGGTGTTGAACTAACCGTGTCTGACAACGGCCTAGGAATTGACCTTACCCAGAATGATCGGAATATTTTCGGATTATACAAACGATTCCACACCCACACCGATGGCAAAGGTCTTGGGTTGTATTTGGTAAAGCTTCAAATCGAATCTTTGAGTGGAAACGTCACTGTAGAAAGTGAAATCAACGTGGGCAGCGCTTTTAAAGTGTTCTTCAAAGACTCAAACGAAGTCGAAGGCCAAATCGTGTACGAAAGTGAGTACAGCTCAGTAGTCTATAACGCACGAATTAACAGCACTCGAATCATCTGGAAAAAGCAGGTCACCAGCGAGGAATACCGGAAGGTCTTTCAAAAAAGCGTTGAAATTGTAAAGTCCTATCGAACGCCCTACTGGATTTCCGATTTTTCACATCGCGGAACTATCACTGTTCATGATCAGCAATGGGTGGTGACCAAGATGATGCCTGAAGCTGTTCGAAATGGCTTACGAAAAATTGCAGGTATCTATGATGAACCCCAAATCGACACCGAGCGATTCAGCACGCTCAAAAAAATAGCAGATAGTTATGGGGTCGAGATAAAGTTCTTCGCCGATCGAGAACAAGCCGAAAAATGGATAGAGGGATTTAGCGAACATACTTTAGTTCAATAAAACATGGACTCAATCATCGAAATGGACAAGAAATTGTTGCTGTTCTTAAATAGCCTTCACCATCCATGGTTGGATCCTGTGATGTTTTATTTCACTCAGACTTTCTTTTGGTTACCCCTTTATGCATTTCTCATCTTCTTGATTTTTAAGAACTACGGCACCCGAAGTTGGTACCTATTGATTGGTATTGCTGTGACCATCACCATTGCCGACCAGATCACCTCTTCGTTGATGAAACCATTTTTCGCGAGATTCAGACCTTCTCACGAGCCCAGTTTAAAGGGGGCTGTACACCTCGTAAAAAATTACTTCGGCGAAGGAGTATACAAGGGGGGGCTTTACGGATTTGCATCGAGTCATGCTGCAAATACTTTTGGCACCGCAATTTTCTTATGGCTCACCCTTCGCCCCTTCTATCGATGGACCGCATGGATTTTTTTGTGGGCGGCGTTGATGACCTATACCCGGATTTATCTGGGGGTTCACTATCCGGGAGATATTGTTGTCGGCGCATTGGTAGGTGCCGCGTGTGGATGGATGGGCTTTAAGTTTTCAAGTTGGCTGTTGAACAGGAGCAATGTATCGTCTGTCACACCCAATTGATCTCTTTCAGTATTTGCTTCGCCCACAAAGTGTACATTTTTCCGGAGGGGTGCAGTCCATCGGCGGCGACCAGCCCTGGATCATTCAAAGCGTCTCGTGAAATATTCGTGATATCGACAAACCTGATTTGATTTTCTGTGCAACTACTTTTTGCCGCAGCGTTGTACTGATCAATCTCTCGTGAGATTTTCTCCATGTTCTTATTTCCAAAGGGAGTGTATCCGTAGTCGGGGATCGACACCACAAAAACATTTTTCTTCTGGCCCCTTGCCAACCAAATGCTTTGAACAAGGAGCCTTTCAAAATCTGCCGTATACAGGTCGAAAGGCTTCCCTTGATATTGATTGTTGACACCAATCAGCAGCGAGACCAAGTCATAGTCATTCCTCAATCCGGCAATTTTCACTGCATTGGCGAGGTTGTCCGTTCTCCACCCCGTAGTGGCAATAATAGTGGGTTTTCCAATGGACACACCTCGCGCAGACAATAATGCAGCCAGCTGGTTGGGCCACCGTTCATTCTCCTCGACGCTTTCACCAATCGTATATGAATCACCTAGAGCGAGATACCTTTTTTGCCCTTCCAATGAAGGTGCTGATGTGATCACTACTCTCCTATTGTTAGTTTTTTGAATTCAAAATGAGCGTATCAACATAGGTATGTGTGGCATTGTTGGAGTCGGTGTACGTTCCCGAATAAGTAATCGTTAAGCTCGTCGCAGAAATTACTTTTACTGTCCATGCCTTTCCAACCGCCAAGATCATGTAAGCCAGGAAATAGCCACTGCTGGGATCCTCATTTTGAAATTGAGCAGCACTTGGGTAAACAATTGATTCAACGAAAAGGCTCAGGCCGTCTTCCGAAAATGCCCAGTTCCCACTTTCAATTTTTGAACCATCGGTGCTCGCGCAACTGATCGTTCCTTCAGATTGTTGATAGGTCTGGCCGGCATCATGATTAAAAAGATAGACGTTGTCTGTTTCGCATGCCGGCATCCCACTTGAGGAGGTAACGGTTGACGCCAATCCGCCATCAATTGCCTCTGATATCGAAACGAGGTTCCATGACTTACTGGACCCTTTAGCGCCGGCCAGCAAAACGGCATTTGTTTCGCCAACGGACGGTGGAGTCGTTTCTTTTTTGGTGCAGGAGTCCACAATTAGTAGTACACTTAAACACAAGAACGGGTAAAGCAGTTTTTTCATTTTTATTTTGATTAGCAGGGCTCAAATTTAATTAAACACATATCACTACAAATTCTTTTTACATGTAGTTTTGAGGTGCTTTTGAAAAACTGCCTGAAACGCAGATCGGCTGGAGAATATGTGGATGATTTTTCCCGGAGAGGTGCCAGAGTGGCCGAATGGGACGGTCTCGAAAACCGTTGTACGGGCAACCGTACCGAGGGTTCGAATCCCTCCCTCTCCGCTTGACTTGCGATAAGTCATTGATCGTGTAAAAGTTACAGCATTCAACACCCCGGCTGGAACCAAGCTTTGTTGAGAAAGCAATTCTCTAATCCGAAATGATAATGCTCTTCAGCTATTGCCTGGCATCTACTTATCCCTAAGCCGAAAGGGCTCGATCGTCGCAGGCAAAAAATAACGCGCGCTATAAGCCGCTAGAAGTGAAGACACCAACCACCGACAAGGTCTTCTCAAGACTGATTTATCTTCTAATAAAAGACATTATTCTTTTTTGATAGATCTTCTCCAAGAAAATGCAGACCAAGAAAACGCTTGGCAAAGAAATTAATACCACCAGAAAAAGATAATCGGTAAGAAAAAACAGAGTCAAAAAAATGATGGGGTAATGCAGAACATATAGGGAGTAAGAAATCCCTCCGAGAAACACAAGAGCAGGACTTACCACAGCGTATACTTTGATAAAGAGATTCTTAAATCCTAAAACAAGAAAAGAACCGAACGGCAGGGCAGAATAAATTATTTTGTTAAAAGCCGATGACTCTGAATAGAAGTGGAGAAAAGTCATTAATGTAATAGTTATAACAATTTGAACCACCTGCGCATCATTGAATTTAAATTTGACCGGCTTTAGGATATAGCCAAACAGCGGTATGCTGACTAATGCAAATATGAGGTATTTAACAACGTCATAGTGATCTGTCGTTATGGTTAAGCGGCTCACCATAGGCAAGGTAAGCAGCGAGAAAAGTGCGTTGACAAAATTGAAACTGAATAGATGCTTATATTTTTGAACAAAATATCCAACCAGCCAAATGGAGGAAAAAGCAAACATCGCGATGAAATGCTTCAGGATTCCAGTCGTGATACCCGCAGTGTAATACAGCGGGATGCACAAGACGCTGAGCAAGCACCAAAAAACCAAAACCATCTTCTTGTTATTAATGGTCAGTGAGAAAATCAAATAGAAGAACATCTCAAAGCTAAGGCTCCAAATGACAGGATTAAATTCCAAAGGCTCGACAATCCATCCTTGAAGCGTGCTCACAAAAAATAACGAACCAATCGTTACACTTGAACTCGGCAATGTATGGCGATACAAGATATTCGCAATCAAGGCGAGCAAGACTCCGATGAGGAATATGGGAATAATACGGAGCAACCTGTTTTTAATAAACGTGCGTGTATCTTTGGGTTTCCCCTCTTGCGAAATACCGATAACAATACCAGACAGAACAAAAAAAATAATAACCGCCTCTGTACCCCAGTTGCCGAGTAAATTAAAAACCAACGATTTTTGAAAAATGGGAATGGGTATCTTTCCAATGATATGGCAAAAGACAACAACCAGTGCCGCCAGCCCACGAACTATTTCCAGATTATCATTTTTGTGCATAAGTCGCGAATCCAGTGGAAACCAAAGTATCTCAAACGTCAACGATAGTGTAGCGCCGAATAGTCGGAAACGTAAAAATGTTTGTTCTGCTCCTCACGCAATTGATCAGCATATCGGCCCGGGGGAACAATGACATCATGATACGAGATGACTTCGTCACAGGCAATGTTTCGGGTGAGTGTGCAGCCTTCTGCAAGCCCCATCGGAAGCAACTGTTGTTCATGGCTGATGAGTGCATTCTCGCATTGCCCATACGTAAGGTATCCTCCTATACTGTCGATCACTTCTCCCTCGCGCAGATCCCGTTTCGCAGTCGCCACCACATCCACGTAGGGTCGACCGAGCGGAGTGATTGTAGCATCGTTGAATAGTACAGCTCGAGCGCAGGTAAACGCGATTTCGAAGTGGCAAAGATGATAAGGCGTATAGAAAAGATATAAGAGACCTTCATCTAGCTTGTAACGATTTAAATAATGTTGTTGCTGAGGATCATCATGTGTTCCCAGTACAAATATGCCAGGTACCGGTTCAGCACCGACGAGATAATCGACGATCCCGGGCCCGGCCGTAAGTACGTCAACGGGATATTTTTTGATGGCCTCCTTTAATGGCAGGCCATGCGCAGAAAATCCATACATTCCTCTCTTTGCAACAGCCATCCCTGTGGCGTTTGCGACCACCGCTTGCTCAAATGACATTTTTGTGCCGTCTGCAAAAGAAGAGACCATGATTGGTTTTTGTCCCCACTTTGCCGCAAAGTCTTTTTGAGTATCCGGATTTCTGTGGGCATCCTGTAGTCCTTTGATATTCCCGCATAACACCGGCCTTACGCCGATGCTTTTTACAAAACGAAAAAGATTCATTTGAACGCCGGGCTGATCGCCGTCACAATTGGTGAGGATCACACCGGCTTCATCCGCGTATGTTTTTAAGATCGGGCCAATGGTTGCATCAAGTTCCGCATTCATCAATACAACGTGCTTTTTGTTGCGGATGGCCTCCATCACCACGTGTGAACTGAATTCAACCGCACCAGTCACCTCAATAATCACATCAATGTTTTCTGCTCGGCAGATCAACATTGGGTCGTCAACAACGGAATATGCGCCCTGCCCTATTCTCGCTTCTAGGTTGGTTTGCGTGCTTACTGTTTCATAAGATGATATGGCCGCATCTTCAAAAGCCTGTTGCGCAGCTGCAATGCTTCTGTTATAAATGGCAACCAATGAAACCCCTCGTACGTACTGTAGTAGTTGCAACGCAATTATCTTACCCATAAACCCCGCGCCAATCATCCCCACACGGATTGGGTTATTTTCCCGTGCTCTTTTGGCGAGGGCTGTGTCTACAAGTACCATAACTCTTTTTGTCTCTTAATCTTCTTGTAAGACAGTTTCAAAAACCCTCAACTCGGGGATCGGGATAACAAATTTGCCGCCCCAATCACTGACATAGCCGTGGGCATCCATAATCTCTTCCTTGATGTTCCAGGGAAGTATGAAAATGTAATCCGGCTTCACTTCTTTGATTTTCTCGGGGCTGAATATGGGGATCAGTGTGCCCGGCAAATAGTTGTTTTGCTTGTGCGGGCTTCGATCTACGGTGAAATCAATAAAGTCAGTACGAATACCACAATAATTCAACAGTGTATTGCCTTTGCCAGGAGCTCCATAACCGACTACCGTCTTTCCTTCCCGCTTTGCCTGAATAAGGAAATCCAGAATTTTGCGTTTCGTCTCTTTCACTTTTTCTTCAAAGTCTTTATAAAACTCCAGCGTAAGCATTCCCGCTTCGTATTCTGTTTTGAGCAAGGCGTCTACATTGGCGGAAACTGGTTTAGATCGATCTTCGGCGTGCTTGGCATAGATGCGAATTGATCCACCATGCATTGGAATTTCATCAACATCGAACAGTGTGAGATCATGATACTTGAATATCCTGGCCACTGTTGAAAAAGATAAGTAAGAAAAGTGTTCATGATAAATGGTGTCGAACTGGTTGTTCTCCACCAGCTTGAGCAAATGCGGAAATTCCATCGTAATAACTCCATCGGGCTTCAAGAATTTCTTTAATCCCGAAACAAAGTCATTGATGTTAGGAACATGGGCCAAAACGTTGTTGCCGATAAGCAGGTCGACCTTTCCATATTTTTTCGATAAATCGGTGGCTGTTCCTGAACCGAAGAACACGACCTCTGTACGTATTCCTTTCTTGATCGAATCGTCAGCGACATTGGCGGCGGGCTCTATTCCTAGCACGGGGATATTTTTATGCAGGAAGTTTTGAAGAAGATAACCGTCGTTGCTCGCAATCTCAGCCACGAGGCTGTTTTCTGTTATGGAGAATCTTTCAATGACGGCGTCTGCGTAGGCACTGGCATGCTTTAATATAGTGTCTGAATACGACGAGAAGTAAGCATAATCTTGAAAGATTTCAGACGGAGCCACAAATTCCTCGAGCTGCACAAGGAAGCACGTAGTGCACACATACGCGTGTAATGGATAAAACGGCTCCATTTGCTTCAGCTCGTTGGGCTTCACATGGTCCTGGCATAAAGGCGACATCCCAAGATCAACAAATGTTTCCTCGAGCTCGGCGCTGCAAAATCTGCACTCGCTTGCGCCATTTTGTTTTTTCATAAATCTGATATTTTAGAGTTTGGTGATACCTCGACAGACGACAATATTAATGTGAGAGGGGTGGCCTGTTCGATGATTGTCATTTCCGTTTCTGATGATCTTCATCACCTTGGATTCTGCTTTCCCAAATGCGACATATCTCATCGAAGCTAAGTCAATCATCTCTTGTCAGATGAGGATTAGCGATGAAATTTACCCCTAATAACTTTTGACTGGGGGAACAAAGCAATGACAAAAATTTACGGCGTGTACTTGGGCGAATGCTAATCAACAGCGCGTCGTTACCGTCACTTCAGGAGTTGCATCAAATAAAAAAGGACAAGCACCCTGTGGTCTCATCCTTTTAAAAAAATCAATTTACCAAATCCCACTCAAATATAGCCCCGTGATTATCATGTGTGTTACATGATTTTTGGATTTTCGAGAAACAATACAACGTAGGTCTGTTCCTTACCTATAGTAAGACAGGATGCACCACTATACCAGTATGTGGAAAAAAATCCCCATTGTATACAACAAGCGTAATGCTCCTTGATCTCGTCTTTCAACTAACCCGAGCCAAACATTGTTTTTATTTCAGCTATTGCGCTTCATTGGTGAAATCAAGGCTTTTCATACTAACTATTTCCCATTCGCGTGATTTGCGTCATTGAACGGTGGGGTTATTGCAAGGACTGGCATACTTATTACAACCACTTTCAAAAAAGCAGAAAATGTGTAAAGTAATACAGGTACCCTTAAAACTTGATCCATTAATATAGCCCAAGAAGTAAATGAAACCGAGCGTGCAAACCCTTTTTACCAATGGCAGCAAAAAGAAATCGAGAACAAAAAAAAGCCCCTCCACTGACCTAGTTAAAGTAAAAGGCGAGGTTGTTTCAGACGGGCCGTTTGCTTCGAGGGATTTGTTGCGAATTCTCAGAGAGGTAAAAAATGAAAACTTCACAGCCCGTTTGCCAACTGACGAGGTAGGTTTGAATGGGAAGATTTGTGATGCCGTCAATCAGATGATGGACAACCTTTCCGAAGTACAAAAGAAATACTGGCTGACATCTAACCTGGCAGAGTTTTCACTTAGGGTACAAGGCCACCAGGAATTGAAAACCTTGACAAGACAAATCCTTTGGAATTTGATTGAGGTCGTCAATGCCCACTATGGCGCCATTTATATAGTGCAAATGGATAAGGGCACGCAAGCCATAAAATTGAAATTAGCTTCCGCATATGCCAGTAAGGAAATTAACACATTGAAAGAGTTTTCGATCGGGGAAGGGCTCGTCGGCCAGTGTGCCTATGAAAAGAAGCAAATCCTAATTGCGAATGCTCCCAAAGGTTATGTCAAAATCACCTCGAGTCTGGGCAAAGCCAGGCCTTCGAGTCTGGTCATTTTTCCGATTCTGTTCGAGAACGAGGTGAAGGCAGTAATTGAACTTGCGTCGCTGAATTCTTTTAGTGAAATGCATCTGGGCTTCATCACTCAAGTGTCAGAAAGCATTGGAGGTGTATTAAGCACTATGCAGGCCTTTGTACAAACAGAAGTGCAGCTGGTAGAGTCGCAATCTGAGGCGCTCGATTTGAAGATTAAGAATGTGGAACTGGAAGACAGAGTCTGTCTACTGGAAAGACAGAAGGAAGAAGTGGAAGCCAGGAATAATGAACTCGCCCTTCAAAACATCGAAAAAGAAAAACACGCTGCCGAGTTAAGTGTTGCAAATAAAGAACTTGCCTTTCAAAATGTGGAGAAAGAAAAAAAAGCTGCGGAACTAGGTGTAGCCAACAAAGAGGTAGAGGATTCCAGAAAATCGTTGGAAGAAAAAGCAGCGCAACTTGCCCTTACCTCCAAATACAAGTCGGAATTCCTGGCGAACATGTCGCATGAATTACGATCACCGCTAAACAGCCTGTTGATTCTAGCGCAACAATTATACGAAAACGACGAGGGTAACCTCACGGAAAAGCAGGTTAGATATGCCAAAACAATTCACTCCTGCGGAGATGACCTGATCCAACTCATCAACGACATTCTCGATCTATCCAAAATCGAGTCAGGTATTATTTCCGTTAATATCTCTTCTGTCCGTATTTCCGAGATTGTATCATTTCTGGAGACTACCTATAAGCCGATCTCTGAATCGAGAAACCTCAAGTTTCACATCGAAGTCGACAATGACTTGCCTGCAAACATCAATACCGATCTGTTGCGTCTTAATCAGATCTTGAAGAATCTGCTTTCGAATGCATTCAAGTTCACCGAAAAAGGCGAAGTAGTTATGCGAATCAATGTGGTCCGGCGTCAATGGAAATCTTACCCAGCCCTTCAGAGGGCAAAAAAAGTAGTGTCTTTCTCCATCCGCGATACCGGCATCGGCATCCCGAAAGAAAAGCAGCGGGTCATTTTTGAAGCATTTCAGCAAGCCGAAGGTGCTACCAATCGTAAATACGGAGGCACAGGGCTCGGTTTATCTATCAGCCGAGGCTTGATTGATCTTCTTGGCGGTATCATTGAACTGAAAAGTGAACTTGCTCATGGAAGTACGTTCACTCTTTTTCTACCCTTGGAAATCGAATCACCTATTTCACTTTTAGAAGTATCTCAAAAATCCAATGCAACCACTACCGCTAATAAAGAATATCGCCCACTACCTTCTTCGCCTATTGCTTCCGAGATTTCAGACGACGAAGAAAAAAAACATGGAGAGGTGCATGAAATCACCGGTGATATCATTGACGAGACGGGAGACGACAGAAGCAACATTAAAACGGACGATAAAATTGTCTTGGTAATAGAGGATGATCTTCGTTTTGGAAGAATCATGATCGAAAAGGCACACGAAAATGGGATGAAAGTCATCGTTGCCACAAATTATCACGAGGTTTTTGATTTCATTAACCGTTTCCATCCCATTGCCATCACGTTAGACGTAAATCTACCCGTCACCAGCGGATGGAAAGTCATCCAAATGTTGCGCAGCGACCTGTTGTACTGCCACATTCCTATCCATGTGATTTCAGGAGAGGAGAACCGCATCATGGCATTAAAACATGGCGCCCGTAGTTTCCTACTTAAGCCTTTGGAAAACGGCTTGCTTAACCAACTTTTCATCGACATACTCTCTTATTTAAAAAAGGACGTCAAGAGCATCTTGATTGTGGAGGACAATGAAGTCGATTCATCACAGATTGTAAAAATGCTGTCGAGCAATAAGTCGGAGATTACACTCGCAGAAACCGGTGCTCGAGCCCTGGAACTCGTTGCCGAAAAAGACTATGACTGTATCATTCTTGATTATACTTTGCCCGATATGGCCGGAAATGATGTTATTCATGAGATCACAAAAGCCAAGAAACTCTTTACTCCTGTCATTGTTTACTCAATTCGTGATTTCAGCAGCGCGGAAATGAACAACGTAAATTACAATTCAAACTCCCGTGTGATGAAAGGGGTGAATTCTCTGGAGGTTCTGCTGGCAGAAACGGTATCCCAGTTGCATATCAACCATCAAGATCTAGAGCCAAATAAAAGGAAGATCATTGAAGGCATCCGAAATAAAAAAGATGTGCTTACCGGTAAGAATATACTGGTGGTAGACGATGACGTGCGCAACCTTTTCGCGATGACCACGGTGTTTGAAAGATTCAATATGAAAATAGCTACCGCCGAAAGCGGAAAAGAAGCCATCAATGCTTTTTCAGCAGATCCAAAAATTGAAATGGTGCTCATGGACATCATGATGCCCGAAATGGATGGCTATGAAGCAATCCGGAAAATCAGGCGTGACCATCGAAATAAACAACTTCCCATATTGGCAGTAACGGCCAAGGCCATGAAAAGAGACCGCGAAAAATGTATTGAAGCCGGCGCTTCAGATTATATCACCAAGCCCGTCAAGATTGATCAGCTTCTTTCTTTGATGCGTTTATGGTTTTGCAAACAATAACTTCCCATGTCTACACTTGCACCTAAGATTCTACTTGTTGACGATCGGGAGGATAATTTACTTTCCCTCGAAATCATTCTCAAGCCTCGTGGATATCAGTTTGTAAGGGCCAACTCCGGGAAGGAAGCCCTTAAGATATTACTAACAGAGTTTGATTTCGCACTCATCCTGATGGACGTCAACATGCCCAACCTCAACGGGTTTGAAACGGCCACATTTATCTATGAACGAGAGAAACTGAAACGCATCCCGATCATTTTCATTACCGCCAATAATTATGGAGACGAAAATATGTTCAAAGGATATCAAGTGGGAGGAATCGACTTTATCCAAAAACCCATCCAGCCGGAAGTGCTAAATGCGAAGGTTGGATTGCTTGTTGATTTGTACATTAAAAATAACCAGCTGCTCGAACAGGAGGAAAAGCTAATTGCGGTAAATAGGATCTTGCAAATTGAGATTAGTGAACGCAGGGCTTCGGATGAAAAAGTTCAGCAAATCAATGGGCGGCTTCTGGAAAACCTTGCCCGTCTTGAAATAGCAAACAATGACCTGGGACGCTTTGCATTTATGGCATCCCATGATTTACAAGAACCATTGCGGAAGATCAGAGTTTTCAGCAGCAAACTCAACGAGAAATACAAAGGCGTGGATCAAGGCGATAGCGAGACCGTCTCGCGCATCGATAAAGCAGCAGAGCGCATGCAAATCTTGGTGGATAGTATCCTGGCACTGACAAAAATATCCTCCGGAACCACCGCCTTTGAAAAATGTAACTTGAATCCATTGCTGGAAGAAATACGCACGGACATGGAAGAAGAGATAAAAGAAAAGGAAGTAACACTGACCATTGAACCTCTCCCTCCGCTGTTTGTAAACAGGGACCTAATGCGACAGTTGTTCCAAAATCTGATTAGCAACTCCATCAAATACAGAAAGAAAGATTCGAATTCTGTTATCAAGATATATGCAGAGATAGACTCCAGCGATATTAAAATCACGGTAGGCACCGATTGCTTTATCTTTGTAGAAGACAACGGCATCGGGTTCGATCAAAAATACTCCAATGAAATTTTTGGAATGTTGAGCAAACTGCACGGCAGCCAATATGAGGGAGCGGGGATCGGTCTGGCGATCTGCCGAAAAATCGTTGATGTGCATCATGGCTTCATTTCTGCACGGAGTAAATTAGGTCAAGGGGCGACCTTTGTAATATCACTCCCATTATATAAAGGCGAGGCAGCGTAGAAGGCGCACCGTTTTTATTGTCCTTTAACAATGTTCATTTATTGACAAGACCGGAAAATCCATTTATAGTTTACCATCCTTTGTTTTGATGGCATTTTTATCCGGCAAAATTTCTCCATCGCTTCCTTCCGCATAGGCGTGTGTAAACTCCGCACCGAAAAAAACGATCATCGACGAATACGAAACCCAAAGCATAATTACTATGATCGAACCTGCGGGACCGTATACCGACCCTGGATCCGCTTTTCCGAAATACAACCCAAGCGCAGATTTTCCTGCTTCAAACAAAATTGCCGTACCGAAAGAGCCAATCCAAACATGGCGCCATTCTATTCTGGCATCAGGAATAAACTTAAATATAAAGGCAAACAATATCCCGAGTATACTGAACGATAGAATAGAATTGACAAGCTGCAATACGACAAGGAACGATTCTGAAAAATGACCGATCACCCATGTGCTCAACGCGGAAAGCAGAGCGGAAATAAGGAGAGAAGCGATTAATATAAAAGCTATGGCAATGATGAGCCCGAAGGAAAAGAAGCGAACTTTGAGTATGCTTACTATCCCGGATATTGATTCATCCGCTCGTACACCCCAGATAAGGTTTAACGATTTTTGAAATTGTACGAACACTCCAGTTGCTCCTACCAAAATGGTAAGGGCCGCAATAGGGGTTGCCCAAATGGAGTTTTTTGCTTCCGTTCCCTTTGAAATTATATCTTGGATTTGTTGTGCGGTACCTGAGCCCAACGTAGAAGTAATCTGCGTCGATATCTGTTCAACCACTGAATCTTGCGCAAAGAAATACCCGGCCACAGTGAAAACAACCACCAGCAATCCCGGCAACGAAAAAATTGCATAGTACGCAATGACCGCGCTTTCTTTGAAGGGATCTTTTGCCCACCATCGTTCGAATGCGATTTTCGAGAACGTGAAAACTTTAGTCGTCATATTGTTGTGAAGAGTTAAGGAAAAAGGAGGCTCGCTTTTTCGCCGACGACAAAATCCATCTAGTGAAAACTCTAACTGACGCTATTTCCGGCAGCACGCCAGGTATAATATCATCTTTCCGCCCGGGGTCAAAGCATTATATCTCTCATTTGGATTTTTCTGCCCGCTGGCGAATCGCCTCCGATTCATTTGCCTCTCTTATTTTTTGTGGAGTGTTGGTTTCTTCTCGATCGGTATCATAAGATGATATGTTTCCATTTTTTTTTCTCCCCCTGGAACTCTTTAAAATGCGCTTAATCATTTGCTTCATTAGGCTTGTTTTTAATAACGCTTTCTTTTTCTCCATTCAAACGCGAAAAGCACAGCTAGCACAAGCTAGCCATGCTTTTTCCCGGCAATAACTCTGGCATGCGAATTCGACCTTACTTTCTTTTGGCCTGCCAAAGACGTTTTTCAAGTCACATTTTTTCGCATTTCGCCTTGCACATTTTTGAATGCTCAAGGTGCGTGCGCAGTATCGGAAGAGTTGACGATGCCCATTCTTTGATTTCCGGATCTTTGGCTTCTTTAGAGGCTGTCTCGAATAAAGCAATTGCCTCCTTGTGCCCCTTCACCATTAATTCGCAGTATTCTTCATTAAATTTCTTCTCTGACTCATTGTTTAACTGAGTATATTTTTCCTTAGCGTCAGAGGTTACTTCTGTGGGTAACGAAACACCTTTTTTGGTGGCTAGTGTCGTGAGCTCACTGAGTGCTTGCTTGTGATTTTTCTCCATCAACTCCCCTAGTTCTTTGACATCGGTCATCATACTTTTCTTCTGCGCAAGTTGCCCCAATTGGATTTCTTCCAAATTGATCTGGGCTGCTTGAATGAGGAATTGTGCATCCGTCTTTACGGAACAAAGGGTCAGCTCTGTTCCTTTTTGCTTCTTGAAGTTTTTGAACGACGAAGCCCCAATGACAATAGCTCCTCCTAAAGCGATCAGGAGAAAAGCGTTTCTAAAGTGTTTATTGTTTTTCATAACGTGTATGTGTTTTATTGAGTTAATTCTTTTTTTAGCCATTAATTGCCAAACCAACATCATGGCAACTTTTTCAAAGACCATCTATACCTTTGCTTCATGAGTGGCTTCCAGATTGATATTGTTTTCCGCCACCCCTGTCAGCGTCATGTCAGCCTCCTTTTCTTCATCCAGTATCGTTGCAAAAATATCCGCCGCATCTTGTCGACCGATGGCCGTTGCTAAGCGAACGAGTGTACCGTAAGTAGCGATCTCATAATGTTCCACCTTTTGAGCAGCCATGATCAGCCCTACATCACGCGTCAGGGATCCCTCGTTCGTTTCTTCGATTATACTCTCTGCTTCTTTCGTAAGGCCCTCCATCGCCTTGCATTTCTTAGCTTGCGCTTTTTCACCTATTAGCTCGAAAACAGTTTCAAGTTTGGTCGCTTGTTCTTTGGTGACTTCCAAATGTTCTTCAAAGACTTTGCGGAGCTCTTCCGTAGTGGTGGCCTTGATCATTTTGGGAATCGCCTTAATCAGGTGCTTCTCCGCCCAATAGATATCTTCCAGGGCATTCAAGAAGAATTCCTCTAGTTGAGAATCTTCATTGTTCCCCTTTGGCTTTGTTTCATGTGCTTCGATCTTCTTCTTTTTTAAATTCTGCATAATTGTTGTTTTTAGTTCGATCATGCTCGCTAAAATTGCATGCCTTGATGATGAAACAGCTGTAGGGGTTGTTTTGACGTGTGCCAACGAATTGGATGAGGGATCTGTGTTGAGCTCTTTCCACACGACAGAGATCATGAAAATGGTAACAACTCGGAGCACTTGGAACCTTTTCTTATGGTTAACATGATGGCCATTGCTTACTTAAAAAAAACGGATTGTGAATATCACTGCTCTACGATGAACCTTTTTTGTGCGTTCCACCTATTGGTGCGTTTGCAAAAAAAAAGACAGTGATTGCTCACTGCCCTTTCGATGCCGGTTATGCCAGAACCCTTTATGGCTTTTCTGTATTATAAATACTGGTGACTTGTTGAGCGGTCAGTACAGATTTATATATTCTCACTTCGTCTATTCCTCCAATGAAATACGCACCATAGTTTACGTAGTAAGGCGAGTTGGCATCGGTAGAGTATTTGGCGGTAGGTAAATCCTGTCCGATGACGAGGTTCACCGGTTTTGAGGCAAGATTTACAATCGTTCCATGAACAGCTTCAGTGCTGTTGGAACCCCAATCGTACACCATAAATCCGTCGACGTAAAACACCTCATGACCTCCGCCAAAAGTGACTACATAATGATGCCACTTGACGAGCGGAGAAATCTTGCCCGCATTCATGTCTCTGTCATAAATCGTGGAATCTGCACTGCAACCACAAGGCGGCGTCTGCGTGCCTGAAACATGTGCTGTGAAAAATGAACGCGGCGTATCCTGAATTTGAAATTTATATCCGTTCCAGCGGTTCATAGATATGATATAATTGTTCGCCCAATACTTTGCCGGATCGCCGGGTAGACTATCCGCCTTCGCCCACAAGGAGATTGAAATCTGTTGTGGGTTCAATAGTGGGTTGTACGGAATCTCAACGTTTGCGCCCGCACTAAAATGAAGGGCTTTATTGGCATCGCCATAGCGATCGGTGGTTTGTGTCGGAACGTTCGTCGTTACAACGTAACCCGACCAAGGAAGCCCTGGTGTAGTGCTGAAATAGGGATGCCCCGCGGTGATCATTCCGTTAAAGCTATTGCCCGAATAATCCTTCACACTCGTTCCTGCCGTTGCTGTTGTCAACTCATCAAAAGTCCATTGGCCAACGAGATTGGTTGGATCAATCGGAACAACGGCCGCGGCTTGAAATGCCGTTACGGCGGCGGTCAGTTGCGCAGTAGCTGCCGTTGCTTGCGGCTGAGTCGTGGCTTTGTTATCTGCCACTGTTTGCGCCGCTGTAATAGCTGTCTGTAATATTGCTTTTGAGCCCCTCACATATTCGCCTGAACCTGTACCTTCGGAAGATGCATTTAACAATGTGGTAGCGGATGTAATTTCAGTAGTTAACGAAGCGAGATTTGTTGTTGCAACGTCACTCTTCGAGCACGAACTGATGGTCCATGCAATGAGCAGAGCCATTACCGCGCTTAATAGATTTTTTACTTTTTTCATAAATTGTTTGTTTACTTGTTAAAATTAGCTAGACATGATTTTGGATTGGGGCGTTATCCTTGTGCTCATCTTTAAACTGCTATTACTACCCAAAACGAATATGCTCCCCCCTGAAGGATTCAATCGTATTTCAAAACCCTGTCACAGATCTTTTCCAATTAAATAATCATGCTCAAACAACATCGAAGGAATTAATTTTCGGGTTTCAAAAAAGGGTGAGAACAAAACGACTTAATCGTACGGTTGCAAATAATTGGAAAAGGGCAGGGAGTTGAAGTCGATGGCGTCGCAACTGCTCCGTGGATTTTTTTCTACGTTGTTCTAGACGCAAGGAGAACTTGGAGTAACAACGTTAACTCGTCAGAAGCGCTGACCTGCCATTCCGTCGATCATCAGCACCGCCCGAGACGTTCGAATTCCAAAGACTTACTTTGCCACCAAAATCCCGCTGAAGGAATGACCTGATTCCTTCGCCTTAATATGATACGTATACAATCCAGGCGTTACTTTCGTGCCGCGAGTGTCACTTCCGTCCCACTTCAATTCATGATAGCCTTGGCAAAAATTTTCATTTGCCACATCCGCTACTTTATTGCCCATGTGATTATAAATCGCGATTTGAACAAATGTGTTTTGACTCTTGACGGTAAAGGGAATAATGATCTCTTCGGTGAACGGATTGGGAAATGGTTTACTGTGAGCTGCTAATGTAAAACTGCCGGACAACGTACTTTGGTTTCCCTCCAAAGGAATGCTTGCCAAATAAGAGGGGCCACCTGTCCCTGGAACATGATAAGAATAAACATCAAAATAATAATTCGTTCCCGGAATAAGGTATTCAATATTCAAACTTGTTGTTGAACCGAGCGCGACCACGATAGTACTGCTTCCAATAACTCCTCCCACATGGTAGGTGGTTCCATTCACCGGAGCATCTTCGGGAAAAGGAGAGGAAAACGCCTTCATCAATGTGATGTAACCCGTTGGTACTCCTATGGGCGCTGTAAACGATACGGTCATGCCTGTATTCGTTACCTCTGAAAACCGGAGATCGGATGGTTGCACGGTTGGATCAGATGGCTGTGTTGTCGCTTCACTTCCCGTTTGTTGGCTGCCGGCCAGCGGGCTTATCGTTTCATAATGTTTGGCTGAATTGTAGGAGAATACATCTATGTAATATAACGTGCTCGGTATGAGACTCGACACAATGAAATTCGTTTGACTGCCGACGCCCACTACAGTGGTACTCGATCCAATTACATTTCCAACATGATAAACTATTCCGTCAACGGGTGTATCTGTTGGGTAGGGTGAACCGAAAGCGCGCATCAGAGTGAGGTATCCATCGGGCACCGGTGTTGCTCCAGCGAAAGACAGGTGCATGCTGTGAGCCGTCACTGCAGTGACTACCAGATTTGAAGGCTGAGCAGATGTGGAAGATTCAGAGCACGGGCCTCCGGTGAAAATTTCTTGTTCTGTGAACCCCGCGCCATTGCCTGAGATAACGACCGTAACAAAAGTGCCGGGATCGTTGCTGTTTTTAATAATTGTATATAGAGCGCAGCCTTTAGTTAGGCGTACGGCGTACGTTGTCGATGATCCTGATAATACCCTGTGAAGCAGTAAATTTCGTAAATGAAGAAAGGCCATCCACATTGGTAAGTGCTCCATTGTTAATAAGCGTAAGTCCCGCGTTGAAACCACCGGTAATGGTTTGCAAAGACGAAAAACCGTTCACATCGGTTAAAGCAGCGTTATTCTCGATGTCGATCAAGCCGAGGTAATATCCGCCCACCGAATGTAAAGCCGATAGTGCGTTTATGTTCTTGAGTGAGGTGTTGCCATTTATAAATAAAGACACGATCCTCATTTGCAAAGAACCAATTTGTGCAAGCGATTCCAATCCGTCGAGGTTGGGAAGAGCAACATTATTTTCTATCTGCAGTGTTCCAGGAATTGACGCCAGTGATTTTAATCCCTTAATACTGATCAATTCAGGGTTGCCAGTGATCACCAGGCTCATGAAACCGTTCAGTGAAATCCCAAGTGACGTGAGTGCAGAAAGGCCGTCCAGATTAGCCAGGTGGTTATTGCTACTTATCGTCAGGACGCCATCTATTTTGCTTAGCCGATAAAGACTGTCAAGGTTTGTGATATCACTTCCAGAGATAGAAAAGTCTCCCGTTACTTCAGTGCACGGGTGAGTCGCGGGGAACGCATCTACTTGAGCTTGAGTTGCAAGTGTAATCGGTTCTCCACATTGCCCGCGAGCAGAGATTGTGGAAAGATAAATTAAAAAAAAGAGAACTAGAACTTGAGTCTTCATCATTTGGTGTTTAATCCTCTAAGATATTTACACCTGTTTAGGCAGATCAATGATCCTGTCAGCGCAAATTGGGAATCTCAATCACCAATAGCATTACCTCGTGAAAATCTCCCCGAGAACCAAAATGATTTTGATAAATCTCTACAGAATTCTAAAAATTTCCAGTGCTTATAACTACCGGGTCATTCGGAGTTTCAGTTTTGCCATCGTCTTCGGCAGTGATAAATATTCTCCTTGGTTTGTCGGTGGAGACTGTCTCAAAAGAAGCTTTTGATTTTTTCGAGAATAGATTCTTCCCGCTGATCAGTTGGCCGATATTTTTGGGAGCATCTTGGCCGGCCACCATCCAGACTACGTACGTTGTTTTCCCGGTCTTGAGGCGTTCAACTTCGGCAAAATTGACCAGTGTTATCTCAATGTGATAGTTTTGGTTTTTATCCTTCGTTACGTCAACATGCCCGTTGGCGGAAGGCACCACAGAAGATTCTTCGAATTTTACTTTCTGAGCATGAGAAACTACCGACAGCAACATGAGTAGCCCTATGCTCGCAAATACAAGATTGTGTTTCATATGTTTTTATTTTAGATTTTTTACCTCGTGTTCCTTTACTAAAACTATACTCCCGCTGATTGATCCTTTCATCGACGTCGAAGTAGGCGTTGGGGCGTTTCATCTATATGGCATTTACAGATACTGGCCGGCCGAAGAGACAATAGTTAATTGCATACCTTATCCAAAAAGGGCATGGCTATTGAAAAATAGAACGCGCGGAGAAAGGATGTGTAGAATTATATTCACACTTCCCATTTCTTTAGCGTCGCCGCTAATAGGTCAAATCGTTTTGGTACCTGGGCGAAAGAGGTTCTCCTCCAGCTCTGCATGATTTAAAGACATCGGTCACTGAGCATTTTCCTTTTTTACCGCAAAATTCTGGAACGTGTAAATCATCCCGAGCGAAAGGGCTTGACTGAACTGCACGTCCGCATCCTGACTACGATCGTACAAAAGAATAGTGCCGAAATTCAAGTTGACAAATCGTCCCAACTTTGCAATAAGATTAAGGTCAAGCCGGTGATAGAGCTGATCGATTGACAAATTCTGGTAATCACCGACCAAAATATACCGCCACTTAAGATTGACATCCTTGGCAATGTTTTTGTCAAACCCGGCGAAAATTTGGAATGCGAGCCACTGCATTCTAATCGTGCGGCCAGGTTGCACACCGTATGGCGTTGGGTTATCGGAGTTTACAAACCGCGTGACATCCTTGACGATAGTCATTCGAGGTGCAATTGGAGAAAGGCGCAACTTAAAATAGCTAACGGGATGATATTCGGCGCCTAAAGCAACAGTGATAAACGCCGGCGCAAAAAAATCGGAGAGCATCACAAGGGAATCTAAATTGGATTTCGATTTTAGATATTTATATCCTGGTGCAAACTGAGAGAGTAGATTTGCCGACAAAGCTAAATCCCAGTTCTTATTAAGTACTCTACCGTATTTCGTATCAACAAAAATACGATCGAGTGTTTTACGATTTCCCAATCCTTGGTTGTTTACCATTCCATACTGAAAGTCGAACTCGTTATCCCAGGAATCGTTGTCTCCTTTATAATTAGCTCTATAACCAAGGAAAATCGTATACCCCAAAGAATTAGTCCCTCCTGCTTTCCAATTGGACGTAAAAGAAGACTGGTTAAGGTTAAGGCCTGTCTTAAACTCTTTTTTCCATCGCGTTATCGTATCGATCTTCACAATTTGGGCAGCTGCTGTTGCAGAAAATATCCAAAACAAAATCAAGGGCAACCAACGGAGGTTGAAACCATCGTTGAGATGTGCCGTTGCATCGAGGCATAATACCCCCGTCCTTTTTACTTCAAATACCAAGGAATTAAAAGCTGACAATAGCATACTTAACTATTTTTTTTTTTAAAAACGGGAAAGAGGGCTAATAACCGCCTTCACTTGCGGGCAATAAACTTTGTTATTTCGTTCTTTCGTTTTCCCAATCATTTAATCCTGCTTTCATGGAACGGCGGCAACCACTTTTCCCTTTTCCAAATAGGTTTTAATTCGCAAAGCAACATTTTCACGAATGTTCATGTAAAAGAAATTCATGTCAGCGCGATGCCAGCTTCTGTTGCGGACCCAAAGACTTCCACGCAACTGAGGCCGAGAAATCCACAACAGGCCCAGGTGATTTTGTGCGTCTACAAAATGAGGTTTAAAGGTGAACTTGAGGGCAACACTCCCTTTGTTTAAATCTTTTGCAGCAAAAGCCTCACTGCTATTCCACAACAATGGGTTGATACAAAGGGCTCCTTTAAACCTGATGTAATCATAGGGTATGAAGTTGCGGCCAAATGTATTCCAAGAAATCCACACGCCGATTTCCTCCGGTTTTTTGGTAGGCAGAATATGCGTGAACGCATCTGGCTTGATGGGGCGACCAATGAGATAAGCTACGACCAATTTTCTGTACAACTCCTTGCCATCAAAATAATCTCGAAGCAAGCGCTCAGCATGATAGCTACCTTGACTATGAGATGCTATAATAATAGGTCTGTCGTGGTTGAAATTCTTGAGGTAGTAGTCAAAGGCCGATTTTACATCTTTGTACGCCACGTTTAAAGCGCTGTCTCCATCCTCTGTGTGTCGCGTATAAAACGCATATAAATGTGCCTGTCTATAATAAGGCGAATAAATTCTGCACGCTTCATTAAAGATGCTCGCCTGATTTAGAATGGTCGTTATTTGAATTCGATAATTCAAAATCGAATCGTTCACGTCTGCATTCCATTGAAACCGGTTGGTGGGTTTACCAACAAAGACGGTTGGGTAAATAAAAAAAACATCGGCTTGTGCTGATGACTGCGTGTTTTTCAGATTTGAGTCTTTTGGAGTGCTGTCAGCAGCATCTCTCTTTGTGGGCAGTGAAGCCCAGGATGCCGACTTACTATAATCAGGCGATGGTGGAGACAATGACTGTCGAAATCCGTTTTTTAAGATATTGACTTTATTCGAACAGAATGCAAATAGAATTAGTAAAGTGGATGCAAGGCAAAGTCGAAACATAACATACAGATAGATTAATACCGAAAAAATTCAAGGCCATACTCAAGAATTTATCGAATGAATAGTGGCGATATGAATATTTCGTTACAATCAAATCTGAGGGTTTTCTTTTCTGTTTTCAATGATATCGATCTTTGAAGATAGATGATCCCTGTTACGCATTTCTGTATCGGCCGATGCCAATACTGTGGTCACTCCTTTCCCAATTTCTCGATTACATCCCTGAAAAATGCTGAGTTTGTATTGAATGTTTCTTTAGGTATTACAAACCAATCCGGGTCCCCGTTGGAAACAGGCATCCCTATGCAGGGCGTATTGCCCCTAACCTTATCGTTGTCCTTGTATTCGTCGGCCGCCACATTCCACCGAATAGCTAAGTATGCTTCTCCCTTCCATTTAATCTTGGCTATGGAAACATCTACTTCCGTCCTGTCGTGACTGCCATTATTTCCATCATAAATAATTTCAATTACTTCAACCTTGCCTTTAGGGCCGATTACCTTGTCGGGCAGCGTATATTTCATTTCAGGTAGCATGCGTGCTATTTATTTTTTTTAGACTTCAATTCATTTTCCTGTTCTTTTGCCAGCTTTTCTTTCTCCTTCCTTTCTTTTTTTTCCAGTTTTCTGAAATATCCTCTTGTCAGGAAATTGTGTTGAAGGGCTTCCATATCCTGGTTCAGTTTATAAGTTGCAGATTCCGAATTACTGGCGATCCTTTTAAGTTTGTGGGCAAAGGCGGTGTCGGCAAGCAGCACTCCGATGGAGTTGTCTTTGTCATTCATCTTTTTTGCGATGCTCCGCAGGCTTTTTGAAAACAACGAAACATTGCTACTCGCCTCTTTCATGTTGTCGAGTGTCTTTTTAAAATCTGTAAGGTAAGAAGTATCTGAAAGTAGGACGGGCATAATGCCGTTACCGTACTTCAACTCATGGATGACAGCGGAAAGTTCGGAGGAAGCCCTTGCTGTGTTTTCGCCGGTCATTTTTATATTCGTTAAGGTCCGCCTTAGTTCCTGCGAAAACAATCCGTCATTTAACAGCTCACCAATAACTCCTTGTCCATCCTTTATTTTGCCGGAAATCATTTTCAAGTCAATGGTTATGGATCGTGTGTTCTCACCTACTTGCTTGGCAATATTTATTATTTGTTGAGTATCGGCAGGTGATACCGCGGCAAGGGTATCATCTTCTTTAATAATGGAAGAAGAGTTTCCAGGTTGAATCAACACGATTTTATTTCCGATTAATCCATCCGAACCTATCGATGCCGAAGCATCCTTTCTAATAAACTCATTCTGTTTTTCTTTCAGTGAGAGACTGACCACCACCTCGCCTACCCGTACAATTCTCACGGTCTTTACCGTCCCGATCTGGACCCCCGAAAGCCAAACTTTATCTCCTTCTTTCAGTCCCTCCACCGTTTTGAAAACGGCCGATATCACAAAAGTTCGGGTAAAAAAATTACTGGCATTACCTATGAAAAATACGGCAATCAAAAATAACAATGAACCACCCGCCACAAATGCGCCGAGCTTCACACGCTGTTTTACTTCTTCTTCATCCATAGCCTTCGTATTAATACTTAAAAAAAGGTGCCAACTCAGGGTCATTTGTGTTCTTCAGTTCATCAAATTTTGCTTCCACTCGGATTTGACCGTTGACTAATGCAACTATACTATCGGACGTTTGCCGAGCACAACTGATATCGTGAGTGATGATAATTGCGGACGTGTTATATTTCTTTCTCACCGTAAGGATCAATTCATTAATTTCCATGGACGTGATAGGATCCAGCCCAGCGGTAGGTTCATCGTAAAGAATAATTTTGGGTTTCAATATTAGAGTGCGGGCGATGCCTATCCGTTTTTTCATCCCACCCGACAATTCCGCTGGTCTTTTTTGAGCAGCGTCTTCCAAGCCCACGTCCTGCAGTGCTGTCATTACCAATTCATTCAACTCGTTTTTGTTGAAGAGCGCAAGATTTCTTTTTAACGGGAACTCAAGATTCTCCTGTACCGTCATGGAATCATATAAGGCGCTGCTTTGAAAGGAGAAGCCAATCTGCTGACGCATTGCATTGAGTTTAGCAGGAGTGAGAGCACGCACTTTGTAACCTAACAGTTCTATTTCCCCACCATCGGCTAAAATTAGCCCCACCATGCATTTGATGAGAACGGATTTGCCTGATCCAGAACGGCCGAGGATGACCAAATTTTCATTCTGACGTAAGTCCAAACTAATGTCTTTCAACACATGCGCGCCGTCAAAAGATTTCTTGAGATTGCGTACCCGTACCACTACCGCAGAATCGTCACCAACAGGTTTAGCAATAGCCATCACCGAAACAAGTTGAGGAACTGCAATGATATCAAATCGATAATGAAGATGAACGACATCGAAATAACAACTGCTTTATTGGCGGCCTTGCCAACGCCTGCGGTTCCGTTTTCCGAATTATATCCAACATAACAACTGACGAAACCTATGGCGAACCCAAAAAATGTGGCCTTGATAATAGAAGAGAAAATATCCAAGTACGTAATTTTGGAGGATACTTCATTGAAGTACAATCTAAATCCTGTGTTGTTGATTGCATGGACCGTAACATAAGAGCCCATCAAGGCAATGCTATCGGCGAACACGACAAGAATCGGTAACATCAGCGTGGTGGCCACTACCCTGCTGACAACTAAAAAAGAAAAAGGCCGGGTTCCGGAAACCTCCATGGCATCAATTTGTTCGGTCACTTTCATACTCGACAATTCTGCGCCAATGTTCGAGCCGATTTTCCCGGCACAAATAAGTCCAGTGATCAAAGGCCCGAGAGAACGTACCACGGCTTGTGATACCAGCGAAGGCAACCACGACTCAGCTCCAAAGGAAGATAGTGATGGCCTTGACTGTCTCGTAAAAACGATGCCAGCCAAAAAAGCCGTGAAACCCACTAAAAAAAAAGAGCGATTGCCTGCTGCATAACATTGCCTTAGAATCTCCCGCCATTCCGACGAAGCAAATAATAGCTGTCTGAAAATCTTTTGCGCAAATCGGTAAATCCCTTCATACGTCAACAGAAGTGATCGGAGCTTCATATTCGCTCCTTCCAATAGTAGATCAACAAATGCAGTGCGGTAGTTGCCAATGGCGAACAAACTTTTGATTGTATTGTAAAAGAAAAGAAGACCTTATGGTTCCACCATCGTGCTCGCACTTCCATCTACGGTTTCCAATTGAATAGATTCGGTAATCCGTGAAAGAAGCTCGTCAGCTTCTTGCTCCTGAACTAACGTCTCGTGCAATAAACCTGCTACTTCTTCCTCGCCTAATGTCTTTGCAAATGAATGGAGCGTCGTGTAAGCTGCAATTTCGTAATGCTCCACTTTTTGAGCGGAGGAAATTATTCCCGCATCGCGTATCACTCCCTTTTCGGTTTCCTTGATGATCCGTTTTGTTTCTTTGACCAGGCCAGCCATGGCCTCGCACTTTACGGCGGTGGCCTTTCTGTCGAGCAAAGAGAAGACACGCTCCAGCCGTGTCAGGTGGCCCATCGAAGCTTCCAGGTGCTGAGCAAGGGCTTCCTCCAGTTTCTCGTCGGTTGAATTTTTGATCATTTTCGGAATTACCTTAATCAGTGCTTTTTCTGCCCAATAAATATCTCTGAGTTCGTCGACAAACAAATCGCGAAACGCGTCGGTATTATAATCCATGGTGTGCTTCCCATTGGTTTTGGTTTTGCTCAAGTCATTTTTTTCCGGATCTGCGGCCCTCGTTTTCATTTTTCGTTTGTGTTTAATTTATAGTTTCAAATATCTTTTGGCAGGCGCGAGAGCGATCGAGATGAATTCGTAACGCGGGAAGTGCTGCGGTAGCCCATTCTTTTATATCTTCATCAGCAGCGCTCCTTGACGCTTTTCCAAACGTGGCTAGTGCGTCCAGGTGCCCTTCTACCGTCATATCGCAATAAGCTTTATTGAATTCTGATTCTGATCTGGCGTTTAGCTTTTTGTAAGCCTCTCTAACGCTGTGTTTAGGCATCGTTGGGATAATTATCTTTTTTTCTCTGGCTAGTTCGATGAGCGTCTCCATCGATCGGGTGTGCTCTTCCTCCATCATCTGCCCCAATTCTATGACATCCTTTGCCTTGCTTTTTTGCTGTGCCAGTTGCCCAAGCAGCACTTCCTCCATATTGATTTCGGCAGCACGGACAAGAAACTGTGAATCCTTGGTTCCAACATCAACTCGTTGATCGCAATTCTCGGCGCCTCTGATTTTCTGATTAGCATAAAACGAAGATGCCCCAAAGAAGGTCACCATAATCAAAACCGCTTTGAGTATGATCATACTGATGTGGTGGTATTTCATATTTCTACTTCTTTGGCTAATCCTGTCACAAATTATCGGCCTCTAACGCCACTGATCGTTCCTCGTCGAGAAGCAGCTCGTGTATGAGCCCAGCCAACTCTGTGAGAAGACGATGCATGAAATTCCTGAAAGCCATGATTGTTAAAAGCCACGGTTCCCGAACTCCTACCCACTCCCATAGCATTACGATCGATGGTTGTTGCATTCGGGTGAATTACTTTCACTGCCGTGGTGTGGGCTCCATCATGGCTGCGCCCTGAAAAGTGATCATTGGCTTCTTCGTTAAACCCTCGATACATACTTACGGATAGGATATTTTTACGATGCATCTTATAATACGTGTTGTAGTGCCGGTACAGCAGCGGATAATTGTGAAAGCCCGAATTGAAAAACCAATTTGCGTAAAAATGAGATGGCAATCCGACAACGACCATACTGCCGCCAAGCCCATAGTAAAAACCGGTATTATAGTAGTAGGGCATTGGATACCACATGGGCGCGTTGTACCAGTAAGGATACCCAAACCAATAGGGAAAAGGGTTGTAATCGGAGTAGTCGGTGAGTGTTTCCTGAGAGGCGATCTGTTGACTATTTTGGTTTATGTCATTCGATGTATTGAGATTGCTGCCTTGGGCATACGACGCCGAAAAATCGCTTGCGGCACCTTTCATTTCTTCCTGCATTTTAGGATCGGCATCAATCGCGGCTTCATAATCCGACAGATCCTTTTCGTCTTGGTTTGTCAATTGATTGTGCAGGGAATCCAACTGCAAGCTTACTTCATGTGGATTTGCCTTGTACGCTTCTCCCAAACTCAGGGTAAGGTCAATGTTGTCCGTAAGGAGGTTCATGATATCCGGTTTGGAAATGATTTTCAGAAAATCGTCTTGAGTATCGGGAGGGTAAACCGAAATTATTTTCTTAAAGGCTATTTGCGACGAAAGAAGCATTTGATCCATAATCTGAAGCACTTTGAAATGTGACTCATAAAATTTCAAAATCCGAGCCTGACTTCCGGCGGGTAAATCAATTACGGTGAATCGTGCTTCTTGCGGGCTCTTCCTCCCTTCCCGCACCAGTAACTTTAGTATTTCGGGGTACCTGCTGATGTCATAGAAATTTGTTTGGTCGGCCTTAGAGCAACCGCTGACCAAATCCTTAAAGGATTGACTGGACTTTGCTTGTATCCTTTCCAGTTTTACCAAAGCCTGAGGGTATTGCGAAATATCCAATACTGCCGTGCGAATGGCTTCGCGATAAGGCGCAATAGACGATACAATTTCACGATCTTCTTTCGCAAGTGTTTCTAGATAGGACTGACCGGATGCGGGTGCATAAAGGCAACTGGCATTGACGATTAGTACGGCCCAAAAATCGTTAATGGAAGCTTTCATATTCAGCTGATTTGAAAACTAATCCTCATAAAAAATCATGCCATCGCCGAATGACTTTACCATCAAATCAGTAAAACATGTAAGGGATTCTCAGGGAAAGTGTAACACTTCTTTTGGACAGGGATATGATCTTTGGTTAGCTAAATCCGACCAAAAAAAACTCGTATTTGAAAACGTGAAGAAATACTTATGCCAATGAAATCAACAGGGATCGTACTTATAGTCATCGGAATACTCATGTTCGCATACACTGGTTTTAATTACGTCACCACCGAAAGGGTAGTTGACTTAGGTCCCATCAAAGTAGATGCGAAGAAGAATCACCGCGTTCAATGGCCGCCGGTAGCAGGAGTGATGCTGTTTATCGGGGGCTCTCTACTTCTCGCACGAAGCAAAAAAACAAATGTATGAGTACGCAAATCGCTGCGGTACCAAAAAAAAGATAAGTATTTAAATCGAAATAGCCCGTCATAAAGCAGCGGGATAAATGGTTTCACCGTTGAGAACTTATGAAAAATAAAAAGAAGCTACCTAAGCCCAATCTGCCCACTGATGCAGCAAGTGATGGCGTTGCACCAAAATTTCCGGGTTACCCATTATACTCCGCCAACGAAGATATCTACAACAAATTCAAAGAAGAGGAAAGGATGGATCCTGAAGACCCTTCGAAGACCAAAACACTAAACGAAACTGACGAGGAAAGAAGAAATGAAGAAGAACTCAATGAGGATATCTCCAGTGACGGCCTGGATATTCCAATTTCCGAGTTGGATAGCGAACGGAAAAGTGCAGGAGGTGAAGACGAAGAAAAAAACAATGAAAAGGATTTCAATGATGATGTCTCGGGTGGGGATTTGGATGTCCCTGGTTCTGAGTTGGATGACCAACAGGAGAGCGTAGGAAGTGAAGACGAAGAAAATAATTATTACAGTTTGGGCGGCGATAACCACAATGATTTGGAGGAATCCAAAGAGGAATAACTATGAAGAACGAAAGGCGAAAACTTTTGATTGCGCTTGACTACAACCCCACGGCACAAAAAGTAGCTGAGGTGGGTTACTCTATGGCCAAAGCGATGCACGCCGACGTAGTCTTACTTCACGTAATTTCTGACTCCGTGTATTATTCATCGGTCGAATATTCACCGATCATGGGATTCGTCGGCTACATGGATGTTGGGGCGCCTCAGTTGGACAATGAAGGATTAAAAAAAGCTTCCCTTCAATTTCTGGATAACTCAAAGCATCACCTTGGCGACAATACCATTAAGACGATGGTGCAAGAAGGAGATTTTGCAGATTCAATTCTCCGGGCGGCCAAAGATCTTCATGTGGACCTTATCGTTTTAGGCACCCATAGCAGGAAGTGGCTTGAAGACATACTTATGGGAAGCGTTACAGAGCAACTCCTTCACCACAGCACCATTCCTCTTTTTATTGTCCCGACTAAGCAAACAAAATAAAATTCAAGCATCGGACCCTGCTAAAAAAATTGCGCGCGAAACTCCCGCAAAGACATTCTACAAATAATTTTTACCGGCTGTGGATAATAAAAAAGGCCATGACATAAATCATGGCCTTTTGCATCAACTCAGTTTCTTTTCCAGCTCTTGAATCTTAGCTTCTGCATCCACATTTCCCAGAGAGAAAGACAGCTTGTACAATTCCAACGCTTCCCTCCTGGTCTCCTTTTTCTTGCGCGGGGCAAAATGGGTGCGGTTGGCGGCAGTCTCCAAGGCTTGAGCTTCCGCAAAATAAAGGCCAGCCACCTTTATGCGATTTTTTTCATTTGCTTCTTGCGCCTGGTCCTGCAATGTCGCCACATTTGCATTCTTTAATTTTATCACCTCATCCCTACTGGATACCAGCGAATCCTTTTGACTTACGGTATTCACGAGATTGTTATTCTTCTCACGGAGGTTAACCACATCCAATTGAAGCGCCACTATTTCTTTTGACTTCAAGTCAAGATCGGCTTTCAACCTGCGAACAGTGGTCAGCGATGCGCTTTTGGAATTCGCGAGGCTCTTTTCCAAACTGGCAAGTTTCACCCGCGACTCCTTAATCTGTGTATTAATGCTTTTTAATCGACTGACATAGTCCGCATAGGCGATACCTTCAACAATTTTTGTGTGCAGCAAGTGACGGCTGGCATCAATAGAGTCTAGCATCACTCCTACGTCGTTCATGGCTACCTCAGTTTTCCTGCTTTCATTCAAGGCAACGCTGAGGGAGTCGATTTTCATCCGCAGTTGAGCCTTTTCTTTTTTGTCGCAGCTAAACAGAGCTGCGGCAACGCTGAAGATTAAAATGTATTTTTTCATTGTCTTGCTTTTAAAAAGTGATATGATTATTCTCTTCGATCACATCGAGAACCTCCTGTTTGGATTTTCCAAGCTTTAACTGAAGGCGACCCAACAGTTCATCTTCTTTGCCCTCCACAAACACGAGGTCATTGTCCGTTAGGTTAGCATATTTTTGTTTCAGTTTGCCTTTCACCATATTCCAGTTTCCCTTTAATGCAGTTGAATTCATAGTTTAAGATTTAATGTTCTTACTCCTTCTACTTAAAAAACAGTGCCAGCACGTGGCTTGAGATTCTGAGGCGAAGCGGGCAGTCCTTCCTTCGAATAAGTAAATAGTGTAACCCGTAACAAAAATTTATGTAACGCCAAATACAAGCGGCGTCTTTAGTTTTACTATATGAATACACTAATTGATCTTCTAAACTATGGACAGAGTTATTGGTTGGACAATCTCACAAGAAAAAAAATCATCAGCGGTGAATTAAATAAAAGGGTGTCCGAACAGGGTCTTCGCGGAATTACATCCAACCCCAGTATTTTCACCAAAGCTATAACTCAGAGTACTGACTATGATGAACAAATATTTTCGATGGTTAAAAATGGAAAGAGCGCAAAAAAAATGTACGACGCCATTACCATAAAAGATGTCCAGGACGCGTGTGACATCTTAAAGCCCGTATATGATCAGTCCGACGGTATTGACGGTTTTGTCAGTCTGGAAGTCTCCCCTTATCTGGCCCATGACACTAAAGGCACGATAAAAAAAGCGCGCAAATTATTTCAAGCGGTTGGGCGACCCAATTGCTTTATAAAAATACCCGGTACTCGTGAAGGAATTCCCGCTATTGAGCAAATGCTTTACGAAGGAGTAAACATAAATATCACACTGCTCTTTTCCGTTGAGAGATACATTGAAGTTGAGCAAGCTTACATTCGCGCGATAGAGCGTCGAGCCGTTGAGGGCCTGCCGGTGAACAACGTAATTTCTGTTGCGAGCATTTTTATTAGCCGAATTGATGTGCTGATGGATATGATGCTCAAGCGCGGAAGCCTCGTAACCGACCACACGCAATCCTTATTGGGAAAGGCTGGAGTTGCCACTGCCCGTCTGTGCTACCAGCATTTCAAGAAAACCTTTACTAGCAAGAACTGGAAAAGGTTGGAAGAAAAAGGCGCCCATGTGCAACGTTTATTGTGGGCCAGTACTAGCAACAAGGACGCTCATTATGATGACCTTCGCTACATCGAGCCCTTGATTGGGAAAAATACAATAAACACATTGCCCGATGAAACGATCACCGCCTTGGCGGATCACGGAAAACTAAAAATGGATTCCATCGAGGAAGACGTAGATCAAGCTAAACAATTATTCATTAGCCTGGAGGAAAAAGGAATTGATATTTCGGGCACAGCTCAAGATCTGGAAAACGAAGGTGTCCGAAAATTTACAGATGCCTACAACGATCTCATCGACAACCTTGAGAATAAACGTAAAGCAGTGAACGAACGGATATCTACTATATCCGGCAAAGAAGCAATCAGCTTATGAGCGTTCCGGAAATCCATACCCTTTTCCTAGACATCGGTGGGGTACTACTAACCAACGGCTGGGGGCGCGAGGCTCGCAACAAAGCGGCAGCTCACTTTCAACTGGACAATAGCGAGGTGAATGAGCGGCACCATCTCGCTTTTGATGCCTACGAACAAGGAAAGCTTACCTTAAGTGAATATCTGGAGCGCATAGTTTTTTACGAAGAAAGATCATTTACCGAAAATGATTTTGTTACTTTCATGCTCAAACAATCAATGGCTCATCAAGATACGATCGACTATTTTAAAGAAATCAAAGAAAGCCATCAGCTTAAAGTAATCGCCGTCAGCAATGAAGGAAGAGAACTTAACGCATTCAGAATTAGCGAGTACAAATTATTCGAATTGTTTGACGCCTTTATCTCCTCCTGTTTTGTGCACTTGCGCAAACCCGATCCGGCAATATTCCGTATGGCCGTAGATGTCTCACAAACGCCAATAGAGCAAATTCTCTTTGTTGACGACAGACTTATGTTTGTAGAAGTCGCTCAATCCTTAGGCATTCACGCGATTCATTATCAAGGATTGGATGCCACCAAAGTTCTTTTGAATAAATTCGGGCTCCAGCAGAACAGCCTAGTTCACATGTAGATGGAAAATCAAAAATATGATTATGGGATGATCGGCCTAGGCACCATGGGCCGTAATCTTGTTTTAAATATAAGTGATCACGGGTACACCGTATCTGGTTTTGACAAGAGCAATCCCCAAGTAGAAGCGTTCAAGAAAGAGACCAATGGGCGAAACCTATTCGCTACAACTGATCTTGATGAATTCACGAAATCACTTAAATCACCGAGGGTGATCATGATGCTCGTGCCCGCCGGAAAAATTGTAGACGAGGTCATTGAGGAATTAAAACCTTTCTTGCTCGAAGACGATTTGTTGATTGACTGCGGCAATTCTCATTTCACAGATACGAACGTGCGGATTGGCCAACTGACGCAATCGGCAATTCACTTTATGGGCATCGGAATTTCCGGAGGAGAACATGGTGCGCGTTATGGCCCCAGCATCATGCCCGGTGGATCAAAAAATGCCTATGAACGTGTGGCTCCGATGCTGCAAGCGATCTCCGCTAAGATAAATAACGAACCCTGCGTAATGTGGCTTGGGCCCGATTCGGCGGGGCACTATGTAAAGATGGTGCACAATGGTATCGAGTATGGGCTAATGCAACTTATTTCCGAATCGTATCATTTGTTAAAAGAAGTTGGCGAGTTTACCAATGACGAGATGCATTCCATTTTCTCTAAATGGAATGACGGAAGGCTTCGATCGTTTCTCATCGAAATAACAGCGTCTATTTTTACTCAAAAGGATGAGCTTACAAAAAGCCATCTCATTGATGTGATACTGGACAGTGCACACCAAAAAGGTACGGGTGGGTGGACTTCTGCGAATGCCATGAATTTGCAGGTACCTATTCCCGTGATCGATGCATCCGTGGCTATGCGTAATTTATCGGCTTACAAAAAAGATCGTCAAAAAGCATCTCAAAAATTGAAGGGATCTGACGTTAAGTTTCAAGGAGAAAAAAATGAATTAGTAAATTGGCTCGAAGGGTCTCTCTATTTCTCCATGATTACAACTTATGCTCAAGGAATGGGCTTGCTCGGTGTCGCCTCCAGTGAATACAACTACGATCTTAAATTAGAAAGCATTGCTAAGATATGGAGAGGTGGTTGTATCATCCGTTCATCCTTACTGGAAGACATTCAGCTCGCTTTCACCAGATCTCCTAGCTTACCAAATCTCCTGCTCAGTGATGTGTTTTCTCAAAAACTATCTCTGACGCAAAATGGGATTCGAAAAATAATTCAAATTGGAATAGAAACGGGCACTCCGCTTCCTGCGTTGATGGGATCGCTTGCTTATTACGACAGCTACCGAAGTGGCTGGCTGCCCGCTAACTTAATACAGGCGCAGCGCGATTATTTTGGCGCACATACCTACGAACGCAATGACAGAGAGGGAACATTCCACACAAATTGGAACCAAGAAAAAGAATAACATGGGATCAGCAACTAAAATGAATCCAACCATCATTGTTATTATGGGCGCAACGGGTGATTTGACGTGGCGCAAATTGATCCCTGCGATTTACAATCTCTATCTGGACAAGTGGACGCCGGAAAAATTCGCGGTCATTGGAGTAAGTCGAAAAAAAATAGGTTCGAAGGAATATCTAAAACACGTTCATGAAGGTGTTGACAAATTTTCTAGAAGAGGTAAATCAAAAAAAAGTGAGTGGGATAAGTTCGTGAAATACCTGAGCATTCACTATGGCGAACTGAGTGTTACTTCAACATATTCTGCCATCGAAAAAGAAATAAAGGCTTTTGAAAAAAAATGGAAGGTAAGTGCCAACCGAATTTTTTATTTGGCAGTTCCGCCCATTTCCTTCGAAGAGATCGCCGTAAAGATCGGAGCATCAGGTCTCGCCAATGATAAACTACGAAGTCGAATCGTCATCGAAAAACCTTTTGGGCATGATCTTGAAAGCGCCCGTCATCTCAACCACCTCCTTCATACCATTTTTGATGAATGTCAGATTTATCGTATCGACCACTACCTCGGGAAAGAAACCGTGCAGAATATCCTTGCTTTCCGGTTTGCCAACGCCCTATTCGAACCTACTTGGAATCGCAATTATATTGATAGTGTTCAGATCACTGTATCCGAACAACTCGGTGTAGAAAACAGAGGGAATTATTACGAGACCGCGGGAGCCCTTCGCGACATGATTCAAAATCATCTCTTGCAGCTGCTCTGCTTGATTGCCATGGAACCTCCCGTCTCTTTTGAAGCAGATGAAGTACGCAACCGCAAAGTGGATGTGCTTAATGCTCTGAGAAGGATACGCGCGGAAGAAGTACATCAGTATGCCGTGCGTGGCCAATATGGGGAAGGATGGATAAAAGGAAAAAAAGTAGCCGGTTACAGGCAAGAACCTGACGTAAATAAAGATTCCACCAAAGAGACATTTGTCGCACTCAAATTATTTATAGACAACTGGAGGTGGCAGGGTGTGCCATTTTACCTCCGCACGGGCAAGCGGATGAATGAAACTACTTCGGTCATCACCATACAATTCAGGCCCGTGCCACATCAGTCATTTCCTCCCGAAGCCACGGGCAATTGGCAATCGAACCGACTGGTTTTGAATATACAGCCACATATGGACATCCGCCTGAGGTTTCAAGCAAAACGACCAGGACTAAAAATGATCCTTTATCCCGTTGACATGCAATTCAATTACAGCGAATCATATACGTCAGGCACACCCGAAGCTTACGAAACTTTGTTGCTGGATATAATGGAAGGCGACTCGACACTTTTTATGCGTGCCGACCAAGTCGAAGCGGCGTGGAAAATACTAATGCCCATCATTGAATCGTGGGAAACCAATCCTTCCGTCAACTTCCCTAATTATCAAGCCGGAGCTCAAGGTCCCGAGGATGCCGAGGCGCTGGTCGCGAAAGACGGTCATAATTGGATTATAACGAACGAAAAAAATTGAATACCGACGTAAAATACAGTTTAAAGGTTTTCCAAACAGTCCACGACCTCAACTTGGCTGCCGCAGAACTAATTGTCGCCATTGCGAGCGAGGCGATTGCAGCGCGTGACAGATTTACGATAGCACTTTCAGGAGGTCAAACACCTGAAAAATTATATTCACTTTTGGGAGAGTCACCTTGGCGCCAACAAATAGATTGGATAAATACTTTTATATTTTGGGGTGATGAGCGATATGTGTTATTCGATAGCGTCAAGAATAATGCACACCAAGCAAAATCGCTCCTCTTCGACAAGATTGATATACCCGCATCAAACGTTCATGTTATTCCCGTGCATTTACTTCCCAGCGAGGTGGCTAGAGAGTATGAGAAAACTCTGGAAGGTTTTTTTCAGAGCGACTCAATGAGATTTGATCTCGTGCTCCTTGGTCTTGGAACAAACGGACATACCGCCTCTCTTTTTCCAGGAACCCCCGTGCTCAACGAGCAGATCGCCGGGGTAAGACCCGTCTACGTTATTGAAGAGGAAATGTATCGTATCACCATGACAGCCCCGTTGATAAATCAGGCACGCCATATTTTTTTCTTGGTGACAGGTGTCAATAAACGGGAAATACTAAGACACGTTTTAGGCGATTCGTATCAACCAAAAAAATACCCGGCGCAACTGATCGCTCCAACCCACGGCGAGGTGACTTGGCTTGTAGATCAAGCGGCGGCTGAATCAATGACTCCACGGAATAATTAACCGAGGGACCATTTCGGTCTCCAGCCGATCAATGAATTGACTCCTTAAACAAGGTCACCTGAACTTGGTGTTCAACTTTATCGTCAATGAGTACAAGCGTTTTTTCTTGCTGCTCCATTCCATCCAATATAATCGTCATTTTCCCGTCACCCTTTTTTTGGATCAACAAAATATGATACGCCGTATCAATGTAACGGTAATGTATTTTAAATGACTCCCAATTCGGTGGCGTGCAAGGCGAAAACGTCAGTGTGGCTCCTTTACGCTGCAAGCCGAGAAAAGATTCTGTAATAAGTCGGTACATCCAACCTGCAGAACCTGTGTACCATGTCCATCCACCCCGTCCTGCGTGTGGCGCGCGTGCGTATACATCAGCCGCCAACACATAGGGTTCGACTTTATAGATCGCCACTTCTTCAGAAGTTCTACCATGATTGATCGGGTTGATCATGCTTAATAATTCCCACACGCGGTTGCTGTCACCCAATTTTGCAAACGCGATAATCATCCAAACGGCCGCATGTGTATACTGTCCTCCATTCTCTCTCACTCCGGGAACATATCCTTTTATATAACCTGGATTTAAATCTGTCTTGTCAAACGGTGGCTCTAATAGCTGAATAATTCGCAAGTCTTTCTGCACGAGGTTCTTGTATGCCGATTCCATAGCCGTGTTAGTGCGTTCGATTTCCCCTGCTGCTGATAGTACGGACCAACTTTGTGCGATTGAGTCTATCTGGCATTCTTCGTTGGTGGATGAACCAAGCGGGGCACCATTGTCGAACCAAGCGCGCTTGTACCATTGTCCATCCCACGCATGCTTGTCGATGTTTTCCTTTAGTTGCTGCGCTTGCCTATTGCATAGGTCAGCAAATACAGAATCCTTTCGAGAATCCGCGACGCTCGAAAAACGAATGAGTATATCGTAAAGAAAGAAGGCGAGCCAAACACTCTCGCCTTTTCCATCCTTCCCTACCCTGTCGTATCCATCGTTCCAATCTCCCGTACCCATCAAAGGCAACCCATGTTCACCAAAATTGAGCCCATGTCTGATGGCTTGCACGCAATGCTCATACAGTGTTACGGTTTGTCCCGATGGAATTGGAAGATCATAATATGATTCCTCTCCAGCATTTAATTGACGTCCCTCCAGAAAATGTATCGGCTCATCCAATACGCCAGCGTCTCCCGTATGCAAAACATAACCGGTGGTAACGAACGGGAGCCACAAGAAATCGTCGGAGCACCGCGTCCGCACGCCGCGACCTACCGGCGGATGCCACCAATGTTGCACATCCCCTTCTCTGAATTGATGTGACGCTGATAACAAAATCTGTTCACGCGCAAGCTGAGGTGTAGCATGCAGTAATGATAAAACATCTTGCAGCTGATCTCTAAATCCGAAGGCGCCTCCCGATTGATAATATCCACTACGTCCCCAAAGACGAGACGAAAGCGTTTGATAGGTGAGCCAACCGTTGGTGATCATATTGATGGCGGCATCCGGTGTTTCTATTCGCAGTGCCCCGATGGTATGTTTCCAATAGTCTCTGACTTTTGCAAAAGAGTCTCGCGCAACAGAATTCCCTCTGAATTGATGAACGGCTTTGCTTGCATCGTGTAAGTTCCTTTCCGCACCGAGCCGGAAAATAATTTCACGGTCTTCGCCGGCCTGCAAGTCGAACGGAACCTGAATTGCCGCACAAGGATCCAAAGCCAGTCCGATTCGCCCAGAAAGTCGCTGACGCAACATCGCTTCTGGATTTTGTAAGCTTCCATTACGGCCAATAAATTCCGCGCGATCGCAGGTAAATGTCCTTTTTGGATTATCCACATCAAAGAAAGCCACACGGCTGGAAAACTCATTGCTGTAAGGGTTTTTGGCAAATAATGCTCCGCTGTCGGGGTCAATCTCAGTGTGCATGTGCATCGCGGACTTCATTCGATTGTCGCCAAGCACCCATTCTATATAGCCCGTCGCTGAAAGCTTTCGCGTTCTACTCGATTGATTTCGGATTTTTATTACAATGAACTTAACGGCCGCCTCGAGGTCTACGTAGACCAACATTTGAGAATATATTCCGTCTTCGACATGCTCAAAGGTGCTGTATCCAAATCCATGTCGTATCACGTAATTTGATTGGCTCCTTTTCGGAAGAAAGGTAGTGGACCAAAAATGGCCCGTTTCCTCATCTCTTAAGTAGAATGCTTCTCCACTCCTATCGCTCACAGGATCATTGCTCCAGGGAGTGAGCCGGAATTCATGAGCGTTCTCTGCCCATGTATAAGCAGAGCCGTTTTCTGAAATGACCGTACCAAAATTGGAGTTAGCAATCACATTTACCCATGGTGTCGGAGTTCTCTTGTTATTTTCGATGTCAATAATATATTCGTTGCCATCCGGAGAGAATCCTCCCAGCCCATTAAAAAATATCAATTCTTTTGGCAAAGAAACCGTTGTCAAAAATGGCACCCGTTTTTGCGTCGGGGTGATATACGGTATGACGGCTTTAGCAACCACCTTTCTTTTGATTTGATTTGACAAAGTTCCGCCGCTGTCTGAAATATTTATGCGCGCCACCGTCTGAAATAATATTCGGTCTTCATTGGATATCTGGTCAGACGCCCTGACAAAAATTCCACCGGGTTTATCTTTCAGTTCTGCAGGTATCAGCGCTTGGATTTCATTTTGTAGCACTTGCCGATAATCGGTGTGCTCTTCGTTCCAGATTACCAAGTCCACAAAGAGACCTTTCAACCTCCAATAGGCATGGGCTTTGATCAGCTGCTTTGCCAGTTGCATGTTCGCCTGTTTTTCAATTTGCAAAAGCACAATGGGTAAGTCGCCCGAAACGGAATATCCCCACAGCCCAGATTGCCCCCGACGATTGCTGATCAGAATTTTGGGGTCCGCGCGAAATAAGGGATTCATGAATAATAAAGAGCTTGCTAACCGTCCGAAAAGTTGCGCGTCTGTCTCCGTGGCGTTAATTTGCCTAAGCACCACTTGACTATGCGTCCAGGCCAACTCAAATACCCGGTCTTTATGGTGCTTGTCTTGATACTTGTCGACCAATCGTAGGCAATCTACCTTCCTTTCGGCGATACCATTGATCATATCAATGGTGACCGTGTCTTCCGGAGCAAGTGTAATTTTATAACGGATGGAAACAATGGGATCAAGGACGGAGCCTTCACTTCCCGCAAGAGGACCAAGACCACTCATCGCTTGTGGACTGACGATTGTATTTCCTCGACCAATAAATTTCATGCGATCCGTTTCGTATGATATTTCGTCGGGGTTTATTCCGTGCAAGGTCATGAGATGAAACATCCAAGGAGATTGTTCCTCTGCCGAGCGCGGTCTACGGGTACAAAGAATGGCATGTTGCGAAGTGATTATCTCAGTTTGTACAAAGAGGTTGCTGAATGCGGGCTGCATCACATCCGATACTGCTGAAGCAAGAACCACCTCTGCATAGCTCGTGATGGCAATGGTTCTTCTGACGCTATCATTGTTTGTTATCCGTACTCTTCGCATTTCAATGTCATCTTCCGGAGATACCACAATTTCAGTACGAGCTTCAATCTGGTTGTTGATCGTGTGAAAACTTACATGGCCCTGTGAAAACGCCACTTCATACTTCTCTCCTCTTTTCGCAGACGGCTGAAACGTATTAGACCAGAATGATTTTTCCTTGACATCACAGATGTAACAAAAGGTGCCCCAGTTGTCGCACGTGCCATCTTCGCGCCATCGTGTAACGGCGATGTCCTTCCATCGGCTGTAGCCACCTCCTGCATTGGTGACCATCACATTATATCTTCCATTCGAGAGCAGCTGTACTTCCGGGATCTGTGTATTTGGGGTTGTGATTAGGCGTGTTTCAGCGATGTTACTGGCCAAATTGATTTCCGCAATATCAGTGGTATGCGCCAAGAAAGTAGAAGCCCTCGGCACTCGCTCTTGCAATAGTAACAAGGCGGCCTTAAACTGAGGTTCGGATTCAAATAGCCGTTGCATCGGTTTGTTGTGAAGCAAGTGACCCAACGACAGCAGACTCATTCCTTGATGGTGGGCCATGAACGAATAGACAATAGCAGATGATTGCCCAGGTTGCAGTCGAGAAGGTGTATAGTCGATGGCTTCATAAAATCCATGCCTTCCTTCAAACCCTTTTTCCCGAAGCAATTCCAGATTTTCGCATGCCTTTACGGGCGCAATCATCAAAGCCAACACGGTTGCATAAGGTGCGATCACCGAGTCAGCTTCTAATCCACGCTTTAGCCCTAAACCCGGAACCCCAAAAGCACGATACTGATAATTCGAATTCACATTGGTCATGTTGTACCCTGATTCCGATATGCCCCAAGGTAATCCTGTCTTCCTTCCATATTCAATTTGCCAGTTTACCATTGCCTTACAACTTTGATCCAGCAAGGTATTTTCATAGGTCGGCATTACTAAAAGAGGCATCAGGTATTCGAACATCGAGCCGCTCCAGGAAAGAAGAATTGAATTTCCGTTCACATTGGTTAATAAACGACCCAATGCAAACCAGCTTTCCTCTGGTAGTTTACCTTGTGCAATACCGATAAAAGTGCAGAGCCGGGCTTCCGATGCCAACAGGTCATAATAACTTTCATCCGCCTGATGCTTCTGTACATTATAGCCGATGGTGAATAGTTTGCTTACCTTGTCGAGAAGAAAATCCCATTCCATTTCCGCTACTTGACTGCACTGGTCAGCAAGAATTCGCACGGATTCAATTTGCTCATCGCCCATGCGAATAGATTCATTCAAAGCGGCTTGAATCAACGTGAGCCATTTTTTTTCTTCGATGGTGTTTTCTGTTAAGTCCTTACTACTAAATTCGGTCTTCCATGCGCGGGCTTTCATCGACAGTTCGACAAGTGTGGTGAAAGGTATTTCCGAAACTTGATTTAGGAATTTTGCAGGAGCACCGCCCAGCAAAATCCATGGTGCGTAGATTTGAAAATCAGCGTTGATATGCTTCAAATGTGTGTCGAATGTTTGTATCCACAAATACGTTTCGCTATCAGGGTCATTGTCTATTTCTTTTATTGCTAAGAACGTCTCTTCTATTTTTTCCAAATGAAATTTTACGTCCGCTATTTTAAGATCCTGATGACAGGCAGCATCCAGTTCAAATTTCAATTGATACAGTTGGCCTGCCTCCTTTTCTTCCAGCGTATTACTTAGCACACTGAACGTGTCTTGCAAACCTTCAAATAGTTTAGAAAAAACTATTTTTTTATGAGGCACCGCAAGTAAACCTTGCTTCAGTACAAATAAGTAACCCGCAAGGTTTCCGCTATCGACCGTTGAAATGTACTTTGGCGTAAGCGGGGTCAATGACTCTGTATCATACCAATTATAAAAATGCCCTTTGTATCGCTCCATCCTTGCCATAGTAGCTAATGTCTTCCGTGTTCGTTCAATAAACTCTCCATTGGTGATGTAACCGAAATCAGTGGCAGACAAAGTAGCAAGCAACGAAAGGCCAATGTTGGTTGGTGATGTGCGGTGTGCTATCGTTGGAACGGGTTGTTCCTGAAAATTATCGGGAGGCAGCCAATTGTCTTCTTGGTTCACAAATCGCTCAAAGAAACTCCATGTCTTCCGGGCCAGTTGGTGGAGAAAAACTGTTTGTTCTGAGTTAAGTTCGGCCACTTGTTCAGTCGACCGTTCGCTTGCTTTCCAGGTGATCGCCGGTGCCAACGACCACAACAATAAAATAGGTGCAGCGACGATTAGTTTAATAGGGAAATAAACTAGTAAAAGCGCGAATACGATCAAGGCAAGTAAGGGTTCGATCCACATGTACGAATAGGACGAAATCAAATTCGGTAGAATCTCTCGTTTCGCTCCTTGTGACGCATTCCACTCTAAAAGTTTTTTTCTGCTAATCCACATTCTCCATAGCGTACGCATGATGGACGTCAAATTAGAATATGCTTCAAATGGTAAACAGACAATAGTGAACATCGCCTTTGTAAAAACATCAGTGATACTGTGAAGCGAATTTTTTATGTGATGAATCAATATCACATCCTTCGGTTTTCGGATTGAATCCCAAACGGAAGTAACAAAAATCGGGAAGGCGATAATTCCCGAAACGGTTATCGTCCAGAACATCGTAGAAGGCAATACGGTCCATCCCAACAATATCAAAGTTGTGAGGGCAATAGGAACAAGGCTGCGCCGGAGGTTATCAATAACCTTCCATCGCGATACCCCCGAAATCGGGTTTTTATATAGGCGTCTTCCTTTGCCAGGCACAAACGGAAAAATCCACGACAAAATTTGCCAATCTCCGCGTACCCAACGCGAATTTCGTTTCATATCGGCACTATAGCTCGTAGGATATTTTTCAAAGAGCTGTACGTCGCTCAACAGGCCAGAACGAACGTAGCAACCTTCCAACAGATCGTGACTCAGAATTCCGTTTTCCGAAAACCGTCCCTCCAATACTTTTTTGAAAATATCTACTTCATAAATTCCCTTGCCGATATAAGAACCTTCTTGAAATAAATCCTGATACACATCAGAGGATGCACGAGTGTAAGGATCGATGCCTGGTTCGTTGCCGTGCATGCGCGCATAAAACGAACTGGTCGTCTCGGGCAAACTCACGGTGATCCTTGGTTGAAGAATCCCATAGCCGTTTGTCACCCGTTTCTTTGTCTCATCGTACCAGGCATGATTCAATGGATGGGCCATGGTGCCAACCAATTTCCACGCTGAACCCAAGGGAAGCTGCGTGTCGGTATCGAGTGTGATCACATATTTTATTGAAGGCAAAATAGATTGGTCTCCAATGATAAGTTCGAAACGTTCTTTTGACTGTCCGCGCAACAAAGAATTTAATTCAGAAAGTTTTCCGCGCTTTCTTTCATACCCCATCCATGCATTTTCATTAACGTTCCACCGCCTCGGGCGATGAAACAAGAAAAACAAGTCACTCTTTTCTCTTTGATATTTTTTATTCAAAGCCTCAATTCCATGCCGCGCCAAATTCAAAAGCATTTGGTCCTGCGGGGATTTTTCTTGCGCCGCATCCGTAAAATCGGTAAGCAAGCCAAAATACAAATTGGCGTGTCGGTTGGCCAGAAATCGTACCTCTAGTCCCTCTACCAAGTCTTCTGTTTCGGACGGCGTGGTAAGCATCGCGGGAATAATAACAAAGGTTCTGAAATCGTCAGGAATTTCATGGGCGAAATCCATCCTCGGCAATACGTGGGGTTTTACCAATAAGGTAGAAAAGAAATTAACTACCGAAATAGCCAATTGACTTATAGACAGAAGGGAAAGAAAGACAACAAAAATTAGTAGCTCAATGCTTTTCGTCTCTGAGTAAGCTCGGAATAACATGCCCGCGCTAAGGGAAAGAGTAATCATAAAAATCGAACTGAGATAAACCATGAGCGCCCCTTTTTTCAGGAGATAGCACAGCTGCCGCCAACGAGATTCACGCATACCTGCCAATCTCTTGGTTTCGATCACTCCTTGCTCGATAAGGTAGTATCCGACATGCGATGTGCGCTCACCGTTAGACCGGTCAAGAGAATTTTCATGCATCAACTGAATTGAGATTCTAGCCACCTCCTGCTCTGTAGATTCACTATTTTTTGCAATGTGTTCCACCACATGCCGATAGCGATCGCGTGTTGCAAAATCCATTGAGCCATAAATGCCATTGTTGTCTTCGCGCAAAGTCTGGTCAACGATACTGTGGGTTTCAACAAAATCGCGCCAATCCATTGCACCCAGCACGCGCAGGCTACTGATACTATTACTAATGGAAACCTGATCGGCAGCTTGTTTTTGAATTTCCGCATTGACGAACTCTGCACTTGCCAATCCGATTTCCAAGAGCTGTTGGTCGATCCACTTGAGTGCTAACTCTAGATCCGGTCCTTTTCCACGAAGTTGTCGGGACAATTCAGAAACGAAAGCGCCAGTCATCGGGGGTTGAGAGCGCACCATATCTGCGATCATCAAGATCAGGTTTTTGGAATCCTTCTCTGCCGTGTCTAGTAGCTGCTGTGCCCAATAGTCCGCCAGATTGCGATCTACTCTGTCAATAGCTATCCGAGACGAAACCCTCCTTAGGTTCTCAATCAATGCCAGCCGAAGCATAATGGGTATCGCCCAAAGTTCGCCGAGCTTCAGGTTGGTGATTGTTTGATAGGATTTTACAAAATTGCCTAGGTTCTCAATATCGATTCTTCCATCGCTATGGGAAATAATTTGAAGAATCATATCATACACTCTGGTCAACCCGGGAACTGACCCGTCCAACAGCTGGGGTAAATCTTCGCTATAGTCTTTTGGAAAATGTCGCTTTGCATTCCTGATATGTTCCTCGATCAGGTAGAAATTGTCGATCAGCCATTCTCCGGCAGGCGTGATCTGGTATTTTTTTTTTATTGAGTCAATAAGAAGTTTGCGCACTTTGTGCAAAACACCTTCATTATCTGCCAGTCGTTTAAGCAAGTGATCTTGCGCAGGGTTAGTGCTTAGTTTATGATTTGCTGCCAGCGACTTTCCGAAACGCTCCATCTGTTCAGCGCTCAGCAATTCCGCGCGCAACGGTTCTTCATTCAGATAGCTGAGGTTCGGGTCACTGATCTGAAAAAACGTTCTCATGTTGGATATGAGCTCGTGTGCCACTGGCATCAGTTTCATACAACCACCTCCTTTATTTCCAGCACCCGAGTGACCATATCCTCTGCTTCATCAAGTATCTGATGTAAATGATCAGCTCCCAAAAAACTTTCTCCATAAATTTTATAACAGTCTTCAGTTCCGGAAGGTCGGGCGGCAAACCATCCGTTCTCCGTGAGTACTTTCACCCCTTCCATTGGAGCCCCGTTTCCTGGCGCGGCTGTAAGGATGCCTGTGATTTTCTCTCCCGCCAATTCTTTATGATCCACTTGAGTAGCCGAAAGTTTTTTAAGCTTTTCTTTTTGTTCCGGAGTTGCTTTCGCATCAATCCGTTTATATACCGGCGTTCCGAATTCCTTTGTCAGCCCATCATATATACTCCCTGGATCATGGCCAAGTTTTGCAGTAATTTCCGCGGAAAGCAGTGCTGGAACAAATCCATCTTTATCAGTTGTCCAGACGTTTCCATCTCGCCTTGAAAAAGTAGCGCCAGCACTCTCTTCACCACCGAAGCAGAGAGTTGACGCAAGTAAGCCATCGACAAACCACTTAAATCCAACGGGAACTTCCACTATCTTTCGTCCCAGTTTTGTGGCAATGCGATCAAGGAGTTGGCTGGTAACAATGGTTTTGCCAATGGCTGCGCTGTCTGACCACTGAGGTCGATGCTGCAACAAATAAAAAATCGCTACCGACAAGTAATGGTTGGGATTTAGTAGCCCGGCACTTTTCGTAACTATTCCGTGGCGATCATGATCTGTATCGCAGGCAAAAGAAACATCAAATTGGTTTTTCATATTAATCAGTCGCTGCATAGCATAAGGCGAGGATGGGTCCATGCGAATCTGACCGTCCCAGTCGGCGGTCATAAAACCAAACGTTGGATCAATCGCTCTATTTACAACGGTTAAATCAATGCTATATCGTTCGGCGATGTGGTCCCAGTAGTGAATGCCTGCACCTCCTAGAGGATCAACGCCCATCCTTATTTTTGAATTATGGATAAGCGTCATGTCAATACTGTTTCCGATGTCTTCCACATACGCATTCAGAAAATCGTGACGATGTGTGGTCGAGGCTTTAAGCGCTCTGTTAAGGGAAATCCGTTCCACCCGACGTAGGTTGTCTTCCAATAACTTATTTGCTTTCGTCTCAATCCACTTGGAAATTGAATTTTCTGCCGGTCCGCCATGAGGCGGATTGTACTTAATACCTCCATCGCCAGGTGGGTTGTGTGAAGGAGTGATAATAATGCCGTCTGCCATCTTTTTTCCGCGTTGGTTGTGTTTTAAAATGGCGTGTGAAATTACGGGCGTAGGTGTGAATTCATCTCTATCCGCAATCATGACCTCTACACCGTTGGCAGACAGTACTTCCATCGCGGTGGCAAACGCCGGCGTTGAAAGTGCGTGTGTATCGAAGCCCAGGTACAGCGGCCCCTCAATCTTTTGTGATTTGCGATAGACGCAGATGGCTTGAGTGATCGCTAAAATATGACTTTCGTTAAAAGAGTTTTTAAACGAAGAACCACGATGCCCTGATGTGCCAAATGCAATACGCTGATCAGATACAGAAGGATCAGGTGTGTTTGCGTAGTAAGCAGAAACTAATCGGGGTACATCGACCAGCATTCTTCGTTCGATGCGTTTTCCGGCAAGAGGAGATACTTTCATTGCAATTTTCTCATTTCATGAACTTCAAGCGCTTTCACTTTTGCCAGCCGGTGAACATGCCTTTCAGCTCCACTGAAGGAAGCAGACAGGAAAATCAACGTCAATTTCCAGGCAAGTGCATAGTCAACAACACGGCCTCCAAGGCATATCATATTCATATCATCATCCTCTACTCCTTGCTGTGCCGAAAAGCTTTCATGAATGAGGCATGCTCTCACTCCCGCTATCTTGTTTGCAACAATACAGGCGCCAACACCGCTGCCACACACGGCAACACCGCGTTCAACATCGCCACCTGCTACCGCGCGGGCAAGCGGTATTACAAAGTCCGGATAATCATCAGAAGGTTTCAGTTGATTGTTTCCGTAGTCGACCACCTTGTAATCTATTTTCTCTAGCATTTTTTTTACGTATTCTTTCAATTCAAACCCCGCGTGATCAGCGGCAACTCCGATTCGATTCATAAAGTATTATTTTTGCGCGGTGTCAATCACCTTGTTCTTTTCCAATAATTCCAATGCGTGGACACAGATATTTTCAACGGTAAATCCGAATTCTTTCATCATCACATCACCTGGCGCTGATGCACCAAACGTATCAATACTGATAACCTCGCCCTGCTCCCCCACATAACGATGCCAGCCTTGGGCTACCCCGGCTTCCACCGCTATCCTCGTTCGTGCAGATGGAGGAAATATTTCCTCCTGGTATTCCTTGGATAGCGTTTCAAACAACTCCCAACTGGGCATTGAAACAAGTCGAACCGAAATATTATGACTGATCAATTCCTTTTGCGCCTCCACAATCAAATGAACTTCCGAACCGCTGGCGATCAATATCAAATCGGGATGGGCATTAGGTGCATCCAGCAGAATATACGCCCCAGACCGAAGGCCATCGCGAGAACCTGACTTTGGCAGATCCAATATGGGGAGTTCTTGACGTGACAAGATCAAAGCGACAGGAGCTTTGCGTGATTCAACCGCTACACGCCATGCAGTTATCGTTTCATTGGCATCGCAAGGGCGGATGACGATGAAATTAGGAATTGCACGAAGGCTTGCCAGGTGCTCAATCGGTTGATGTGTCGGACCATCTTCGCCCATGGCGATACTGTCATGAGTGAAAACAAAAATGACTTTTAATTCCATCAACGCCGCCAGACGAACTGCGGGTCGCATGTAATCTGAAAAAGTAAGAAACGTCGCGCAGAACGGGATGATACCACCGTGCGCCGCCAATCCATTTGAGATAGCCGCCATCGCATGTTCACGAACACCAAACTGCAAATTGCGCCCGGCATAACTCCACTCCCCGTCAGCCGAGCCCTGGCGATCACCGACAGCCATCGAAGGGCTTTCAAAATTTCCCCTGTTCTTAATCTCTGTATAAGTGGACGTATTCAAATCAGCCGAACCACCAATGAAACTTGGAAGTAACGGAGAAAATGATTGCATGATTTTTCCTGAAGCGGCTCGAGTCGATATACTTTTGTTGTCCACTGTAAATTCCGAAACCTTTGCATCCCAATTTAACGGCAGCCTTCCTTCCATCAGATCAAGAAGTTGTGAAGCCAGCGCCGAATATTCTTTCTGATACTTTGTAAATTTCCGTTTCCATTCACCTTCTAATTGTTCTCCAATCGCAACTGCTTTATGAAAATGAAGCTCCGCTTCTTCCGGAACCAAAAAAGCAGGCTCAGGTGGCCAATTGAGATTATCTTTTGTCAACTTCAACTCTTCTTCGCCCAATGGAGAACCATGCGCCGAGCAGGTGTCTTGTTTATTGGGAGCCCCATACCCAAGGTGAGTTTGAATAATAATTAAAGACGGCCGAGCTGTTTCGGCTTGCGCGTCACGTATTGCCGATTCCATTGCATCTAGATCATTTCCATCGGCAACGGATTGCACGTGCCAGTGGTATGCCTCAAACCGTTTGGCAACGTCTTCTGTAAACGTCACCGGAGTTGCCGAAGCAAGAGTGATGTGATTGCAATCATAGAGATAAATCAATTTCCCGAGCTTCAAATGACCCGCCAGTGATGCCGCTTCTGCCGACACGCCTTCCATCAAATCACCGTCACTAACAATTCCATAGGTATGATGATCTATGATTTCAAATGATGATTTATTATAATGGGCGGCAAGGTGCGCTTCTGCAATGGCCATTCCCACGCCATTGGCAAACCCTTGACCGAGTGGTCCTGTGGTTACTTCCACTCCTGGCGTTACGCCGCGCTCGGGATGACCTGGGGTCTTGCTCCCCCACTGACGGAACTGCTTGATGTCAGCTAACGACAAATCATAACCTGTAAGATGCAAGAGGCTATAGAGAAGCATGGAGCCATGACCCGCCGACAGTACAAATCGATCGCGATTAAACCAATTGGGATTTATCGGGTTATGGTGAAGAAATTTCGTCCATAAGACGTAACCCATCGGCGCCGCACCGAGTGGAAGTCCGGGATGTCCGCTATTCGCTTTTTGAACGGCATCTACAGAAAGAAACCGAACTGTATTGATACAAAGCTCATCCAGTTTTGCAATATCGAGGATAGAATCACGGATGGCCGTTGCTTCGTCTTTCATTGTATTTTATTGCGATAAGTAGCGCATTTTTTTTGCTTCATGTGTTACAAAAGTTTTGAGAAAAGGTTATGTAAATCACACATTGAAAACTCGAGCGAGATGACGCTATCGGTATTCTCTTGTGCGTTTGACATCAGTAGAATTAGTTCTACACGCCGCTTCAAATTCAGGACAATTAAATGGGAGATTTTCGCACGACTGATTTTGTCAGGCAGGGCACGGTTTTTTTTATAATTGCATCTCCAACCCAAACTTTTTTACATAAACATGAAACCCATGAAACGGAATTTTACAATTGAACTTCAAGATGTAAGTCTTGAAAACATAAACCTCGTAGGTGGCAAGAATGCATCGCTGGGTGAGATGATCAAGAACCTCACAGATCTCGGTGTCGCCATACCGCACGGTTTTGCGATTACATCTGACGCCTACAGGGATTTCATAAAATTCAATCGCCTGGAAGAATCGATGAGGGAAATAATAAAGAAGATAGATATCAATAACTTGATTGAGCTGCGCAAGGGAGGAGCCCAAGTACGTGATCTCATTCGCGAGGGCAAATTCTCTGCGGAACTAGAAGCTGAAATTATTGAAAGCTACAAAGCCTTGTCTCATCAGTATGGTCAAGAAGCTACGGACGTGGCCGTCAGGTCAAGTGCTACAGCGGAAGATCTTCCTGATAATTCATTTGCGGGCCAGCAAGAAACGTATTTGAATGTTCGTGGCCCGGAAGGTGTTATGCAATCCGTTCGGAATTGTATGGCGTCGCTTTTCACTGACAGGGCCATTTCATATCGCGAGCATTTTGGTTATGATCACTTTGATGTTGGTCTTTCCGTATGTATTCAAAAAATGGTGCGTTCTGATCTGGCCAGTTCGGGAGTTGCATTCTCGCTCGACACAGAGTCGGGTTTTAAGAATGTCGTAATCATCAACGGCTCGTACGGATTGGGCGAACTGATTGTGCAAGGATCTGTTTCACCGGATGAGTTTATTGTCTTTAAGCCCACGTTGGAAAAAGGCTTCGATTCGATCATAGAAAAAAACCTGGGCAAAAAAGACCATAAAATGATTTACGGCGACGACCCTGGCGAACTCACAAAAATCGTCAGTGTCGAAAAAGATCATCAAAACAAATTCTGTCTGACCGACGACCAAGTGCTGGAACTTTCGAAATGGGTATGTATTATCGAAACCTATTATTCATCAAAGAAAAAACATTGGTGCCCGATGGACATCGAATGGGCCATCGACGGACTTACCAACCAGCTTTTCATTGTACAGGCCCGCCCCGAAACCATTCACTCCTTACAAGAAGAAGGGAAATTGGTGGAGTATAATATTGTGAAACCACAACCGGATAAACGTCTGCTGAAAGGGATCGCCGTTGGCAGCAAGATCGGCACCGGCAAGGTAGTAATTATGTATTCGATGGATGGGCGCGATGGCTCTCACGACGGCATCGACTTTAAGCAAGGCGATATCCTAGTCACAGAGATGACCGACCCTGATTGGGAACCGATCATGAAAAAAGCGTCTGCCATTGTTACCAATAAAGGTGGTCGCACATGCCATGCAGCAATTGTTGCACGAGAGATGGGCGTGCCGGCGATTGTAGGTTCGGTCAATGGAACGGAAGTGCTTGAAGAAGGTCAAACAGTAACGATCTCCTGTTGCGAAGGCGAGATTGGTTACGCTTACGAAGGCAAAATTGATTTTCAAAAATCGGAAACCAATCTGAATGAGCTGCCGGAGATCTCAACACCAATCATGCTCAACGTGGGTTCGCCGGAATTGGCATTTCGGTTTTCAAATATTCCCAACGCAGGTGTTGGTCTGGCGCGAGAAGAATTCATTATCAACACGTACATCCAGGCACATCCACTGGCGCTTTTGCATCATCATGAACTTGGTGACCAAGCATTGAGCGACAAAATAGAAACGTTGATTACGGGTTATGATTCTGAAGAGTCGTTCTTTGTTCAAAAACTGTCATTCGGCGTTGGCAAAATCGGGGCTGCCTTTTACCCCAACCCAGTCATCGTGCGGTTTTCGGATTTTAAAACCAATGAATATGCAAATTTGTTGGGCGGGAATTATTTTGAGCCAAAAGAAGAAAACCCAATGCTTGGTTGGAGAGGTGCATCACGTTATTACTCAGAAAAGTATCGTCGCGCTTTTGGCCTAGAATGTAAGGCGATCAAGTGTGTGCGTGAAAAAATGGGGTTGACCAACGTGGTCGTCATGATTCCTTTCTGCCGTACGGTAAATGAATTGTTGCGCGTGTACGAAGTCATGAAAACACATGGGCTAGAAAGAGGTAAAAACGGTTTAGAAGTTTATCTGATGGCCGAAATACCTTCCAACATTATTTTGGCGGAAGAATTTTCAGAGCACATTGATGGGTTCTCCATTGGGTCTAACGATCTCACGCAGCTTACACTTGGACTGGATCGCGACTCGTCCCTTGTGGCAGAACTCTACGATGAGCGCAACCCTGCAGTGAAACGGCTTATTTCCAACCTTATAAAAATTGCTAAGAGGAAAGGCATTAAAGTAGGTATCTGCGGGCAAGGGCCTTCCGATTTTCCTGACTTCGCTGCATTCCTGGTTGAAGAAGGCATCGACAGTATTTCAGTCACGCCCGATTCAGTACTCAAAATCATGAAGTCTTTGGCCGCTATCCAACAGCCAATACACGAACTGTCTGAGCGTTCCTAATTTCAGTCAGCGACCGGAATGTGAATATTGAACGTGGCACCTTTATTGAGCTTGCTGGTCACCGAGATGACACCGTTGTGATTTTCCACTACCTTTTTCACAATTGCCAATCCGATACCTGTACCCGCATACTCCTGCTTCCCATGCAGTTTCTGAAACACTTCAAATATGCGCTCCTTATACTGGGGATCGAAGCCGATGCCGTTGTCGGTAACGCTGATGTGACAATATTTCTGATTCGGCGAGAAAAGCTCACTGTTCAAATTCTTTCCGTCAACGATAGCGCTTCTTATCACGACGTGAGGTCGAACATTGGGCTGCGCAAATTTTAGGGAATTGTTGATCAGGTTATACATCAGTTGTCTAAACTGAAAAGGAATAATATTCACTTTGCGTAACTCGACTGCTTCAATGATCGCTTTCTTTTCTTCAATGGTTTCCTTCAACTCAACTTTCACCTCAGTAACAATTTTGTTAAGATCGGTATTTTCAAATTTTCTGTCTGCAATATTCAAGCTAGAAAATGCCAACAAGTCCTCAATAAGGCGTTTCATCCGAAGGCTGGCGTTTTGCATCCGGTTAAAATAGTCTTTGCCTTTTTCAGACAGGTTTTGGTTTTCAGTTTCCAAGATCCGAGATGCAAAAGTCTGGATTTTCCGCAACGGCTCTTGCAAATCGTGACTGGACACATACGCAAAAGATTCCAACTCTGAGTTCATTTTCTCCAATTCAGAATTCTTTTCCGCCAGAGTTGCATTTAATTCCTCCAATTCTTTTGTTCTCGCCTCCACGGCTTGCTCCAGTTTCGTGCTATACGATCTACTTTCGATGGCTTCTTTTTTGAGTAATTCCTTTTCCTTCTGTTGAAGAAGCGTATGCTCTGTAATATCGTTGATGGCAAGCAAAATCAATTGCTCACCATGACCTTTTTGCACAATGCGGCTCGCATTAAGTAACATCGTTTTGTTTCCGATGACTTTAAATGCATGAGTCACTGCAAAGTCATGAAAACGCGTGTTCTTAGGAATAATCTCTTCCAGCAGCTTGCGCAAGCGAGGGATGTCCCATTGCTTATTTCCCAACTCGAACAGCAACGTTCGTTCCGTCTCCTCTTCTGTAACTTGAAAATTGCGATAAAATGATTTGTTGGCCGACTTGACCCTTAAGTCTTTGTCAAGAATAAGCATCGGCTCATGGATGGTGTTAATGATCGCTTCTGAATATCCATAAGATTCATTGAGCAGTTCATTTCGTGTTTCCAATTCCTGGTTAGTGGTTATTAGTTCTTCGTTAGTCGATTCAATTTCTTCCTTGGAAGTCTCCAGTTCTTCATTTACACTCTGCAGTTCTTCGTTGCTCGAGACGACTTCTTCGTTGGCGTTTTGAAGTTCTTCATTAAATACTTCTTGCTCTTTCGCAAATGCTCTCATATCGGCACGCGTCTCCAACAATTCTTTCTTCAATCTAGTGATCACCCGATCTTTTGAATCAATTTTACTCTTCGCTCCGTTGGTTGGTGGCAACACAGTTTCTACCAATTCAGTGTCGGTAAAAATAATAAGTAACAAAGGTTCGGTCCATTCCGATGCCAACGGAATGATTTCTAAGTTGACCACCCGTTTGGCCTTCCCGTCGTTTACTTCTATTCCCTTTTTACGAATCGGTTGATTTGACTTAACTGCTTTAGAAATTGAATAACGCAGTTCGAACGCGATCTCGGGCAAGATCATTTTCAAAATATTCAGATTTGCTTTACCCGAAGAATGTTTGAGGAAAGAATCGGTAGCTCCCCTGAACTGAAGAATCTCCATCGAATAGTTAACAACGACGCTGGCAGGAATAGCACGTGTTAACAAAATAGAATCAATAATTCGATCAAAACCATTGTCAGTCGCCGCTTTATTTTTAGAGATATTTGATTGTGCATTTTTATTTATCGTAGACCGCAACAAGTGCCCCGACAAGCTGGGTTGATTTCTTTTGCTCGGTCGATGCTTGCGTAAATATATTTTGTACTTATTGTTGACTCGCTTGAACAATTCCGTTGACCTTCCTATTGTTTCAGCGCGTCCGATCATCAAATAGCCGTCGGGCTTCAGCGCATAATGCAGCGTCTTCATCACTTTTGCTTGCGCTTGCGAATCGAGATAGATCAGCAGGTTACAACAACTAACAAAATCCACTTTAGAAAAAGGCGGGTCAGTCAAAATATTGTGGGTGGCAAAAACACACATTTCCCGCAACACTTTTGCAATGCGGTATTTACTGCCCGACTTTGTATAAAAACGTTGCAGCCGTGCGAGCGAGACCGATTTCAATTGCTCTGATGTATATTCACCAATGCGAGCTTTTGCAATCGCCTGCGCACTCAAATCGGTAGCAAAAATCTGAATGGGTTGATCCGAAGAATTGGTCCTTCCCAATTCCAGCAATGTCATGGCGATGGAATAAACTTCTTCACCTGTCGAGCAAGCCGGTATCCATATCCGCAAAGATTCACCAGGGCCTTTGGTTTTCAGTATTTGAGGAAAAAGCACTTTCTTCAAATATTGATGCATGCTTGTGTCGCGAAAAAAAGTCGTGACATTAATGAGCAAATCTTGATAGAGAATTCGGATCTCCGTTTTTTTTGCACCGATTAGATTTACATATTCCTTCAGTGTTTTTACTTTATTCAACAACATCCGCCGGTAGATGCGCCTTTTGACGGTGGACATTTTATACAGACTGAAATCAACGTTGGTTTCTTTTAGCAACTGTTTAAGTATGATTCTTAACTCGGGGTTGTTGTTTTCAATTTCCTTTCCCGTGCCAAACAATCTGCGCTTCATGTATTCATGCTTGCTCAACCGATTCAATTCGAGCGCAATTTCTTTGGGGGACAAAACAAAATCGACAGCGCCTGCCGCAATTGCCGATTTCGGCATACTCTTGAATTTGGCAGAGTCGTCTTGTGCAAACGTCAATCCACCCGCCTCCTTAATGGCCGCCAATCCCTGCGTACCATCGCTGGCACTTCCGCTGAGAATAATACCAATTGCACCTTCCCTGTGCTTATCAGCCAGTGAACTGAAAAAAACATCAATCGGCAAAGTGACCACACGTTCTTTCGTGCGTGGGGTTAACTTGATATGCCCATCCGTTACAATCATTTCCTTATCCGGAGGTATGACATACAAATTATCCGGCTGCATGAACATTTTGTTCCTTACTTCCTGGACTTTCATCTGCGTAGTTTTAGCGAGAAGTGAAGTAAGAATACTCTTGTGATCTGGACTCAGGTGTTGCACGTAGACAAAGGCCATTCCGGTGGTCGGAGATAGATTTTGCAAAAACAGAGTTACCGCTTCCAAGCCTCCTGCCGACGCGCCAATCGCAACAATGGCAAATGTATTTTGACTTTGCCCCTTCTTGGTCGATGATTTGATCTTGGTTTTTACTGGCATAATTTTCGTTAGCGTCATTTATAAATCACCGGTAATGACAAAATTTTCTTTCTGCGGCTTCATTACATTTTTTTTCCTAATCATCAGGAGTGCGTGATTGATCACTTTTTTAAGCTGACTGAATTCGGCGGGCTTGCGGATGTAGTATTGTGCCTCACTCCGGTAGAGCAAGTTTACCATGTCGAGTTCAGCAGATGTTGAATAGATAATGACGTGCAAATGCTGCAATTCTTTGTCGGCTTTTATTTCCTGTAAGCATTCAATCCCATTTTTACGGGGTAGATTGAGATCCAAGAAAAGAACAAAGGGAATGGGAAGCGTCTTTTTGTTTAAATACTTCATTAATTGCTCGCCATCGTTCACAATGGTGAGACGTGTAGGCTGGTCCAACTCTTTCAGTGCTTCTTCGAATAAGAGACAATCATCGTTGTCATCGTCGGCCAGAAGAAGATGTATGGGTTCTGATCTCATGCTGTCAAATGTATAAAGAATAGAATCCGTTTATGGGTTTTCTTTCGTCATACATAAATATATCGTCTCCAATCGTGCTATATCTACAATTTTCCTTTATGGCGAATCAAGCTTGCATTCCTCCCGAAAGGGCTTTCGCCTAATGTATAAAAATCTGATCCGTCTAGAGACCATGCTATTGCCTCTCCCTGTGGCTCACGTTGATAAGGTATTTCGATAGGTATTCGTGCCAACACCTGCACAAGAGTTTCATCACCTCCCCGATTCCACAAATAGACATTATTATAGTCCTTCAATAAGACTTTTCGCCCGTCGGAGGATACACTTCCGGCGACAATTTGATGAAAAGGCATGGACATAACTTTAGTAAGCGTCATCGTGTCCTTACTAAGTGGCACCGGTATCCGATAAAGTCCTACCGAATCTTCGCGCTTGGAAATAAGGAAAAGTTCGTGCGTGTCAGGATCGATTAAAATCGTCTCGGCATCGCGTTTGCCGTCGGGCATCCGAAAGACATACGTATCAAACTGGGTAATCGTTCTCTCCTTCCCTTTCAATAACGCAGGTTCCTCAAAACGATAAATCATCTTGCATTCGTATTGCGAACTATTGTCACCGATATCGGCCACATATAGATAGTTTTTTCCATCCGTGCCTCTGTCGATTGAAATATCTTCCCAGTCTCTGTTTTTGATCGCTGCAAGGGTGCACACTAACCTGATTGTAGCATGTTGATCAATCAAAAATACTTCGGCGGGATTGTCACTATCATTGATTGTCCAGAAAAATCCAGGGTTGTTGATGCTTGCCACCAGACCAGATGCTTCGGATAATCGAGCATCAGCAAAACCTAATTTTACATCCGATTGGTTTGAGCTACCATTGGGCGTCGCTCGTTTGCAGGCATAAACAAAAAGCAATAGGCATATAACTCTAATGGTCATTTTCTGGTTTGGCGTTTAGTATCTTGCCAATTCTGGCTCAACTTCATCCGCATAGGCAAGAATTCCACCTTTCAAATTGTATAAATTTTGAAACCCAAATTTTTCCTCCAACTCTCTGATGGCTCTGGCGCTTCGGCCTCCCGATTTGCAATGAATCACCACTTTTTTGTTACGACTAATTTCCATAGCGCGCGTGGAGATCGAACTTAGTGGAATCAACAGGCCCCCGATATTGACAATTTCATATTCACTCAGGTTTCGTACATCGATCAATTGAAAGTCATCACCTCGTGTTTGCCATTCGTAAAGCTCTTTTGCTGTAATTTCTTTTATCGCCTTCTCATCCGTCTGGATGTTGCAAAATTGATCGTAGTCACCCAGCTCATTTATAGTGGGGTTTTTCCCGTTGAGGGGATTGTCGGGATTTCGTTTGATATTGAAAGTTTTTGACTCAAAAGTCAATGCATCAAACGCGAAAAGCCGCCCGCTGAGGGGTTCGCCTACGCCTGTTATCACTTTAATGACCTCGAGCGCTTGCATGCTGCCAATGATGCCGGGCAGTACGCCAAGGACGCCTCCTTCTGCGCAGCTTGGCACAAGACCGGGCGGTGGCGGTGAGGAAAAAAGGTCGCGGTAGTTTGGGCCGCGCTCACCCAAGGCATTACAATAATTGAATACTGTCACTTGGCCATCAAACTGGAAAATAGATGCATACACGTTCGGTTTTCCAAGGAGAACACATGCATCATTCACTAAATACCGTGTCGAAAAATTATCGGTTCCATCAGCAACAACGTCATACTCTTTCATAATAGACATCGCGTTCTGGGACGTCAATTTCGTATTATATATTTTTATGATGATATGCGGATTCAGGTTCTGCAAGCGATGCATCGCCGCCTCCACTTTGGGCAACCCAACCACTTCAATACCAAAAAGGATTTGTCTGTGTAAATTGCTATCCTCTACCACATCATAATCGACAATGCCGATCGTGCCAACACCCGCCGCCGCCATATAAAGCAGTGACGGACTGCCCAGCCCTCCCGAGCCAATGACGAGCACTTTAGCTGCCTTCAGTTTTCTCTGAGCACTCAATCCAAACTCAGGAATAATGATGTGGCGGTTATACCTTGATAGTTCTTGCTTTGAAAACTGTATGTTCTCGTGATCCATAAAATTATTTCTTTGGAGAAGTAATGCCGCCCGCGATAGCAGGGATAATAAATATTACAGCATTTTCTTTCACCTGTGTTTGCTCGCGGTCAAGGCTACGGATGTCACTGTTATCAACAAAAATATTGATAAACGGAGCGATCTTACCATTTGTATCGATCAAATGCTTCTTGAGCTCCGGGAAACTGGAAGTGAGTTCAAGCACTGCATCGGAAACGTTGCCAGCTCCGACGTTCATTCTGGCCACGTTGTTGGTGAACCTCCGTAAAGGCGTTGGAATAATTATTGTTGCCATTGTTAATTAATTAGTTGCAAGCATAAAATCTATTTTTTCCTCTTTGAAATTAAATTGACTGTCCAGTTGCCACGACCGCATGGAGTTGAATTTTTCGTTCATCACCGAAATAATGATATAGGAGAAACACGGCAATGCCATCTGTTGATCATAATCTGAAGGGATGGCCGAGTGATTTGGATGGGTATGATAGATGCCTAGAAAATCCAAGTTTTCATTTTCAGCCATGAGTTCGGCATCTATAAAGTCTTCTGAAGTGATTTCATAGCCGGTTCGTCGATCCGATGTTTTTGAATTGATAACGGCAAGGGATTTGGTGATTGTTCTATGTTCCCGATTTTGGTGGCCAAAAAGAAAGCCGCAGCATTCGTTGAGATCGGTTTCAGTATCCTTAATCATTTTCGTGGCAACGGATGGCACAATGAATAACATATCAGGCCTGGTGTTGGTAGACCAGATTTTCCATCTCCATATCGTACTTACTCCCCACGAGAGATCCGGACAATAGAGAAACGATTGTATTGAAATCAGACGAGTGTTCACCTTTTTCCAAAAAATAAGGGTCCAGCCCCCAACGTAAAATATCCGCTGTCTCTTCTTTCTCAACAAATTTCAAAGATGCTTTCACCAGTTCCTTAAGACCTTCTATCAGGGCGATTTTACTTCTAAGCTCCCCTCTTGCCTTTGCAATTCTCTGAAGCACGCGGTCCAGCGTCTGCCGATCAGTTGAGCATGGTCTAGAGACAATAATATCTTCATCTGGATTTAGTTTACGATATTTTCTCTCGTAGACATTTGTCAAAAGATTGAGATCATTTGGGTGTGACCAATCGAGCTGGCCTCTAAAAAATTTCTCGGAATAGCCAATTGGGTTACCGGTAAAAATTATTGGGATTGCTCTCTTAGACTCCTTCACATAATAAAGTGCTACTTCCAGGCTTTCGACGGGCCAATCCAGGTATCGCACCAAAAGAAAATTGCACTGTTGATGTTCAGAATTGGAAAGTGCATTCAACATCAAGTGAGCGGCCTCTAGCGCGTTTTGCGCCGTCACGTATTTTCCAGGGCTATGTATCGACAAGTATTCAACATTTGTGCTGTCATTCTTGAGTTCAACGTTCATCAAACTATTGTCAAGCACATGTGTAAATCGAACCATAGAGTACTTGATGCGACTCTTCTTGGCGAATGAGTCGACAATAAACTCTGCCATTTTTTTAGAAGCCGCATATATTTCCTCTGTAAAATATCGGCTCGCTTTCCCGGTAGATGAGAATACGAATTGCTTTACAGACCCACAAGCTTCACAAGCTTTAATAACATTTAGAGTACCCAGCACATTGGAGCTCACAGTCTCTGCGACATGGTACTCGGCGTAACCTGGATTTCTTTCGGCAGCCGCATGAAACACAAAGTCAGGCGAATAAAGAGAAAACGCGTCATGCAAGTTTTGAAGATCGCGTATATCACAATGCAAATAATCTACCTCCGCAGGAGCTATAGAGCTATTGTCGGGGTCCTTTATGTCTATGACGACGATTTTTTTTACTTTAAATTCCAATAATTCTTTCACCAATATAGAACCCACACAGCCAACTCCGCCCGTGACGATACAAGTACTGTTCTTCAATTCTTTGGATAGATTCCCCGACCGCAGATTTATTTTCCTACCCGCCGTAGCGGCGAATGGGTTAACATGTAATCTTCCCTGCGATTCGTATATGCGGATCAATTCCTTTGTCAGTTTTGTCAGTTCGAGGTATGCCTCTACAGATCTAACCTGGGGAGATAGCGCCCACATTTTCTTGTAAATGCCATCAATAGAGCCGGGCATTGTACTAGAGGTTACTTTTAAGTGGGAGTTGTTCGGCGTGACTGGTGTGGGGTAAGAGTAGGCGCTGGCCATAGAGCTTATTTTTTGATATCCATTGTTGTTAAATGTTCTCTATTGCATAGAAGTAAATCATGTTTTTCGTCCGTGCGTCGGCTTGCCGAATCAACAGGTCGTCCTTCACCAGGCACTTGTTGCTTTTCGATGATCTCTTCTTCCATCGACGAGAAGTAAGAATATCCGGGGTTCTCACTTCTGTTACTTTCACTGCTGGTACGAAAAAGCCTCCGTCTCGTGGTCATTTCAGGTGTTTTTAAAGTCAATCCAATCGAATCCTTTTATTTACAGAACTAATCTTGGTATGAAAATGCAGTGCCAAAGTACAAACCGACGATGTTTTTAATTCTAGGCTGCTAAAAAAAGCGAGCCCTTCGATTTGTGGATTTTTTTCCACACTTCTTATTGGGCAAGCACTTTGAAATATTCATTTTGTTCTATCCGCAACTCGTCGCAAAATCTGTTGGAGGGTACAATGACATCCGAGTAAGTGATCACTTGATCCTGTGTAACATTATTTTTCAATAGGCATCCAGCGGCGAGCCCCATTGGCAGCAGTTGCTCTTCTATCGTAATCATGGAAGTTTCGCATCGTCCATAGGTCATGGAATTGCCTATGCCATCAATTGTCTCCCCCGCCTTCAAGTTTGTCTTTGCTATAGCAACAACGTCTACTCTTGGAGCTCCCATGGGAGCTACGGCGGCATCATGAAACAACACCGCTCGCGCACAAGTAATAGGGACTTCAAAATGGTGTAGATGATACGGAGTGTAGAACAAGTAAAGAGGTCCTTCACCTAATTTATACAGATTGAGAAAATGTTGTTGCCTAGGGTCATCATGAGTGCCTACTACGAAGGCCCCGGCGTCAGGATCGGCACCGACGACATAATCTACGATACCGGGACCAGACGTAAGAATGTCGATGGGGTATTTATCAAGAATGTCTTTCAGGCGTGTGCCAGGAGTAACCGTTGGTCCAAACATTCCTCTCTTTCCAATAGTCATCCCCGTTGCATTCGCCACAATTGCTTGGTCAAAAGAAACTTTGGTTCCATCGGCAAAAGAGGTGGCCACCGCTGGATTTTGTTTCCATTTTTTCGTTAGGCTTTCTTGCACTTTGGGAATTTGATACGGGTCTTGAAAGCGTTTTATGCTACCGCAAAGTACCGGCTTCACTCCGAGGCCCTTCACATACCTGAACAAGTTCATTTCAACTCCCGGTTGATCGCCATCGGCATTAGTGATGATAACTCCCGATTGATCCGCAAGAACTTTTAAGAGAGGACCAACCGTCGCATCGAGTTCGGTGTTCATCAAAACGACATGTTTTGCATTCTTAATGGCTTCACAAGCTATCCGCGAACCAAACTCTACGGTGCCTGTCACCTCGATGATCACATCAATATTTTCTGCGCTGCAAATTAGCAATGGATCTTCCACTATCGAGTATTTTCGGCGCGCAATTCGATCTTCCAATTCCACCTGATTATTGACGATTTTAAAATCAGTGATCCCTGCATTTTGAAAAGCTCTTTCTGCTCCATCAGTAGTCCTGTTGTAAACAGCGACCACTTCCATTCCAGGAACCGACTTGGCTATTTGCAAGAGAACGCCTCTCCCCATAAAGCCCGCACCGATCAATGCAACCATAATGGGGTTATTTTCTTCCTGACGTTTTCCCAACGCAGTATCAATGATTACCATAATTGATGCTCCACTTCATGAAGACTTTTAACAAATGGGGGATGTGATTTGTCTCTATCGGACACGAGTGTAGGCTTGATGGGCCACTCAATGTTGAATGAGGGGTCATCAAATCGTATTCCGGCCTCTGCGCCGGGCGTATGATATTGTGTAACCAGATAGTGCACAGAAGTATGATCTTCTAATGTGATGAACCCGTGAGCAAAACCGGCGGGCACATAAAGCATCCGAAAACTTTTTGCCGTCAGCTCGGCGCCGACCCATTGCTTAAAGGTGGATGAGCTTGGGCGGACATCAATGATCACATCAAAGATCGAACCTGCTGTACAACGCACGGTCTTGCTTTCTGCAAAAGGTTCGATTTGGTAGTGCATTCCGCGGATAGTTCCACGATGCTCGTTATAAGATACATTCGCCTGTACAGCATCGGGATTCAATCCGTGTTTCTCAAATTCCTGTTTGCACCACGCTCTTCCAAAAAAACCCCGCTCGTCTTCAAGACGGGCAATGTCAATTATAAAAGCTCCCTTGAGTTTGGTCTCCGTAAAAATCATAGCGTACTCATTAGTAATTGCTCTTCAAAATTCCACCGAAGGTTCTTATCTAACTGCTCTTGTGTTTGGAGTGTGGTGAGTACTTTTAGTCTCATCAATTTTGAATCTCTAAACGCAGCATCGGTGAAGTTCATTGACTCCAGCCCTATCCTTAATTCTTTTATTGTCGTGAGCAGGTCACACTGAGGTTGATGCTTCGGAGCTAGAATTTCGAAAAGGCTGAAGTCAACCTGATACGATCTCCTATCAACAGGGGCATCGGCGTTGACAGAAATCCTAACTTCCGGAATCTCCGAGGCAACATTCTCTGCCAATTCTTTTACCTGATAGTTCCACGCCTCACTGCCGATATTGATCGCCAAAAAATTTCCTACCGAATTAGATCTGGTGATTGCCCAATCGATCGCCAACGCCATATCCTTTACATTAATGAGTGGCCGCCAAGGTGTACCATCGCTGAGGATAGTGATCTTCTTAGATGAAAGCGCACACGCCACAAAATCATTGAGCACCAGATCAAGCCTTAGGCGAGGGCTCATCCCACAAGCCGTTGCGAAACGTAAACACGTGACGGTAAAGTTATCGTCGGCGAGGGGCCGCAATTCTTTTTCTGTATAAATTTTAGATCGAGCGTATGCTGTCAGCGGATTTACATCGGAAATCTCAGTGGCCTTACCCGGGTTTGCTCCGTAGATGCTGCAGCTGGAAGCGAACACGAAATTCTTCACTCCCGCCTCCTTGGCTCTTTTTGCAATTTCAATGCCGGCTAGATGGTTGACCTCTTTCGTCACTTTTTCAAACTGAGTACCCATGGGGTCGTTTGAAATTGCTGCAAGATTAATCACCACATCGACACCTTGTAGAAGAGATTCAGGAAAACGGCGAACATCACCGAAATATTGAGCATCCAATTTCCGTTCTGGAAGAAAGTCAGCATTGGTTAAGCAACTCGCAAAAAAACCAGTGTCAAATCCTATGATTGTTGATATTGGATATGACATTCGCAACCGTTCAACAACCAAGGGCCCGACATACCCCATGTTTCCTAGAATTAAAATCTTCATGACTGGGTTACTTTATTATATCAGTAATTTTTCAATATCTATTGCCAATGTTTCCAAGGCACGTTTCCTGACTTCCATATATCTTCCAATAAATGCTTGTCCCGCAACGTATCCATCGATTGCCAAAAGCCGTTGTGTTTATAAGCAAATAGATTGTCTGTCAACGCCAATCTCTCCATCGGGCCTCGCTCCCAAACAGTAGAATCATCGTCGATTAAATCAATTACTGATGGCTCGCAGACAAAAAAACCTCCATTGATCCAGGGGGTCTCACTCGTCAATGCCTTTTCTTTAAAGTTTTTTATTTTGACATCTTGATCACCTAAGGAAAACGCCCCAAAGCGCCCTGCCGGTTGTACTGCTGTAAGAGTCACCTTCCCACCGTTCTTTTTGTGAAAGGCAATTAGTTTGTTCATGTCCACGTCGGTTACTCCATCTCCATAGGTCAAGCAAAACGTCTCGTCTCCGATATATTCTTTTACCTTTTTTAACCGGCCGCCTGTCATGGTATTTTCTCCTGTGTCAACCAGCGTGACCTTCCAAGGTTCGATGTGGTTGGTGTGGAATTCTTCTTTGTTATTCCGAAGATCAAATGTGATATCGCAGCAGTGCAGAAAGTAGTTTGAAAAATATTCCTTAATGAGGTATGACTTATAACCACAACAGATGATAAAATCATTTATTCCGAAATGAGAGTAAATTTTAAGTATATGCCAAAGGATAGGTTTGTTTCCAATCTCCACCATGGGCTTGGGTCGCACGCCACTCTCTTCGCTTATTCTTGTCCCGTGCCCGCCCGCAAAAATGACTGCCTTCATAAAAAAATGTGGTTTAGCGCCTGCTTAGCATGGACAAAAGCAGGACGCATTTGATTTTATAAAAGACAATATTTTTCAAGGGTAGATCAATGATCGCCGTCACAAGCGATTCGAGACGTTGATCACGAATCAGCCGGGATGCGCTTAGTAAAATAATTTATTTATGAACGGGTTGGTTGACGGGGCTGCGAGCCCAGGACTTTGCCTCGAGAACTGGTGGCCTTCGCGACAAGCCGCTTAATTTTTCCCCCGACTACGAACGGGAATATTCCACCATAATATCGAAGTATGACGCCTGAAAAAGATGCTGCTGCCAATGCGAGCTTAGCGGGCGGCGGCATTTCCGAATAAATCGGCGATCGATACATGACCTCGGCAAATGCATCATGCGCCATTTTCAAGTGCGGGAATTTTCCAGCAAAATTAGAATCTCCGATTTGCTTTGCATATTGCCTGAAATCTTTAGAGGTGCCTCCAAAGTTTTTATTGTATCCCACAAAGTCAAAATGCTTGATCTCACCGAGATAAGCCAGATTGGCAATAAAATGATAATCATTACCGATGGCCTGACGTAAACTGATGTGTTTCGTAAGTTCTCGTCTCATCATTCCGTGGATCATTCCACCGTAGACAACTTTCGAATAAAAACCGAGCACTCGTAAGCTGGAAGATTTTTGCTCCAGATTGAACCCACGTTCGCTGATGCATTGTTTGTCGTTCAACCAATATTTTATTTCTCCAGAGACCAAGGAATAATCAATATTATTTTCCAAAAAGGAAACGTACTTCAAAATCGCCCCTGGCTCTATGGTGTCGTCATCGGCCACCCACATGAAATATTTCCCTGTGGCTTTTCTTAAGACAAATTCAAAATTCTTGACTAAGCCAATATTGGAATTTTGGCGATAGTATTTGATTTGCGGATGCTCTAGTCTATTTAACTGAATGACGCCTTTGGTGTCATCTGATGAACAATTATCAGAAATAATTACTTCCAGGTGTGGGTACTTTTGCGCCCATAGAGAAGCCAATGTTTTGAGTACACCTTTACTTCTATTGTAGGTTGGAATCCCTATACTTACTAGAGGGTGTTTTGTTTTTTGTTCCATACCATTTCAAAAGTATTTTTTTAAAACTCTGATCAGTAAAGCCGAAAGTCATGGCAAATAATTTGAAGTCCAACCGACGGATGCTTTAAGGTTTCTCGGCCGCATATAGAGTGCCTACCTCGGTAGCCGTCAGCGCTACCTTGAATATCCTTACATCATCCATCTGACCTTGAAAATGCTCACTGTAAATATTTGCTGGATCTGCCCAACTATCGACGAGCGCTCTGTTTTGACTACCTTGAATAAATCCTAAGGCCAGCTTGTTGCCGCCCCCTGCTAAATTTCCTTTGAATGTGACACCTGTAATTGTTCTTTCGAGATCTTTTTCAGACCATAAATTAAAATCCTGTTGTTTTACTTTTTCGCCATTGATATAAATGGTTGCCAATTTTGTTGTCGCTTCATACGTCGAGACAACGTGAGCCCATTTGTCTTGAAAGTAAGTTGCCCCGACTCCATTAGCAGCAGTAGATTGAAAAGTCCATCCTTGCCATCCTCCGTTCGCGCCGGTTACACCTGTTCCATAATAAAAATTATCCTCCGTGCTCGATACGCCACCTGCTTCCGCAAACTGATTGGTAAATCGCAAGTATGTCCAATCGGAAGCCAACTCCATATAAAACCCGTACCACCCCGCGAGACCCAGCACAAACTGCCCGTTTCTTGTAGAGTTCGCTTTTATCCAAACGCTAAATGTGAAACTGTTGTTGGCCAAGTATTTGTCTCCATTGGGTATCTCCACGAGTGAAGTTGAACCATTAAAATCTCCGGAAAGACCTGCGACACCGAAGCGGTCTGTAGTGAAAGTTATATTTTTTACGTCTGCTGTTTGCGGAGTGTGTGCTCCCATCTCATCATTCAAGTTCCCCGAGAAAGAGAAGTAGGAAAGCTGATTGCTGGATTGGGGCGGTGCAATGTACGTATGTCCCAATGTTAGAAAATTAAAATCGGCGGCTGTCGCGCCGGCTCCGTCACGCGCCTTCAAGGTAGAAGCTACAGAAACGGTCCCGTTTGTACCCGTTGGCAAATTAGTTTTGGGCTTAATGGTTACGGATGCGGCGTCAACGGTCACGGTACTGGGAACATCCACACCGTTGGCGGCTATGGTGATTGCACTTAAGTTTGCTTTGGTGGTGTCTACCGCCTTGTCAAACATTACAACAAGTGCGGTGTTTAAAGGCACGTTAGTTGCAGGAGACGCGCCCATGATGTCAACACCCAAATCGGTAGTTAGGCTGATTATTTTTAGTGGGCTCGGTGCTGCCTTTTCTTTCGTACAATTTTCCAAAAGCCCAGCAACCAGTACTACCAACGCGGTAGCAACAGTAAATTTTCTTTTCATAAATTATTTTTTTGAATTGCGGTCCATCTTTTTTTCAAGTTGTTATCCAGTTATCCAGTGGCTCTAACATAAAATTTTGTGCCACGGTTTTCAGCAAGAGCAAGCTGTTCAACAGGTAAGTTGGCCGACCACTACGTCCACCTGTGGATTTTTCTGCACGATGTCTATCTTTTAAGATGGATAAGCAGAGATCGTCTTCGCAAAATTTCCAGGTGAGGAATTTGACAATTCAAACTGCTTGCAGATATCCTTCACGCCATCCTCCAGTTCAATTTTAGCGGTCCACCCTAAGAGGTTTATTTTTGACGTATCCAACAATTTTCTGGGTGTGCCGTCCGGCTGGTTGGGGTCGAAGATGAGATCCCCGAGAAACCCGATGCACCTTTTGACAAGCAATGCAAGATCTTTGATACTTAGATCCACGCCAGTCCCAACATTAATTATCTCTTTATTGTTGTATTCGTCCATTAAAAACAAACATGCGTCTGCCAAATCATCTACGTGCAGGAACTCTCTCCTGGGTGTACCACTTCCCCATATTTCCACAGAAGGAAGCCCCAGTTCTCTGGCACTATGAAACTTACCGATCAAAGCCGGCAATACATGTGAATTGAGGAGGTCATAATTATCATTGGGGCCATAAAGATTCGTCGGCATCAAACTGATAAAATTACAGCCGTATTGTTGACGGTAAGCTTGGCACATTTTTATGCCAGCAATTTTCGCAATTGCATAAGGCTCATTTGTCGATTCAAGCGGGCCGGTGAGCAAAGCCTCTTCCTTCATCGGCTGTGGAGCAAGCTTTGGATAAATGCAGGAGGAACCCAGGAACAATAATTTCTTCACCCCACAACGGAATGATTGATGAATGACATTAGACTCAATAGCCAGGTTGTCATAAATAAAGTCAGCCCGGTAGGTATTGTTAGCATGTATACCTCCTACTTTAGCCGCGGCCAGAAAAACATAATCCGGCCGTTCTGTCTCAAAGAAAACTCTCGTTGCGAGTTGATCGCGAAGATCCATTTCGGATGAACTTCGCAACGCGAAATTGTGATATCCTTCTTTCTCAAGTTTCCTGAGTATTGCTGAACCGACCATTCCTAAATGGCCAGCAACAAATATTTTTGCATCTTTTTCCATTATTCAATATTTAATGAGACTTCAAGGCCATTGGAAATCAAAATTTTGTCACGCTCAAATAATTTCAGATCCGATTCCATCATGTCTCTGACGATGTCTTTTATAGTATATCTGGGCACCCACCCCATTTTATTATTTGCCTTAGTGGAATCCCCAATCAACAGCTCCACCTCTGTTGGTCTGAAATATTGCGGGTCTATTGCGACCACCGTTTTCCCTGGAGCAACAAAGTATTCGGGATCACTGCATGAAACGACGTGCGCTACCTCGTTCACACCCCTACCATCAAATTCAATTTCAATGCCCACGTGCGCAAAAGCCATTCTTACAAATTCGCGAACCGTGGTAGTGACGCCGGTAGCAATCACAAAGTCTTCTGCCTTGTCTTGCTGTAGCATCAGCCACATCGCCTGCACGTAGTCTTTCGCATGTCCCCAGTCGCGTTGTGCATTGAGATTGCCGAGATACAACTTGTCTTGCATACCCATAGCAATGCGGGCAACACCGCGGGATATTTTGCGAGTGACAAATGTCTCGCCTCGTCTTGGCGACTCGTGATTGAACAGGATTCCATTACATGCAAACATTTTGTAAGCCTCTCGGTAATTCACGGTAATCCAATATCCATACAACTTCGCCACCGCATAAGGCGACCTGGGATAAAAAGGGGTCGTCTCGCGCTGGGGTATCTCTTGCACCAAACCGTATAACTCGGAGGACGACGCTTGATAGATTTTTGTTTTGTCAACGAGCTCAAGGAGCCGCACCGCCTCCAATATCCGTAGTGTTCCGATCCCATCGGTGTTAGCCGCATATTCGGGAATATCGAAGCTCACTTTCACGTGCGACATTGCGCCCAGATTATATATTTCGTCAGGCTGCACTTCTTGAATCACACGAATCAAATTCGTCGCGTCTGTCAAGTCTCCGTAATGCAATTTAAAACCGATGTGCCCCTCGTGTAGGTCTTGGTATAAATGATCTATGCGATCTGTGTTAAGAGAAGAGCTTCTTCGCTTGATACCATGCACAATGTATCCCTTCTCTAATAAAAGTTCAGCCAGATAGGACCCATCTTGGCCGGTTATCCCTGTTATCAACGCTACTTTACCATTCGTGTTCATGCTTCGTTTTTGATGTAAAAAAATCTAGTTCAATCGTAGCGCAATTTGACAGCAGTTATCAAAAGCGTTCAATGAGCAGAATCTCATGAGTCCGTGATTGCTGTCACAGATTTCAATTTGTTGAAACTAGAACTTTGAAAACTCAAATCTCATAAAGATGAAAGGCAAATATTATTCCAGGGCTATCAAAGTAATGATCTTTGTCATCGACTTCTGGTTGATCAATCTTGCTTTCATCATCACAAAAAAATTAGGGTTTACCTACGCGTTGCTGCCCGATCAGTTCACCTCTTTTTCGATCATCTTTGGGTTGATCTGGATCATCGCTGGGTTCTTTAATAAAATATATCTGCTTGACACGACCAGTTTAATCCGAAATATTAGCACTCGCCTATTAAGCACTCTGCTCACCCATTTTTTAATTGTCAGCTCCATACTATATGCCTTCAATATTTATAATGTCAGCGTAGAATTCTTTATCTGCCTTTATGCCTTCACCGCGTTTCTAATTATCGGCTTCCGGGTTTTTTACAAGCTGATCTTAAAATACTACCAATTCACAGGGTTTGATCAGCGCAAGGTGGTGGTCATTGGCGCCGCGGGTTCTGGAGCGCTGCTGTATCAATATTTTAGCGCCAATGAAACAGCGGGGTATCAATTTGCAGGGTTCTTTGAGGATGAAGCCAGCACACCGAAAGACCTAAAAAACAAAACCATCGGAAACCTCGATGCAAAGTCGATAAAAACGTTCTGCATCGGCAACAACATTGGAGAAATCTATTTTGCGTTATCTAGTAAGCACAAGGAGTTACTTCTGGAGCTTTCGAAATTCGCTGACGACAATTTCATTTATTTTAGAATAGCTCCTGATTTCAGTGAGCTCAATCAGGAAAATGGAAATGTTTTTCTACTTAACTCCATACCCATTTTAACCACCCGTAGAGAGCCCCTAGGAATATCACTGAACGCAAACCTGAAGAGGCTCTTTGACATCATCTTTTCGTTATCAATCATTTTATTTCTCTTTCCAATCCTCGTACCGATCATGGCCGTCGCCATTCGGCTGGATTCTCCGGGACCCATTTTTTTCAAGCAGTTAAGGCCGGGAAAAAAGAATAAACTATTCGACTGCTATAAGTTTCGCACCATGGTTGTCAACGACAATTCGGAATTGCAGGCAACAAAGAATGATTCAAGAATTACAAGGATCGGGCGCATTATGCGAAAAACAAATATTGATGAGCTCCCTCAATTTTTCAACGTGCTTTTGGGAAACATGTCAGTGGTAGGGCCTCGACCAAATATGATCAGTCAACTGGACGAATACTCGAAGACGATCAGCAATTACAAAGTGCGCCACTTTGTAACCCCAGGGATCACAGGCTATGCACAAGTGAACGGGCTCAGAGGTGAGACAAAAGAAAAGGGCCTAATGGAGAAACGCGTCCAGTTTGATGTGCAATATATTGAGAACTGGAGTCTCGCACTTGATTTCAAAATCATCTTCCTCACTGTATGGAACATGATAAAAGGCCAACGAAACGCTTACTAAAAAATTATATCATGAATAAGAAGGCAGTACTCAATTCTTTTATTTCAATAGGAACAATGAAAGAATTCATAGATGAAATATTTTATTTGGTTAGAGAGAAAGTTCCTTCTTACATCTGTTTCGCCAACGTCCATATGGTCATGGAGGGGTATAAAGATTCTGTCTTTCAAAGAATAGTCAATCAAGCTAACCTTACTGCGCCCGATGGCAAACCAATTTCCTTATTCCTAAAGTTTTTCGAAAAAATCAAACAAGCCCGAGTCTGTGGAATGGATCTCTTACCTAAACTCTTAAAGGAAGCCGAGTCCGCTAGCAGTTCTGTCTATTTCTATGGAACCACCAACGAAACATTGGCGTCCATCATAAAAAAAGCAAAAAGCGAGTTCCCCAATTTGAAGGTCTGTGGGAGTTATTCTCCACCGTTCAGGTCTCTCACTGAAGCCGAAGACAACGATATTATTGCGCGCATTAAAGAAGCCTCCCCAGATTTCGTTTTTGTCTCCCTGGGTTGCCCGAAGCAAGAAAAATGGATGGCCTCACACAAGGACAAGATTGGAGCATGTCTCTTGGGCGTTGGGCAAGCTTTCAAAGTGTATGCAGGAACTGAAAAAAGATTGCCAACATGGATGCGAAATCTATCTCTCGAGTGGACGTACCGGCTTTTTTTGGAACCAAAAAGACTTTGGAAACGATACTTATTTACCAATTCATATTTCCTGCTGCTCACATTCAATCATATGATTTTCAGATTCATCG
>DATJJP010000071.1:0-4238 GCA_035492075.1 Cyclobacteriaceae bacterium | reverse complement strand
TTGGCGGTGAAGATTTCGGACGTGCCAGGGATATCTACCTCATTGAATTTCATTGGCATCGGTTGTTTTTACAAAGGTGAATACCCCGAAGCTCTGAAATATCAGAAACAAGCGCTCGATTTTTCAGAACTGCATCACCTTCAGCCACAGAAGGCGAACGCACACAATAGCCTCGCCCTGGCTTACCAGTATCAAGGGAATTATATCTCGGCACTGGAAAATTATTTGAGCGCATTAAAGATCGAGGAAGATGCAAAGAATTATCAAGGGATCGTAAAGGTGCTGGCCAATACAGCAATCCTTTTCAAGAAACAAGGGGATATCGACAACGCCATCGCCTACAGCAACAAGGCGCTTGATCTCACAAATAAATTGAAAGATGCCCGCGTGCAGCGAGCCAATATTTCCAATAACCTGGGTTCTGCCTACATGGAGAAACACGATTATTTAAAAGCGCTGGACTATCTGCAGATATCCCTAAGAATCAATACCGAACTTAAGAATAAAATTTTCATCTCCACCTGCCTGGGGAATATTGGTTATTGTTATTTCAAACTGAATAATTTTAAGAAGGCCGAAGAGTATTCATATCAAGGCCTAAAGCTCGCTCGAGAAACCGGATCGACCGACGTCATTATTAATACACTTGTCAATCTCGTCGACATGAAGTTAGCGAAGGACGAGGTCGATCAAGCATTGACCTACACGCTCGAAGGCATCGAAATGTCGAAGAAAGCAAACAGCAGAACTCAGATCTTGCAGTGCTACAGGAACCTGAGCGAGATATATAAACGCAAGGGCGATTACAGAAAAGGATATGACTTTATGGCGATGGCTTTTTTGTTAAACGATTCGTTGAAAAACAGTGACATCAACAAAAGGATAAACGATCTCCAAAATTCCTACGAGCTTCACAAAAAAGAAGGGGAATTGAAGTTGATGGAAAAGGATGCCCAGATAAAAGCCGTAGAAATGAAAGAGCAGCGGATATTCACGAATAACCTCTTGATCATCGTAGGTGCGCTTGTCGTGTGTATCTCCGTGATGTTCTATGGTTTCCGAATGAAGTCGCGACTCAGCCAGCAACTCAAAAGACAGAATGAAATAATCGAGTCTGTCAACAATGAGTTGCGCAATCAGGCCCTGCGTGCGCAGATGAACCCTCATTTTATTTTCAATGCACTGAACTCTATTCAATGCCTTATCATGGAGGAGCAAACCAAACGGTCGATCGATTATCTCTCGAAGTTTGGCTCTTTGCTGCGCCAAGTGATGGACAACTCCGAAAAAAGCTGGATTCCCTTGGAAGACGAAATCAACCTATTGAAGCTATATCTTGATTTGGAGGGCCTTCGATTTGACGGGGCTTTTTCGTATGAAATAAAAAATACAGGAGCATCAGGTTTAAAAATCCCACCGTTGATTGTGCAGCCGTATGTTGAGAATGCCATACGCCATGGGTTGTTGCCCAAGACAGGGGAGAGAAAATTGGACATTTCCTTTTCATCGAATGATCGTCAGTTGCTTTGCGAAGTCAGGGATAATGGAATTGGAAGAGAAGCAGCCTCGGCTCAGTCGCGACGCAGATCATTTTCTTCAAAAGGCATGAACTATACGGCCGGCAGAATTCAGATGCTGAACGCATCCGGAGGCCAGTCCAATGTGTCCGTGGAAGACTTGGCCGAGGATGGAAAACCCGCCGGCACCTTAATTAAAATTGCAATTGACCTATGATACGCGCAATCATTGTTGATGACGAACCTTTGGGCCGGCAGATGCTGTCAGGAATGTTGAAGAATTTTTTTCCGGGAAGAGTAGAAGTAATGGACCTTAGCAACTCAGTCGCCGACGGACTCGCGAGCATTGAAAAGCATAAGCCCAATGTTGTCTTTCTGGATATCGAAATGCTCGATGGAACCGGTTTCGATTTAATTGAAAGGTCAGGAAAGCATTTGTTTCTAGTGGTTTTTGTGACGGCGTTTAACGACTATGCTGTTCAGGCTTTTAAAGTCAACGCGATAGAGTACTTATTGAAGCCGATTAAACTTGAGGAACTTGGCGTGACGCTGGATAAACTCGACCAAAGGCTCTTGGAGGGCATTGGCAATTGGAAGGAGGACATCTTGAAAAAGATCATGGCCTTTTCGCCACGGGAGATTCCCAAAATTGGCGTACCCACAACGAATGGCCACGTTTTCATCAATGTGGATGAAATCATCCAGTGCGAAGCAGACAGCAATTATTCCATCGTGCACCTTGGCGACAAACGCATGGTGGTGTCGCGAACGTTAAAAGAAATGGAAGAAGTCTTGAAAGAATATCGCTTCTTTCGGATTCATAAGTCCCACTTGATCAACCTCAACAAAGTGATCAAATACAGCAAGGCAGATGGCGGCACCGTGAGCCTGACCAACCATTTGAATGTACCTGTAGGGCGTCACGCAAAAGACGAATTGGAAAAATTACTGCGGCTCTTATAGGCCCTATCCGACGTTAGGTCCCTCCCTTTAACTTCCTTTAACGAAAGCCTTCACTAACCAATTCGGTAGTTCACTCACTCATTCGGCGCATACACACTTTTGCGGACCACTTCAGACTGCTACGGGGGATAAATTGGCATTAAAATCCAGTCATTAACGAACCCCTTGCTTGCTATGACCCCATTTTACAAACTTATGAAAGGTGCTTTAATCTGTGTGCTCGTCTTGCTATCTCTGCAAACGAAAGCCGCCAACTTTTATTGGTTGGCTGCCCACTATGATAACAATTGGTTTGACGGACGCAATTGGTCTCACACGCCCGGCGGCACGGCAATCGGCAATAGCTGTTCTTGCGCCGGAACCGATTTCCCCGGAAGCAACGATGATGTATATATCGATGCCTCCATCGGGGGGCAAATCAGTTTCGCCGGTTTAGCCATTCAGATGAAAAGTATGACGTGGTCTGGCACCCCTACGGCCACCACGGAGTTGTATGGCTACGGGGCCATGTCTGTCTTTGGCAGCTTGGTTTTCGTCAGCAACATGAAAGTGAATATTTCATATTTGAACTTGTACGGATCGGGCGGCGCGGATGTAATAACGACCGCGGGAAACGATATGAAAGATTGCGCTCTCTACATAGGAAGCGGCAACTATGCCCTGACGGGTGACTACACCGCCTCTGGCAACTTTGGAACCATCGGCATTGGCGGCACTTTCTCGACCAACAATCATAGTATCCTAGCAAATGACCTAACGGTGTCGAATTCATCGGCGGTGATATTCAACATGGGAAGCTCCACAATTCAAGTAGTCAATTTCAATATGAACTACACTCCCGGAAGCCAAACGTTGACAATCAATCCCGGAACTTCGAGTGTGAACTTCTTCAACAATTTCATCGGGTCGAATAAAACCTATTACTCAGTAACGAAGATTGGTACGAGCGGAAGCGGGCTAAATCTGATTGGTGGCGGTAATACGTTTACCAACCTCACTATCAACGCAGGTGTTAGTTGCGTATTCAGCGGCGGTGTCTCTCAAACAATAACGGGCAGCCTTACTGTTGTAGGTACTTCGGTGAATAGAATTACACTTGGCAATTACGGAGCAGGTTCATTCACCTTGATCGCTCCCAATGGATCCGCGATGGCCTATGTTGATATTACGAACGGCATCGCCAACAACACGGGCACCGCAAATGAATTTACAACCACTAACTCAACGAAAACAAATTGTCACGGCTGGGATAGGACATCGACGCCGATAACGTTTGCCAACGTCAACAAAAATTATGGGGCCGCCTCGTTTTCGATGACCGCATCGTCTACCTCGACAGGTGCTTTCACGTACTCCATCACTTCAGGAAATAGCTTCGCGACCATTAACGCTACCAGCGGCGCGGTATCTATCGCCGGCGCAGGAGCTGTCACCGTAAAAGCTTCGCAGGCAGGTGACTTGGATTATCTTCCCAATACTACCACTGCCACGCTGACCATCGCCACCATTCCCTTGACAATAACTGCCAACAACAAATCCAGACTTTACGGAGCGGCCAACCCCACCTTTGATTTCAACTACAGCGGATTTGTAAATAGCGAAACTTCCTCTGTCCTCTCCTCTTTGCCCACAGCATCAACATCGGCGACCGCAGCGAGCGGTGTGAATACCTACGCCATTGTCCCTTCCGGTGGATCGGCGGCAAACTATTCTTTCTCTTTCGTGAATGGGACCTTGACGGTCACCCCTGCGCCCATC
>DATJJP010000070.1:0-16588 GCA_035492075.1 Cyclobacteriaceae bacterium | reverse complement strand
GTTACATGGATCCGCATAATGAAAACGAGTTTGCCGGCAAAGCGGCGCTCGATTATTGGAATCAGGTGGACGTGTACATTGGAGGATCTGAACATGCTGTTGCCCACTTGTTGTATTCGCGCTTGTGGGTAAAGATTCTGCACGACTTGGGATACCTGAATTTTGATGAGCCGTTTAAAAAATTGATCAATCAGGGGAAGATTACGGGAGATTCGAGGTTTGTTTACCGTGTTAGGGGAACAAACAAATATGTTTCCGCAGGACTGAAGAGCAACTACGAAACCGACCAACTCCATGTGAGTGTATATATTGTCAACGGACTAGAACTTGACATTGAAGCATTCAAAACTTGGAAACCGGACTTTGCCAATGCCGAATTTATCTTGGAAGACGGCAAATACATCTGCGGCTCCGCCATTGAAATGATGAGCAAGTCGTACTACAATGTTATCAATCCAGACGACATCGTAACTAATTATGGAGCCGACACATTACGCCTATACGAGATGTTCCTCGGCCCGCTGGAAGCTTCGAAACCCTGGATTACCAGCGGCATAGACGGCTGCTACAAATTCTTGAAACGCTTTTGGAATCTCTTCCACGACAACAACGGCAACTGGAACGTTTCTGATGCCGAACCCACTCGTGAAGAAATGAAAGTACTTCACACGACAATCAAGAAAGTAGAGCAAGACATCACCAATTTCTCGTTCAACACCTCGGTGAGCGCATTCATGATCTGTGCCAACGAGTTGAGTTCCATGAAATGCAACAAACGTGCAGTCCTCGAGCCTCTGGCCATTGCACTCTCCTCTTTTGCCCCGCACATCACGGAAGAATTGTGGGAGAAATTGGGTCACATGACTTCCATTATTAACGCGAGCTATCCAAAATTCGATGAACAGTATTTGGCGGAAAGCTCATTTGAATATCCCATCTCCATCAATGGAAAAGTACGCGCCAAAATGAATTTCGCCCTGGATATGCCAAAAGAGGACATCGAGAAGTTGGTGCTCGCTTCTGAAGCCGTGATGAAGTGGAGCGAAGGCAAAGCCCCCAAGAAAGTGATCATCGTGCAGGGGAAGATTGTAAACATCGTCCTTTGATGGGTGAAAACATTTTCCATGTGATCCGTTAGAGCAACTCATGCGCGCCCCTTTTATCATCGCGTTGGTTGTATTCATCACTGCTCACGTCGCCAAAAGTCAGGATACTTTTCGCGGCACGGTGATTGACAGCATCAGTCGGCAGCCGATCGCTTTCGTAAGCATTTCTCTGGAAGACGGAAAAACAGGAACATCCACTGACATTGAGGGGAATTTTTCATTGAAAGCTCCTTTGGGGTACGCGGGGTCGGTCATGTTTTCGCATGTCAGCTACCAGCGAAAAAGTATTTCCGTTGCTTTCCTGAGAAGTAATTCTTCTTTTTTTCTTTTGCCATCAGCCACTGTTCTGCAAGAATTTGCCGTCACCGCTACCAAGGAAGAAAACCCCGCGTTCCGAATCATCCGACAAGCCGTGGCACGCCGAAAGGACAACGACCCCGACCATCTGAAATCCTACGAATACATTTCCTACAACAAATTTCTCTCCACCCTCAGTGCGCCTGAGCAATCCAATGACAGTCTCCTCAAGAAAATAAAATCAAAAGACAGCGTCAAGATCAAAAAAGAAAAAAAGAAAATTCTGATGCTTGATAGTCTCGCGAAGACCACGCATTTTTTTTTAAGCGAATCCGTTACCAAGACGCAAAAGATCAATCCCGACAAGGAGAAGGAAACTTTGCTTGCTCTTCAAGTCTCGGGTTTCAAAAGCCCGATCTTCACCAATGTGGCTACCGATTACCAGCCCTTCTCCTTTTACGACGACAATATTCAATTGCTCGGCAGGGACTATATCAATCCTATCAGCCGGGGCACGTTCAGCCGTTATGATTTTCAATTGCGTGATACGGCGTACCAAGGCAGCGACACCATTTTTATTATCAAATATCAACCAAAACAAAAAACGCACTTCAACGGACTCAAAGGAATGCTTTCGATAAGCACCGATGGGTTTGCAGTGAAAAATGTCATCGCCGCTTCGGCAGACTCATTGGCTTTTACGGGCGTTCGAATTCAGCAGAATTATGAAAAAATAGATAACCATTGGTTTCCTGTGCAATTGAACACGGACATGGATTTTTATCAATACAAATTGTACGGTCGATATGTGAAGGTGCAACACCGAAGTTTTCTGAAAGACATCAAAATCGATCCTCCGTTGAAGCGCTCATCATTTGGTGACGTGAAAGTGGAACTAACATTACCCAAGCTTCAAGAAAACAAGTTGATTCTTGATCGATACAGGAATAATGCGCTCGACAAAAAAGAAGTCAGAACCTATTCGTTGGTCGATTCGCTCACGCGCAAAGTGCGATGGATGGATTATGTTATCGAAGCGTTTGTCACGCAGGCAGTTCCCTTCGGCCCTTTTGAATTTAACTTGAGTAAGCTACTCAAAGCCAACCGATACGAACAGTTTCGTATGGGTGGCGGACTCTATACGAACACCCGTTTTTCAAAGTGGCTTCGGTTGGGGGGCTACGCCGGTTATGGTTTTCGTGATGAACAATGGAAGTACGGCGGTGATGTGAGATTCAACTTCAATCAAAACAAGGATTGGTTCCTCCAATTTTCCTACGCCAAAGACATTTACGAAACAGGATCCTCCCACTACAATCGCGAGGGGCAAATCAGCACCGAAAACCTCCGCACGTTCGTGTCGTCGCAATACGACAAAATCGAATATTACAAAGGCGAAATCGGGTATCGTATCATGCCCGATGTGCACGTCGGGGTATACGTTTCAAGGAATGAAATCACGCCGACGTATACCTATCAGTTCCAATTCAACAACGAACTCATCAACAAATTCACGATCACCGAAAGTGGAATCACCCTACGTTACGTGCATGATGAAAGCTACATGACCCTTCGTGGAAAGAAAGTCTTTTTAGGCCAACGTTTTCCTGTCTTCACTTTTTCGGTCGCACGAGCTACCCCCTGGTTTGACGCACAAAATTTTACATACACACGACTTGACTTCACAGCGAAGCAACGCATTAGCCATCGTTACGGCGGACGAACCCGATTTTTCTTGACGGCAGGATGGCTCAACGGCCTTGCACCCTATGGAAAATTGTACAACGGCCGAGGAGCAAATCTCACCAGCTATTTTGCAGACGACTATTTTCAGACGATGGGCCTGTATGAGTTCACCGTTTCAAAATATGCCTCGTTGTTCCTCCATCATAATTTTGGCAACATCTTGCTGAATAAAAAATTCAGCAAACCGGAATTGGTAGTGTACCACAACATGGGCGTTGGCCAGCTTGAGAATGCAGCGGCACATTCCGGGCTGACATTTCAAGACTTCAGCCAAGGCTATTTCGAATCGGGCATCGGAATGAACAACATTATCCGCGGCAATTATTTCAAAATTGCTTACTGGGGACTCGGCGGTGCCGCATTTTACCGATATGGCTCTTATCAACTTCCCGCGCCCAGCAACAACCTGTTTTACAAGATGACCCTGAGCTTCACATTCTAGAAACCGAACGGTCATTCGGGAACATTTCGTTAACTTCACGCGCTAAATTTCTGATATGCATTTCTCTAAAATAGTTGGCTTGGGACATCACGTGCCCGATACGGTCATTACCAATGAGTATCTCTCGAATTTGATGGACACCAATGACGAGTGGATTGTGGAACGCACGGGGATCAAAGAACGGAGATGGATGAATCCCGAACAAGATACTGTGGCCAACATGGCGGCAAAAGCGACGCGCGTTGCCTTGCAGCGGGCAAACCTCAAAGAAAGTGATATCGACTTCATCGTGTTCGCTACGATCACACCTGATTATTTTTTTCCGGGATCGGGAGTTTTATTGCAGCGTGAACTTGGGCTTGACGGACGAATTGGTGCACTTGACATACGGAATGCCTGCTCCGGATTCATCTATGCCCTCTCTGTTGCCGATCAATTCATTAAAACAGGGATGTACAAAACCATTCTTGTGGTGGGCGCCGAAATTCAATCCACCGCCCTTGATATCACCACGCGCGGAAGAAACACCGCTGTTATCTTCGGAGACGGTGCCGGAGCTGCTATTCTTCAGCAATCCCACAAACCGGGTATTCTTTCCACGCACCTACACTCGGACGGAAAATTTGCCGAAGAGCTTTATGTGAAAGATCCCGGAAGCAGCAGGCCTCATGCAGAGCGGCAGCCCGAACAGATTTTGGACACCACCTCATTCAAGGTAGTGATGAATGGAAATCAAGTCTTCAAACACGCCACCACACGCTTCATGGAAGTAATCCAAGAGGCGTTGGACAAAAACAATTTGAAGAAGGAAGACATCAGCCTTTTGGTTCCGCACCAGGCAAACTTGCGTATCAGCCAATATATCCAGCAAAAGTTGACGCTCCGCGATGATCAGGTGTACAATAACATCCAAAAATTTGGCAACACCACAGCGGCATCCATCCCCATTGCCATGAGTGAAGCCTGGGCCGAAGGAAGAATCAAAGAAAATGACGTACTTTGTTTGGCCGCGTTCGGCAGTGGCTTCACTTGGGCCTCTGCACTGATTCGGTGGTAAAGTTCGTTAAACGTTAACAGTTATCCGTTAATCATCACACACACGACGGGATATACCTTTAACGATTAACTATTAACGATTAACGATTAACGTTCAAATGAAGACCTCCTCCTACAACCCCAGCCCTCTCGAAGTGGACATGGCCAACGCGCTGTTCATCGTTCAGAAAGAAATTGAAAAGCACCTACAAGACAACGAGATTATTCAAGTGCAGACCAATATCAATCGAGACAATCCGATGGTAAAATTTAATCTGCTCGACAAAGACGGCGATCCCCATGAAATCGTTGTTCGAATAGTTCAAATACCGGATAAATTTTAATTGAAACTTCCACGTGCGGTTGACGTAGAATAGAAATTGATGAAGAAGATTTTTGTTGTTGTCTTAATTGGCGTTGCGGGACTGGTTTTGTTTTCATTCACCCCTCCCGGCGATCGATTTTTTGAGCTTGCCAAGAACCTGGAAATATTTAGCTCCCTCTTTCGTGAAGTCAACGCACTATATGTCGATGACATCAATCCAAATATTGCGGCGCGACATGGTATCGACGCCATGCTTAATTCACTGGATCCTTACACCAATTACATCCCCGAAGACGAAGTAGAAGATTATCGCACGCAAAATACAGGGCAGTACGGAGGTATTGGTGCGACGACAATAAACATTGGGGCCCGTACGGTGGTGAACATGGTATTTGAAAATTATCCTGCCTACAAAAACGGGCTGCGCATTGGAGATGAAATCATAAAAATCAATGGCATAGACTTATCGAAGATTTCACCCGATGAGTCGGGCCGGCTGATGAAAGGTCAAATCGGGTCGCCGGTGAAAGTATCGGTGAAGAGGTTTGGCCACGGTCAGTTGATCGACCTTGAATTCAAGCGCGAAAAAATAAAAATCAACAGCGTACCGTACTTCGGAATGGTTCCGGGTACCGACATCGGATTGGTACAACTCACGGAATTTACAGCCGAATGCAGCAAAGAATTGAAAAAAGGAATTCAGTCATTGAAAGAACAAGGGGCAAAAAAACTGATCCTCGACATTCGGGGAAACCCAGGCGGCCATCTCAATGAAGCCGTCGATATCTGTAATTTCTTTATTCCTAAAGAAAAATTGGTGGTAGCAACGAAAGGAAAAAGCGAGCAACGTTATTATGACACTCAAAATAATCCAATCGACGAAACGATCCCCGTAGCGATTTTGATCAATCGGGGAAGTGCATCCGCTTCTGAAATTGTTGCCGGCACACTGCAAGATTATGATCGCGCCGTAGTGATTGGCGAGCGGTCTTACGGGAAAGGATTGGTGCAGATGGGCAAACCTTTCATTTACAATTCTTATGTCAAGATCACGACCGCAAAATACTATACTCCTAGCGGAAGATGCATTCAGGTTTTGGATTACACCCATCGCCGGGAAGATGGAAGTGTAGCGAGTGTTCCTGATTCGGTGAAAAAAGAATTCAAGACCACGCGTGGTCGAGTAGTTCACGATGGTGGCGGCATTGAGCCAGATGTAGTTTTACCGTCAGACGAAAAACAAGGCATTGCTTTGGCCCTCAACAAACAAGGGTTCTTGTTCGACTACGCCACAGAGTATGCTACAAAGCGTGCTTCGATCCCCGTCCCTAAAAGCTTTTCATTGACGAATAGTGAATACAGTGATTTCGTAAACTGGATGAAAGGAAAAAAACTCGATTACAAGACCACGTTGGAAGTAGAATTAAAGGAGCTCGAAGAAGAAGCCTCACGTGAAAAATACCTGCCTGTAATTAAATCACAGATTGATGAAGTCAATAAAAATCTTGCTGAAATCCACCAGAACGATCTCTCTGTTTTTAAAGACGAAATCAAATTCTTACTTGAGCACGAAATCGTATCACGCTACTATTTCGAAAAAGGGGCGGCTGAATTTACGCTCAGTCGAGACGAAGGGGTGACACGCGCTGTGGAGGTCTTAAATAACGAAGCCGGCTATAAGAAAATCCTACGGATGCAGTGATTCTGATTCGCAAATTCGCGCCAATTACAAGTATCGTCATCCTTACCCTTGGGCTTGTTGCCACTGTTGATTCATGCATGCAATTCCGCATGAGCAAATCAGACATAAAAAAATTTTATGCCGACAAGCATTGGAAGGGCACTTTGCATGAATACAATGTGGAGCATGGAAGGATAATCAACTACCTACACGTAGGCGACGAAAGCCTTCCGCTGATTTTGTTTGTACATGGCTCACCTGGTTCATTAAGCGCCTTCATTCACTTCACCCGCGACTCCGCTTTACTCAAGCGAGCCCAGATCATATCAGTAGATAGAGCGGGTTTTGGACAATCGAATTTTGGGCAGGCAGAAAAGTCGCTGAAGAAACAAGCGCTTTATCTGAAGCCTATTCTGGAAAAATACAAAAACAATCGACCTATTATTCTTGTAGGGCACTCGCTGGGTGGGCCGGTAGTGGCGCGAATGGCGATGGATTACCAAGAGCTGATTGATGGTCTCGTCATTGTGGCGGGCTCGATCGACCCCGATTTAGAACCCAAGGAATGGTTTCGCGCACCGCTCGCCACTCCACTCTTTACCTGGATCATGCCCCGCTCCTTACGCGCGTCGAATTACGAAATATATATGCTCAAACCGGAGCTCCAAGAAATGATTCCGCTGTGGAGAAAGATCACGTGCCCGACGGTGATCATACAAGGCAACAAAGATGACCTGGTGTCTCCAAAGAATGCGGACTTTGCCAAAAAGATGTTGGTCAATGCATCTTCTATCGACTTCATCATCAAAGAAGACATGAATCACTTCGTACCGTGGCAACACCCTGAACTGATTCGAGAGGGAATCTTGCGATTACTGAAAAAATAAAAGCTGTTCCCTTTGAACAGCTTTTATTTTTTGTTGCTTTTCGCTTAGCGCAAGAACAACATCTCGCGATATTTTACCAATGGCCAATCTTCGTCGTCGACTAAAAGTTCCAGCTCATCAACAGCATCGCGGATAGCATCAAAATACTTTTCTTTGATGTCGTCGCAATAAGCAATCGCTCGCTTATGACTATCCGTGATTTTATTCACGCGTTTGCGTTCTTCGATCATGGCACGAACACCATTTTTGATGATATCGATGTATTCGGAAATTTCTTTGATCGTCTGAAGTACGGTTTTATTGTCAACACCTAAGCCCTTCAAGCCATTGGCGTTTTCAATCAATTTGCTTTGGTAGGCAATTGCCGTAGGTACAATGTGGTTCATTGCAAGGTCACCCATCACACGTGCCTCGATTTGCACACGCTTGATATATGACTCCAAGCGGATCTCGTTTCGGGCTTCGACTTCTTTATGAGAGAAAACACCGTGCTTCTCGAATAACGCCAGCGATTCTTTCGACAAATAAGCATCCAACGCACGTGGCATATTCTTGATGTTGTTGAGTTTGCGCTTTTCAGCTTCTTTCACCCAATCTTCCGAATAACCATCACCTTCAAATCGGATATGCTTCGATTCCTTGATGTATTTTCTCAGGACATCAACGACCGCCAAGCGCTTGTCTTCACCTTTATCGATCAATTTGTTTACCTCTTCATAGAATTTTTCCAATTGTTCGGCCACGATCAAATTCAACACCGTCATGGGAGTGGCGCAATTGTCACTGCTACCTACTGCACGGAATTCAAATTTGTTTCCAGTGAAGGCAAATGGTGAAGTACGGTTGCGATCGGTCGCGTCCAAGATAATTTCCGGGATCTGGTCGATACCCAGTTTCATGTACATGTTGTCGCCTTTTTCGATCTTCACATTTCCATTCTTCTCCAATTCATCAAGTACGGACGTCATCTGCGATCCAATGAAAACAGAAACGATGGCGGGAGGTGCCTCGTTCGCGCCCAGGCGAAAGTCGTTGCCGGGCGTCGCAATGCTGGCGCGTAGCAAATCAGCATACTCATGAACGGCCTTGATGGTTGTGACAAAGAAAGTAAGGAAGAGCAAGTTGTCACGTGCGGAGCTAGACGGAGCATATAAGTTTACGCCAGTATCCGTAATCAGTGACCAGTTATTATGTTTTCCGCTTCCATTGACGCCCGCAAAAGGTTTTTCATGGAAAAGAATTTTCAATTCGTGTTTCTCTCCTACACGGCTCATCACGTCCATCATCAATTGATTGTGGTCGTTGGCCACGTTTACTTCCTCAAACAAAGGAGCCACTTCAAACTGGCTAGGAGCTACCTCGTTGTGGCGTGTGCGCACCGGGATTCCCAATTTCCAACATTCGATTTCGAATTCACGCATGAAATCGTAAACGCGTGAAGGGATCGTACCGAAGTAATGATCTTCCAATTGTTGTCCGCGTGCAGGCGCGTGTCCAAACACGGAGCGGCCCGCCATGATTAAATCAGGACGTGCGTTGAACAAGGCTTTGTCAACCACAAAATATTCTTGCTCAGACCCCAGCGAAGCTACCACGTGCTGAATGTCTTTGTCGAAGAGTTGGCAAACTTTGGTGGCGGAAAGGTCAACCGCCTTCAATGCTTTCAGTAGTGGGGATTTTGTATCCAGCGTCTCACCGGTGTAGGAAACAAATACCGTTGGGATACTCAACGTTCTTCCATACAAGAACATAGGTGAAGTAGGGTCCCAGGCGGTGTAACCACGCGCCTCAAACGTGCTGCGAATACCTCCACTAGGGAAGGACGATGCATCGGGTTCTTGCTGAACAAGTTCGCTTCCCTTGAATTTTTCAATTCCGGAGAGCGCATCGAAAAATGAATCGTGTTTCTCCGCAGTTCCACCCGTCATCGGTTGAAACCAGTGGGTGAAATGAGTGGCGCCTTTTGCTATTGCCCAGCTTTTCGCAGCGGAAGCAACTGCATCAGCCGTTGTTTCATCAATTTTTTCGTGATTTTTGATGGCATTGCTGACTTTCTTGAACACCGCCGGAGCCAGCGTTCCACGCATCTGCTCGATACCAAACACGTTTTCGCCGAAGAATTGAGAAATGTGGGGAGACGGCACCTCCACGTGAATCTTGTGCCGCTCATTCAGTTTTTTAAGAGCCTCGAACCGTAATTTTGCCATAGTGGTTGTATTTTATGGTGAATGACGCGGCAAAAGTATGCGATTTTGCAATCGATGGGTAAATTTTGACCCTATTTATTTAAAAACACATAAATCAATGAGCTGAATAGATCAAAAAATGATTCGAAACGGATTAAATCTTCATTATTTGGGCTTAATGGCAGCGAGGTATATTTGCCCCTTTTAAAGTCATGGAGTTTAGCCACCCCCTCACCAAACCGTTCGGTCTATTCCTTATCGTCCTTGTCATGTGCATGATTGCCGCACAACTCATGCCTCAGCTAGACATTATTGCGGCCTGGCAAGAACCCGAAAACAAAATCACGGTGGCCATCTTTCAATTCATCTCCGACTCGATCAGTTTCATCAGTTTTGGTATTCCCGTGATCATCACCCTCGTTGGAGAATTCAAGAAAGAATCCAATAAAAAGCAAAACCGCCTTTCCCTTCTTTATGTCGTTTTGAGTATCGCCATCGGAGGGCTCATTTCCTATTTGATGAAGAAGACATTTTCGGAACCACGCCCTTATGAAGTTGATCCCCGAATTATACAATTGAGTGTGGGCGGGGGATATTCGCTCCCTTCGGGTCACACCACAGAAGCTTTTGCGTCGGCTACGGCTCTTGTTTTTTTATTTCCAAGGTGGTTGGTGGCCCTACCTGTCTTCATGTGGGCATCCCTTGTTGCGCTATCTCGAATTTATCTTGGCGTACACTATCCCTTCGACATTTTTGTCGGCATGTTTATCGGGATGAGTGTCGCGTTCTTGTGGTATCGATTCGTGTTTTGGAAACCACTCAATCATTTCGCAACGAGCTAGCGGGATTGGCGTGCGCCGCGCGCAACGCCTGTGTGCTCACAATAATCAATGCAAATCCGAGAGCAATCAGCCCTGTGACGGGAAATACCCACCAGGGAATTTCAATCCTGTATTTGTATTTATCGAGCACAAAATTATTGAGCACCCACCACGCCACCGGCGACGAAACAATAAAAGCGATAATCACCAGCACAGAAAAATCTTTGGAGATGAGTCCTACCAAGCTGGTCACGCTTGCCCCCATCACTTTGCGAATGCCTATTTCCTTGGTACGCTGTTCGGCAGTGAAGGCAGCAAGCCCAAACAAGCCGAGGCCGGTAATCAGAATGGCCAGCAACGCGAATAAGCTCGCCAACCTGCTTTGCATATTGATGTCATTGAATTTTTTGGCAAAGTCTACGTCAGCAAACTCGTATTGAAAGGGATAGGCGGGGCTATACTTTTTAAATACTCCCTCCACTTTCTTGAGGGACGCACTCAGATCTTTCGTTTTCTCCAACCGTACAGTGACCGTACCCGCCCAATCAGAATCCAGCACAAAAAACGAAGGCTTAATCGGTTGAAACGGATTTCCCATCAGCACATCATCGACGATGCCAATGAGTTCGCGCTTCGATCCCCACACATCCAGTTTTGTGCCGATCGGGTTTTTTAATTGCATGAGCTTCATCGCCGCCTTGTTTACCATTACCGACATCGAGTCGCTTTTATAATCTTCCGAAAAATCGCGGCCTTCCAATATTTTGATGCCCATAGTTTTGGTGTAGTCGTAGTCGGTGGCAATCGTAGCGAAGATCACTTTCTCCGCGTCGGGTTTGCCAGGCCAACCCAAGAAATTGTTTGACCACACATTGGTGATCGGGCTATTGGACTTGGTCACGGAGTTCACCACACCGGTTTGAAGCAACTCCAATTTTATCGGTCTGAAATTTTTTCCGATCTCCGCGGTATAATTGATGGTGATAAGATTTTCCTGTTCGTAACCCAAATTTCTATTCTTGCTGTGCTGAATCTGCTTGTACATCACAATCGTGCCGATGATCAACAAAATGGAAAACCCAAATTGAAGAGTGACCAAAACTTTTCTGGGCACACTCGCACTCTTTCCTACCTGTATTTTTCCTTTCAGCACTTTTACGGGGTGAAACGACGAGAGGTAAAAGGCGGGGTAGCTTCCCGAGACAATTCCTGTAACGAAAACGAGCCCAAATGCAAAACCCCAAAACTCTAAGGACGTGTAGTCGATGAACAATTTTTTATCAACCAAATGGTTGTAGTAGGGCAATACCAACTGGGTGAGCACAACGGCGATTGCGAAGGCAATGAAAGAAATAAAAATTGATTCGCCCATAAATTGGAAGATGAGCTCCTTTCTCTTTGACCCCACACTTTTTCGAATACCTACTTCACGCGCCCTGCGCTCAGATCGCGCCGTTGACAAATTCATGAAATTGATGCACGCAATCAATAAAATGAAGACCGCTATAATTGAAAACGTTCGCACATATTCTATTGCGCCTCCCACCAATTTTCCGTTTTCGAACTGCGAATGCAATCGCCACTTCAGCAAAGGGTGAAGGAATAGTTCACGCTTGTAATCTGCCGGGTCATGCTTCATGATCAAGCCTTTGATCGCTGCATCAACCGCCGCCTCATTTTTCGAGTCGTTCAACTCCAAGTAAATTTGAAAAGAGTTATTGCCCCATTTCGTCTGCGCATTTTTTACCCAAGTTTCTGTTTTTACTTTCAGCTCCCACGGCAACAGGCAGTCAAATTGAAAAGTAGAATTCTTGGGCACATCTTTTAGTACACCCGAAACCTTCACGTCATTGGCGTTGTCTACACGGATCACCTGGTTGATTGGGTCGCTATCGCCAAACAATGCTTTCGCCATCGACGCTGTGATCACGATGGATGATGGGTCATCCAAAACCTGGGCTGCGTTTCCTTTCATCAACGGGAACTCGAACATTTCGAGGAACTCCTGGCTCGCGAAATAGCTTTTCTTGTATAGACGTTTGTCTTGTGTCGTGAACAGGTGCGCGTCGCCTCCCCAATCTGTCACGCACGTCCTTGCTATGTTACTGTTTTGCGTTTTCAATGCTTCGTACGTAGGAAGAGGAAGGGAATTCCAGGAGTTTAATTTACCATCGAAGGTCGCGTTGATCCAGACTTGATAAAGGCGATCCGCTTTCGGGTGAAATCGATCGAAAGTCAATTCATCAAAAACCCATAGCAGAATCAGCAAGCTGCACGTGATGCCTATGGCAAGTCCGGAAATATTGATAAAAGAATAAGTGCCATTCTTGCGCAGGCTGCGAAGCATGACCATCACATAGTTTTTGAGCATCGCCGAGGGTATTATACAAGGAGTACTCCGCCGTTTAAAAAAGGTAACAAGCAATGGATAATTACTGACCGGAAGAACCAGTCAGCGCCCCGTTTTGGATCACTACTTCTAATTAAGTACACCCTCAAAATATATACCTAAATATTTGATTGTCAATGTATTGAATGAACGAAAATTGGGTTACATCAGACGGAGGCCGGCTCATTAATTAAAAGTCACTGCAAGGTCACATTTCGAATCATGTCTTCTCATACTTTTATGAAACCCTACATACTATTTCTATGAACATCACCACTTTGATTAAAGGAATTTTTCTGTTCGCACTGCTTTTCATCGTTTGCTTTTTTGCTTACGACCAAATCTTTTCACCACCCAAAATTCACCGGGGCGTAGTAGTGGATAAACTATTCATCCCCGATCATACTGTGGCCGGGTCCAACTCAGTAACCTATACTAACCACCGCGCTTACAAGTACATTGTGCATACGCAAAAATACCATCAGTGGATAGCGATCGTAAAAGCGGATGATGGCGACACGATAAAAGTGCATTGCAAGTCAAGTCATTTTCAACAGACGTCGATTGGAGACACGCTTTTGTTCAAGGAATACAAAGGCAAAGTCTTTGGCATCGACTATCTCGCCCACAGCGAAGAAGATACGGTCAAGAGCGACCTGCACGTGCTTAGGTGAGGTGTAGATGGCGTAAATCAGGGCAGCGTTTGCAAAAAGTTCGGCCGCGCCGCAGCGAAAGTCGAAAAAAATCTTGAAGGTCATTATGTCCCCGCAGAGTCTCCCGCCTCGGGGACTCTGCGATTTTTCACCGCGATCTGCTGTCCATTCTCGAAAGGCGCACTTTATCATGCGCGGCCGTGAATTGCGCAGAGTCCCGAAAACGGAGACTCTGCGGGGACGGAAACACTGGAACGCATTGCCAAAGCTCTCGGTGTTTCCCTGGCCGAACTCTTTGCTTCCACCGATGAACTCAAGGAGATCAACTCGCACGATAAAACTTTGATGGAAAAAGTTTCTTTGATTGAAGCTCTAACCGATGACGAGCGCAAAACAATTTACACTATGCTCGATGCTTTCATCGGGAAGAAAAAACTGAAGGACGCCCTCTCGAACGTCCTTCATGATGTGAAGTGAAACCGGCGCTCAGGCTGAACTCTGTCTAAAGTTTTTGTTTAGAAGACTCTTCGCCTTCCTCCTTCGCCCGCAGTTTCTCTCTGCGGAGGTATTTGTTCCTTAGGTACCGGTAGGAGATAAACCAGGTCAGTAGAAAAATTGCTACCTGCAAAAGTATTGGGACAAGCTTATTCTCACCACCACCATAAAGCACCGCAAAATTTATCAAGAAGACAGGCGCTGTCACAAGCAAAACTAAACCAACTATGTAAAAAATAAAATCATACCCATCACGCGCATTGGAAAACAGCGCTAACAATGCAAGGTCACCAACTCCCACGTAAATAAGAGAAAACCAAAATGAATTCTTTTTCGCCTCGGTCTCTATTTCATTCATGATGTTTAGCCTTAAGATTGAAACTCAATCAAGTTTATCCGGAATATTTGTCACACCTTGGTTGCTGATTATGTCTCCGCAGAGTCTCCCGCCTCGGGGACTCTGCGATTTTTCACCGCGATCTGCCGTCCATTCTCGAAAGGCGCATTTTATCATGCGCGGCCGCGAATTGCGCAGAGTCCCGAAAACGGAGACTCTGCGGAGACGGAAGTTGAGAGACAAATCTGTCTGCAGTTCTTTTCCTTGAAACAAGTATTTATTTGGAACAGAATTCTCTCTCTGATAACTATTTAAAATAGCTCCAAACGGATAAAAATCCTCCTGCTGCACATTTTAATCTCGGTAAGAGTCGAGGTAATTTACCAAGAACCACTTTCGATCGTCAATCTTAAAAACAAACTTTACCCAATACGCAGTGTTTTTTTTGTACGTAACCGTTACTACTGCACTATCACCTTCCGTTGTCTGAACTTTAAACTGAGTTGTATCAATTTTAGAAATCCGTAAATCAACTTTTTGTTTAAAATTATATTTGACACGAGTTTTTTGAAACAATGTATCATCATTAAATCTTCGCAAGAAGATTGTAAAGTCCTCTCCCGCTTCGCGTCCACTTAAGTTCTTTGCCTTTTTGCCGCCACATGCCAACATTAAGGCTGCTCCAAATGCTATCAGTAGGGTTCGTGTCATCATTTTTCTTCTCATACAGATATGTTAATGTTCCTTATATTGAATTCCTGGATTGCTGGATAGCCATCCCTGAATTGTTTCTCTGATTTGACTCCATGTAGATGAATTCGAATTTTCTTTAGTTGTTCTACCATTAAGTCGATCATTTTCATAATCTGACAAACCAGAATCGTTACCAGTAAACGTGAAATAGAGGTAAGCACCGAATTTGCTGTTCTGCGCCCATTTAGGAGACGAGTTTGTAGTACGATCTGCTTTCTCTGAAACTTCTTCCGATTCATCCTTCTGGCCAGTCCCAGGATGAAGTTCTTCCTGCAAGTCGTTGATTGACGTGGGATCTATTTTTTGTCCGTCCTTAAACATCATCAAGTGCAAGTGCGGTCCAGTCGCAGCCCCTGTTTGTCCCACCTCGCCTATGGTTTGTCCATCCGACACATCATCTCCATTTTTGACGGTGATGCCGTCTGCGGTCAGGTGATCATACATAGTTATGTAACCTTGTCCGTGATCTACTTGGACATAATGACCATCAGTGTCATTGTAGCCAACAGTAGCTGTGCCTTTTGCGAGAGAACGGACAGATGTTCCAGAGGCAGCCCCTAGGTCTACTGCCTCGTGGCTTTGCATTACTGGGCTGCCGTCAGCGTTCTTGTAAATTGGATGAGGAACTGGGGTACTTGAAAAACCCCTGTCTCCAACTTGCGCAGTTTTATTTTTCCCAAAGATTTTTGGCCATGGAATGTTTCCATCTCGATCTTCAAAAACTATTCGATTATCAAACGCGTAAGAATATGGACTCCATTTCCGCATCTTGTCTGCTAGAGGATCCACAACTCCCCACCTTCCAATCTCAGGCATATACATCCTCGCTCCATAGTCGAGCCAGTTCAGGTCAAGTACATCCTGCTTCTCCTTTCCGTTGTACAGGAATTTATTGTAAAGTGAATTCTCGCGGTTGAATTCATTGAAACTCAACCCAAAGCCATAATAATCATTGCCCTGCACAATATGTGATTTTCTGTGCGTCACTTTGAAATCATCAAAATACACTTCCACCGGACCTCCACCAAGGGCTACGTTGTCGTTGCTCAGATAAATATAAACATAACCGGGTTTATCGATGATGATGCGTTGGTTCATTGGCTTGAAATCTTTTCCTGTGCCGTTTTCGCTAGCTTCGCTGGGCAATTGCTTATACCCGCACTTCGCATCGATGTGATTATAGTCCCTGTCGAATACCAGAAAATTCAAGAACGCTTTCGGGCCCTCGTCGTGATCGTCTTGTTTATCAAGGAATGTGTCGTCAAATGGAAATGCATTGCCCGCCGCTGTTCCGTAGTTTGAGCCATCCACGATTGTACCTGCTGCCGCGGTGCCGCTGGCGATGGATGCGAGGAATGCTTGCAAGCTTGGGTTCGCATTGGCTACGTCCACGTATTTTCCCCACACTTCAATGTCCAGTGTGTCGCCGGGCATC
>DATJJP010000069.1:0-8892 GCA_035492075.1 Cyclobacteriaceae bacterium | reverse complement strand
CAACGTTTGGGTATGAGCAGTTGCGGGATTAGGAGGCTTGGTAATGAGGAACGAATGCCAAGCCGACCTGCTGCGAAACTGTCCACGTTACCGAACGTAATTTGAAAACTAAACTAATACTTTATACTACACCCCGCAATTGCGCATACCTACTGTTGTGCGCTGGCCTTTTACTCCACACTCTCCAACAGGTTCTCAATAAAGTCCGGCTCCCCTAAATCATAACACCAGTCTTTGTCCTCCTTTATAGTTCTGGCATTAATTCTAAAGTTCCTCGTCTTCTTGTCTGTCAAATAAATTGTCATTTCAAAAGTAGGAAGGTATTTGCACATTCCTTTTCCCGTTGATTCGTTCCATTTGTCTACAATTGCTTTTACTTGCAAGGTGGTCAGCTTAACGGGCACGTTTGTAATCGAATCATTTCTATCCCATTTCTTAATGGTCACGGAGTCAACCAAACTTAAGTCGATGGCTGCTTTGTCCCCCAACGATTTTGGACTTCGTCCACAGGCAAAAAGCCCGACCGTCACTAATGTCAATATGATTTTGAAGGTGTATCTCATTTTAAAAGGCTTGCGCACAACGATCGTGTATATGCAATTGCGTGTATATATACTCTCGTTGCCGTACCAAATTAGCCCCATTTTTCCTCGATTCCATCCCAAATTCACGTATATATTTTTCAGGAAGTCTCCTATTCATTTTCTCCTCCCTCCAGGAAATTCCCCTCCCCCAACTGATCAAGCGGACTCTGAATTTTGCTGAGCGACAATCTCGACACGTGGGTGTAGATCTCCGTTGTAACCGGCGACTCATGCCCCAACAGCTCTTGAATAAAACGGGTGGCCGTTCCCGATTCGAGCAAATGCGTGGCAAAACTATGGCGCAAGGTATGCAGTGTAATCTCCTTTTTTATGCCCGCTTTTTGCCTCGCACCCTCAAGCACACTCGATATGCTCCGCTCACCATACTGCCCGCCACCCACGCCTTCAAATAGCCAGTAGGACGGATTATATTCTTCCAAATATTCTTTTAACGCAGGCACCATTTTTTTTGCCAGCAAACTCTGCCTGTCTTTGCGGCCTTTACTTCCTTTGATCATTACCACGCCTCGCATAAAGTCAACATCACTCACACGCATGCGTAGCAGTTCGCCACGCCGCAGCCCCGCTGAATAAATCAACATCAGCATGGCTCGATGTTTAATGTTTTCGGTTACCGTAAAGAGCGATGCTATTTCCTCATGGCTCAATACATTGGGCAATCGCCTCTCTTTCATCGGTCGCTCCAGGTAATAGACTTTGCGCTCTTGCTTCAATACCACCTCATAAAAAAATTTGATTGCATTGATGGCCTGGTTTTGTGCGGAGCGGCTCACCTTCTTTTTCTCCACCAAATACAAAAGATAATTTCTGATTTCCGTTTCAGTGAAATCAAGTAAATCACCATGGCCAAAGAATTTTAAGAAAAGGCCGAACTGCGAGAGATAATTCTTTCGCGTAATCGGGCTGTAGCCTTTCAAATTCAGCTTCTGCTCCATCATGCGCAACGCACGCCGATGTTGCTCATAGTCCATTTTTTCCTCCGTACTCTCATCATCAAAGCGAATGTTCGAATAATCGATAGGCAGTTGATGCGCCCGAACTATTTTTACCACTCTGTTGGCCGCCTCACGCGTAAAGGGAACGTGATAACATTTGTGCGTTTTGCTATAAACCGACCCGTCTATCTTTTTGAAAATCTCCATCCATTCGCGCCGGTACGGAAATTTTATCGCAATGCGATCTTCGCTGCGATGATGAATCTTTTCAAGCGTAATTTTTTGCATCGTTTATGGTCAAAAGTCCCGACGCCAGGTCAGGACTTTTTCATTCTAACGTCAACGCTCAAGCCCCTCACCCCACCGCGATACTCGCCACATCACTCCACTGCCCTACTTTCTCGTCGTTCACCAAATACATGGCGCGGTACTTCCATGACGAGGCCGCGGCGATACGGGTGGTGTCGGTATAGTGAGGCACGGTGTCTACGGCGAGGAACTGCCAGCCGGTGCCTTTGTCGGTTTCAATATATAAGGCGTCCGCGTCGCCTTTCACCCATTGTATTTCCACTTGTCCACCTTTCATCACCAGCTTCAACACCGGTTTCATTTCGACGGAGCTGATGGCAAGTTGCTCTGAGCCGATGATGCCCAGGTCTTTGCCGATGGCCTCGGTGTAGTTCGGATTGTTCTTGATGCGCTGCACCTGCTGCCCTGCGCGCGTAAAAATGCCGGCCTGTACGGCGGCCGGTGCCGCGGGCAACGGCGGTGGTGCGATAACGGGTACCGCCAACTGGGTCGGAGTACCGTTGCGCATCAGGTTTTTGAAGTCCACCCATTGCTCTTTGGTGGTGGTGGAAGTCTCCACCATGGCCACGGTGTAGGCAAACATGGCCGCATCTTTGGCAACTCCCGCTACTTCGGAAGCCATGCCAAAGGTGGCAGCGTACACGGCGAACTTCGCCGAGAAATTATTGAGCCACACTACGCGCTCTTGATCTGTACGGGGGAGATAATGTGATTTTCCCATAAAATAATTTGGTTTAAAAGTTTATAAAATTGGTTTTGGAGGGCTTTTCAGGGGTTTTGCCTTTGCACCGGCCATTGGTTCAATTGATCCATCGCTTGGATCAAGCTGACCGACGGACGGATCAAGCTGCAAAATGCTCGGATCAATCTGGCCGACGGACGGATCAAGCGGCAAAATGCTCGGATCAATCTGACCGACGGACGGATCAAGTGGCAAATTGCTCGGATCAAACTGACCGACGGTCGGATCAAACTGCAAAATGCTTGGGTCAAGCTTACCGGTGACGGGATCAAGCTGCAAAATGACCGGACCAACCTCTTGGTTGATGTTCGACGTTATACTATTGGATCCGGGCAACGCACGAAGAGCCGGGTCAAACCCGCCCCGAGTATTGCGAGCGGCCACCGCGGACCGACCAACGCCACCGGACATTCTGCCAAGCGCTGTTTTCATATATGAGTGATGCGTCTCCATTTATGCACGCACACCTAACTTGGTGAAAGACTGCGGATCTGTTGTAGAGTGTTTATCTGGAAGTATTGGATTCTTATTAAGTGGCCAATAAATAGCTTCTAGCTACTGGCTTCCAGCCGCTAGCTTCCAGTTATTAACTCGACACTCATAGCCAGAAACTCGCAGCTCGTGGTTAGAAACGCGTGGCTCGTAGCTAGAGCTCGCAGCTGGTGCCTGGTAGCCCGCAACTTATTCTACCTTTGCTCCCTTTATGCACAACCGACCAACCTATTTCAAGCTCATTTTCATTCTCGGCCTTCTCACTGCTATCGGTCCGTTTTCGATAGACATGTATTTGCCCGCATTCCCTGCCATTGCCAGGGGACTGAATACCGACATTGCTCAGGTGATGTTGTCACTGTCTAGTTTTTTTGTGGGCATCTCTGCAGGTCAGCTGATCTATGGTCCGCTGCTGGAGCGCTTTGGCAGAAAGACGCCACTGTATGTGGGGCTTGTCGTGTATCTTTTTGCATCGGCCGGGTGCGCCTTCACGCAGTCGGTCGACGCGCTCATTGCTTTTCGCTTTCTACAAGCGCTGGGCAGTTGCGCGGGCATGGTGACCTCTCGTGCCATGGTGCGCGATTTATTTGAAGTGAAAGACAGCGCCAAAGTATTTTCTTCTTTGATGTTGGTGGTGGCCGTGTCGCCCATTATTGCGCCGACGGTGGGGGGCTATGTCACAGCGGCACTCGGGTGGCGCTATGTGTTTGCTGCCCTCATGATCGTGGACGTGGCCATTCTCGCCGCCGTATTTTTCTTGCTGCCCGAAAGCAAGCCCCCTGATCCCTCCCACTCGCTGAAACCACAGCATGTCGCCAAGAATTTCTTCGACATCCTGGTGCACCCGCAGTTCTACATCTTCGCGTTGACAGGTGCTGTCGCCGCGTCGGGCCTCTATGCCTACATCAGCGGCTCTCCCCAAGTGTTCATTGAATTGTTTCAAGTCAGCGAAAAGCAATACGGGTGGATTTTTGCAATCGTCGCAGTCGGTGTAATTGGGTCCAGCCAGATCAACAGCCTTGTTCTGAGGAGTCATCCAAGCGAAAAAATCATTCCCGTTGCACTGCTGGCACAAAGCATAATTGGTATAACGCTGGCGTTGATTGCATTTATGGGTATGAGCGAACTGTACTCCACCATCGCGCTTATATTTTTATATGTGTGCTGCCAGGGTTTCATTTTCCCCAACGCCTCTGCCCTGACGCTGGCCGCCTTTGGCCATGCCGCCGGCAATGCTTCTGCGATGATGGGCGCTATTCAGATGGGTATCGGTGCTACCGCTTCTGCGGTGGTGAGCATTCTCCAAAACCACACGGCCCTCCCGATGACGGGGGTGATGGCCTTCTGCTCGCTCACGGCGCTTGTGATTTTCCTGGCGGGCCGCAAGGAGTCCTACACCTCCAAGGTGTAGGACTCCTTGCGCCGCCTTCGCCTCTCACTCCTCCACATCGAAGTTGATAACCCGATAAGACTCTTCCGCAAAGCGATGGTAATTAATCGCCAAGCGCTCATGTGCCAACTTCACATTGCACAATTTGTATTTGCCGCTCCCCAGGTAGTCGGTGTACGAACTGAATTCCCAGTCTTCCAATCTTTTGACCAACCCAGCCTTTACCAGGTTTTGATGTATATAATGAAACGCTGTAGTATCATGCCCCGGATTGGCAGTGACACAGATTGCTTTGGTCTTCTGCTGAAACAGGCTGCCTGTCCGGTTCTCCTGCTTATTCACTGCTTTAGTATAAGAACTCAAAAGTTGTTTGATTGCCTGCGAAAACCGCTGTCGCTCAAAGCTCCCATCGTTAATAATCGGTATCGAATTTTTATTTGCATGAACCAGAAAATGAAAATGGTTGGGCATCAAACACCAGGCGAGCAGATCGCAGTAGGGAATCAAATAACGCTCCATCCCTTTTATGAAGTAAGGGTAATTCCAAGAGCGAATGAAAATAGGCTGCCTATTATTGCCGCGGTTGTATACATGATAAATTTCTCCTTCGGTGAGTTGCATGGAGAAAAAATAATGAAACAATCACCTAAGGCCAACTTCATCTTACCTGGAGGTACATAAGAGTGAGTGCTCTGCATCTCGCAGGTTATAGATGTAGGGTGCCTTCATGGGATTTCGGCGATCTATTTGAGCATACCCCTCACCTTTTCCATCAAAACGGGATCGCTTGGTCGAGGTGCATTACTTGCTGCGACCTTTCCTGATTTATCTACCAATAGATAGCATGGAATCGGGGGGATCGTGAAATACTTGGCTAATTCAGATTTGTCGTCTAAAACGTAGTGCTCGCATTTTTCACAATTCAGCTGATGCTTATCTATGGCTTTCAGCCATAAGTCATTACTTCTGTCGATTGAGATATAAACAAACGACACTGGTTCTTTTATCAACTTCTCCTCCAATGACTTGGCGCCAGGCATTTCTTGGATGCAGGGCCCGCACCAACTCGCCCAAAAGTCGATGTAGATGATCCTGCCTTGATTCTGCTGAATGATGTGGTCAAAAGTAATCGACTGGCCTTTCGTGTTTTTCAATTCGGTTGCCAGCGCTGCTTTAGGCAGGTCTTCATTAATCTTTATAAGGAGCGCGTCCACATAGTTGGCAAAATCCGCACGATGTGCCATGCTTTTGTAACGCTGTACATAGGTCGTCATGTCTTTAATACCCTTGTTGTGAAATTCCTTTATCAGTTTGAGAAGGATGTAGTCCTTGGCAATTCCTTCGAAATGTTTTTCGGCCGACTCAAACAACACTTCAAACTCACGGTTAGGATACTTAATAAGCGAGTCCTTCGCCAAGAATCGATTGTAGTTGACGACAAGTGAGAATAGTTGACTCGACCAGAATTCCCGCTCGCCTACCTTGGTGTGGAGGAGGATTTCTTGCAGCTTTTCATCGTACGTCTTCGGAATCTTGACCCATTCAAATTGACTACTCTGCTTGGTGAAATAGGGCCGCAGAAGATTGTTGACATAGCGATACTTCAACAAGGTTGAAATTGTATTTACATATTCTGGTGACAGTTTTAATGAGTCTGCATTTCGTCTTAAATAGATATCCTTCTCTTCGAATTTCTTCCTATTACTATCAGCATAGTTTGCAAGATCAAGTTGGTTGGTCATTCTTAGGCCGCCAAGATCCGGAAAAGTAAAACCAAATTGCTTTTCCATTCGAACCAGAAAATTCAATTCATCACGATTTCTGTTTCCAGTAAAGGTATATCGAGGCCTGTCCTTATGACAGCTTACGTTGATGGTATCTCCCGGTTCCGCATAAACGGGATAGGGAGTAAAATCAGCACTGAAAATAATGATCACCGGCTGACTTGTGGCAATGATGTAATCACCTCGGATGGTAGTGTCGCCCTGTGAAAGTAGTCGGGGCGATAGCACCTCGTCTCTATAAATATTTATGTAAGAGAAAAAGAAACTGGCATTCTGACCTTTGCAACCGTTGTGAACGATTACTCTATCTGGACCGGATGGGCCCGATTGGCTGTGCAACGATTGCGAGACATTCAAAGCCAGCGCCAGCGCAAAGACAAATGGCGAAGTTTTAGCAACCATAATTAGGCTAGACCTGTTTCCTAAAGCTCACTCAACAAACTTTAATCACTATTCTTTGATTGAAATTTCAATAGCTCAATTCCTTCCTGCCCCTTCTTTCTTCATAACCGAATTGATTTGGATAACACCGTGGTTCATAAGATCTCCATCGCTCCCTCCACACTTTGCCACTACCATTTAGCCGTCCAGAACAAAACAAACACGGTCAAAGCCAAAACAAAAATAAAAATGCCAACGGCCCCATTTTCAAACGGATCTTCACGATACAGTTGCCAAAATGTGCGCCCCTTCCTAAAGAAAATCCATCTGAAAAAGGCACCTGGGAATCCGAACAAAAGAGTGACAATCATCTCGACCAGTATTTCTAAAATCGCTTCCAATGTCAATAGCTCAATTCCTTCAGGCCCTCTTTCTTCAACAAAGCATTGATGTTGGGCACCTCGGTTGCCAAAAAGTTCTTCCAACTCTCGCTTACTTTCTGGATAGAAGATTGAAGTTCATTCACACCTTGTTTCGCCTGATTTGTTACAGGCATATCAGTGCCCTGCATGATATCCAACAATTGGCCACTGTTGCCGGCCACACTTCCCCATGACACACTATTGGGATCTCTTCTAAATCCTGACCCGCCCTTCAACGATGTTAGTTTTGCTTTAAAGTCCTTCAAGCTGTTCTCTACGGCCGGCGTTGTTTTTAACTCTTTCACCTGGTTCTCGATATTCACAATTACAGCGAGGGCATCACTCGCATTTTTTCGTCCGTTGTAACAAATCATGGAGAGGTCAAACTGCTCTTGAAGTTGCGCTTTGGATGATTGAACGCGGGGATCGATTTTCACAGTGAACTTTTGCTCTTGACGTTGCCCGTCCACGGTAAGTCTAGCCTTGTAATCTCCGGGCATCGCCCACGGAGCAGTTTGATCGGGGGCGGTATTTTGATAGATCGCCGACATCGGAAACGACACGTCCGCATTGACGGGTGCATACTGCACATCCCAAAGGAACCGATGATGTCCTCTGGCCGCCGACAAAATCTGCTGAGGCCTGATCCAGTACAGCGGAATATTCAGTTCAGGAATTTTGTAGGGTTTGTCTTTCGACGAATATTTTCTGACGACTTCATTCTTGTCGTTCAGGATTTCGAGGGTGACATCTTTAGCGTCGGCTTTCAAATAGTAATCGATCACTGCTCCGTCGGGAGGGTTTTGTCCGCCGGGTTCCTCTTGCGGAAGTGGCGTGTCGGGATTCATGCTCCATCTAATACGCAATGCGGCCTGAGGCTTGTACAAAATGTTCTGCACCGCCATTTCTTTTTTTGCTTGACGCAAGGCCGTGATGTCGTCCAAAATCCAAAATGATCGACCGTGTGTGCCGATCACCAAGTCATCGTCTTTGATCACTAGGTCGCGTACAGAGGTACAAGGCATATTCAATCGTAAACTCTGCCAATGGTCACCATCATCAAATGATACGTTTACAAAACGCTCTGATCCTGCAAACAGCAACCCTTTGCTCTGCAGATCCTCTTTTACGGAATTGATCGGATCATTGGGCAACCCACTCACAATTTCCTTCCAGGTCTTCCCGCCATCGGTAGTTTTATAGATGTGTGGTCTTGCATCGTCAAGTCTGATTCTATTGACTGCTGCATAAGCAACATCCTTGTCAAAATGACTTGCCTCCATAATCGATACCTTACTCCATGATGTGATTTCAGGTGGAGTAACGTTCACCCAGTTTTTTCCGCCGTCACGAGTTACGTGGATCAATCCATCATCGGTACCGGCCCACATTAAGTTGACATCCAACGGAGAAGGTGCAAGTGTATACACCACGCCCCTTCTTGGCATCGACTTCATGTTTTCGTTCTTGTAGACACCAATGCTCTCGGGTACATCCCAACTCTCTCTCGACAAATCCGGACTTATAATTTCCCACGACTGACCTCCATTCTGTGTTTTGAAAATCACGTTGCCCGCATAGTAAAGAGTCTTCGGATCGACAGGAGAAAAAAGTACAGGCGCGGTTCTAAGAAACCTGTACTTGCCACTGCGCACTGCTTCGGGTGCAATGTTTTGGATCTGCCCGGTACGCTTATCATACCTTGTCAACTTGCCTCCGTAAATCATATTGGGGTCAAGAGGGTCCGGCGCAACGTATCCGTACTCCTCTACACCTACCGGGTGCCAATCATGAAAAGTAATTTGGCCATCGTTGCTTCGAGATGCGATTCC
>DATJJP010000068.1:0-4191 GCA_035492075.1 Cyclobacteriaceae bacterium | reverse complement strand
AGTTTGATACAATACGATATACAGGCCACCGATTTTCCGGCAGATGCAAACCATCCTTCACAGAACAACCTGACGGGCCAGGTTTCCAAAACGCAAAATGCAAATGCAAGTACTTGGTACAGCTATGATGAGTTTGGCCATGTAGAATGGACCATGCAGAGTATCACAGGCCTCGGCACCAAAACCGTAGACTACACCTACGACTTCCTTGGCAACGTAACACAAGTGGCTTACCAAAAAGGACAGAGCGATGCGTTCTATCACCACTATACTTATAATGCGGACAACAAACTGACCAATGTCTCCACGAGCTATGATGGCGTGACGAAAACCACGCAAGCGAACTACTATTATTACCTGCACGGCCCGCTCAAGCGGGTGGAGTTGGGCAACAAGCAGCAAGGCATCGATTATGTGTACAACATCGATGGGTCGCTGAAGGGCATCAACCACCCGGATCCCTTGCAAGACCCGGGTGCCGACGGCATCAGCGGTGTCAACTCGGGGTTTTTGAAAGACGCGTTTGGCATGGCGTTGGATTATTACAACAGTGATTATGTGGGTGCCAATCTCAACACCTACGGAAGCTTGAACCCGTCCGGTGCAACTGATCAATACAGTGGGTTGATCAAATCACAGCGTTGGCATACCCAGGCCGGCAATCAAGCTCAAGTGGCCTATGCCTATAGCTACGACAACTTGAACCGATTTAGTTCGGCCGATTTTGGTTCTGTGACGGGAGGTAGTGGAAGTTACTCATTCACCCCATCGTCTTCACAGCAGTACCAAGAAGGCATTACGGGCTATGACAACAACGGGAACATCTCAAGGCTAACCCGGAACAGCAAGGTGGGCACAGTCTCCGGCAACAAAACCAATGATTATTTTTACCACTACACTTCAAACAAAAATCAGCTGGCCCAGGTCAGCGGAACCGCTTCCGTGAGTTACGTATACAACACCATCGGGCAAATGACGCGACAGACGGAAGGGAGCAACATCATGAACGTTACGTACAACGCCTACGGTCTCACCAAGGAAGTGCGCGATGGAAGCAACGCCGTACAAGAGCAATATTTTTACGATGACCGTGGAGACCTGGTGAAGAAAGTGACGCCATTGCCGAGCACAGTGGGTACAGGTATGAGAACGACCTACTATGTACGCGATGCCAGCGGAAACATCCTTGCCACGTACGAGCAGAACGGAACAAATGCAGTGGCGCTGGTAGAGCAGCCCATGTACGGTGCCGGGCGCGTGGGCATGATGAAACCGAAGGGCGGGCAGAAGAAATATTTCTATGAAGTGAATGACCACCTCGGCAACGTGCGTGCCGTGATAGGCCCGCGTACAGCAGACGTGGTGACTGCGAATTATGAGACTGCCAACGCAAATCTTGAGCAAAGCCAATTCCTGAGGACAGACGATGCGCGCAAGATCAATGCGACTTTGTTCAACCATACCTCCGGTGGCAGCTATTCGCAACGCCTCAGCGGAAATACCAACGAAAAATATGGGTTGGCACGGTCGATTGCGGTGAACCCTGGCGATACGGTAACGGCACAAGTGTATGCGAAATATGTGGACACCAACAGCGCCAACTGGACTACGGCCTTGAATACGCTGATGGCACAGATTGCGGCCCACACAGCGGGAGTAGTGGTGGATGGGCCAAACTACAATCAGAGCGATGCGTCGTTTCCATTCCCCAATTTGGTGGACAAGTCGGGGAGCACAGGCGGGCCCAAGGCCTTTTTGACATGGTTGATTTTTGACAGGAACTTTGCGTTGACCAATGGAGGGTATGCACGACTGAGCAGTGCTCCAAAAGAAGATGGGCAGAACGCAGCGCACGAATTGATGGCGTCGCCGACGATCACGATCACGGAGCCGGGCTACATGTACATCTACATCAGCAACGAGAACGACACACCGGTGGACGTTTACTTCGATGACTTCCAGGTGACGCAGACCCATTCGAACATCGTGGCGGGTGCGGATTATTATCCATATGGGATGACGATCAACGAGAGGCAGATTTCGCAGGAGAGGTACAGGTTCGGGTATCAGGGACAGTATTCGGAATATGATTCATTGACGAAGACGAATACGTTCCAGCTTAGATTGTATGATGCGAGGTTTGGGAGGTGGTTGAGTCCTGATCCGTATGGGCAGTTTGCTTCGCCGTACATCGGGATGGGAAACAATCCAGTTGGTGGAGTTGACAAAGATGGAGGACTCTTTGAGGAACTTTTAGATTGGTTCAAGAATTCAGAAGGGAAGGTGGCCTGGTACGAGACAGCAGAAGCTGCGGCTAAGGAGGGGTTTACAGAGTTTGTCGGTGATGCCAAATATATCTTTGATGGGCCAGTTGGTCAAGCTTTGACAGTAACTGCGAAGAAAATGACTTATGGCGAAGCATCGATGTACGATGCTATGGCTTATTGGAACAAGTTAGGTGGTATGGGGACTTTTGCATACAGCCTAGCCAGAAATGGCGATGGAACTACAAACAATCCTTACCGTTTCAATTATGACGACAAAGGTGCTGACTGTGTAGAGACAGCTCTGGCGCCAATGAAGGACGGAGATCCAAAATGGTACAACACAATGACAGAACTTGCTAATTCCAAGGGGGATAGGAACGCGAATGTTGATGTAATGCGCAGAGGGCTAAAGGAAATAGGTCTAGTTCCAGAACTTAGGACACCAAAAATTGGCGACTTTGCTTTTTGGGACGGCCATGTTGCAAGGGTTTATTCTGTACATGGTGAGGATTTTTCTATTTGGACAAGTGTGAGCGGTAATGCAAAGAAAGGGATACCAGGAAAAACTCCTGTGATATCCGGTCTGGACGGGAATACTCCGTTTTATAATTTGCAAAATCTGGATCAAATGTGGGGTACTGGGTCAGGAACGTTTCATGGTTTCGTAACTTTGTATCCTAGATAATCTTATGATCAAAAAAGAAATACTTAGTTTGATGGTTTGCTTCTTTTGCATCTCGTTGTACGGCTGTGGTAGGTCTAGCAAATCGATACAAAATGACTCTCTCAAAAAGGACACAGTTTCTTCAGGGAGGTTGTCAATTCAGGGCAAAATACTTTTCAAAATAAAAAATGCTGATTTTTTTGAAGATATAAAAAAAAGAGGGGTCGCTTCTCTGGAAGAATTAAGCGAATACCTCCCAGTATCATTTTACGTTAGTGAAGGTCATTTCTTTATTCCCAATAGGTTGAGTGATGAAATCTATGAGTTTACAATCACGGGTCAGGTAGTGAACAAAATTCAATTGCCTATTGATTTTGATATCGCTCAATTTTACTTAGATAAAAATGGTAATAAACACGTTAGAGATGCCTACAGAGGTTTGGTAATATTCAACAAGGAAAATAAAATTGTTTATCACAATGATTCGGTTACTTTTTTGACTCCTACCCCAAAAAGGAATAACGCTCTAATTGTAAAACGTAACATGCCAATAAATAAGCTCGCTATGCCAGAGGAAATTAAGTCAGTGGTGACTGATGAACTTGGGCTAATTGGCAAATCGAATTCGCTATGTTCGGGGTACTGTCAGCATTATCTTGATGACGAATTTTTGTTTGAAATGAATTACAGTGACAAAGAAGATGCACATCTAGGTAGGATTGTTAAATTTATCAAGTACAACCTTCGTTCTCTTGAGTTAATCTCAAGGCGAGAGATAAAGCTCAATTGTCGAAATTGCTTTGACCTTCCGAAATTCTTATCTGAAAGTATGGTTATTTCAACAAATTATAGCGATAAGGGAAATCCAGTGAATGAATTGATTGTATTGGATAAGGAGAATTACAGAACTTATACTCTGGCACCCGAAGTTAAAATAGAGGCGGGTTCTAATATTTTCAGCAATTTCAACCTAATGAACAGAGGCTTTGTCTATAGTTATGACGACTACACCAAGAAACTGTATTCAGTCGCTACTTCAAAAACAGATGTTGTAGTTATGGAGTATGATTTGCCATAGGTGGTGCTAATGCTACTGCCGGGCGCGTGGGCATGATGAAACCGAAGGGCGGGCAGAGGAAATATTTCTATGAAGTGAATGACCACCTCGGCAACGTGCGTGCCGTGATAGGCCCGCGTACAGCAGACGTGGTGACTGCGAATTATGAGACTGCCAACGCAAATCTTGAGCAAAGCCAATTC
>DATJJP010000067.1:0-127318 GCA_035492075.1 Cyclobacteriaceae bacterium | reverse complement strand
ACTGCGCGTCGAACTTAAATCAGCCTCCGACAAAGCAGCGTTGGCTTCTGAGCAGATGTCGAACGTGGGACTTACCAAATTAAGGATTGACTCTACCCTCTATCGACAGAACGTGATCAGCAAGCTGGACATCACCAACTCTTACGACAATTACTCCAACTATAAAAATTCATTTCTTCAGTCGGAATTGACGAGAAATCAGATTCAATCGGCATCCAACAGCCTCGACAACGACTATTTGAAAACACAAAATGCTCTTGATCTAAAAGTAATCGAGTTGCAGGAGCGTCTTAAGGAACTTGAACGTCAAAAGACGGAAACTGACAAACAGTTGACGACGGCCACTGACAACTTAAATTACCTGAAGACGCAAGTACTCAAACAATATATCATTGCCGAAACCGATGGAGAGGTGCAGAACCTGCACAATCTAAAGTTCAAGGCCAACTTTATAAACAAAGACGAGCTGTTGCTCAGCGTGACCCCGAAAAAAGGGAAATTTTTCGCCAAGGTTACCATTCCGCAACGTGATATGCGTCACGTAAAGGTGGGCCAGGAAGTCCACCTGAAAGTGGAGGCTTTCAATTTCTATGACCAGGGGATCCTCATGGGAAACGTGAGCTACGTGCCCGAAGGCAAACCCAAGGAAGATTTCTTTGTCATCATCGATCTTCCCCGCACAAAAAACTTCCAGCTGAAGGCAGGCTATGCGCTTCGTGGCGAAATAATTGTGGAGCGCCTCACCATTTTAAAATTCATCGCAAAGAAACTCTTCCGGAAAATAGGAGATGCTTCGACCCCAGCCCCAACTCCTGCTCCATAGAAACAGAACTGCGATAACCGCTCGCCGTTGCTCGACCTTAAAACGAAATATTCAACAAGCTTGTAATTTTTATTGGTTGATGAGACGCCGACTTATTGATCGGATCAAAATGAAACGCCGCCACATAGGCAGCACGCACTGTGTTAGTGTTCGTAGTGAAAACGTTGCTTGATTCAGTGAGCTTGACATTTCTAGACCATTTAAAAACGTAGGCGTCATTTCCCGTCAAGGCAGGCACGTTGCCCATCACCGAACTGTTCCCCTGGCCGCCTCCATTGCCGCCCGAATTGTTTCCACCTTGGCTATTTCCGTTTTCACCGTTTCCTCCCTGGCCGTTACCGCCTTGCTCATCGTCGCCTTGGTCTTCTTCAGAATATCTCCAATAATTCCCTGGGTTCACAATTAAATTATGTATCACATAATTCATTGGTATCTTTTCCGAGTACAAGCGAATACCGTCGCCGGTGGGGTTAAGAATAATGTTGTCGGTGAAAGTGAAACTCGGGCCTGGGGTGTAGCGGTCGTCACAGAAAATTCCAGAGGCACCTGCGTTTATGATCACGTTGCTCTGCACCACATTGCCACCTAGTCCAAGGACAGTAATTCCATTGCCGCTGCCATCTTTGATGAAATTATTGAAACAACGTCCACCCGTGCCCTCTCCAATTTGGATCCCACTGTTTTGTTCATACTCTCCCGTGGTACCGAAATATTGAATTTTATTACTGAATATATCCGCCCCCTGAACGGCGGCGCCGAGTTGGATTCCATCGCGCCCAGTGAATTGCAACAAGTTGTTATAAAGCTTAACGCCCTCGATCGCTTGGGGCATCCGAACACCGCAAGGCAGCTCAACTCCATTCTCATAAAAAGAATTCCCTATGTACAAGCCCTCCCCTCCCGTGAAGTGAACAAAATTGTCGTGGATGGAAATGGCTTTCGAAGTGAAAGCCCCTCTCACCGTTGAATCGTTGCAACTTGGATCGGTCTTTGCCATGATCCCCGCAAATCCAACATAACCCACCTCGATGTGGTCCACTTCAAAATTGGTAGTGAGGTAGTCCATTGAAAGGCCCAGTTGGGAACCGGTCATTCGTATACCATAAGTATTGCTCGCACCGGTGCTGTCTCCACCAGTTACCCTGAAGTATCGACTATCCAGGATTTTGATGGCGTAAGGAGCATCCGGTGTCTCGTCCATAAAGACTTTCCCACCACAGTTGGTAATAGTAATAGGGCTTCCCTCGTCGCCGCGAAGATTGATAAATCGAAGAGGTCCGTATTTTATTGCCGCATCGAGGCAAATCACGTCGCCCGGCTTTAAATTAAGAACGGCACCATCGATGTTTGTCGCTTCGCCAGGCACCGTATATGTGCACCTTGGACAATTTGATCCTGACACCATCAAATTACTTGTAGTTCCAGCAGGTATCAGTTCGGAGTTATTTATTCCCGAGGTAACGGTGAGTTCGGGGTCCAAGCATTGCACCATAACGAATGACATTCCTATCGTAAAACACGCTGCCGCCTTGAATCGGCTTTCCTTTCCTGACTTCATAAAATAGCATTTTAGGTTTAAGTAAGCGCCAACCACTGGCCTTTTTATTTGGTGATTTATCTCAAGAAGAATTTTCTCAAGATGGGCAGTGCGCCGATTGCCCGACCTCCTATTCAATCTAACAAGGTCGGAGTCAACTTTATTGCCGATCGAAAGCAACTTTTTGTTTGCAAAATCAGGACGTAGAAAAATAAATGATCCTTTTCTTTTTTTTGTAATTACTTCTCTGTCAAGAGACGAAGCTCCGATACAACATCATTGGATCACGACATCTTGGTCTTCAAATTTTTTATAATTCACTGAAGTACCCAGTCGCAACATTGGCCAGTCGCCACGGCTGTCGCCATAAGTGTAGATGGAATTGTATTCCGAAATGTTCAAATAATCTTTGATTCGAATCACCTTTTCTTGGCCGTAACAATTTTTTCCCGAAATCCTTCCTGTCAATAACCCATTGGCGGATTCTAATCGCGTAGCGATCCATTCGAACCCATGCGCCTCTGCCCACCGTCCTACCCAATTTTCGGGTGACGCGGATACAATAATCACACGATCGCCTCTCTGTATATGTTCGGTCAACTTTTTCAATGCCGTGGGCCGAAGCAGGTGCGGAATTTTATCTACAGAGAACAAATCGCAGGCCGACTGAAATTCTTTGAATGTTTCACCTTTGAAGAAATAGATAAACAAAAGCTCCTTCGCCTTCCAGTTTGGTAGCAACCTGAACAGAAACAAGATGATCACTGGCGACAATGCAATCATGCCCACTAGGAATTTCGTCCAGCCCTTGAAGTAAATAATAAATTCGAACAGGGTGTCTTGTGAAGTGATCGTGCCGTCAAAATCAAACAATGCAAGTGAGCGATTCATAATTTCATCCGCTTGAATATGAATTCCGGAATCGACTTAATAATCATCATGATGTATTTCCAAAAATGAAGAACATACACCGTATTGGTCTTGTTGACGTAAGCCTTATAAATCACGGAAGCCACATGATGCGGATCGGTTGCCAACCAAACGGGTAAATCAAGATCCTCCGTCATTCGCGTGTGAACAAAACCAGGTTTCACTGTAACCACGTGCACTTTTGATCCGAATAATTTGTTTCGTAAACCAGATAAGTAAGTGCTGAATCCTGCTTTCGCACTACCGTAAAGGAAATTGCTTTGTCTGCCTCGGTCACCCGCAACGGAACTTATGCCAACAATGGTTCCTCTTTTAAGACTGACGAAATCATTCGCGACCACATTGAGAATTGAGATGGCACCTTTGTAATTAGTGTCGATGATTCTCTCGGCTTCCGGCCAGTCGTTCATGCCAAGGCCGTTGTCGCCGAGATAGCCGAAGACGCAGACACACACGTCGGGTTGCAAGGGCAGCGACCGGTAAAAGTCTTTGTGCGAACTGAAATCCAGTGCATCGAAATTAAACGCGGTCACATCGGCATTTTCCCGGATGGCAATATCGGCGGCTATTTTCTTCAAATATTCCTCATTTCTGCCAGCGAGAAGAATCACAAATTTCTCGTGCGCAAATTTTTTTGCCACCGCAGCTCCAATATCTGAAGTACCCCCCAATACGAGCACGCTTTTCAATGGAGTAGGTTTTGACATGGCAGTTAAATGATGGCGAGACGTTTTGACAACAACGATTCAAATTTGTGGTCTCCTCCCCGCTTGGCCATGGAGTCGCGAAAATGAGCTTGTCTTCTATAACACTTATGAAAGGTCTCCATTTTCATGCGCGCATCTTTAGCCAGATAGATTCGTCCTTCACAGGCTACCACGATATCATCGAGTTGATCGAGCAGCCCAAACAGTTGATTGGTAATTGGAAAGTCCAGCGCCAGTGTGTATCCGTCCATGGCAAATGAAAGTGGATGGTCTGACGGTCCCAGTAATTTCAAAACACCTAAAAAGGATGCGAGCCGACTACCGCTGATCTTTTTTATGATCTCGGTAAGCCCCTCTTCCCCACGACCACGTGGAATTACAAATTGATATTGCAAAAAACCTCGTCTACCATAAAGCTTATTCCAGTCTTTTATAAAATCCAGGGGATAAAAGAATTTATCATAGTGAACAAAAAACTCTTTCCGCGAAAAAAGATGTGAGTAGTAATAAGCGTTGTTGAAAAGTCCGACCGAATAGCTGTTTAAGGTAAAGGAAGGAAGATCAACTGGCAATCTTAACTTTGGAGCGCGGTGAGTAAGTAGCGATCTCCCTTTGTATTTATCCGGCAGCTCATCGATTTTCGCATGTTCGCCAAGCATCAATACGCTTCGACCCAGTCTGCTGCCAGAAGCGATACAATCAATCCAGGCCACCGAATAAGTGGACGAATTGTTTTCTTTGAGCATTCGCACTAATTCTTCCAGGTTTCTGGCGATGATATTTTTTTGCTTGATGAAAGCAGTCTCCATTTTTTTTAATCGCAATTCTACCTGCAGAATTATTCCGCTCAATCCCATTCCGCCGCACGTTTGATTAAAGGTGGTTTCATGCTCCGTTGGCCCGCACGAAATGATCTCTCCATTGGCCAACATCAAATCGATTTTATTTACATAACGACAAAGTGAACCGTCGTTGTGATGATTCTTTCCATGGACGTCGGCCGCGACGGCCCCTCCCAACGTGATAAACTTTGTGCCTGGTGTGACCGGAAGAAACCAGCCAGTTGGAACAATAACCCGTAAAAGTTCATCCAGTGTCACACCTGTCTCGCACGTGATGATGCCATTCACCTTATCAAAATGCAGGATTTTGTTGAATTGAAGCGTTGAAAAAATAACATTGGCCAAAGAAGCATCACCATATGACAATCCCGCACCGCGTGCAATCAGCTGCGGAGTAATATCCAAAAGTTCACGCAGTTCTTCTGCAGTCCTGAATGACTTTACGGAAGCGTCAACGCGTGGATAACGATTCCAATTACTAATCTTAGAAAATTTTCTCATCCGAGGTAAAGAGTGACGAAGAAAGTGAGCACCCATCCAAGGATCGTTCCTTGAATAAAGCGATCCGTTAAAAAAATTCTTGTTGGCGATCCGCCGTTGTGTTTTACCAATGTGATTTGGAGATAACGAAGGATACCCGCGAAAACAAAAATAGAAGTGACGTACAAATAATTTTCGCCCACCCGCTGTCGTACTTCCTCCGACATCGTGTACATGATATAGGCGACCATGATCACGCCCGCGATGAGGGAGAGGCAGATATGAATATATTCTATACTATATTGTCTGGACGACTTCCGGATGGACTGTGAGGCAGTTCCATTGGCCAACACCAGATCTTGTTCGCGTTTTGCAAACGCCAGCAATAAGGAAAGCAGAAAAATCATGATCACCAGCCACTGAGAAACGGGAACATGCGCAAGCACACCTCCCGACAATGTCCTAATCAGAAAGCCCAGAGAGATCAAGAAAATATCAAGCAGTGGAATGTCTTTAAGGCCAAAAGAATATCCGGCATTGATAGTGACATACAAGGCTACAAAGAAAAAAAATTGATTGCTCAGCATTGCGGACCAAATCATGCTAGCGAGGAAGGAGAGCACCATCAGGCTTTTTGCGACCGAAACTGCGATCTTACCCGATGCCAGTGGTCTGTTCTTTTTGACGGGGTGAAGTTGATCTGACGACATATCCCTATAATCGTTCAGGATATAGATCGATGACGAAGCAAGGCAAAAACAGAAGAACCCTTGCGTGAGAAGCCAAAGTTTATCGTTGTTGAAAACCAAACCTGCGAAAAAAGCCGGAATGTAGATAAACAAATTTTTCACCCAGTGGTGAATTCGCAACAAAAAAAGATAGCGCATTACAATTCAATTACTTCCTAAAATTTCTAAGTCACCGACAAGAGCGATGGCCAAGAATTACAGCACCTTGCTGCCCACAAATATGTATATGAGAAATAAACATCTTCGCATCCTCGACATTACAATTTGCTTACTGTTTGTAATTGTTCCTCTGCTGATAAAACTCCCCTATCGCGTAAACATCTTCCTGTCATGGGAAGGTGCTTATCGGTTGTACTTGGGCCAGATGCCCTACAAAGATTTTGGATTACCCATGGGCTTCGGTTACTGGATCGTCCCTGCGTTTTTCTTCAAACTATTTAATCCAACATTTGCTGCCTTGGTAAAATCCCAGGTTCTTATCAATGCACTCAGTTTCTTTAGCCTACGCGGCATCTTACATAACCTGAAGGTAAAGCCGGTGATCGTAACATTGACTCTTTTGATTTTCTGCTTGACCTATGTGATCTATAATTTCTGGCCCTGGTACAATCATTCCGTCGTGGTTTATGAGCTATGCTGTCTCTATTTTCTGACTTTGTATTTCAATCGCCATGAATCAAAGTATGCTGTGCTCCTGCCTAGCATTAGCGCCCTCATGGCCTTTCTTTCCTTTTTTACCAAGCAAGACGTGGGTGCGATGTGTTTTTTTCTCTGCGTTCTGCTTTTGCTTCATCACTGGGTATTGTTTCAGGATATCAAAGGGGTGATTGTTTTTCTCGCCACTTATTTTGCAGTCGCGTCTTTTTTCATTTTACCGTTTCTTAAATATGACTTTTTGTATTTTTTCAATTATGGGCAGCCTCCGCATAACTCGCGATTGGGTTTTTCGGATCTAGTCCGTGTGGTGATGGGTGAGGCTACTGGCGAGAAATTGTACCTCGGGCTTTTTCTCATTTTGCTCCTATCGAAAAAAGACGTGAAACGTTTTCTGCTCGATCGGGAGAAAACCATCTTAACCGTTGTTGCCTTGTTCATGATTGTGCAGGCCATCGTCACCCGGGTGACAAGCCCTCTTCCCACTGACCATATGACTTATTTTCATGCCTTTGGTTTTGTGTTAATTGCTACCCACTTTGAATTTGAGGAAGTGGTCGCATCCCAGAGGAATTTTTTGATAGCTACGGTGCTCTTGTTGATTTTATTCTCTCCAGGTTACTGGGGTTACGCCAGCGGACTACTTAGACTGGGCAAACCTGCAAAAGGGGAATTGGCAAAGAAAGTACACAAGCCCTGGATCGGAACTTCGATTGATGGTTTTGATAAAGTTCTTTTGCCCTCTGAAACAGCGGAAGGAATGGACCGATTGCTCCGCTCACCTATCGCACGGAATAAAAACATGAAAGTGCTCAACATGTCTGAGCTTACGCCACTGGCACTGTCACTCGATTACAAACCTCAAATCAATCAGTCGCTATGGTATCATGTGAACATTGGGATATTTCAAAGGGAGATAGACACCTTGTGCCGTCGGGTGGGGAGAAAAGAATATGACCTCGTACTTTTTGAAGACATCCCCGACCTCACGCAATTTTATCCCTACCAAGTGCGCGATTCGCTGCAAAGGCACTATTTTTTGCAAGATAAATTTCTCGCTCCCCGCAAATTGGAAAATTCAACAATTGAGGTTTACGTGAAGGCCCGCCCGTAGGCCGGGATTCATCCCCCATCTGCATCTATATATTATAAAGTGTAGGGTTTATGGCTGAGTAAACCGTGAGGGGCAGGCCGGGCACGTGACAAAAGCCTGTTTCTACTCAAATTTCAGCGTTTTTTCGATTTACACCATTTATTGAGGCCAACCGAGGCGGGGATCAGGCCAGTCGACGGTTCCGTTGAAGTCGCCGAGTGACTCTAACAAGCCATAAAATGATGCCGTCAAGCCGCAGAACGGTTTTTTCAAGAGCGAGAAACGCTCATAACTCTGATGTGTGCAATGGGCTGTGATCCAAACCTTGAGGGATCATCGCCAACACATTCTGCCTTCCATCACCACATTTTATTTCGTCAAAGCTTGCAATGGAAAGCGCTACACTCTGTCGTTCCAAGGTGTAGACTATGACCAACTGTGTCAATTTTTCCTGACAGTCGGTTTGTAGTCTGTTCAATTACACCAAGAAATAATCTGTAATTTTTTTTATTACAACACCTGCCCATTTTTTTATGATTCGATGTAATTGAAGTGCTGTAAAGCATAATTGTAATTAACTACCACTTATCGTTAAAATAAGGACATTCAACTTTTGTTTTTGTCGACTCAAATATTCTACTACAATTCACTACACGGTGTAGAAAATAGTTTTGCAAACCTTTTTGCTACACGGTGTAGTCGAAAGCAAGTAACCAAAACAAAAATTAAGTATGGAATTAAGAATGTCTCAGCTAACTTCCGTTAGATTCGGAAAAATGATAGTTAGCCTCGTACTCTTAAGCATGTCGTTCTTCAGATGTACAGAAGAGTTGGCGCTTAGCACCCAAACAACGAATACAGCCCTCGCCACAACGGCTACCACTTCAACGATTGCCGGTGCAGTTGCCTGTTCGGACTGTAAATATGTAGTACCTGCAAATACTTACACCATCGATGGTGCGCAATTAGGTATCAAGCCCGGTGATGTCATTGGTATCAGTGGGTCGCGTACCACGCCATTGAATTTTGTGAATATCGTTGGTACAGCAGATCAGCCTATTATCATTCGCAACTGTGGCAACGTGCAGGCAACAGTGGCCGTAGCGTCTAATGCAAGCTTTGCCGTGAAATTCACTTACAGCAAATACTTCCGATTGACGGGTGGCACTGAGGATGGAACCTACGGTATCAAAATATCCGGTGGAACCCTTGGTGTCTCTGCTGACTTGCTTTCAACCAACTTTGAGATCGATCACGTTGAAGTATCCAATACCGGCTTTGCAGGGATCATGGCAAAAACCAACCCTTCTTGCGACTCGAGAACATGGAGAGGAAACTTTACAATGACCGATGCTTTCTTCCACCACAATTATGTTCATGATACCGGCGGCGAAGGATTCTATGTGGGTAACTCATTCTATGCGAGTGGCGAGTCTACCTCTTGCGGAACATTATTGCCTGGTGAATTGAAGAACATCAAAATCTATAACAACCGAGTGGTCAATTCAGGATACGAATCAATCCAGTTGGGCTGCGCGGTCAGCGGAGCGGAGATTCACGATAACGTGATCGAGAACTACGGCACAATGAATGTGAACGTTCAAAACAACGGTATCCAGATCGGTGAAGGTACAGGTGGCCTTTGCTACAACAACCACATCAAAAATGCAGTGGGTACGGGAGCCGGGATCATTCTGCTCGGCCTAGGCGATAACGTGGTGTTCAATAACATTATCCTTAACTCCAAAGGATATGGAATCTTCGCGGACAGCCGATATACTCCCGGCCCTGGCTTCAAGATCGTCAACAATGATATCATCAACCCTAAGTTGGAAGGTGTCCGTTTGTATGCAGCTGGTTCTCAATATCATCACTATGTAATGAACAATCTGATTGCAAACTCCGGCACGTATGCTACTTTAGGCAGCAATTCGTATGTGCACTTGCTCAACAGCTCGGTGGTGGCCACGGTCACTAACAATTGGAATACTCAGGCCACTCTTTTGGCAAACTACCTTCAGTTCGGAGCCATCAGCACTCAGATCTTAGTGAACTGCCCATTGGTGGATCGCGGTGCTAGCGTATCTGCTTATGGTGTCACGAAAGATTTCAACAACGGCGCTCGCCCTCTAGGACTCGGCTATGACATCGGTGCCATTGAATACAAGTAGTGGCTTTATGATTTTTTAAGCTAGAGTCTGGCGAGTTAAGCCGGAAGGATTTAACCCAGACTCTGTTTTGGTAATGGCTCCCGCAAGGGGGCCTTGCCATTTCTATCCAGCGCAGTTCCAATTATTTAGCAATCGCTTTCACCAAGCATGATACAAAAATACTGGCTCAGCAAGCACTTAAGCCGGAGTCAGCGATTTGTGAAATTGCTTGTACACGATCGGTTCGTCGAAGGAAATGGTTTCATAAAGCAGTTTGTTCCTTCTCAGTTTTTTATCCACCGCCAAACACCCGTTCACGTCTTTTTCCAACGAAATTTGATAGAGAAACCAGGTCTTCCAAAAAAACGCGGCCTGATCTTCTCGGTCGTTGAAGGTCACTTGATGCAGTGGGATGAACCCAAGACCAAAACCCTCGGCTTTCATTACTGCCTCCTTTTTCGTCCAATACGAATAAAATTTCTGTATCTGGTGCTTCGACTTCTTAATGTTTTCCATCTCAGCGGACGAAAGCTGATCGTTGAAATCTGAAATCTCGATGGGCTTGATTTCTTCAATATCAACACCCACGTTCATACCACTCGCGATGCAGCAGACGACCGTATTTCCCGAATGTGAAATATTGAAATCGAAATCCGCGTCGGGGATAAAGGGCCGAGCGCGTCTCGTGTAATTGATTTCGTTCAAAATACTTGACGTCGCATGGAAGTATTTCATCAATCCAATCTTTAATAGAAGCTTACCAATCAAGCGGCCTTGCGCGTCCTTCCAGTTCCTATACTTCTCCACTTCTTCTTGCAATCCCAATGGGAGTTGATTCAAATAGCATTGGAATTGATCATGGTTTAGCCTGGCGCGCAAATGCGAGGCCAAAACATAGACCTCTGCTTTCGAATTCGAGTCATAAAGGTTCTTCATAGGGATTTACAATTATGCAGTCATGGCCTCGGCCGTAACTATTTTCCTTTTAAAAATACACTCGTCAAGTCGTGCTGCGACGGTCGACACATTCGGTTCTCTGAACATCGTGTCGTGGTTGCCTGGCACTTCGATCACTTCAAGATGGGCGGCATCACCGTAACGGTCCCAACCCATGTAAGGATCATTTGACGAACCTACCATCCCATCTCGTGCTTTAAATAAATAAATGTGTCCATCATAGGGCTTGATCACGTAACTATCCTCGGCCAACGTCCTTTTGCTTCGAAAAAGTTTCCTGAATTCTTTGAGCAAGATGGCGGTCTTCTCGCCAGGTGCTGCTCCTCTGATCTTGTCCAGCAGGTGGCCGATTTTCTCAGTCACATATTTCAACGACGTCTTGGGAACCACACCTTCAGGAGTGTATACTTCGAACAGGGCCAGCAATCCAACCTGGTGGCCCGCCTCGACCAGTTGCCTGGCCATTTCATAAGCAACGATTCCTCCCGCGCAATAACCCCCTATAAAATAGGGGCCTTTTGGTTGCACCAATTGCATTTGTTGGATGTAAGCGGTGGAAATTTCTTTTACGCTTTTGCCTGGGATTGGCTCAAACCCATAGAGCGGCTGATCCGCCCCTAAATATTTCGACAAGTGATAGTAAAACAAATATCCAGGTATAACAAAAAACGGTGTTTGATTTCCAAGCGGCTGGATAGGAACCAAATTGGATTTTTTCAAATTGACGTCCTTTGAAATAATCGCCGCGAATTGCCTGACGCTAGGTGCTGAATAGAACAGCGATACCGGGAAATTTCGATTGAACACAACCTTCACTTTGGCCATCAGTTTTGTAGCCAGTAACGAGTGTCCACCCAGCTGAAAAAAATTATCATCAACACTGATGTCTTTCACCCCAAGCACGTCTTCCCATATTTTCAACAGTTTCGCTTCTGTTAAGTTTGGCCGCGACTCGAAATCCTTCTCTTCCTTTTTTACCTCCCTGGGTGTGCTTTTAGTTTTCAATTGCAATTCACTTCGATTCAATTTTCCGTTGTGCGTTAGCGGAAAGCTTTCAAGCCGTATGAGCCTCCCCGGAATCATGTATTCTGGAAGTGATCGCTTCAAAAAAGTCTTCAGTTCCTGATAAGAGATCTCTTGTCCGGTATAGTGACAAATCAATTGTTTGTTTTCATCGGAGTCACCTATTATTGTTACGACCGCTTCATCTACTGCTTCGTGGTTCGCGATGGCGTGTTCTATTTCTCCAAGTTCAATCCGATAGCCACGAAGTTTTATTTGGTTGTCGCCTCGTCCAAAAAACTCAATATTGCCGTCCTCCAGCCAACGGCCAAGGTCTCCTGTTTTATAAAGACGTCCTCCCGGGAAAAACGGATCGGCCACAAATTTCTCATTTGTTTTTTCGATGTTGTTAATGTAGTCGCGGGCTACCCCTATTCCGCCAAGGCAAATCTCTCCAGTAATTCCGACGGGCAGAAGTTGCATTGACTCATCTACGATATAGGCGGTTGAGTTTGGAATAGACTTACCAATCAATACTGGCTCAAACTGCTCACCTACAATTTTATAGTACGTGGACCACACCGAATTTTCTGTCGGTCCGTATGCATTGATAATTTCCAAGTGAGGATTGACTTGTCTCAGTTTATTGATATGTTTCGCCGAAAGCTTATCACCACCACCGATCAATATTTTCAAAGGACTGAAAATAGTTGGATCGATCTCAGCCAATTGGCTAAGCCAAGGGCTCGTGAAATACATCGTGTTTATTCGATCCTGTATAATCCGATTTTTCAGGAATTGGTGATCAAGGAGGTCTTCACGTGAACACAGGAACAGCTCACCACCATGAAACAATGTCCCCCATATTTCCATCACCGAGACGTCAAAGGAAAATGCAGCGGTCTTCAGGAGGCGGGTCTCCGAATTAAAAGTGACCCAGTTGGTGTTGATCAGCAAACGCACCACGCCACGATGTTCGATCGATACGCCTTTGGGTTTTCCCGTTGATCCCGAAGTGTATATCACATACGCGAGCTGGTCGGGCGACACTGGTTTGCTTAAATTCGCTCCGCTTCCCTGAAAAATCTCATATCGGTGTTTATCGAGCAATACCTGATGAAACTGTTCTCCCTCAATAATCGAGCGAAACAGTTCGTTGGTAATGACAATTTTTACTTTTGCATTTTGTAACATGTAAAGTAAACGCTCTTTCGGATAGGAGGTGTCGAGTGGCAAGTAAGCTCCCCCTGCTTTCAAGATCGCGAGTATGGAAACAATTGCATCGTCCGTTTCATTCATCATCACGCCCACCAGCTCTTCAGATGAAATTCCCAGACCGACAAGGTAATTGGCCAATTGATTGGCTCTCTTATTGAGTTCTCCATAGGTCAGAATGGTGTTGCCGTAGCTCAGGGCTTGCCTCGCAAAATTCTTCCTGGCTTGTTCCTCAAATACTTCGTGGATGGGAACACGAGGTATCTCCCGTGCGGTGTTATTCCAACGATCAATGATCATCTCTTTCTCGTCATCGCTTACGAAGTTCAGTTGCGAAATTTTTCGGCTCGGATTTTCCACGATGCTTTCCAAAAGAACCAAAAAGTGATTTAGCATGCGTTTCACTGCACCTTTACTGAACAAGTTTTTGCTGTATTCGATCTCGACCTTAAATCCATTGTTGTCTAGATCGTAGACGAACGCCATTAGTTCAAACTTGGCTGCTGTTGTAGGCGGATCCATCGACTTGCTTTTCAAACCATAGAGTTGCAGCTCATTCTCGGGTACACTTTGATAAGCAAACATGATCTGGATAATCTCGTTGGCATCGATGCCCGTATCTTTCCGAATAGACGAAGCCAATATTTCAAATGGCATACGTTGATACTCGTGTGCGTCAAGGACATTCCGGTGGACCTGATTTAAAAGAGTAACAAATTCAGGGTCTCCCGAAAAATCAGAGGAGAGTAAAAGGGTATTGACAAAAAAACCGACAAGGTCTTTGGTCTCCTCATCTTCGCGGTTGGCAAATGGAATCGCAACAACAATGTTCTCGTTTTTCGTGTAGCGAAACAGCAACGTTTGAAAGGCCGTAAAAAAAGTGGTAAACAAGGTGGTCCGCTGTCGTCGGCTCAATTCAGTAAGCTGATTTACAAAAGATGTGGGTATAAAAATTTCCTCCTTACTACCTTCGTCTGCATCCGTTTTCACAGCGCCCCTCTCATAAGGTAATTTCAATTTTTCTATTTTTCCAAGTCGGTCCCTCCAAAAGCGGAGGTGATCAGCCAGCATTTTTTCGTCAAACGATTCGCGTTCTTTCGCCGCATAGTTCCTGTATTGGTCAGAGATCGGTGGCAGATCGATCGCGCCACCCGCATTGAAAGCACTGTAAAATCTTTCCAGTTCTCTTTTGATGATATCAAAGGACCAGGCGTCGCTTACAATGTGGTGGGTTGCCAACACCAACAAAAATTCCCCTTCAAACTCAACCAATGTTGCCCTGAATGGAATCTCGTTTGCCAAGTCAAAAGCTTTGGTGCTTTCCTCCAGAAGGATTTGATCCGACAAGTCCTGGAAAGAATGTAGAGGGTGATCAGAGTAATGAATTCTGCGCAAGTGGTAGTTTGGCTGTTGCTCGATGACGGCCCGGAGAGTTCCGTCGATTTCAATGAACTTTTTGCGAAGATTATCGTGACGAGCCACCAACAGATTTAGACTTTTTTCCAGAGCGTCTATATCCAAGTTACCTTCCAGACGGAAGGCCCTAATTTCATTATAGATTGACTTGTTGTCTTTGAACTGGTGAACAAACCACAAACTCTCCTCTCCAAAAGAGGGCGTGAGCAAATCATTTTCTGTAGCAACGTTTGCCCCAAACTTCTCAAAGCTCCCTTGTCTGTCGGCCAACGGACCTTCTGGAACGAGGGTATAATTCTGGGAACGGTAATTTTCGATTCGACTGCCTGGCAATGTCGTTGTTTCTGACAAGCCGTTTCCGTTCGAGCCCATTTTTGTCACCACATATCGTGAAAGTGAACCTATCGTAGGGTTTTCAAAAATGCTTTTGATCGAAATGTTAGCATTGAATTTCTTACTTACAAAATGCTTCAACTGCATGGTGTGCAATGAGTGGCCACCCAGATGAAAAAAGTTATCGCTTTCATTAACGTCTCCATCGATGTGGAGAGTGTCTTTCCAAAACTGCGCTATTTCATTCTCAATTGCTGTCATTTTTTTCAGTTTAGTTTTATTGTATTCTGGGTGACAGAGTTCATTTCTACCCTCTGTCCGAGTCCCCGAGAAGATGACATTTTCCTCATATGGTTAGGTTAATCTTATGCGTCATGAATTTTTCTACTAGCTGTCAAGCGAGGTCGCTTCACCAAATCAACCCTTCGTCGCATAAGAAATAAATGTACGCACTGCGATTTATGCTAAAAGGCACGTAATGAAAATGTAAGACCACTCCACCTATCTACTGACCAATAGGACAATTACTTTCGGCTTTGACATTACTAACATTGATGAAAACGAAATGGGCAGAGGAAAAAAATATGCCGTGCAAACCTTGTTACTTGTCCTGATAGGGGTTTATAGTCAGACTTGCCACGTTAGCGAGCGACCGGCATTTAGGTCATTTTCAACTTTTGATTGCAGTCGATGCAAGTATATTATCAAGGAAACCGACGAAACAATCGACGGCAGCCTGCTGAAGATCTTGCCCGGTGATTACATCTGCTTCTCTTCAAGAATAAAGCACTTTGCAAGTCTGCTACTAACCAATATTATAGGGAAGCCCAATCAACCGGTGATCATTACTAATTGTGATGGGCCCGTGCAGCGTGCGGTGCAAGCAACCGAGCCATTTAACTTGAAGTTTGGGAAGAGCAAATATTTTAGAGTTACTGGCAACAGCTGGGAGCTGGGCTACGGCCTGAAATTATCGGGCGGCACAATTGGTTTAACTCTCGACAATCTGAGCACCGATTTTGAAATAGACAACATCGAAATATTCGATGCCGGATTTGCTGGAATTATGGCGAAGACAGACCCTTCTTGCGACAGCGCCACCATCCGGGGGCAATTTGTTCTTCGCAATGCCGAGTTCCACGACAACTTTGTCCACGATGTAGGAGGGGAAGGCTTTTATGTGGGCAATTCGTTTTATGTGTCTGGCGTAAGCCTTCCTTGCGGAATTCGGTTTCCACATGAGCTTGAAAACATAAGGATACATCACAATCAGGTAAAGAACACGGGAAGGGAATCGATACAGCTCGGCTGCGCAACCTCAGGAGCAGAAATATACAGCAACACAGTGGAAGCCTATGGCTTGATGAATATCTCAGAGCAAACCAACGGGATCCAAATTGGTGAAGGGACCGGGGGGTTGTGCTTCAGCAACAAAATCATGTCTGGAACCGGTACGGGTATTATTGTATTGGGACTTGGCGACAATATCGTGTTCAACAATTTAATTATTAAATCAGGCAGCGATGGAATTTTCTGCGACAACAGGTATACTCCCAAAAATGGATTTAAATTCATCAATAACACCATCGTAAATCCCCAAGGAGATGGTATCCGAATCTATGCAGACAGCAGTTACCTGATGAATATCGTGCTCAACAATATCATCGTAAATCCCGCTACGTATTGGGATTATCAGCTGGGGGGAATGCCCAATAGAAACGGTTTTGACGCTTATCTTTTTCTTAAAGACACCTCCGTACACGTTTATCAATCAAACAATTTCTTTACGCAAGAAATTAACGACGTTGGTTTCGTTGACGCGCATCGAATGAATTTCAGCTTACACAAAACCTCAAGAGCCGTCTATGCGGGAAAAGACGTTTCGAACTACGGCATACAGTTCGATTTTTGCAATCACTATCGGCCTGTGAGTAAAAACTATGACTGTGGCGCCTTCGAATATGATTCTTCATTTAGCGTGTTGGGGTCGTATCCATGTGGTGTTGAACCACATCCCAGAACTCGTTGACGCGGTTTTGCCAATTATTTTTCATGGCGTGACTTATGCGTTCCCTTTTCTTTTCCTCGGAATCGTTGGCGATAGCCTCCGTTATTTTGTCGCAGAATTCGCCGTCACTTTCGCCGATAAGGACGATGCCATCAAATTTTTTGATGTCTTCTGAAAATGGCGTGGCTACTACTGGAGTGCCTGAGGCAAGGTATTCATTTAGCTTGAGTGGATAGATGCTTCTGGTAAGTGCATTGCATTTGTAAGGGATAATCGCGCAGCTGGCGAAATGCAAGTACTTCGGTAGCTCGGCCAAATCTCGCCGCCCAAAAAATTTAATATTAGGGTAAGTTTTTAATTCATCTAAGTCAGCCTCTTCACCTTGAATCGGTCCGATCATGACCAGTGTTTTGTCAGGGTGCCTTCGCAAAATGGACCTTACCAGTCCATAGTCAAGGCGATGATCGCAGTTGCCCGTGAAAATGATGATCGGGTTCTGGATGGATCGGAATTCTATGGGGCGCGAAACATGACGGTTGAAAAAAAGGGATTGGTCAACACCGTTTGGTAGGTAATGAACTCGTTCTGCGTGTTCGAGGGCTTTTTTCTTCAATTCATGAGATGTCGCAAATACCAGGGACGCTTCACGGAATGCCTTACTTTCCAGGCAGACTCCGTGCTTTTGAACATAAAGAGAATTGCCTATGTCATCGTTGGTGTAGTAGACATAACATTTCGGCTGAAAAAAGTCCGGGAACTGAATTCCGTAAAAAGGATTGAAAACATTAATGAAAATAAAGTTATTGATCTGATAACGGTCCATTAATTCTTTCACCGCCTTAAAAAAAATCCAATCGTTTACCTTTAAAAGTAGGTCATAGACCAGGCCATCAGGCAAAAAATTGATCGGTAACTCAAGTGATGTAGTAAGGGCGATGAGCTTTCTCTCTGCCGTGCTAAGATCGTGATAGACGTTCTTCCCCAACAGAAACTTCTTGAGTCTTTTTCTGATTTGATAACCGCCAAGATCAAAAATGAAATCTTTTATCGTGAACGGATTGTCAATGTAAAAAACACGATGTGTCTTTGACAGCTCCTTTGCCATCGAGAAACCCGTAGATGAATACGGACCATCCCACCGCGACAATGTTAAAATAATGATGTCTACGTCGGTAGCTCCATTCTTCAATTTGGGCTGCAACTTTTGAGGGGCTCGCTGATACAATATCGGTGACGAAGGAGGTTTTAGTAACCCACTTTGCATTTCTTCAACTTTTTGCATGGCAATATCATGTTTTAATTTTCTAGGGGGGATTGTACTCTAAAACCAAATTGCGAAAAGAACTCTTTGTACATCTTTAGGGTAAGCCTTCCAATGGCAAAAAGAGAGACACCAAACCGTCGGTGCAAAAAAATCTGATTGCAACTGACCATAATCAGATATGTAGTGAGTGTTCCGTAGGCGGCTCCAATGGTTCCCATCCGCTGTATAAACAAAATGTTGGACAGCGCGTTCATCGCCGCCATTGCAAGAACCATCTTAAAATTCAGTGCTGCTTTACCGATAGCGTCTAGTGTGATACCCAGAAATCGATTGAACGGAATCAATAGACCAAATAACATCGTCACTTTTAGAATGGGTACTGTCTCTTCAAATCCCCTTCCCGCGATCACGTGCACAATTTCGTCGGCGAACAAAATAGTGGTGACCACTATCGGTATCATAACAGCCATCACCGTAGCCACTGCTTTTTCATAAAAATATTTGACGGTGTGCACTTGATCATTTTCCGCTGAAGAAATTTTTTTAGAGAGGTGAGGAAAATAAATGAAGGACAATGTATCGGCTGGAACCTCGACCAAATTGGATACTCTTATAGCTGGATTGAAGGTAGCCACCGATTCGGCGGAAATCATTCTTCCAAGCATCCATGAATCGATGTTTTTCACAATCATCGAACTAACATTAGTGCCGAACGTAAATTTGCCATAATGAAATAATTCACTGAGCCAACGCTGGTCAATCGTTGGTGAGATGACTAAAAGCTTCCGGCTCATGAACCATGAGAGGATACCGGAAAATACTGTAGAGAGGCATTGAACCCAGGCAAGATACTCCACCGTAATCCGCCACTGGCTCGAAAGGGTAAAAATGATAAACGCAAATAAGGGCAGGTTCTTCATCAGGCTACAGTAGAATATCTCTTTGAACTGAACGCCGGCTTGTTGTATAATTTCAAAATGGTTTGCGGGGATTAACGCGAAGGTCGTGATGACGTAGATGAGGAAAAGAGAATGTAGCTGCGGGAGGCTCCAAAAGTCACTGAGCAGGTAAGCAAACCCGACCAAGACCAGTGCTTGAATTATCCCTATTCCAAAATTAAGTACGAGTGAAGCGGTCTGCAATGCTCCCCAATCATTCCGATCAGACATAGACAAATAACGAATCAACGGATTGCGAATAAACCCATGTTTAACCAACTCCATCACCGTGCACACAGAAATGAATAACACCCAGGCGCCATAGTCTACGCGCGAAAGTAAACGAATGAGAATATAGAAATTAACGAACCCCGTCAATACAGCGACCACCTTCGTAGCAAAGGAATAAAAACCAGATGAAAGCCAATATGAATTGCGAGAGGCAGTCATTGTGATCGATGGTTTGATTCAAATTCCAAATTCATACTAATCTTCGACTATCGTATTTAGTTTCACTCCTATCATCGCTTCTATGTCGAGTCGTGTTTCTTCTAAAGACTCTTCCAATTCTTTTGTTCCCAGTTGAAGGGTATAGTATTTTTCTGTTAGCCCACTCAACACTTCATAAGTTTCATTCCCTTGATTGAATTTGCTTCGGGCAAGTTCAAGATTGACGGCTATCTCAGATTCGAGTTTTCGGTGAATCACCAGGCGGTTTTTTACAGACGTATAATGATTGTATTTTTTCAGTACCTCCGATCGAATCAAGATACGTTGCTCTTCGGCGTCCAGTCTTGCTATTTCCGTACCCAGTTTTTTAGATCGAATACTACGTGGCACCGCTACCAAGTCACCCAAAGAAAAACCGACACTAAAATTATATCGGGGGAAGTAGAGGTTTCGGCCTCCATATTGTTCTGGGTGAAGATTGAATTCATTGAGGTTCCCTTGAACTTTAAATACATCCAGCCATGAGCGTTGTGCCATGCCCGCATTTTTTTCTGCGAGTTGGATTTTATAGGGAAGGACTTTGCTTGCAGGGCTATTCTTCCAGGCCAGCCCCACGAGTTGGTCTTCGATGGAATTTCCCGGAAGACTTGAACTCCGGCTCTGCCCTAAAGCGCAACACGACCATAACAAAAAAAATCCGACACGCATCATATCATTTTAAATTCGTTTTCTTTTTTTCAAGGGCAATCAGGTTAATGATCGACGCGACGGAGGCCATGACAATCAAGTTGATGGGCTTTTGCTCTAGGGAGTCTTGTGCATAATTGGCCACACTCAATGCAAAAAATCCACAGAGATAGGCACAACACAAGGTCGCATCAGCGGGATCGCTGCACCTGAAATAAAATTTCAAACCGACAATAAGGATGGTCGCATAAAATCCTAGCTGCACAAGCAAACCTATCCATCCACGCTCAAGGGCCGTCCTGAGATATCCGCTATCGGGGTCCCATTTTCCCGCCAATGGATGGCTTGGGTCATACCGAAGGCCAAGTGCGCCTGAAGTATAAAACCCGCCACCAAAAGGATGAGAACGCACGTAAGGTTGAACTCTCGCACGGGTCTGGTCGCGAACGTTCATCGATGCATCCTTATTTACGTCAAACGTCGATCGTAGGCGATTGAAGTTCGGTCCATAAAAAGGGCCAAAGAAAAGGGCCAGAACACCCACGGCAAAACCAACGATAATCATTATGGAGCGAGCGCTGTTCAGCGTCATTACCACAAAAAAAACGAGACCGAAAACCACCATTGCCATCGCCGTGCGCGTTCCAGAAAATGTCATCGACGTCATCATCAAAGCGCTGCAAATGGCATAGTATATTTTTTTACCCGGTGTATATGGGCCCAACGCCAAGATCATGCATATGATAGATCCATAAGCCATCAGCAGTCCGAATGAATTGATGTCGGACAAGAACGACCATTTGCGAATGTGCCCCCACACGATGGCGAGCTTTCCTTCGTCGGGTTGTGAGTAGAGCCATGCCAGTTCCCAATCCTGCAAACCAAACATTTCTTGATAAATACCATACAAGGCAGCGAGCAATGCGAACAAAATCCAAAAATGCAAATAGCGGTCAATGAATTTCCTCGTCTTGAAAACATGAAGCGCTACTATGAACGAAATGGCAAAGGCTGAAATCTCCCGCAGTGCCATGACCCGCCCCATGACGGCCCTGCTTAAGGGATTAAGTAACATCAGCAATGAAAACCCCACATAAATCATCAATGCGTAAGTAATAGGGTTTTTGTGAAGCTCCTTGTCTTCGCTCTTGACCTTCGAATTCTGAACAACAATGGATACCAAAAGCAATAAAAGGAGGATCTCAACACCAACACCCATCGGCACCTTATCGATCGTTGGCCGGACGATGCGGAAAAGTTGGAACATAAAGAACGCATACGCGGTTAGCAGTAAAAACCCATCGCGGTAGTTATTGAAGACGATCAGGAGAACATAACAAAACAGGACGATTCCTAGAAACGCCAATCCAACATATTCATTTGTTCTGGATACGATCACGCACATAATCACTGAGGGAATAGTGCAAAGTGCGCCCACGATAACTGATTCCCATCTTGTGCGTTTCTTCAAAATATCAGTTACCATAAATTTCCTTGTCAGAATAAAACTTTCAAAAAAAGTATCAGAAACACAAAGACGACAAACGCTGCAGAAATATTCAGCATCCAATTGTTTTGCTTTTGTGGGGTTAGCCGTTGCATCATCTTATTTGCCAACGTCAATTTCAGAATCATCTACTTGGTTTAGAACTGTTCCTAAGAACTTTCCATTTAGGTTTTTCAAATACTCAATCGATTCCAAATCGGTCGGCTTGATGGCAGACGTAGCCGAAAAAACCGCAATTGCTTTATCTGCATAATCCATGAGTTCCCTTGAATCAGAATATCCATTGAGTGAGGCTCCCTCCATAATGATGTAGTCATAATGTCGTTTCAACATGTCGATTGTCCTACCAAAATCCCTTCCCGAAAAAATTTCAGACGGCGTCGAGGCACATCCCGAATTTCCAACCGCATAAATGGAAAAATTAGCTGAGATCGGAATGGAATAAATAAAAGTATTGGGGTAGTCGATGACCATCATGTCGTGGCTGTGGTTGGGTTCATTTGGTTCTTTCCCATTACCGGTTTTCTTCTTCAAAATTTGAGAAAGCGAATTGTGAGGGAAATTGGTGTCGATGATCAAGACTTTCTTTTTCAGTACGGCCAGGATAGCGGAGAGGTAGAGAATAAGAAACGATTTGCCCTGACCAACACTGGTGCTAGTCACAAGTAGCACCTGAGAATTGCTTTTTTCAATTTCGTATCGAACCTTTTGAAGGCATCGTTTAAACCGTTCTATTTGGTCATTGTTTTTCTTGAGGAAGAGGTCGTTCAGTTTTAGGTTCTTCAGCGCAATCCGTGTCGTTGCTCCCAAGAGCGGAAGGCCCGTTTTTAATCTTAGTAGCTCAGGTGAACGAGGCTTGGGGCTAACAAATTCCAAAAAAAGAATCATAAACCCCGACAAAAAAAAGCTTGCCACCGATGCCAACCCAATCACCAAATATCTTTTCGGGAATTCAGGGTGACTATTGGGCTGTCCTTGAATCGCCAATTGAAGGGGGCTCGAAATCATGGCCTTACTTCTTTCTGTATTGTAACGGTCCAAAGTACTCAGGTACTCGTCGGTGGCCTTGTTTACTTGCCGCTGCTGCGCGTCGAGCACCGATTCACCAGAAGCATTCTGCCGTAACGTGTAGATCATGGACTCCACGGAAGACAGATCGGTCTCCGCCACGTTTAACTCAATCTCCTTTTGTTCTTTTTCAATTTCCAGTTCCGACCGCGATTTACCCGGCGTCCGAGTTTCGCTCAGTTTATTCAACTCGACTTGCAGCAAAGAGGACAAATCATTCACCGTCTTTTGAGTGGCTGCATCCTTTGGCGAAGCGTTCAAGTCGTCGATTCGCTTTCGCAGCCTTAGAATATTTTCACTCACATCGTTTTGATGCTGTGGAGAAGCAGAACTTTGCAGTCTCCGGCTCAGGCTGGCAATAGAGAGCCTCAAGAGTTGGATTCTACTCTGTAGTTCACTTCGCTTCGCTTCCTGAGCTGCTATTCCAGAGCCCGTTTCTTGCGAGCTGCCGGCAACACCATACGTTCGCGACGACTTCTTGTAGTCGGCAAGGCGTGACGACTTTTCTTCCAGCAGATTCTTTTTCTCGTCGAGCAGGTTTTCAAAAAACCGTACCGACTGATCGGCTCTTTTCGCCCCGAGAAAGTTGTCGTACCGAATCGCTTCTTCGCACAAAGTGTTTACGATCAGCGCCGACAAAAAAGGGTTTTCACTTGTGTAAGTCACGCTGACAAAATCTGATCCTTCCACACGATCGACTTTTAAGTCTCGGCCTAAAACCCAATTGACATACCCATAGCTGGTCAACAGATCCAGCAACTTCTTTTCAGCGTAGTCGTAATTCGAAAGCAATTCAAACCGATTGAGTTTGATTTGAAAGATCTTAATGACCTTCTTCTTTTCGTCGGGATCCAAATAATGAGCAAACTCTGCATCTGGCTTGCGGAACGGATGCGCGCCTGTCAAATCGTTAAGGATAAGTCGGTAGGAAAGCATAGAAACGATGAGTTCCGAATTCATCGTCTCCACCAGGTTGTTAAACTTCACATCCGCATCACGCAGGTTCGATTTTTCGTTTGTCACGTTGATCCTGTCTTCGGTGGTGAACCGAGTCGCCAGTTTCGCGGTCGATTTATATTCGGGCTTCATGTCGAAAGTCAAGAGGAAAGAAATCAATAGGGAAATCAGTGGCACTATGATCAAATACCATTTGTTCTTGAGAAGTAATTTAAAAGCAAGCGCGATATCCATTGGCTTTATTTTTTATTGAAGTACACGTTTTATAGATGTGCAGTGATGCGGCCAAAGGTAAAGTCAGCGTCCATTCCGGATTGTCAGATTTATTCTATTTGTTCTGTCGTCATTCCGATGTCTTATCAGGGGAATTCGACTACTTTTTTTGCTTTTGCTTTTGCCTACTTTTCCAGCGATGAAAGACTTTTTTCTAGTCACTTTTTGGTCTGGCGTGGTCGTGATCGGCTACACCTATATTGGCTATCCTATTTTAATTTTTTGCTTGGCAAAGATTCGGAGTTTATTTGGGAGAAGGTTTCCCGCTGCTCCCGAAAGTGATTTGCCTGCATTGACCATCATCATCGCCGCCTATAATGAAGAGCGGTTTATTGAAGAGAAAATCCAAAATACGTTGGCGTTGGATTATCCAGTGGAAAAAAGAAAAATTTTCATTGTGACGGATGGGTCCACCGACAACACACAAGAGCTCGCTAAAAATTTTCCTGCCGTTTCTGTATTCCATCAGGACGAACGACGAGGGAAAATACACGCCGTTAACAGAACAATACCATTGGTGGTGACACCGATCACGGTTTTTTCTGATGCCAACACCTTACTAAATACGGGAGCGCTAAAGAAAATGGCCAGGCATTACCGTGACGCGAGCGTAGGCGGGGTGGCGGGCGAGAAAAGAATAGCATCCAAAAAGAACGACAACTCAGCCGCTTCGGGTGAAGGCCTATATTGGCGATACGAATCATTCATCAAAAAAAATGATTCTGATTTTTATTCCATCGTAGGAGCAGCGGGAGAACTTTTTTCAATTCGTACCGAACTGTTCGATCCCCCCTCTTCGGATGTCATCATCGAGGACTTTTACGTCTCCATGCAAGTGGCCGCTAAAGGGTATCGATTTGTATATGAACCTGAAGCCTACGCCGTCGAAGCGGCCTCGGCAACGACGCTGGACGAATGGAAAAGAAAAGTGCGGATCTCCGCCGGTGGACTTCAGGCAGTATTGAGGCTTTCTGAATTGATCAATCCATTTCGTTTTGGCGCGCTCTCATTTCAGTACATCTCCCACCGGGTGCTACGATGGACGCTTGCCCCATTTTCGCTATTGACTATTTTCCTAAGTGGTTTTTGGCTGGCCTCACAACAGATCTACTTCTATCGCGTGCTTTTCGGGTTACAGATGTTGTTCTACGCGGCAGCCCTTTTGGGCTACATGCAACGGGAGCGAAAAGTTTCGATTAAAATATTTTTCGTTCCATTTTATTTTGCTATGATGAATTTAGCAGTCTTTGTGGGGGCCATAAGGTTTCTACGTGGCAAGCAGTCAGCGGTATGGGAAAAAACCAACCGCGCATTCTGATTTCAGTTTTTCGAAAACATGAAATTTTCTGCGGGAGTACTATCTCGACATTTCGTTCACTAATGTCCAATAGTCAATGACAGAGCTGAGGATTCGTACGAACCTTTCGAATTCAATCGGTTTTATTACAAAACTGTTAGCGCCGAGGTCATAAGCTTCTGTGATCTCTCTTTCATCATCGGTGGACGACAAAATGACCACTGGGATATTATGCGATCGCATGTCAGACCTGATTTTCTTGAGCACTTCGAGGCCATTCAGTTTCGGTAATTTCAAATCGAGCAGAATGAGGTGTATCTCATCAGAAAAGCTCTCTTCATGAGTTGACGTTACGAAATTTATCGCTTCCTCGCCGTCTTTTGCGTGATGGTAATTAATTGCATTTTCCTCCAAGACATTGCGCGTAAGCTCGTAGTCGTCGGGGGAATCCTCCACCAGCAAAACCTCTATTCCTTTACCCCTCCACTTTGTCATTTCGAGAAACTGTTTGAATGTAAAGTTACGAGACCCCCGTCGGCAGGAATGTCGCGGTAAAAATGAAAATGCAGTAATAAGTTAGATTACTGCCTTGTTAATACGACCAGCGCTGACCAACTCTTAGCGATACCCCAAGCGCTTTTTAATTTACCAAATGATTGCGTAACGCGTAACTGACCAGATCAACATTTGACTTGAGGCTCATTTTCTCCAGGATGCGTGCCCTGTAAGTAGCGATGGTGGCAGGGCTTAAAGAAAGTTCTGCTGCAATCTCCTTTATTTTTTTTCCGTTGGCGATAAGGCTAAGCACTTGAAGCTCTCGGTTGGAAAGTTTTTCATGAGCCGGTTTATTCCCGCTGACCAGTTCGAAGGAGTCTACCAGCCATTCCGCCAAAGTAGGCGTAATATACTTGCCTTTGTGGTGTACTTCTCGGATGGCCTCAACCAGTTGATCCGATGCTGCTTCTTTTGTGATGTAACCCACAGCACCCGCCTTGATGGAGCGAACGGCATACAACTCTCCGGGATGCATACTCAGCATCAGCGTTTTTATTTGGGGATAGTCCTGTTTCACTTCTTTTACAATATCAAGACCATTCTTGCCGTCCATCGAAATGTCGAGGAGTACGATGTCGGGTTGGGTTGTCTTCAGGTAGGAGAACAAGTTGTCTGCACCATCGGCTTCCCCAATGACTTCTATGTCCGGTTCATCCTTTAAAATTTTTCTAAGGCCCACCCTGACGATGGCATGATCATCCACAATGATGATTTTTATTTTGCTCAATGTTTCTAATGGCTGATCCAAAGCGTAGTGGTTAGGGCATATTTTTGAAATAATTGTCTGACATCGTCGTCGTTGTGGAAACCCCGAACGACAACTGTAAAACTAATGACCACAACTCACTAGTGATCGCGAAGACCAATTACATTAATGTTACATTGACAGAATTCCTTGATAGCGACGTCATCGAGGAGCCACTACTTAGTCAGAAGGAACTGAAGGTGCAAGTATTTTCGGATGATGACAAGGCCCGGGTATCCAAATCAATCGATCAAATTGTGTCGCAAAGCATAACTCGCAAGCTCGACATTTGATTTCAAATTCAGTTTCCGAAAAATGTTCGGTCGGGAATTGGCTACCGTCGTGAGGCTCAACGAAAGCTCCATAGCGATATCCTTTGTGTCTTTTCCAGAAGCCAACAGATTGAAAATTTGAAATTCACGGTCCGATAGCTTCTCGTGCAAAGGCACATGACCTTCATGAGTGAATGACCTTACAATCTGGTCGGCAAGTGTTGAGGTAATGTATTTTCCACCCGTGTTCACAAGGCGAATTGCCTTTACTAGTTCGTCAGCGGCGAGTTCCTTCGCCAAGTATCCCGCTGCGCCCAGCTTGATCGTACGAACGGCATAACGGTTTTCGGGATGCATGCTTAGCACCAATACTTTTATTTCCGGATACAAATGTTTCAAGTCCTTCAGCGTTTCGAGGCCATCTCTTCCTGGCATCGAAATATCGAGCAAGATGACATCAGCCTGAGTGGTTCTTAGTTTTGACAATAACTGTCCGTGACAATCAGCTTCGGCTAACACAGTCATGTCTTTTTCAGCCTTAAGAATCCTGGCTAATCCAGAGCGAACGATTGCGTGGTCATCTGCTATTATAAGATTTATCATATTCACTTACGGTTTGGTGGTCGATCGGGGTCTGTACTGAAATATAGGTTCCTCTGTTTTTGTGCCCCATAATTCTGAATTTGCCATTAAGGAGATCTACGCGCTCACGAAGGCCAATAAGCCCAAGCGATTTCGAGCTAACTGTCTCCTCTTCTGAAATGCCAATGCCGTTGTCGTGGATTTCCAATAAAAGGTTTCCCTCCTCCACTTTTATTTTGAGGTTAACCCTCGTTGCCTTGGCGTGCCGAATGATGTTGGTGAAAGATTCCTGAATGACTCGATATAGTTCCAAGGCGAGGTCTTTGTCGAGAGAAAGTGACTCTGGGAGGCTTGTCACGCATCGAATACGATTTCTCTTCTCAAATTCTTCACATTGAATTTTAATCGCTTCCAAAAACCCCAGATCATCGATGGTCTCAGGCCGCAACCCATAAGATATACGCTTGACCGATTTGGTGATCTGATCGATGGTTTGCTTAATGGAATTGAATTCCGCAGAAGTCTCTTTGGATACGTCTCCATTCATTACCTTCTTCTGGAGAATGGCCACATCGATTTTCAGGGTCGTCAGGATCTGGCCTAGTTCATCATGCATCTCACGGGCAATATTTTTTCGTTCCTCTTCACGAGTAACATGGTGTTTCTTAACAAGCGACCTCAATTCTGCATGAGATTTTTTCAGCTCCTCTCCAATCCGTTGGTTTTCTTGTTCAATGCGTTTTTTCGATACTACACTTATGATCGCTGCAGCGAGTCTTTTAAAACTCGACTTCAAGATAAAGTCATCTACCCCTTCCTTTAAGAATTCAAGGGCCATTTTCTCGCTGATAGCTCCGGTCACCAGGATGAACGGCACTTGCACACCCTTGTCTTTGACGAATTGAAATGCTTGCATACCGTTAAACGAAGCAAGAGAATAATCGGCCAGCACCACATCGGGATGAAAATCACCGAAGTCTCGTATGAACTCTTGCTTGCGCGATGAATGCTTCGAAGTAAAATTCAATTTCGCTTCATGGAGTTCATGCAACATCAACTCTACGTCATCCGAATTATCCTCTAGAAACAATATTTTATAAGTGTCTGACATAGGATTAATATTTTGCCCGCTATCTCGAATTCGGCGCTTCGAGCCGTAAATCCAATCAAGTTTAAAGGGGTTGAATATTATCATGTCTTTTTTTTTACACAAAGGCTACTCTACAGTCTGCGCATCGCGTCGATAAACTGGTCGCCAATTTTTACGGCTTCATCATTTGTAGGACGGACCGTAGTTAAAACAATGGAACGTCGAGCACGCGTATTCTTACACTGTGGATGTCTCGGAATTCCGATTCCACATTCTCCGTACTCCGAAATCAGATGCCCCAGTCTTGGGCCAGCCCATTTACCTCATGTAAGTGGACAGCCATAAAACAAAGTAGGCCAGAAAAGCTAAAAGCATGAACGCTATTAAAACGCGTGCACGGTGATGATGGGATCTAACTACTCGCATATCGTTTGGAATTAAAGGTAAGTGTGAAAGTATTTTTTACTGTTATTGATAGGATATGATGACTTCAACTCTTCGATTATTTGCCTGACCCTCGCGCGTAGCATTGGAATCAATCGGTCTTTTCGCGCCGTACCCTTTGGCATTTAGTCGGCCGGCGTCGATGCCTTTTCCGATTAGGTAATTGACAACGGTACGCGCACGCGCGTTCGACAACAACTCATTGTATCCTTCGGGCCCTGTGCTATCGGTGTGTCCGCCTATGTCAAAACGGGCGAATGAATTTTTGTTTGACAACTCCACGAGTCGATCTAGTTCTTGAAGGCTTGTACCGTCGAGAGTCGTTTGGTCAAATGCAAAGTGAATATTCTTCGATTCGGTGACACTTGTATTTTCATTTGCCCCTTTGTTTGCGACTACCAATTCAACCCTCCGGTTTTTTGCTGCACCTATCGGAGTTGCGTTTGAAGCAATAGGATTCCTGTCGCCATTTGCTATTGAACGCAACTGATCGCCGTTTACTCCCTTGGCTTTCAAATATCCTACCACCGAATTGACGCGCGCCTTAGAGAGAACCAGGTTGTATTCTTTCGACCCACGGCTGTCCGTGTATCCAGTAATCTCCACTTGCTTATCAGGATTGTGCTTCAGGAATTGGGCCAAGTAATCGAGCTCTACATAAGAGCTAGCGTTCAGCCTGGCATCGTCAAAATTGAAATTTATGCTTGTGAGCGCGGTGATAAGATTACTTTCCAATGGAACGAGATAATAATCCTTGTGGATTGTTTTTCGATTATTGTTCATCACCCAGATCGTATCTCGCATTTCTTCAAAGCCGGGCGCGGAGAAGTCGATTATATACCAACCGAAATTGGTGAACGCCTCTGAATACCTGCCTTGCGAAACCACCACCGAATCTTCTATCGCAAAGTCAGAATTTAAATACACTTTGAGTGTCGCGTCCAGCGGTGTTTCAGCAAAAGGGGTCGTGGCATATACCGCGCCGTCCATTGTCAATTTCACTACAGGTGTAAGATGTATCTCAACATAACTCGCAACCGCATCAGAAATCTCCACCGTCTCTTCTTGTGAATCAAAACCTTCCGCATGCACCCTTACTGTGCAAGTGGTTGCATCAGGTATCGTCACCGAAAATTGTCCCAAGCTGTTGGAAGTGGACTCTACCGGCGTGAAGCCCGTGACACTTATTGTTAAGGCGGCGACTATGGGAAGATTGTTTTGATCATCCATCACTTTTCCAGTGACGGTTTTCGACCATCGCGGATGCGCGAGTGCCGACAGATTTCCAAAACCGGTGCTCGCTGATGCCAACCACAGAACGCCCAAGACAAATGTGCGTTTCATGCGTAAAATGTTTTTTGAGGTCACAAGAAATCATCAACAAATTGTCTTGCCTTTCGACAAAAGTAATTTTGGATTTCATGTGGGGTAGTCAAGCGTGGATCCGTTCATGGCGCCAATAAATAAAATCTAAAAGCCGGTTTTTAGTTTAAGTGGCCCCGACGCCAGTCCAAGCGTTAACTATGTGGCAAATGTATAATACGTTTGAGGTGAGCGGTTTCTGTTCGGCTGACCAAACGTTCATTTAACGAACCGTGTACTCTGGTTAACTACAGAATGTAATTTTATTGAAGTCCACGATTGAGGTGATTTGCTACTTCTAAGGAACACAACTCTTCTATGCAACGACATGTATCCTGAAGTTGTAATAGAATTGAGCTCAACGACCTCGCTCGGTTTACAATGTTGTTACCGCCAACATTTTTTCCGAAGAGCGATATAAAATTCTTTTCCAAAAAAACGTTGTGCTTTCACCAGAAGAAAAATCTGGAGTTTTATGTTTTACAAAAATTAAAATCATGTCAACAAAAACTAAATCTGTCTTTGCTTTAATCGTGTTGCTGAATGTTTGTGCGGTGGCTTCCGCTTTTGTGAGTGCCGAAAAGGGCCTTACAAATAAGATCAAAATAGGGCGTGCGCAAGAACAGCGTACCGAGATCAAAGCAGAAGCGTTACCAGAAACCGCCAAGAAAACGCTCAATGATAAATTCAAAGGCTGGACGATCGCAAAGGCGTTTGAAGTAGTCAAGGGCGGTGCTAAGGAATATGAAGTAGAATTGTCAATGAACGACGAGACCAAGACGGTCAAGTTGGACAAAGACGGCAACCTTAAGCAATAAGAATCAGAAATTGGCTCAGAAGTTCTCTCTACATCAACTGTTGAATCGTGTTAAAAGTTTGGAAACTCATAACTATAGTAGCGCTGTGGATGAGCATAGCCTTTATCAACGGTTCTTGTTGCAAGAACTCTGAGCCAATTCTATTAAGGCGATGTGGCACTTAATGACACCGCTAAAATGGGAAGTTGTAGATCACAGCTGCGCAATAAAAGTTTTGACGGTGCCTGGTGGTGGGAAATATTGTGATCAGTCGGGCCCTTTTACCCAATAAGATTTTTAGTACATGATTTTTCGATAGATGATTCCAGAGGTGGTCTCTATCTTCAATATCAATAGCCCTGCGTTCGTCCCATTAACATTAACTTGAAGTACGCCCGATTCTTCCGTTGAATATGTGGTGTTCAACTCTCTTCCCGTTAGGTCGGACACAGAAATATTCACTACCAGCCCTTGAACACCTTTCACACTGAATTTACCGCCTGTCGGGTTTGGATACACTAATATATTTTCCGTGGAAGTCGGCTCAACGGCGGTTATATTATTCCAAATTGATTTAAGGGTGGCAATCTCATTAGGCCCTAACGCCTTATCGTAAATTCTCACTTCATCCAGAATACCATACAGACTGTAACTCAGAACTGACGGGCTCTCTCTACCAAAAGTAATATCATCCGATGCCACACTTATAAGCCCACCGTTTGAAAGAAATGAATCCATCTTTCCATTGACATAAATTTCCATGGAATAGCCGCTAAAGACGACCGTGAAATGATAGAACTGGCCAAGTTGCACGGGAAACGAAGTGTCAAGGTCAGTTGTCGCAGTTGCCGTCTTTATGGTCCACCGTAGTTTACCATTCGGTATTACCGAAACTTTCCATCGTTCTTGGTAGCTCCCATGCGAGAGCACGTATGACTCTGCAGGAACGCCATCCAGCTTCAGCCAAAATGAGAGCGTGATTTGATTTTGAAAATTGAGCGTTGACGCGTTTGGAACATCGATGATATTGCTGCTGTTGCTAAACTGGTATGCTTTGTTGGGTTGCCCTCTCGCATCTGCTGCTGGCTGTACTCCATCCGCTGTCGCATTGTGATTGTTTCCGCTGTAGTCCTTCACATCTCCATCCATCGGATAATAGGCGATCGGAACGTCAACGAATTTCGTGCGCGTTTTAATCAACACCGTCTGTTTTGAAGTGGCCGACAAAGAATCTGTATTCTTTACGGTGCATGCCAAGAAATATAACCCATCATTGGATGGTGCTTTCCACTTCAACACGGAATCAATTTTGGAAATGATCGATCCCCCTGGAATCGTCCAATTGTATTTCAAGGATGATTTGTCTAACGTGCTCGCATGACAAGTAACCACGATCGTACTGTCGGTATAATACCAGGTAGAGTCCATTGAAAATCCGGAAATAACGGGTGGCACAGCAATGTGAGGAACCACCGAAAACTGTAGGCTGTCTTTTGTTGTTGATGTTCCGTCGGTAACGCTCACCAATAATTTGTACAATCCGGTGGCTTGTGGAACTGACCAAGTGAACGTGCTATCTGCCGAACTTGAGGCTACTGTTTCATTGATATACCAATTAAAAGTGAGTGGGCCCATTTTATTTCTCGTGGAGCTAAATACCTGAACTTGTTGATTGTACTCAACCAGAGAATCTTTTGACGCCAACGATTGAATTAAAAGTTTGCCACTAAAATTATATCCGTAATGAAAATCAACCACTTTGCTGCCGAGGTATAATTTTCCGTTGGATGAAGCTGGGGATGAACCCGAGGGTAAGTAGACCAACAACATCGCTTGGTTGGAGGGAATCGTGATCGAATAATTTCCTGTTGCCCCTGTTTTGATGATCGTTTCTGAAATTGCATCGTAAATGTCATACGTCGCCGAGCCAAGAGGCAGCGCGGCCGTTTTGCTCGATGCATAAGGATTATAGATTACATAAGAAGGAAAAGAATTCTGTCCAAAAAAATCTGTCTTGTTGAGGTCCAGTAAAAGGATTCCGTCAACATCGGTGGGAGTAATCAATGCACCCAAGTATCCCACGTGCGAAGATCCATACAAGCCCAGGTTAGTTTGCCCACCACCCGTTCTTATCGCATCCCCTGTTGCATATAAACTTGAGTCATTCAAACCCGTTTGTTTCAATGCTTCGTAGGCAATGACAGCGTTCGGATCGTGCAGTGAACTCCAAGCGTAACTGTCTTGATGCGAACTTGGGAGATAAGCGGCATAAAAAAGTCTGCTGGCATTGGCAAGATTAAGCACCCATTTCGCCACCGTGCGAGCAAATCGTTTGTCATATTTAATAAGCGGCACCAGTGCAGCCGCTTGTTCAAATCCATTCATTGCAAATGCGTAGCCTGTAGAGGGATTATCTATCTCTCCTACCAAACCAGAAACGTCGTTGAGTCCCGTCACATTATTTCCCCAAGTTCCCACTACCGTCCCCCAGTTGCGTTCTGAGCTTTGATCGAAGCTCCAGTTTATCATTTTTTGAATGTCATAATCAGTGCCCAACTCGGCATTCATTTTTGCAGCAACGAAGGTCCCGTAAGGCAACTCAATTTCATAAGCAGGATTAAAATTTATACTCGACAAGTAGCCAATGGCCATTTGCGCTCCCGTTAAGTATTTTTTATTTCCCGTTTTTAAATAGGCGTGATACAGAAGCCACCCGATCGTCCCTGCTCCTTCAGGTTCTGCTACGCTCGAACTGTTGGGTGTCATTGTTGCAAGGTTGAAAGCACGATAGTTCATGTTGGGCGTTTTCCACGGAGTGGTCGATCCGCCCATAGCATATACAGCACTCAGCCATCGGTCAGCTACCGACGTGAACTGCGTACCATAATCTTGTGTCGCAGGATAGAGCGAATACAACTGATAGAAAAAAACGTTGGGCATCAAATCGTACCACCAGTCGTTGCCGCTGGCTGCCGACGACCCGTTGAGGTACACATTTTGCCCGTTGGCCTTATTAAAAAAATCTTTGGTTTTTAAAACCCAATTGTTTCCGAACTGATTTGTTTTATCAACACCAACCAATGAAGCACCAACCACCGCCGGTATTATATTGATGGCCTCCGCTTCAGCCCCACTCCCATTTACTCCAACGTAGGAATCCAATACTATCGGTTGAAGCGAGGGGTAATTTACGCCGCTGGATTTCAGATGCATCAGCGGGAGATACTGTCCTGATGCGTTGAGATTAAAAACCAATGAATCGTATTGAACTGCTACTTTCTTCCAATTTCTCATCACGTAGGGTGATGGCATGTTGGGCATTAGGCTAACACGGTTGATATCAATTTGCCCTGTCTGACCAAAGGACAGCGGCCCAGCAAAACTGAGTAGCAAGATCAAAATTTTAACTCTGCCCTTCTCTTCGAACAACCTTTTCACCGCCTCCTTCATAAAATGATGATCGTTTCGTTTTAAGTCTGAAATAAAAAAAAGGAACAGTGAGGTTACTCACCGTTCCTTTCACCTTGATTTATACCTGCATTCTATTCAACAATTACGGCTTTTCTAAATTATAAATACTTGTGACCTGTGTAGCCGACAAAATACTTTTGTAAACCCTTACTTCATCAATTGCTCCGATGAAATAAGCTCCATAGTTTACATAGTAAGGAGAGTTGGAATCGGTAGAGTATTTTCCTGTGGGCAAATCTTGTCCAATAACAAGATTGACCGGTTTCGCGGAAAGATTCACGATCGTTCCAGGGACATTGTTCCAATCATACACCAAGAATCCATCCACATAAAACACCTCGTGGCCTCCGCCGAAAGTGACCACATAGTGATGCCACTTAGATAACGTGGTGATCTTCCCTACGTTCATGTCTCTGTCATAGTAAGTAGAATCAGAGCTATTGCCAAGGGGCGGTGTGTTGACTCCCGAAGCATGAGCGGTGAAAAACGGACGCGGCGTATCCTGGATCTGAAACTTGTATCCATTCCAACGGTTCATTGAAATCATGTAATTATTTGCCCAATATTTTGCGGGATCGCCAGGCAATGAGTCAGCCTTAGCCCATAGCGAAATTGACATTTGCTGCGGGTTGAGCGCTGCGTTGTAAGGGATTTCAACATTCGCTCCTGCCGTGAAATGAAGAGCTTTGTTCGCGTCTCCATATCTGTCGGCGGTTTGTGTCGGCAGATTGGTGGTAACCGTATAACCTGACCAAGGAAGACCTGGTGTAGTGCTGAAGTAAGGGTGACCTGCAGTAATTTTTCCATTGAAGCTGTTACCGGAATAATCTTTTACAGAAGTTCCAGCGGCGGCAGATGTGAGTTCATCAAATGTCCACTGACCCGCTAAGTTGGTTGGGTCAATCGGCACTACGGCTGCCGCTTGAAATGTACTAACAGCTGCCGCTAGTTGAGCTACGGCCGCCGTCACCTGCTGCGACGTGGACGCTTTGTTATCTACCACGGCTTGTGCCGCCGTGATTGCTGCTGCAAGAGTAGCCTTAGATCCTCTGGTATAATCGCCAGTTGCCGTCCCCTCTACGGCACCATTCAATAACGTCGTTGCCGTTGTAATCGCATCTGTGAGCGATGTGAAATTCACCGGCGCCACGTCACTCTTCGAGCACGAATTGATCGTCCACGCCAGAAGCATGACCATCAACGCGCTAAGCAAAACCTTTAACTTTTTTGTTTTCATAATTGATTGTTTAGAAATTGAAACTTTGGATTAAATGAAGCGGTCAAAAAATTTAGTCCTTAATAGCTGGATTTGTATCCAACTCAGATTGTGGAATAAGAAAATACCTGTTCTTAGCATACGTAAATCCCGTCGCGCTGAGCGCAGCCTCGGCAACTTGCTGTCCGTAGCGCATCAGGTCGAAGTAACGGTGAAATTCAAAACCTAACTCCACTCTTCGCTCATGCTGGATGGCTGCGCGGAGACTGGCTTGATCACTATAGGCTACATCCGGCAACAAACCGGCGGGAACTGCACCGAAACCAGGAAGGTCCTTGTCATACAAGTAACTCTCGCGCGCTCTTTTGCGAACTTGATTCAAAGGCACAATTGCTTGCGGTCCTAGATTGGATTCATTGAGGGCCTCTGCTTTCATCAGCAGGATATCGGCATACCGCAGGTAGACATAGTTTAGCCCGGAATTGCCAATAATCGGAGCATCATACTTGGATTGAGAATGCTTTCGGTTCAAGTATCCTGTGGATGACCAAGTAGGATCAAAGCTTTCTTTGTTCACCCATTTGTTTCCTGCACGTCCGACGGTATAATCCAATCTTGGATCAACCACTCCGCTCGCGTTTTCAAACTCATCAATAAAATTCTGCACTGGGGCGTTGAAATAATATCCATTGTAGATGGACGGCGAGAAATATTGATTCAAGAAACTTCCCAACGAAGGTGTTTGACCACTCAAGTGCTGGATTTCAAAAATAGACTCCGAATTATTCTGCGTGGAGTCTAGGAAGTTGTTCTTATAAACTTGAACCAACGAATAGCCGGAAGATGCTTCCAATGAATCAATCGCCGACAAGGCATCACTCCAATGCTGTTGGTACAAATGAGCCTTCGCCAAAAGACCGAAGGCGGCACCCTTGGTAACTCGGCCTACATCAGCGCCCGAGTAACTTTTCGACAAGACCTTTGATGCATCCGTGAGGTCGTTTTGTATTTGTGCATAGACGTCGGCCACAGGCGATTTTGGAACATTGATGACGGAAAGGTTAAGCGGTGGAGATAATTTCAACGGAATCTCGCCATAGATATTTACGAGGTTAAAATAAAAGTAGGCCCGAAGAAATTTAGCTTCGCCCAAGATTCGATTCCTCAATGCCGCGTTCATATTGATTGAAGGGACATAGTAGAGTACATAATTGGCCCTCGATATGCCGTCGTAATAATATTGCCATACATTAGCAAGCACGGTATTGGTTCTTACGTAATTAAATTGATCAATGTACTGCACATCAACTTGATCACCCGCAAGGCCTCCCTTCACAGCGTCATCGGATGCGACATCACCAAATACCCACAACTGGTTCATCGTGTTAACAAAGGCACTCGAGTTATAAACACCCGTGATGGCCACCAACGCGTCACTTTCAGATTTGTAGAATGTGGAACTTGAAAACGTGCCCTGTAAATCCTCCTGCAAGAAATTGTGGCAGCTAGTACAGGCGAGGATGAAAAAGAGGGTAGCTATTTTTATCGTCTTCATACTATCTGAATTAAAAGGTGAGGTTTACTCCGACATTAAATGATTTGGCCGCCGGGTATGTGCCCCAGTCAATCCCATTCGCTTTGTCTCCGTCAGAACTGGAGTTGTTGCTCACCGACATCTCTGGATCCATGCCGGAATATTTTGTCCACGTGAACAAGTTCGTTCCCGAAAAATAAATCCGTACACTAGACATGCCGTATTTTCCCGCCACCGATTTTGGCAGCGTATACCCCACCTGAACATTTTTCAACCGTGTGTAAGACCCCGACTCCAGAAATCTTGAAGATATCTGCGTGTTGTTTCCAGAAGCGTCCCACGATGCGCGCGGATAGAGGTTGGTGGAGCCTTCGCCCGTCCAGTGATTGGAATAGTACCGCTCCGTTACATTAAATGGTCTATAAAAACCTTCTATGTCTCTGTTCAAGACAGAAAGAATTTTTTGTCCATATGCTCCCTGGAAAAAAACAGAAAGGTCAAAGCCTTTGTAATTAAGCATGATATTGACACCACCCGAAACCTTGGGAATGGCGCTGCCAAGGTGAGCCCTGTCATTCCCATCGATGACGCCGTCACCATTTTGATCTTTGAATTTTACATCGCCCGGTTGAATCCGCGAAGGGCCCGTGGTAATTGGATTTTGAACGGCGTGAGTAAAAATATCCGTTGCGTTTTGGAAAATCCCTTCCATCTGGTACATGTAAAACGAACCGACCTGATATCCCTTTTCCGTGCGCGTAACGTACTGCGAACCATAAAGCCCTCCGGAGATCGGAGAATTTACGGCCAACACTTCATTGTGCAAGAGCCCTGCGTTAGGGCTTATAGTATACTGCAGATCGCCAATTTTGTTGGTATAGTTGATCGCGAGTTCAATACCTCGATTCAGAATTTTTCCATTGTTGACAATTGGAGGTGACGCCAATCCTGCTGATGTGGCAATGGGCTGGTTGTTTAGTAGGTCGGATGTTATCTTGTTGAAATAGTCCACGGACACAGAAAGTTTGCCATTCAATACTACGAGGTCTACTCCCGTATTCAATTGATTGCTCGACTCCCATTTTATGTTCGCATTACCTAGTTGGGAGACGGCATAGCCAACATTTTTTGCGCCGCCAAATGGATAGTTGTAGGTGACACCATAAGCGTCAGAGAATGCATAGTTTGGAATCTCTTGATTCCCGATCACGCCGTAGCCCACACGCAACATCAGTTTGTCAATCCAATTGTTATTCATCAGAAATGATTCTTTGTCTATTCTCCAGCCCAGTGATCCCGCATAAAAAGTTCCATACCGATTTCCCGCGCCGAACCTCGATGATCCATCTCTCCTTATAGTGGCCGACACCAAATATTTTTCGTTATAGTCGTAGCTCGCTTTTCCGAAGAAAGACAATAAGGTGTTTCCCGATCTTGTTTCAGATAAGGTTTTCTGCCCTAGCCCGTTGCCGAGGTAAGTCAACGTTGGAGTTTGATTGGCAAATTGCGTGTCCGTGTTTGTGATTTCATACAACTCCGTTTTGATAGCCTCAGTACCAGTTAAAATTGTCAGGTTGTGATGTCCAAACGCTCTTGTGTAGGTGGCGAAGTTGCTAAAGGTGATGGTGTGGTTTCGATCATCCACAACGGTAAGTCGATTGGGATTATTTATTCTATTGGCAGTTCCCCAGTTTCGATCGAACCGTCTCTGATTTTGACTCGTAAAATCAACCCCCAGATTTGAAGTGATGGTTAACCCTTCGATTGGCTTGAGAACAACATAGAATTTTCCAAACAGACGGTCCGTGATTTTCTTGTTCTGATTATAGGCAAGCATGCCCACGGGATTGTAGCCATCGCCAAACAGATCATAACGATCGGGCTTGTCAACAAAATTTCCAGTCGAATCATAAATTGGAATGGCGGGGGATCGGAAATAGGCATAGCGCACCACGCTTCCTCCGTTTCCTCCCGCACCATCACCCGAACTTCCGATGAGATCAGTTGTTGCGTCAGACACGTTCAGATTGACACCGGCCTTCAACCATTTCTTTAGTTCCGACTCTACGTTGATTCTTCCAGTCAAACGCGTATAATCACTCGCCTTGATTATTCCATCTTGCTTGTAATAGCTGCCCGCAATTAAAAATCTTGTATTCCCTTCACTACCCGAAAAGGTGAGACTGTGCGTTTGAAGAATTGCTGTTGGGCGCATGATGGCCTTCACTTGATTTACGTTGCTCAGCGTACTGGCAAGGTCTGGCGTAATTAATGGTCGCTGTAAAAAACTTGGTAAATCAGGATTGTCATTGTTGGCTGCTTCGTTATAAATCTTAACATACTCGCTCGTGCTCGCCATTGGAACCAACCGTGTGGGCGACTGCGTTCCTATCTGACCATTGTAGGTTACCGTAAGTTTATTGCTGGCACCACTTTTTGTCGAAATAAGGATTACGCCATTCGCGGCGCGAGCACCGTAAAGAGCAGCTGCGCTGGCGTCTTTGAGAACCGTGAGCGACTGGATGTCTTGAGGCGCAATTGAGGTAGCGTCCAGGGTTGGAATTCCATCAATCACATAGAGCGGTTGGTTGTTACTGTTGAGTGAGCCAACTCCGCGAACGCGAACGATCACACCTTCTCCCGGTGCTCCCGTGTTTTGCGTCACCACTACCCCGGGCACTCTTCCTTGTATTGCTTGATCAATTCCTGAAACAGGAATCTTTGCTATTAGCTCTGAACTGACTGTTGCGACAGCACCCATTATCTTCTTTCTTTCTTCGGTCTGATATCCGGTAACCACAACCTCTTCAAGCGCTTTCGTATCTTCTAATAAAATAACATCAATGATAGATCGATTGCCAATCTGAATCTCCTGCGTAGCGAAGCCTATGAACGAGAAAATCAAAATGCCAGTGCCTGATTCGCTCGCAGGGATCTGCAATTTGAAAATGCCATCCGCATCTGTTGCAGTTCCTGTGGCCGTGTTCTTTAATTGAATAGAAACACCCACAAGAGGTTCATTTGACTTTGTCTTGACGGTTCCAGACAAAATCGTCTGAGCAATTCCGGCTGTCGACATCATCAATGCTGCCAGGAAAAAATAAAAACGTCGTATTGATTTCTTCATTGGCTTGATGGTTATCTAATTTTTTTATCTTGATTAAAGGCAACAACTTTTGTGCCCACCATGTAGTTGCCATCCTTTAATTGAACTTGACTTCCCGAAGGGAGGACGACGACAAGTCTTGACGACTTGGGTGGAATTTCAAAACATGACTCCTCATTGGCATCTTTATTCAAGTATTCGTGAGAAAGAGCATCGTATAAATCGATTTTTGATTTTTGAGAATTATAATAGCAAACTGATTTCACTGTATCGTAAGGATTGTAATACAGGTAGGTTGGGAACGAATTCGGCTGGTAGAAATCCGTAGCGTTGCAATCGAGTTGTAGTATTTTTTCTACGTTGGTCTTCTTGACAAGGGCTCCGAAAATTCCTACTTGAGCAGAGCTGTACAAACTGAACATAGAAACTTCTGGCTGGCCTTTCGCCCATTGTGGACCATCGCCGAGTGCCACAGGGCTTGCGCCCTTCAAAGACGCTTTCTTATAGAAGTGATCTTCTTTACGAAGGCCTTCGTAGGCAATGACATTTTTTGTAATCTCTTTTTTTTCTGGCAGCCATTGATGCTGATCGTCTATTTCATAGGGATAAAAGAGGCGCGCCGCATTCGTGACATTCAGCATCCATTTTCCAATCGCGTTGGCGAAATGATGATCGTACCGCACCATGGGAACCAGCGGCCAAGCCAAATCAAAGGAGTTCATCAGAAAGGCATAACCACCTCCGTCGGTGATGCTTCCTTGAACGCCGTGCACATCATATTCGCCCCATTTCTCGGCAATAACCCCCCAACCCGTACGTCCATCGCTTGCCTTACAACCCTCAAACGTCCAGTCGAGAATTTTCTTCACATCATAATTCGTTCCATGCTCCGCATTCAGTCGTGCGGCCACCAACGTACCAAATGGCATGAGTACCTCATAGAATCGGCTCTCCTTCTGATTTACAAACGCGTTCATCGCCGATTTGGCGCCTTGCAGATATCGCTCGTCTTTAAATTTTTCGTATGCGCACAACAACACATAAGCATGTCCTGCGGCAGCATCTTGTTGATGCGGAACATTGTTGGACATGCCTTTCATCTGACCGTAGTCAAAAAAGGAATAGTCATAATTTCCGTTCAATACGGAGTCCGCTTTAAAAAACTTTTCAGCTATAAGGTGTTGAAGGCTATCTGCGCCACCGACATTCGGAAATAATTCGCATAAGCCATAGTACAGTACATTTGGAAACACATCATACCACCAATCACGGCCGTAACCACCACCCAGCATGGCGACTTCTTTATTGGTATTATCCATCATAATGTTCCAACCATTTGCAGAGTTAAAATAGTTTTGAACCATCTTAACATAGTTTGATCCATTCTGATTGGTTTTATCAATTCCGACTAGACCAGCACCAAGGAGTGAGCCCATCGAGCAAAGTGCCTCGTGAAATTCTTTGTTTCCCTTCGGTCCTTGTCGCACATCCCCGATAGCTGTAAAAATCCCAAATGTATTTTGGGAAATGTTTCGCTTAGAGTCATCCGTCCAGATGAATGGCTGGTAGTCGCCCTTCAAATCGACATTGAAAACATATTGATCAAAATTCTGCGCTTTCTCATACCAGTCAGTCATTTTATATGGCGTAGGCTGATCCGGCATCAGTGCTATTCTATCGATTACCACTTGGTCAACTTTCTTTATTACGGGCGTACATGAATTGAAAAACCCGGCTAGGCTGGCGATGGACAAATACTTAAAACAGATGGTGGCGGTCGTCCTCATGCGATCCATTTATTGGTTTCAATTAGTAAATAATATTTTCTGACGAGGAAAAAATAAACCGACAACGCCATTAATAAAGCCACCGTAAAAACACTCACTAGTGAAACAATAAAAACCGATGCCACCATCGAGGCAAATATGAAAGTAAGGTGCAGACATGTTCTAATAAATGCTGTCATATTGGACTCAGTTTATTTGCTTCTCTAATAATATGCCTGGCCACCGGGATCGAAGCCAACTGAAGCAACGCGATGATGATCAAAGCATATTTCAATGCGAAAATCTCAGAAACATAATTGGCCAAGACAATGAATAACATTAATCCGAAAAAACGGCCAACGTACAGACCAAATTCATGATTGAAGATATAGGCGAATTCGCTTCTTTTCTCAATCTTCGACACCACATCAATCACTCGCATCTCTGTAGGAAAATAAGCGATGTCATGAAGCGGAGCAAAGAGAACTTTACACAATACAAAAATGATGACACCAATGGCCGAAAAAAGGAGTCCGTTGAACAACGTCCCCACCAAAAAAATAACAAGGCCAACTGAGAAAATGTAGATCCTGTCGGACGGTTTCGTTGTTCTGCCTAAGATATATAGCATAAAGGCAGTAGCTACTCCACTTACACCTTGCACTAATCCCAGCGATCCTTCATTTCCAACGAGGCGCATGATCAAAATTGCAGGTGCCGTTACCAAATAACCCTGTGCCAATCCTTTGAGGCCCGCAAGCACCATCATTTTTCTCCAGAGAACATGAAACCGAAAGAACAGGAATTCCTTCTGCTCGGGATTATTGAATTTCTCTTTATGAATAACAATACTGGAAAGTATGGTCAGCAGAAAAACAACTACCGTCACAATCCGATAAGCAGTATTTACGCTTCCGTTAAACCATCCTTTGATTTCCGTGTTGGCTAAAAATGCGCCAACCAACATGGGCACGATGATGTAAGTGATGGTGTAAAAAAATGTCTCTAGCCCAAAATAGTAGTTTCGCGAGGAGTCATTCGTTGTATTGAGTGCGAGAAAATCACGGTTCGCCCAGAAGAAACCAAATGAACATCCCATCAATAGACCAGCGATACCAACGCCAGCCGCCGAAAGACTTTGAAGGCTCATCATGACTAGCATCGAAATGCCGCTCAAGAGCATCCCAAAACTATAGAGGTGAGAAATTTTTATGTGATTGAGTAGAAAACCGTTGACATAAAAAGTAATAGGGATACCCGTGTACACAGTGAGCTGATACACTGCCACAATCGATGGATCATTTGAACTCCGCATAATATAGGCCCCAACAAATATTTCTATCACCGGCAACACGAAGGCATAGATCATGTTTGTCATCAGCAATACGCGCGTGGGCCGTGGCAACAAAAGAAAATAGGAGTACTCTTTTTGGGGCTTCTTTAATAATGCGATTACAGACATGGTGTTGTATTGAGAGAGTTGAGTATTTCTTTAATCGAAAAATTCGCTCCACAGATCACTTCATCGCTCGCACCGTAGTACATGTGAATAGTGTCGCCCTTTACGTAATGGCCATTAGTGAAAATCACGTTGCCGAAAAAGCCCACTTGTTCGTAAACCGCTGTGGGCTCCATGATAGGCTCCTCGCTCCTGGCGATCACTTTGGAAGGATCATTTAAATCAAGCAACAATGCTCCTAAACAATAGCGATTGGATTTATCTGCTCCATGGTAAATTTCCAACCATCCTTTTTCGGTTTTAATGGGAGCAGCGCCCGACCCTATGCGAGCGCTGTCCCACATTGTTTGGCGTGTTGTTGCCAGACATTGATGATTCCCCCAATGAAGAAGATCTGGAGACTCAGCAATCCATATATAATTGCCACCTAATTGCGGGCTACTAGGCCTATGTAAGGCGTAATATTTACCATTTATCTTTTCGCTGAATATTGCACAGTCCTTATTGTGCGGTGGAAAAATCATCCCTTCCCTTTTTAGATTTTTCCAATCTCTTGTCGTGATCAGCCCTACCCCTACTCCATAATGCGACACCATGGTGTAGGTAAGATGAAAAGTATCGTCTATTTTAATGACACGACAATCCTCTATGCCGTAAGACTCAAGTTTGTCGACACCGAAAATTGGAGGGTATCCTTCCAGTTCATAGAATTTTTTGCCGTCATCGCTGCACACGAGGCGCAGATGGCTCAGTGTGGTAAGGTAGTCTCGTCCTTTGTAGCGGATGACCCGCGGATCAGTGAAGTCCAGATTAGGATCAGATTTGTCAAAACTCAATACCTCAATCTGCCCTTTCTTATTATAAAGTGGAAAACTCACCTTGTCGGCGTGTTGATCAGGCCTTTCGGCAACTCTCACCAACATCCATATCTTATTTTCGAATTCAAAAACGCCAGGGTTTAGCAAGCACTCTATCTTCATTGAAGGGCTGCTGGACCGAAGATCCGTTGGCCTCAATAATGGATTTTGGTCTACTCGTCTCGCTATCCCCTTTTTAGTAACTTGTGACATATCACCTCCAAAAAAAATTCGCATTCGATTGCAATGCAATTTTGGCCATAAAAAAGCCCTTTTTTGTCCGCCATTATTTTTAAAAAGTGCGCTCGGTTATAAAAAACGACGAGTTAGAGAACTAGGAGGACAGAAAAGGACAGAGTGGACAACTTTTACAAATCTGCCGCTTACACATTATCTAAATTTGTAATCCCTTCAATAGAAGTAAATTAGACTCACATGGCGTCCGTTTTATTACTCCTTTCTCTGCTCCACCTAAGTCCCGAGGATACCGCCACCGCATGGCCTCATCAGCATGTCGACAAAAAAGCGATGCTATCGAACAGCGCCATTACATCCGTATATATGGACAAGTATGATTACGTGTGGCTCGGCACTTGGGACGGATTGGATAGGTACGACGGCAGCTCGATCAAGGTTTACAAACCCGATCCCTTCGTTAAGGGATCAATCAGCAACAACGTAATTAGAAAATTTCTTGAAGACGGCGATGGCAACCTTTGGATTGTTACCCATCAAGGAATTAACAAATACGATCGGCAAGCCGACTCATTTCATAGTTATCTCGATAGTCTTAATGACATCCCATTTCAGGAATACAACATCAGGGCCTGCGTAGGTTCTGACTCAATGATCTGGGCAAGCCTTATCGGAAAAGGGATTAGTAGATACTCAAAACAGAAAGACGCGTTCATTAAGGTCGCCTTCGAGGGCATTGAGAGTCGATGGCTCGCGTCGGTGATTGACGTCGGCAATGATAAGGGGTTGTTTTACATGCTTGGTAACGATGGCAAAATTATTTGCACCCTAAACAATCGAATGGTGTTCACTCGCCAGGTCGTTAACCCCAGCCAACTTGTATTTCATAAATTCCTTCGCATCGGTCAGCATTATTTTATCTCCGTCGCTACGAGTACTGGTCAACTTTATTTTTACGACCTGTCTGATATGGGCAGAACGCAAGATCCTATTCAGCTCGGCAGAGTTACGGTCACCTCTTTGGACGAAAGCTTAGATCACACTTCAGTTTGGGTCGGCACAGAATCAGGAATGATTTTTAAGTCAACACTCATCAACGATCGCTTTGAAACAAAATCGATGGATTCCTACTTCCCGACTTTTGCGAAAAAGGGGATCAAAATTTTAACTATTACCGAAACAAACCAAGACTTAATTTGGGTAGCAACAGATGGAGACGGCGTCTACAAGTTTCTCACACTTCCAAAAATGTTCTACTCCATTTCTGCTGGCCCATTGACAAACGGTCAACTTTCTCATAGCATCATTCGTTCTGTTTTTGAAGACGCTAACGGAACTCTCTATATCGGCACGCGCGGCGGTGGGCTAAATATCATAGACCGCGGAAAAACAAAAGTCCTCAACACAAAATCAGGGCTGAGTAACAATGCGGTGCTTTCTTTAAACAAGGATCAGCTCGGAAACGTATGGGTAGGACTTGACGGAGAAGGCATTGACATGATCGAAGCGCGAACAAACAAAATCTTTCACTTCCCTCGTGACTTCGAGAATAAAAGCAATTTGTCATTCAGCTCAGTGTACTCCATTTGCATCGACGCTTTCAATGACATCTGGCTAGGAACCAGCGGCTACGGTGTCATTCACCTAAAAGTCAAAAAAACGTCGAACGGCAAATACCGGTTAACTGATTCAGATCAGATTCAGCATTCCACAGACGCCGAAGACATTTCCATTCGAAGCAATATTGTCTATGCTATTGTTGAGGAACGACCCAACATGCTCTGGATTGGGACCCGAGGCATGGGAATCTACCGCTACAATGCGCTGACGAAAAAAATCGAAGACCATGTGCAAGCTGACCCCAACCGGAAAAACAGGCTCTGCAACAATGATGTACTCAGTCTTTATATCGACAAAAGAGAACAGCTTTGGATCGGTACCAGCGGAGGGCTAAACCGGCTATCCTTAGCGAGCAAACCCTACCGAATAAATAATTATACACTTCATGAAGGCTTACCGAACAATACCATCCACGGGATACTAGAAGACGCCAAGTCCAATATTTGGATATCCACTAATCGTGGGCTGACGATGTACGATCAGGTCAAAATGAACTTCAAGAATTTTGACAACAACGATGGCTTGCAAAACAATGAATTTACGGATGGGGCTTTCTATCAATCAAAAATTTCTGAACGACTTTTCTTCGGGGGTATTGATGGTTTAGATATCGCCTATCCTTCCAAAATCAGCTCTCTTAATTATTTTCCAAGGCTTACAGTTAAAGAATTCCTTGTTCGGAACGTTGTCATCTCGCCAAGTGGAGCCGATGGCTTACTTACCAACAACATTGATTTTACAAATGAAATCAACCTCAACTACGATCAGAATTTTATCAGTTTTTCTTTTACTACGTTGGACTATTGGAACAATCAGAAATGCGAATACAAATATTTTCTGGAAAATTTTGACAAAGACTGGAACTCCATTGGCCAGCAACAATCGTTAAGCCTGACCAACATTCCGCCGGGTCACTACAAACTAAACATCAGCTACACCAACGAAAATGGAATATGGAATTCTGTTCCTCGAACTTTCTCAATTACGATCAGCCCTCCGTTTTGGAAAACATCTTGGGCTTACCTCCTTTATGCGTTGTTGGCATTGGGCGCTCAAATTGGATTTATCCTCTACATACGATGGAGAGCCAGGAACAAAAAAGCAATTGCGATTGACCGATTTAAGGCACTTCAACTAAAAGAGCTGAACGACTACAAGCTCCAATTTTTTACGAATATAGCTCACGAGTTCCGTACCCCACTGACGTTGATCCTTGGGCCAGTAACTTCCCTCCTCAACAAAGTCAAAGATGCCGATGCCCGAAATCAATTGAACACAGTACTGAGCAATTCCTTGCGGCTTCAAAAATTAATTGAAGAGCTTATTCAATTTAGAAAGATTGAAAGTGGGAAAGACACGCTCGAGATTTCTTCCACAGATTTAGTTCCCTTCACGCAACAAATTGTAGAATCGTTTCAGGGATATGCCATGGAGCGCGACATTCACCTGGAATTCCACCCCGAACCCGAATTTCTTTCTGCACTCGTCGATGCAAAGAAACTAGAGAAGATCTTGATCAATTTGATTTCCAACGCGATCAAATATAGCTCCAAGGAAGGTATCGTTAATGTGATCTTGAAGCATGAATCTCAAAAAGCAATATTCATCATCCGTGATGAAGGCATCGGCATAGCGGAAGAAAACAAACACAAGATTTTCGAAAGTTTTTATCAAAACCAATCTCCGCTACTCGACAGTAATGGACTGGCAAAAAGTACTGGGATCGGTCTCTCTTTGACAAAGAGCCTCGTTATGATTCATCGAGGAGAAATCAAAGTGGAAAGCAAGCTTGGCAAAGGAAGCACCTTCTCAGTTTCCATTCCAATTACAAGAGAGCACTATAGAGATATTCAGGAGAATGCATCGCCGATCTTGCCCGCGTTGAACCTAAGTGAAAAGATTTCCCTTGAGTTCGAAATTGATCATTACTTAGCGGATCAGCCGGCCAAAGTAGCCAGCAGCGTTCTGAGCAAGCATCCTTCACTTCTTGTAGTTGACGACAACACACAGATCACGTCCTTGTTGGAAAATATTCTCTCCAATAAGTATTCAATTCACAAGGCACATAACGGCAAAAAGGCGCTGTCCATTTTAGAGGAAGAGCGCATCGACCTAGTTATTAGCGACATTCTTATGCCCGACATGAATGGATTGGAGCTCTGCAAAAAAATAAAAGAAAATATTCAGACCAGTCATATTCCCGTGATCCTATTGACTGCGAAAGTGGAAATCGAGAACCGGATTGAAGGACTGCAGGTCGGGGCCGATTCATATATTCCCAAGCCATTCCATCCTGAGCATCTTTTTATTCGAATCGAAAAGCTAATCGAGCGGATGGAATTGATTCGCGGGAAATTCCAAAATTTTGCAGAAATCGAGCTGTCGCACCTGTCACCCGGAATCAGCGAAAGAGACGACAGTTTCTTTTTCAAGATAACGCAGTGCATTCAAAAACACCTGAGTGAACCTGAGTTCAATGCTGACGACATCGGTGAGGAGGTTGGAATGAGCAAAGCGTCGTTGTATAGAAAAGTAAAAACAATTACAGGCTTGACTCCGCATGGTCTGATCAAACAATATCGGCTGAAAAAAGCGGCCGACTTACTGAAGAGTTCATCGATGAGTGTTTCAGAGGTGATCTACGAAACCGGGTTCAACAGTCGCTCTTATTTCTATAAATCCTTTAACGAGATGTTTCATTGTCATCCGAAAGACTTCAACGCGCAGTCCACTTCCCACAAAGAATGATTTTGCGCGTTGGTAAATTGATAGTTTGATCATTTGATCAAATACGCCTTCACCGCAGCATTATTAACGCCAAACAAAAGTGATTTCCCATCCGTGACTAAACTGCGCACGTCTCCTCGTAAATTCAGACCTGATTTTTGCTGAGGTAAATAGTGGAAATTACCTTTCCCATCGCCGAGCATGACTGAACCGTGATTGGCATCATCGCGCCCCAGGTATATCCGGTTCTTCGAATTGTTTCCCGCCAAAATGAAATCAAGATTCCCATCTTTATTAAGATCCAAGACTGCGATCGCAAAAACAGGCGCAGCCTGTGCCTCTACCGGCAACTCGCGCGGAACAAAACTTGCTCCCGTATTTTCCAGATAAAGGGTCTTCAGCTGATTGGTAGTGAGTACAGGTGCTTTTGCGAGTTGATCTTTTGTTAAAATGTCATTGATTCCCGCTTTTGCATATTGTGTATAGTCCATGAACTTCTTCTTCATCGATGGAACTTGCCCAATGAGGTCATCGCGGAGAGCCAAAGGGAAACTCTCATCCGCATGGTAATAGGTTATGATCGGGTCAGTTGATCCGTTGCCATCCACATCCGCCGTAAATAATTTCATGGGATGATTGTCATCCACCTTCAATTGTGAATTTGTTCCAAGGTTTCCGGCTACTAAATCAATGTCACCGTCGTTGTCAAAATCTCCGGCAGCCAAACAATTCCACCAACCACTGCTGCCAAATGGAAACCACTTGCTTGACACATCTTTGAATAACGAACCTTGTGCCAAATAAACTCTCAAGGGCATCCATTCACTGACCACTATCAAATCTTTTCTTCCATCCTTGTCAAGGTCAACCCATAAAGCATCATTCACTATCCCGAGCTGTGCGTTGGCGGGTTTGTTTTTGATAAAATTTCCCTTTCCGTCGTTGAAGTAAATCTTACTTGGTGCTGCTGTTGGAAAGCCTCCCGGCACCACATTTCCACCCACAAACAAATCGAGGTCTCCATCCCCATCAAAGTCCACTGGCTTCACGCATTTCTTGTTGGAAAAATTCTTCTCGAGCAACCCCGTCGTTTTTGCAAAAACGCCCTTGCCGTTGTTCATGTATAAACGGTCCTGCAGTAGTGGCGAGTTTTCTTCAAACTCATAGCCGCCACTGACAACATATAAATCCAAATCGTGATCACCATCGGCATCGAACAAAACAGCATCGGTATCTTTACTCTGAATATTTTCCGAATAGGACGTCGGAGATTTGCGAAATGTACGATCGCCCCCCTGCACAAAGATCGCACCTGATTGTCCGTAGCCACCGCCAACAAAAACATCCATGAGGCCGTCGCCGTTGATGTCGCCACTGGCCATGCACGGACCTGCATGTGAAAACGCGTGAGGTAGCAAAAACTGCCTGGCAAAATCGTTCACTTCTCTTTCAGAATGCACAAATTCAAAATTGGGTTTTTCCACGACCAATTGATCAGCTGCCTTTGATCCCTTGTGACGTGCCCCTTCCTGCATCCGAAGAGTCAGGGTTTGGTTAACACTTACCTTCTTTATCAGCTGGCTTAGTTTATTCGGCCAGACTATCCGTAATGAATCGACGCTTTGATGCACACCGAGGCCAACGTGCAAAGTCCGATCCACGGAAGATTGATACCCGCGCACGGGATTTTGTTCAACGTACAACTGTTCGGCCTGCGCATAAACATAAACCTTCGCGCCAATCGCATCTTTATTTTTAATAGCCCCTTCTAATTTTATTTTCAAAAAATTGTGCTTCAGTAGTTGCTCACAATTATTTCGGTACACACCGGCGCTTTCTCGCGTGTTATTGATCACCAAGTCCAGGTCGCCATCATTGTCGAGGTCCGCATACGCTGCTCCCTGTGAAACGGTAGGCTGATCAAATCCCCAGTCCTTCACTTTGTTTTCGAAATGGTCATCACCTTTATTCTTAAAAACATAATTGGGCAGTCGAATACCCGGCATGTGCGAAATATATTCCTGAACACTGGGCGCCTTCTCTCCATTCTGAATACGTTGTGATTGTGCCATGGCGTAGACCACAAACTGCATATCGGTATTGTCACGTTGATAGCCATTGGTGATGAATACATCTTTCTTCCCATCGTTGTCCAGGTCGGCGACCAGTGGAGACCAACTCCAATCCGTATTTGAAAGCCCTGCCATCTGTCCGTATTCGCTAAAAGTGCCATCGCCGTTATTTTTCTGCAACGAATTTTTCATGTATTGCGGAAACATTCCACGCAGAAACTGTTGATTGTAACGGTTATAATTGTCACCTGCCAAATGCATTTTTTGAGCATAGTTGCCTTCGGGAAGCATGTCCATTTGCAGAATGTCTGGTTGCAAATCATTGTTATAGTCTGCCACATCTATGCCCATTGAAAAAAGCGAAGTATGATCTATCCGTTTTGCCAACTCATCACTAAAAGTGCCGTCACCATTGTTGATGTACATGTAGTCAGGCTCCTCAAAATCATTTCCGACATAGATGTCGGGCCACCCATCTTGATTGAGGTCGGATGTGCTGAGACCTAGGCTGTAGGTAAATATGTTAGACGTAATACCCGCTTGCTTCGAAACATCGACAAAATGATCGTTGTCGTTTCGATAAAGTTTGTTTGATAGCGCGCTGTCGCTTTTCTGAAATCGGTTTTGAATATAATCTAGATTACCTCGCGAGAATTTTGGATCCGATTGATTGATCAAAAACACATCCAGGTCTCCATCTTTGTCAAAATCAAAAAAAGACGCCTGAGTGGAGTGGCCAGAATCATCCAACCCATATAGGGCCGCACTCTCCTTAAAAGTGAGGTCTCCATTATTTATAAACAACAAATTCTTCCGGCTTTCCGGCGTTGGCAACCCCGATCGACAAATGTAAATATCCTGCCAGCCATCGGAGTTGATGTCGGCAACAGTAACCCCAGTACACCAACCTCCTGCGCTGGCTATTCCTGATTTTTCCGTGATGTCCTCAAATTCAAAATGCCCCTTATTAATGAACAATCCGTTCTTCACCATGTTGCCCGTGAAAACCAAATCCTGTAAGCCGTCGCCGTTAAAATCACCAACGGCCACTCCACCACCATTGTAAAAGTAAGGGTAGTTCATAATGCTTAATTCCGGGTTATCTTCCTGCAACTGGTTGTTAAACGTAACACCGGTTTTGTCGGCTTGCAGTCGGGTAAACAGCGTGGGTGTCTCTTGCTTGCAGGCAGATAAAAGCAGGCCGAATAAAATTATCTTTATCTTCATTCTTTTTAACGGCATGATATGAACTGCGTTAAGCAATATGCAAAAACCACGGATAACAACCTTCAACTATTCTACTTCCATTTGAAAGTGCAATCCTTGAACGAGACCGCTTGTCTCTAAAAATACTGTGGAATGATGTCTCGCATTGATGAGAATCGAAAAAGGGACTTATTTTGTGGGAGGAGAAAAGACAAATATGTTTGATGCATTAAACATTGCAGTAATAGGCGCAGGCGGCTTCGCCCATTTTGCCACGTCGGAGTTTATTCAGGTCCCTGGCGTAACATTGGCAGGCATTTACGATGAAAATAGAGAGAATGCGTTGCGTTTAAAGCAAATCGAACTCAAGGCAAAAATCTTTGACACCTTAGATGAACTTTGCCGCGATCCGTCTATCGATTTAGTATACATCGCCACGCCACCCTTTTTGCATTATGCTCAGTCGAAGAAAGCGCTTCTTGCCGGCAAGCACGTGATCTGCGAAAAGCCCGCCGCGATAACATTGCCTCACGCGTTAGAATTGAAAAATATTGCATCGGACAGGAAACTGCTTTTTGTTGTAAATCTCATGCAGCGGTATAATAAATTATATGATGCCGTAAGAAAATTAATTGAACACCATGTATTAGGTGATTTTTTACACGGCTTTTTTGAAAACTATGCTTCTGATGAATTTTTGACTGAGCAACATTGGTTTTGGGACGAGGACAAAAGCGGTGGTATTTTTATTGAGCACGGCGTCCATTTTTTTGACATGTTTTCCGGATGGCTTGGGGACGCCAAAGTAATTGCAGCTCAAAAATCAAATAGGCGAGGTTTCAAAAATGTTTGGGACAGAGTTCAGGCCTCCGTTCAGTACTCAGGTGGCTGTGTCCATTTTTATCATGGGTTTGACCAACCGAAGGCAATGGACAGACAAGAAATGCGACTGTTGTTCGAGAAAGGAGAAATCACACTGTACGAATGGGTGCCCACCCGATTAAAGATGACCGCGCTTTGTGACGACGTCAATTTAAAAACCCTTCGATCAATCTTCCCCAAGGCAAGCATTGAAACGATTGAAGGCCACGATGAAGACAAGGTTTGCCATGGAAGATTTAAGGAAATAAAATACAGGTATAAAATAAAGCTCGACACCGGCGGCGCCGTAGAAAAGCAGGTACTTTATCAAGAATTGGTTACGGCGATGTTCAAAGATCAGCTCACTTGGCTAAAGGATAGAGAGCACGTCAGAAAAATCACTGACCTCAATGCAGTCGACTCCCTGAGATTGGCAGAGGAAGCCGAATCAGTGGCAATCAAACTTCAGGGTGAGTGATTTCTAAATTCCATTTAAAAAGTACTTTCGCCTTCAATTTCTATTTTCAAGCTTGGTGTCGTCGGCAAATTGAGCCTGTCAATTCAGTTCTGAAAAGTGCATAGGGTTCATGAAACGGATGATGTGATCCTAGAATGAGGGATTTGAATACGAATTCAATCAATGAAACAAGTCGGCCTTCATTTGCGTTTATTTATTTAACTGCTAACTTTGAAAAAAAAAGTACTTTTAAATGAAGGAAATAAACGAGTACGAAAAAGACCTGGCTTCCATCCGGTCGATCATGGAGCGGTCCGTGAAATTCATTTCATTGAGTGGCTTATCGGGGGTTTTGTCGGGCATCTACGCGCTCGTTGGAGCATGGATTGCGTACCAGACCATCTATTCTCCGCTCTCTCCCGTGGGTTATGATCATGTTTCAATATTGGATCATCCGGCTTCGATTTTCAAATTGGAGGTTACTGGTTTTCTGGTTTTGCTTTCGTCATTGACCACTGGATTTTTGATGAGCCTTCAGAAGGCAAGGAAAATGCAGACTTCCTTATGGAGTTCTACGAGCAGGCAATTGATGAAGGATTTAGCCATTCCATTAGTAGCTGGAGGTATTTTTATTCTTGTCTTGCTCGTTCGAGAGTATTATGTCCTTCTGGTACCTGCCACGTTATTATTTTATGGACTGGCCCTCGTTCAGTCCAGCCGGAATACATTTAGTGAAGTAATGTATCTTGGCCTGACAGAAATTATTTTGGGGTTGATATCAGCAATGTTGCCAGGTTACGGACTGATTCTGTGGGCAGTCGGTTTTGGCGCAATGCATATCCTCTATGGAGCAATCATGTACTTTCGATACGAGCGGTGAAAAATCCTTTTGAAAGCTTAGACAAAGTGTTGGAGCATAGCGTGCGGTTGCAGATCATGTCCGTACTCGTTGCCAATGATTCCTACGACTTCAATTCCCTGAAAGAAGTAATCGGTTCAACGGACGGCGCGTTGGCCACACATATCAAGGCCCTCGAAAAAGAAAAATACATTTCCGTCAGCAAATCATTCGTTGACCGAAAACCGAATACAAAGTACAGAGTGACTGAACGGGGTAGAAAAATATTCAAAGCCCATTTGGATGGGTTGGAGCAATTGATCAAACAACAGAAAGGTTAATTTTTTTATGCTTTTACTTTTAAATACAAAGTACTTTTAAATAACACAATATGGAAACAAAAGAAAACCAACTCAACCTCTTCGAAAGGTTCAATCGATGGATGCAGGAATCCATCACCGTAAAGCTCGTGTCCATCGGGTTTCTCGTTCTGATTTTACTTATCCCCTCTTCCTGGATACAGGAACTGATGCAAGAACGACAATCACGAGCGGAAAGCGTAACACAGGAAATCTCGGCCAAGTGGTCGGGCAACCAAACCCTCTCTGGACCCATCTTGGTCATCCCCTATAAAGTGAAAAAGAAAATCGACCACGGGAAAGAAGGCATTGAAATTCAGGAGTACATCGAAAAACTCTTCTTGCTGCCGCAAACACTTGACATCAGAGGGGAAATAGACCCTACCGTGCTCCACCGCGGAATATTTGACGCCGCCGTGTACTCTTCTACTTTGAATGTCAACTCCAGCTTTGACAAGCCCGATTTCCAGTCGTTCAAAATAGCGGAAGACATGGTGCTTTGGAGGGATGCCCATATGATTTTCTCCATCACCGATTTACGGGGAATCAGTGAAAATCCGCAGTTCGCCATCGGGGGTTTACCTAAAGAATCGGAACCCTCCAATGCGCTGGGGGTCGCGGTGAAAAAATTCATTGGAGATTTTCCTTCTCCCTACCCGCTTACGGGCGGCGAGAGCGATGCTAATTTTTCTACCAACGGCATTGTTGCCAAGCTCAATTGGCAGAGTGAAGCTGACTTCAACGGCAACGCTTCAATAAAAATCAATTTAAAAGGAAGCACCAGATTGTTTTTTACACCCACCGGTAAGACGACGACTGTGCAACTATCCGGCCCATGGCCATCACCCGGCTTTGACGGAGAATTCTTGCCCGAGTCAAGGCAGCTTTCAGAAAAAAATTTCTCGGCGAAATGGAAAGTGCTGCATTACAACCGGCCATTTGCGCAAGCCTGGACCGACCCCGACACTAAGTTGAGTGGCTCGGAGTTTGGCGTTAAGCTGATCATCCCCGTGGATCAATATCAAAAAAGCATTCGCACCTCCAAATATGGGCATCTCGTTATCATTCTGACATTCGTTGCTCTCTTCCTGGTTGAAATCACAAAAAAGATTCGGATTCATCCTTTCCAATATATCCTGATTGCCGCCGCGTTGATTATTTACTACACGTTGCTCCTCAGTTTATCCGAGCAGGTAGGGTATAATCTGGCGTACGGGATTTCTTCCATTGCCACAGTGGCTCTGATCTGCCTCTATTCGTTTTCATTTTTGAAGAATAAATCCCTGGTAATGCTATTCACGAGTCTTCTTTTGGTTTTTTATTCGTTCATTTTTATCATCGTATTGCAACAAGATCTGTCACTGCTCTTGGGAAGTATTGGTCTTTTCATCATCGTAGGGGCGCTGATGTACTTTGCGAGAAAAGTAAATTGGTACGGCGAGCCAGCGGCTGAGTAAACTCTTCGAGAAGCAATCTCCATGAGATTGCTTCTTTTTTTCTCTTCTGATCTTGGATGACTACCGCAGCGTGAAGGGGATAAACATTTTCACTTCAGTGCCTTTACCTAGCTCACTTTTGATTTCAATACGGCCGTTCATTTTATCCACCATTTTTTTGACGATATAAAGGCCGAGGCCGTTGCCCGTGCTCCGCTCATTCGCTCGAAAATACATTTCAAACACGCGTGGCAAATAGACCGGGTCAATGCCGATCCCATTATCGCGGATGGTCATGATCACATCGTTGCCCACCTCCTTTGCCGAAAGACATATTTCTGTTTTGTCGTCTCTGGAAAATGAAATAGAATTTTCAAGCAAATTTTGAACGATGAAATTCAGCAGCGTAGGGAAGGAATAAAACGGTCGCTTCACGTCCACCTCCGTATTCACGTGAATTTTCCTTTTCAAGATCTCCTCATCAAAACTTCGGATTTCGGTTTGAAAAATATTCTTGAAGCTAATCTCACTGTTGGCAAGGTCTTCTGTACCTGCTGCACTCACTGATTGAAGTTTGAAAAGCATCTTATCGAGGTTACGCGCGGTGTCATTCACTTTCTCAAACAGCTCTAGGGCGGGCTTGTCCTTGATCATGACTTTTGCTACCTCTGCCAAACCCATAAACGTAGTGAGCGGCCTTCTAAAATCATGTGACGACCGATAAAAGAAAGTGTCAAGTTCATGATATGCCTCTTTCAGCTCTGCCGTACGGTCTTTTATTTTTTCCTCCAACCCCTCATTGATTCGAGCAATTGTTTGATTGCTTACCGCCAGTTCCTCGGCTTGCTCTTCGATTTGTTTTTTCTGCTCCGATATTTCCGTGTTTAAGTTCCCCAACGCGTCGTTGGCTTCACGAAGTTCTTCTGACTGAGCCACGATCTCTTCATTACGTTCGGAGATTTCCGCATTGAGGCGTTTCACTCTTTTATACAATCCAAAAACCACGTAGGCAGCAATGCTAACCGCGAGCGTCACCAAGATGCCAACGGCAATGGCCACACGTTGCTGTTTTATCTCTACATCTTGGAGCTCTCTCTGTTGATTCAGGATCTTTATCTCCTTGTCCTTTTGATTCATCTCAAAATAATGCTGCAGCGTCACCACCCGATTTGCCAAGTTCTCATTGATCATGGAATCTCGAAGTGATTCATGAAGCATCGAATAATTCATTGCCGAGCGGAACTCTCCCCGCGCTTTGAACAGGTCCCGTTTATTTTTATAGATATCAAGTAACGTGCCTTTTGCTCTTATTTTCTTGGACAGGCCTTCTCCTTTCGATAGGTAAAATGTTGCCTTTTCGTATTCTCCCATCTTGGTATACAGCTGCCCAAGGTTTTGACATGAATTGCAAATACCGAGCGCATGATTGATTTCGGTTTCAATCGTAAGGCTCTTCAAATCGTATTCTTCCGCTTTTTTGAATTCGTTCCGCATTTCATACAGCTCTCCAATGTTCAAGAGCGTACTTGCATATCCTGTTCGGAAGTTATTTCGGTCTCTGATTTCCAGAGCACAATTAAATTGATTCAACGCATCTTCATCTTCCTTCATTCTCAAGCTGATGAGGCCCATCAAATTACAGGCCGACGCTTCCTCAAAATCAAATCGGTTGCCTTCCGCGATCGTCCAACATTTTTCCGCAAAATCTTTTGCGAGCACGTTCTGTCCCATTGAATAATACACCCAGGCGATCCGAAAGTAGACGGCAGCGATTTGCTTTTTGAACTGGTTGGCCTGCGCGAGCTCCAGTGCCTGGAACAAATACTTTAGACTGATTTCATAGTTGGCGACGTAGGTCTGCGTTCTGCCGGTTTCAATGAGCAAATCCACCAAATTCCAACGAAAGGGATTTTGCTCATAAAACCTTTGCGCTTTGGCAAAAAGGTCAAGGGCTGCCATGTGGTCTCCTTGGTTCGCCACAATGACGGCTTTGTTTCTATAGATAATTGCGGCCTCCTCATTTAATGTATCATGTCCTAACTCTTGCTGTGCGTAGTTGACATACCACATGGCGCGATCAAAATCGCTTTGATCGATATAATAATTTGCAAGATTCATTCCTGCCCACACCAGTGGATGCTTGTCCGTTAGTTTTTTTCTGATCTCCCAACTTCTCATTAAAAAAGAAAGCTGCTTCGCCTGATTGTTCTTCAGGCCGTTCAATTCAGCCAGTCGCAAATAAAGGAACGAGAGGTAAAGTGGGTTAAGACTGTCTTTCAAAAGTTGATACGATTGCTGATAAATGTTCTGCGCTGAATCCAGGTTGTTTTTATGCTGGTAGGCCAAACCAATGGCAGTAAGGATTCTTGCCATCAATTGGCGATCCTTAATCCGTTCGCTTCGCACCAAAGCGCGCTGAAAGAAATCAAGCGCCGTAGAGTCATTGCCGATCCGGTCTTCGATGGTGCCTTTGTACAAAAAAGCCTCCGCCTGTCCTTTCTGATATTTGAGTTTGACACTAAGGTCGAGTGCCTCTTGGATCAAATTGTTCGCATCGACATAGTTGTAAGAAAGGATGACATATCCATAGTAATTCAGAACATCAGCACGCTGAGTTCCTTGACTCGTTCGGAGAAGTTGTCGAAGACTGTCGGCAGTCGGTGACTGCGCTGCAACTTTGCCAAATAAGACAAAAATTAAAAAGCCAACAATTCGAACGCGCAAAAGAGGGAATAGTTTGTGTGTATTGACAATTTAATGAATTAAATGTCAACAAAGAATCATTTTATATAGAGGGCAACTCTTCTATTCCCTATCTAAAAAAGGATAGCGATAATCTGTAGGCGTGACAAATGTTTCTTTGATCGTGCGAAGAGAAACCCAGCGGAGTAGATTCACTTTGGCGCCCGCTTTATCATTGGTACCGGACCCGCGTGCCCCTCCAAAAGGTTGTTGACCTACCACCGCCCCCGTGGGCTTGTCGTTGATGTAAAAATTGCCCGCGCTGTTGGTCAATTTTTTGGTTGCCAACTCCACGGCATATCGATCGCGTGCCAAAATAGATCCTGTAAGCGCGTAAGGTGAAGTCTTATCAACCAGTTCGAGTGTTTGTTCAAAGTTCTCTGCATGATAGACGTAAATCGTAAGCACCGGGCCGAAGATTTCCTCACACATGGTCAATGATGAGGCATCTTTGGTGGCAATCACGGTAGGGTCAATAAAATACCCTTTCGACTTGTCATATTTGCCGCCAGCAACAATCTCGTTCATTGGATTTTGTCTCGCTTTCTCGATATATCCGGTGATGGAGTCGAACGCTTTTTCATCGATCACTGCATTCACAAAATTTCCAAAATCTTCGACGGGCCCTACCGAAATGCTCTTCAAGTCGGCTATCATGTTTTTCTTTACTTCGTCCCACAAATTGGATGGAACATAGGCACGCGACGCCGCAGAACATTTTTGTCCTTGGTACTCAAACGCTCCACGAATCAAAGCCGTAGAGATTTCTTTGGGGTCGGCGCTCTTGTGTGCGATTACAAAATCCTTTCCGCCAGTCTCACCAACGATTCGTGGATAGGATTTGTACTTGGCAATATTCTCTCCAATGGTTTTCCACACATTATTGAAGACGCCCGTACTTCCGGTGAATTGAATACCACCAAAATCTTTGTGGTTAAATATTACTTCAGCGGCATCCGGGCCGCTCACGTAGATTAAATTGATCACACCGTCGGGAAGTCCCGCTTCCTTCAACACCTGCATGATCACATGGGCAGCATAAATTTGAGTGTTACTTGGCTTCCACACCACGGTGTTACCCATCATCGCCATGCTGGTCGGCAAGTTCCCCGCGATCGCCGTAAAGTTAAAGGGCGTGAGTGCAAATGTGAATCCCTCGAGTGGTCTGTATTCTATTCGATTCCAAACACCGGGGGATGAAATAGGTTGGTCGCTGTAAATCTCGCTCATGAACGCAACATTGAATCGCAGGAAGTCGATCAATTCACACGCGGAATCAATTTCGGCCTGGAACGCATTTTTCGATTGGCCCAACATCGTGGCCGCATTGATTTTGTAGCGGTAAGGACCCGCCAACAAATCAGCTGCTTTCAAAAAGATACTTGCACGGTTTTCCCAACTCAGGTTTGACCAAAGCTCCTTGGCCGCCATCGCTGCCTGGATAGCTTGTTCTATGTGACTTTTATCCCCTTGATGATAGAAACCAAGAGTGTGCTTATGGTCGTGTGGAGGAGCAAGGCGCTTCTTGTTACCGGACCTCACCTCGTCAGCCCCGATGTACATTGGTATTTCGAGCTCTTTTGAGCGCGCTTCTTCCAGGGACTTTTTTAACAATGCCCGCTCTTTGCTTCCTGGAGCGTAAGAAAGTACGGGTTCGTTTTTGGGGGTAGGAACTTTGAAAAATCCAGTAGACATAAACTATTTACTCTTGGTTGTAATTGCGGTTTCAAGATTTGAGGCCCAAAGGTAAGACTAATTTGAAAATTGACCTGTATAAACCATTGAATCAATGGCTCCGTCCAGGCTAATCCTCGTTTGTCAACTCGTTAAAGGCTAAAGAAAGTTCATCAGCTCGCGCAGACTTTGGATTTCATAGTTTACGCTCGTACCGTGCTTGATCTTATTTTGGTTGAAAAAAACAGTGTCAATGTTTGCATTGATCGCCCCTGCGATGTCCGTCAAGAGATTGTCGCCTATCATGATGGCCTCGTGGGGGGCAATGTTGCCTTCGTTAAGGGCAAACTCAAAAATTTCCCTCGCTGGTTTCTTGTGTCCCGCTCGCGCGGAAGTGACAATGCTCTTGAAATAATGTCCAATCCCGCCGGACGAAAGTTTAGTGGATTGAATCTCGTCGAAGCCATTGGTTACAATCAGCATGGGGTATTTGAGGCAAAGGTAGTCGAGCGTTTCTTTACACCCATCCATCAGGTTTTTTTTCTTGGGCGATTGCGCGATGTATTCATTCGAAAGATCAAGCGACATTTCATAATCGTCCACACCTAGGGCCGTCAAGATCCTGTGAAAGCGATCATTCCGAATGACATCGCGGTGCAGGAGGCCGCGGTCATACAAATCCCAAAGTTCATTGTTGATGATATAAAATTTGTCAAGAAACTGTGTCTCGTCCACTCCCCTGTTTTTCAATCCAAATTCAATGTACAGTTCAGAGAGCGACTCGCGAGAGTTGGTTTCATAGTCCCACAGCGTGTGGTCAAGATCGAATAGAAGGCACTTATACATTTCCGATTTGAGGTTTTACAATTGGCCAAGGGGCTTCATCTTAAGCCGATTTAGGGTGAGCTCGCGGTTGGTGTACATGGTTTGGAAGATCTGCTGATCTTTCTGCAGCACGGGATCGCGCCGAAGAAACTGCATTATTTGCTGAATAATTTCCAATACCTCGTCTTTGATTTGATAAAACATCCACTGGTTGAATTTACGCGATGTAAGTATGCCCGAGTTCTTCAAGTAAATCAGGTGGCGTGATGTTTTCGTTTGAGTAAACTCTAATATCTGTTCAAGATCGGTAATGCACATTTCTCCGTTGGTCATGATCAAATGCAAAATCCGTAATCGAGAGGTGTCACTGCACGCTAAGAAAATCTGCGCACCCGGGTCGATGTTGAAATGTTTAAGCCGCACGTAGGCGCAAATTAATTCATCGCCAAACAATCCCCAATCATTAGGCCAGGCGATTTCAGCGGGGTATTTTTTTCGCCTAAAAGACATACGCGGTTTAAAACTTTTGCAAACGGAGATTCATCCACTATTACGTGTGTTTTCGGTTAGGCGCATATTGATTGAATCCTTACCTTTGTCGATTGCTATTAATGAAAGTGAGAAAATTCTATTTGGTTTTGGTCGTTTGCTTGGTCCTGATAGGGCTAACTGCATCCCAGAAGTCACTGGCGCAGTCCAGACGCGTAATACAGCTCTCGGGTGTGGTCACTGACACCACAGGTACTTTTCTGCCTGGCGTCAATTTTTATGTGCCCAAAGCGGGCCGCGGCGTTACTTCTTTAAATAATGGATTTTTCTCATTGCCTCTCCTTACGGGAGACACGGTTCTGGTCAGCTGCGTGGGCTTTCATAGCCAAACCTATGTCGTGCCCAGAGATGCAAAGGAATTCACATCGGTGTTGTTTGAAATGCACCAGAACGTCACCTATTTGGAGAGCGTAGTGGTGACCATGCCAACAGAAGAGCTTTTCAAAGATGCTGTACTTGCACTAAACGTACCTCTCGACAATACAGGCATCGACCCCAAACAGTTGAATGCAGAACTTTTCGCGCTGATGGTGCGAACCACACCCATGGATGGCAACGCCAACTATCGATACTATATAGAACAGTTTTCACAATCGGCCGACAACAAATTCCACCCGATATACAATCCTTTTCTTAACCCGATCAACTGGGTGAAGTTCTTTAAGGACATCAAGAAAAGGAAGAAGGCTGAGCAGAACAAGAATTGAGAAAACAGGTGGATTTTACCACCGCAGATAGGAACGATGGAGGCCGATGAAAATATCATCGGCCTCTGCTTTTTTTGACGTTAGCTTTTGCTTCCTAGCAGCACCAAATCATTGACACTTATTTCAGTGATATACTTCTTCTCCCCTTTGTCGGTTTCGTAGACGCGGTGCACCAGTTTCCCTTCGATGGCCACCTCACCGCCCTTCTTTAAATATTTCTCCGCCACATCGGCGAGTTTTCCCCAGATCACCAGGTTGTGCCATTGGGTGTCATCCACTTTTTCGCCCTTGGCGTTCTTGTAGCTGTCGCTCGTGGCGATCGAAAACGATGCTTTCTTTTTGCTCCCATAGGTTTTCACTTCCGGATCTTTACCAAGGCGACCGATCAATTGTACACTGTTTCTTAAACTTCTCATACGTATTAAATTTATTTGGTTTGAGTAATGTGTCGGTGCTAGGGAAAACCGACTTGTTCGTTGTAACGGCAAAGCTGCCACCCCAATTCGACGTCCATTAAGCCGGTTGATCAGCTAATCAAATAAACTTAGCTAGCAGCTAGATAAACTAATTTTGCGTTACTCTTCATGCTTCGCAGATTAAGGCCTTGATAAGAAAACATAAGACCATTAACTTATAGGCGTTCGACGAAAGGTTTTATGAAGTTCAACTATTCCCTCTCCTTCTTCACTCTCCTCTCCCTCCTCGCTTGTAAAAAAGAAACCTCCACCCTCCTAAACCATCAGCGGTTAGCTCAGGACTATTTTCACGAGGACGCACGCTGGTATGTCAAAAACATTCCGTTCTTTGAATGCTCTGATAAATTAATTCAAGACGTGTATTACTATCGGTGGAAACTTTACAAGGCACATATTCGGAATGTTGGCACAAACGAGTATGTCGTCACGGAATTTATCGATCACGTGCCCTGGGACCGCGAGCCATATTGCACCATCAATGCCGCCTCCATGCATCACATCTATGAGGGCCGATGGTTGAAAGATCAATGCTACATGGATGGGTACATCAACTATTTGTTTAAAAATGGAGGCAACGATCGCCGATACAGCGAAAGCATAGCCGATGCCGCCTATTCACGTTACTTAGTGAATGGCGACAAAAATTTTATAACCAGTCAGTTAGACAGTATGAGGGCCATACACCATCGATGGGCTGATCATTATGTGGCAGAAAAAAAACTTTATTATATCCCCGCCATGCCTGACGCAACAGAATATAACATCGCTTCGATCGATGCTTCCGGTGGCAAGGCAGGCTTTGAGGGCGGCGATGCTTTCCGCCCAACTGTCAGTAGTTATATGTACGGCAATGCGCTGGCGATTGCTAAGATTGCTGCCCTTAAGGGTGATGAACAGGCCAGCAAACAATATCTCTCGCAAGCCAATGTCTTGAAGGCATCTATTCAAAACCATCTGTGGAATCAGAGCCTCGAGCACTTTACCGATCGATTTAAGGCAAACAACAAATTTGTCAACTATTGGGATTTCATTCGCGGTAGGGAGCTCGCGGGTTTTGCGCCTTGGTATTTTAGTCTTCCAGATGACGATCCAAAATATCATCAAGCCTGGAAGCACTTGACAGATACCAGTCAACTGCTCGGCAAATTTGGTTTCCGCACGAACGAACCGTCTTATCAATATTACTTCAAACAGTTTGCGTGGTACCATGGAAGACGGAGCAGTCAATGGAATGGTCCGAGCTGGCCGTATCAAACCAGCCAAGCGTTAACAGGCATGGCCAACTTCATCCAACGGTACAATCAGTCGGTCATAACGTCTACCAACTATCTTCATTCACTGCGCCTATTCGCGAACCAACATATTTTGCCAAGCGGCGCGATCAATCTAGTAGAGAATTATGATCCAAATGCCGGCGGGCCGATCGTTCACGAATACTGGAGCAATCACTACCTGCATTCCACTTTCAACAATCTTGTGATTTCGGGGCTGTGCGGAGTGCAACCCAATGACAATGATTCACTCGACATAAAACCTTTGGTTGATCCTTCCATCAAGTACTATTGTCTGTCGGGCTTGAATTATCATGGCCATGACGTTGTCATCGTTTATGATGAGAATGGGAAAAAATATGAAATCGGAAAAGGCTTGACAGTGTTTGTAGACGAACATAAGGTTACCTCTTATCAACGCAAGAAAAATCAGTTTAAAGTCTATATTGGTAAAACATTGGCATCATCCATAACAGCAGCCACACTAAACCAGGCGCTGAATATTTCGAAAAAAGATTTTCCAAAGATTACTTCGTCCGTCAACGCGGACAGTGCATTTCAAATGACGGATGGAAGAATCTGGTTTTTTAATGAAGTAAGGAATCGCTGGTCAACATGGGGTTCAACAAGCACAGAAGATTGGTTGGAAATTGATTTTGGTGACCCACGAAAGATATCTCAACTTAAACTGTACCCATTTGTGAACAGCGTTTTTTCCGTTCCAACACTACTTAAGTTTGAAGCGAAAATGAACGGCGAATGGCAACGCATTTCTACACTCGACGTGCCTAAAACAATAGAACCGAATACCTCCAATGAATGGAAGATATCGCCCACCACTACTTTGGCTATTCGCATCAGATTTAAACACACCTACCGCCCCGTTGCGTTTACCGAGGTAGAGTGCTATTGATTCGGTAAAACAACGACTCCCTGCCCTATTGCAATTATCCTATTTTTTTATTTACTTTGCATTTGAAAGTACTTTTATAAATCGAACAAAAAAATTAGGCCATGCAAAACAAACGACGTATCGGTATTGTCATCACCGTGGCAATTCTTCTACTCATCCCTGCCATCGCGATGCAATTCACCAACGAAGTAAAGTGGGGTCCATTTGATTTTTTAGTGGCGGGCGTGCTGATGCTCGGCACGGGCCTCTTGTGCGAACTGGTAATAAGAAAAGTTGCTACGTTCAGACACCGAGTAGTGCTGTGCGCTGCGGTACTTGTGCTATTTATCCTGATCTGGTTAGAACTCGCCGTCGGCATCTTTGGGACGCCAATCGCCGGCAGTTGATTTCCACGCCTCACGACGAAAAACGCAACGCTATCAGTCGATCACCGTCAACTCCACACGCGAGTTTTTGCGGGCCATGTGGCTTTTGGAGTCGTAGAGAGGTTTGCTTCCACCCCATCCTACCGTTTCGATTCGTGCGTCGGCGATCCCTTGATCCACGAGCCACTGCTTGATGACCGTCGCTCGTGCCTCCGATAGTTCTTTGGCAGATCCTTTCTCTTTCTTCTGATCTCGAGCGAGCGCAAAGTAATTTTTGGAGGGGCCCATGTAAATAATATCTCCGCGGGCATTCCCATTGGTGTGCCCCTCAATTCGAACACGCATCTGTGGACTTTCATTCAACATATCAAGGACACCCAGCAGTTGTTCACGACTGTTCGGTATCATGATTGCGGCGTCATTGAAAAAAGATACCCCTGAAAGTGACGCCTTCGTGCCCGAAGCCATACGCTGCATCTCAAACGTCAGCATGAAAAAATTGCCAAACAGCGTTACGTCTTCATTCACGGTGTCGCGCTCGGTCTGCTTATAGTTTAGCTTTTGATTTGTTTCTTCATACCCGAACGAAGAAGCCACCAGCGCAATATCACCCGACTTCGACTGGGGATCAGGGATGTTAAAGTACCCGTTCGCCTTGACCGTCCCCAATGTCTTATTCGTTTCCGCATCCAAGATTTTCACGGTGGCTTCGATCACCTTCTTGCTGTTTTTATTGATCACCGAAAAAAACACCGGGGTGTTACCCAAATGCTGTGGCTTGGTAATCGGTTTTGGTGTTGGATTTGGGATATACTCCGTGACAATGGATGGGCCCTTAGCAGCGGTCTTCACTGCAACCGTGTCTTGAACGGTCTCCACGATAGGGTCTCCTTCCTTGATTTCTTTTCCGTCCTTTATCTTCAATACCCATGCGGTAGGGAAATTATCTGTTGCACGAGCAGTTTGCATGCGCTCAAGAGACTGTTTGAATTGGCCGTAGGGGAAAGATTGCAGATACACATAAAGAAAGTGCTTGCTCTCTTCCAATCCGAAGCCCGGTTGAAAACCTCTTTTGGCGAGTTGCTCGGAATAAGCCTTAGCCTCTTTTGATTGCGTGTCTTTGAAGGTGGACACCACAACGTAGTAACCGTTTTCGAGTGGTAGCGCTCGCTGTGCATACAACTGTCCGCAGGTCATGGCGAGCAGAAATAGCAACAACGGGCGGGTCGTCCTGCGGAGGAGAGTTTGTGTGTTCATATATACTAGATTTAGCCAACTAAAGTGATTGATTTTAGACAATAGATTTCATAGACAAGCCGTCTGTTTAAATATTAAAAAATTGTTACCGAGGGAGGGAGCCAAAGTCTTTGAATTTGACCGTTCGGTTTGCGAATATGTGAAAGTCTTACAGTTTATACAAACAGAAAGCCTTCAAGTTTATTCGGTATACCCGTTTCTCATTAAATCGTCGTGAAAGCGCAATTTTTTTTGAATATTTGACGACGCTATCCCAAAAACAAAAACCCGCTAAATTTTTTGTCATGAAAAGGTTTGCTGCTGTCGTCCTTTTTCTTTGGTCAGTCACGCTATTGGCGCAAAAAGATATCAAACCGTCGGGTGAATTTGTGATTTCCGGACAAATGGTCCATGAACTCAAGTTCAGTTTGGCCGATCTCGAAAAATTGCCGTCAAAAAAAATAGAAGACATTGTGATCACCAATCACCTGGGTGAACCCCGGGGGGCCGCCAAAAACCTGAAAGCTGTTCCTCTGAAAACAATTCTCGACAAAATCGAATTCAAAGCGGAGAGCCCTAAAGTGATGAGCGAATTCTACCTGACGTTTGTTGCCACCGATAATTATAAAGTAGTGTACTCCTGGAATGAGATTTTTAATTCCGCCACCGGAGACAACATTTATTTGATTGTCGAAAAAGAGGGTAAAAAATTGACTGAAATGACTGAGCGGATTTTGGTCATCACTTCATCCGACCAAAAAACCGGACGAAGAAATATCAAAGGGCTGAGCAAAATCGTGGTGAGCCGAGTGGAATAAAGTCCTTGCCAACTGAATTATTAAGCCTTACACTTGTCCCCATTTAAATTTCCAGATTGTTATTGAGTTGTAATTAATTCAATAACCTTAAAATCTTTTGAAATATGGACGAATACATGTTGATCTTCAGACACGAGGATGGCACCAAGATCGCTTCACCAGAGCAAATTCAAATCTGGATGAAACAAACCATGGATTGGATCGGTGGCATTGCCGCGCAAAATAAATTTGTGAACGGCACAGGTCTCCCGATGGAAGGGGCGAAAGTGGTGCACCACAATAAAATGGTGACCAACGGACCCTTCGGTGAAATAAAAGAGACGATTGGTGGATACATTGTGGTCAGGGCTACTTCGGTAGATGAAGCGGTGGAGTTCGCCAAAGGCAGTCCCGTATTGCAAGGCGAAGGAAATACAGTGGAGGTAAGGAAGGTCGCCAAAAACGACGGTATTCATTGAAAGCACAAACGAAAATCCTTGGATAGCCGAGAATTAATTCCTCATCTATTCAGAACAGAGTACAGCAAAATCACCGCTGTGCTCTGTAAATTTTTTGGGTTTGACCATATCGAGCTGGCCGAAGATATCGCCAGTGAAACATTCGCTCTTGCACTTGATTCCTGGCCCTACAAGGGGGTTCCTGAAAATCCAACGGCATGGCTTTACACCGTGGCAAAAAACAAAGCGAAGAACCAAATCACGCGAGCAAAGATTTTTGAAGAGAAAGTAAAGGACCAAATAACGCTCTCCGTGCGGTCGGAAGCTGAAGTAGACCTTTCTTCCAAGAGCATTGTCGACAGTCAGCTGCAAATGCTTTTCGCTATTTGCCATCCCGTCATTCCGCCGGAAGCACAAGTCGGGTTGGCGCTACGAATCCTTTGTGGTTTTGGAATCGAAGAAATTGCCAATGCCTTTTTGACGAACAGCGAGACCATCAAGAAACGCTTGGTCCGTGCCAAAGAAAAACTGAAGGAAGAAAAAGTAGAGATCAGTTTTCCACAAGAAGCGGAAATACAAACTCGGTTGGAGAGAGTTTTACAAACCCTTTATCTCCTGTTTAGCGAAGGGTATTATTCAGAAAGCAAAAATACAGTAGTGCGCGAGGACTTGTGCCTGGAAGCCATGCGGCTGACGCAGCTACTGATCGAACATGCGCCGACCAATCAACCCATTGTAAACGCCCTGATGTCGCTCATGTGTTTTCACGCTTCCCGTTTTCCTGCCCGCAAGAGTGAAAACGGAGAAATTGTTTTGTATCAAGAACAAAATGAAGCGCTTTGGAACCAAGAGCTGATTAGCAACGGCGCCTTCTATTTACATGCCGCCTCTCAAGGAAAGACCGTATCGAAGTATCACATCGAAGCCCAGATTGCTTATTGGCATACCGTGAAGCAGGATTCGACAGAAAAATGGGAAAACATCCTACAGTTGTACAATCGCTTGTTGCAAATCGAATACTCGCCCATAGCCGCACTCAATCGGACGTTCGCCCTATACAAAGCTCACGCACACCTTCCCAACGACGAAGGGAAGCGAATGGCCGTCATTGAGGCCGAAAAATTGCAATTGACCGCAAATCATTATTATTTCACGCTGCTGGGTCAACTTTACAAAGGCATCGATGCTCTTAAAGCCAAACAAAACTTCCAAAAGGCATTGACCCTGGCGAAAACGGATGCGGACAAAAAAACAATTACGCGATATTTGAGCGAAGATTGACCACGAATGACTCCTCTGCCTTACAAGGACTTCACTATCAAGGCCCGCATTTTCAACGGCGAAAAGGTAGAAGAAACGCTTCTTTCGTTAAAAGCCGAATTCATCGGCACCGATATTCAAACCGATCACTATTTCGAAATCGAAAAAGGGAAGCTCAAATGGCGCGAAGCCGTTATTGAAAACCTGATCACACATTATGAACGACTTCATGACTCGGGTATCGAGCGCACGATCGTTTATCGCTACGACTTAAATCCGACTGAAGAACAAATCAAAGAGTTAAGCCAAAATCGCAAGCTCATTGGGGTCATACAGAAGCAGCGAAAGATTTATCAATGGCATAACGTAAAGATCCATCTCGATAAACTTCCAAATGAAGAAGAATTCATCGAAATTGAAGCAATTGATCGTGATGACCGGTACAGCGTCGACGAATTGAAAAACCATTGCGTGGAAGTAAAGGCGATGTTGAATATCCAGGAAAGTGATTTGATGAAAACCGGCTACTTAAAATAGTCGGACACATAAGCCATGGCGAAGGAAGATACCAAAGACCTTTTGAAGTTTCTAAAACCGTTCCGGGAACAAACAGAGATCGTCATGTGGTTACGTGAGTTTGTTTGGGACTTGTATCCCAAAGTCAATGAGTTGATCTACGACAACTACAACGCGCTGGCCTTTGGCTGGTCACCCACTGACAAAGTGGGCCACACCTTTTGCTCCATTGCGGTAGGTAGAACGAACAAGAACATCCACTTTGGCTTTTACTGGGGCAGCGAGTTAAAGGATCCGGAGAAAAAATTGATCGGTGAAGGAAATCAGTATCGTTATGTATTGGTTAAGGATCAAAAAAGCTTCCCAAGAACATACATAAAAAAATTGGTCAAGGAAGCGCACGCGAATTCAATGGCTAAAGTGAAAGATCAAAAACAGATCAAAGAAGGCTTGACCATTGTAAAGTCAATTTCTCCCGCGAAGAGAACCCTAAAGGCAAAGAAAAAATCAACCCGCAAAATCAAAAAGAAAACAGATCGATGAGCCAATCCAAAATTCGTGTCATAGTCACTGGAGCCACCGGCATGGTGGGTGAGGGAGTACTTCATGTGTGCCTCGAAAGCCCCGATGTCGAACAAGTGTTAATCATCAATCGGAGGTCGGCGGGTGTCACACATCCAAAATTGAAAGAAATTGTTTGCCGTGATTTCTTCAATCTCACCGCTGTCGAAAATCAATTGTCCAACGTGGATGCCTGTTTCTTCTGCCTTGGTGTTTCTTCGGTTGGGATGAAAGAAGAAGAATATTACAAACTTACCTATGCTCTGACGACGACATTCGCGAAAGCATTGGCAACGCAAAGCCCAAATGCCACCTTCTGCTATGTGTCCGGTGCCAGCACGGACAGTACCGAAAAAGGCAAATCAATGTGGGCCCGTGTCAAAGGGAAAACGGAAAACGACCTGATGAAAATATTCAAAAACGCGTACAACTTCCGCCCTGGAGTGATGGTACCGATCGAAGGAATGAAAAATACGCTCGGGTTTTACAAATACTTGGGATGGATGATCCCTATCATTCGAGCAATATCACCAAAGCTTGTTTGCCATCTAGAAGATGTAGGCAAAGCCATGATCAACGCCGCTATTAAAAAATACGAAAAGCAAGTGCTGGAAGTGCCCGATATCGTTGCGTTGTCTAAGCGTTGAGCATTATTTCTCTGGCAAGTCTGCCGCAATTATCAATAACATACCACTAACCAATGTAGCTTCACCCACGGCGGCCCACTCGTTTGCGTCGTTGATACTGAGCGCTCTGGGAAGGTGAAGTGTAAACACCCAAACGAAAACCATGAATCCCGAAAGGATCGCGGCCAGTTTCACTTTTATTCCAGTGATCAACCCCAGCCCGCCAGCAACCAATGCCACGCCGGCGAAATAAGTCCAAAACAAATGACCAGGGATCCAGACGGGGACCAAGTGCTGAACAAAATCGGCGAAAATAAAATGTTGAATTCCAGCAGTGAAAAGAAAAATTCCCAACAGGTACTGTTCGATGGTCATTGCTTTCACGAGCAAAATGTTTTTTGATTTTGGATTCAACTGCCACGCCATGGCCAGCGCGCATCCTCCGATCGACAATGCTTTATTGGTTTGTGTTAAAAGACCGCCGTAGTCGAGTCGAACGATCAGTTCGGATAGATCTCGCGAGGCGCACCAAAGCCAGATCAGAATACCGGCGGCGAAAAGAAATTGCCACCCTTTGCGAATGAGAATGGCTATACCTGAAGTGAAAAACAACACTCCTGAAATATAGGTGATCACGTGCTCACCCGGCAGGCTAGCAGGCCATGGTTGTGGCCTACCCGTCACGAAAATTTTAAAAATAAAATGATCGACGCCTAAAATCATAAAGGCGATAGCTACCAATGTGCTTCCGAACGGAGCGAATTTTTTTTTCATAGCAGGTAAGGTAAACAAAACTAAATCGATTGAACCGAGCTGCCATACCGCATTTGTCGTGATTCACTTAGTTTTTTGATAACTTTCGAAAAAAGCGAATGAACGAATTCTTGATTTTAGTTGACGAGCATGATAAACCGTGGGGCAAATTGGAAAAAGACCAAGTGCACCAGCTAGGACTACTTCACCGCGCTTTTTCAGTTTTCATTTTCAACTCGAAAGGTGAGCTGCTTTTACAGCAACGTGCCGATGGCAAATATCACTCTGCGGGTTTGTGGACGAACACGTGTTGCAGTCATCCCCGCTTTGGTGAAGATTTAAAAGACGCAGTGGCTAGGCGTTTGGAAGAAGAGATGGGATTGATCGGTGAAACTCGATCCTTGTTCAGTTTCATATACAAATCCAAATTTGAAAACGGGCTGACCGAGCATGAATTCGACCACGTATTTTACGGCGTGAATGACGATCCACCTCAACCCAATCCTGCTGAAGTACGCGACTGGAAATACGTGTCCCTCGATGCTTTGGAAAAAGATATTTCTGACGATCCCGCCAAATACACCGTTTGGCTAAACCTTTGTCTTCCTAGATTGATCGAGCACCTGAAAGCCCTGAGCAGCAGCCGCGCTTCATAATCACGAGCTATTAACAAAACCCTTTCAAAAAAATAATTTTCGCCAAGTTGTGTAACCAAAAGGTTTCATTTATATATTTGTAACCGTTTGGTTACTTAACCCGAAAATGATGCGAAGAGACGTATTTCAAGCAATCGCCGATCCCACCCGACGGGAAATCATCAACCTACTGGCACATCAGCGGTTGAATCTAAATGCCGTCGCGGAAAAATTCGACGTAAGCAGGCCCGCGATTTCGAAGCACATCAAGATATTGACAGAATGTGGGTTGATCGTGATAGAGCAACAAGGTCGGGAGCGCCATTGCGAAGTGCGCTTGCAAAAATTGAGCGAAGTATCTGATTGGATTGAGCGATACCGACAGTTTTGGAATCAGAAATTGGATGCCCTTGATATTTACCTCAAAAAACTACAATCAAAAGAGAAAAACAAAAATAAATCAAAACTCCGACGACATGGAAAGAAAAAGTGAAACGGCGGATCGTGAGCTCAAATTCAGCCGCGTGTTCAATGCGCCGAGAAATTTAGTATGGAAAGCCTGGACCGAACCAAAGCACATCGCCCAGTGGTGGGGCCCCAACGGTTTCACTAACACCATTCACGAAATGGAAGTCAAAGTGGGTGGTGTTTGGGATTTCATTATGCACGGCCCCGACGGCACCAATTACTCCAACAAAATCGTATTCACAGAAGTGATCAAACCTGAATTGCTCAAGTACGACCATGGCTCGGATGATCCCAATGATCCAGTGCGGTTCAAAGTAACGGTCAAATTCATTGCCCTTGAGGCAAAGAAAACAGAACTACACATGCAGATGATATTCCAGACCAAAGAGGTGTTGGATTTCGTTGTAAAGAAACATGGTGCCATCGAGGGCAACACACAGACCATGAACCGCCTGGAAGAATATTTGAAAACAATGCCTGCTTAACGAAACTGTTTATGAAGAGAAACGTCCGTATCTTTTTTTTGCTGCTGGTCAGCACGTGGTTTGTATCCTGCCAACGGAAACCTGAACAAATCAATGATTCCAAAACAAAAGGTAACTCCATTGACTTTAGCAGCGGTTACTCGCAAGTCAATGGAATCAAGCTCTATTATGAAGTCTATGGGAAAGGCCAGCCTCTGGTGCTGCTTCACGGGGGTGGTTCTACGATTCAATCCTCGTTTGGGAGGGTTATTCCTGCTCTTGCCAAAACGCATCAAGTGATCGCCGTTGAACTGCAAAATCACGGCCGCTCCGATACAAGAAAGGTTGCAGAAACTTTTGGGCAAGATGCTGAGGATGTGTTTGCCCTGATGAAAAACCTAAATATTCCGAAAGCAAATTTTCTTGGTTTCAGCAACGGCGGCCATACCTTGTTTGAATTGGCGTTGCACCATCCTGAAATCATCAACCAACTCATCATCGCCTCATCGCCTTACAAAAAGAGTGGGTTCATCGCAGGTTTTTTTGAGTCTATGCCGAAAGCAACGTTAGCATCTATGCCGCACGATCTGAAAACTGAATTTCTAAAAGTGAACCCTGATTCGATTCGACTGCAAACCATGTTCGAGCACGACCGCGATCGGATGGTCAACTTTAAAGGCTGGACAGATGAACAAATAAAATCCATCACGATCCCAACTCTTCTCATCAATGGCGACATGGACGTACTTACCCCTGAACATGCTGTGGAGATGCATCGCATGCTTTCACGAAGTCAACTTACCATTCTGCCGGGTGGGCATGGCAAATATATGGGAGAGATTACCACGCTGGGTAAAGACGGTCAGTTTGCGGACTACCTCACTCCTCTCGTCAACGAATTTCTAAACACCAAATAAACTCACTCTTATGAGAAAACTTGTTTTATTTATGCACACATCTTTGGATGGATTTGTTGCAGGTCTGAAAGGCGAAATGGATTGGATCCAAGTGGATCAAGAACTTTTTGACTACGCGAGCAACCGCACGAACGAAGCCGACTTGGCTTTATATGGACGAAAGACCTTTGAGATGATGGAAGGCTATTGGCCTAACGCGGCCTCACAACCTAATGCATCAAAACATGACATCGAGCATTCCCATTGGTACAATAAAGTGCACAAGATCGTCCTTTCAAAAACACTCGACAGTTCAAAACTGAAAAACACGAAAGTGGTAAACGGAAATCTTGCCAAGGAAATCGGCCTGATCAAAAATGATGTGGGGAGCGAGATCATCATTTTCGGAAGTCCATCGGCAGGGCATTCATTAATGGCGGAAGATTTGGTCGATGAATTCTGGATTTTCGTCAACCCGATCGTACTGGGCGAGGGGATACCGATGTTCAAAAACAAGAAAATCAAATTGAGGTTGGTGGCAAGCAAAGCCTTGAATTCGGGTGTCGTCTGTCAGCATTACGAACGGATAAAGTAGCTCATGAACAGTGCGACACCATCGTCAGTCATAGTCGAGCGAGTTTTCAATGCGCCCATTGAAAAAGATTGGCGCGCGATCACGGAAAGAGATCAGATGAAACAATGGTATTTCGATTTGAAAGATTCAGGGCCGAGGTTGGTTATGAGTTTCAATTCACTGGCGCAAAGGACGATCGAACGTATCTGCATCTTTGCCAAGTGACCGAAGTCATTCCAAACAAAAATTGAGCTACAGTTGGCGATACGATGGGTTTGAAGGGAATTCGTTCATCACTTTCGAATTGAGACTGATGCATGAAAGACTGGAGACCTTCCCATCAAATACAGCTGACTTCGATAGAAAGAATTTCGCCGAAGGCTGGAATTACATTGTAAACACGTCATTGAAGAGCTATCTGGAGGCGCACTCATTCGTAGCTGTGGTCTGCCGGCAGACAAAACAAGAGCGGGGGAAGTTTTAGATTTGTTCCATGAAACTTCTTCTGCTTGCTTTTGTGGTCTGTTCGGCGTCACTCGCAACGGCGCAAAACCCAGTGATCGTCGAGCTTTTCACGTCACAAGGTTGCTCCAGTTGCCCCGCCGCAGATAAAAACTTGACGCAGATTATTGCGCATGCAGAAATGAATGGTCAAGAAGTGTTGGGCTTATCTTTTCATGTCGACTATTGGAATTACATCGGATGGAGAGATCCGTACAGCAAGAAAGAATTCACTGAGCGGCAAAAGAAATATGCCACCATTCTGAAGACCGAGAGCGTCTACACCCCACAGATGATCATCAACGGGCAAGTCGAATTTGTTGGTTCGGATGAAGAAAAGTGCGTCGACGAAATCAACAAGGCGTTAGGCCAAAATATGTCCTATAAAATTGCGCTAACCGATGTAAGTAGGTCAGGCGAAAAAATTACAGTCACCTACGCTTTGAATGAACTTCCTACGAGGCATATCATCAATGCTGCTTTAGTCGAAAAAAACATAAGCAATGAGGTGCCCAGAGGAGAAAACGCGGGCAGAAAACTATCGCATAGAAATGTGGTGAAAGCCTTTACGACATCCATTGCCCAGAAAACCGGAACTCTTGAACTCGTATTTCCATCCTCCATCAAAGGAGGACAGCTGATCATTTTTATGCAAAACAGGGAATGGCGTGTAGTGGGCGCATTTCACAAAGATTTGTAAGCGAACACTTGATCGGCTTGGCATAAGATTTTATTATAGTTCATCCGAACGCCTACGATTTTCGCGTATCTTGCCGCCAACTAAACTAAACTGGCCAGACTGTTCGATGAGGTTTGTCGTACCTGCTATTTTTTTATGCTTTTTTTCTTTTCGTGTTTCCGGGCAGGAAACAGTCGTGACCGGAAAAATCACCGATGCCGCTAGTGGCGATCCCATTCCTTATGTGAATGTTTATTTCAAAGGCACCACGCAAGGTACCACCACTGATTTTGATGGCCATTTTCGTTTACGCACTTCTTCCAAAGTCGATTCCCTTACCGCGTCGTTCGTTGGCTACATTACCCTCACAAAGCACATTGATTTTGGAACCTCACAAACGATCCATTTCCAATTGACCGAATCCACCAGCAAGCTCCGCGAACTCGTGGTAATCGCCGGCGAAAATCCTGCTTTCCCCATTTTAAGGAACGTCGTGAAGAACAAAGGCAAAAACGACAAACGCAGTCTCGATGTCTACGAATACGACGCCTATACCAAAACCGAACTAGACATCGATCACATCACCGACAAATTCCGACAGCGGAAGGTGATGAAAAAAATTGCGGCCGTACTGGATAGCATGCAACGAATTGCCGGGGAAGATGGCAAACCTATTTTACCGCTGTTCATCACCGAGGCCGTTTCCAAGTATTATTTTCTCGGCAGTCGAAACCTGAAAAAAGAGGTAATCGAAAAAAGTAAGATCAATGGCGTTGGGGTAAAGGATGGCACGATCCTTACCCAACTGGTAGGCTCTTCTCTTCAGGAATATAACTTCTACCAAAATTGGTTAAGCATTGTTCGCAAGGAGTTTGTGTCGCCCATTGCTGACGGTTGGCGCGCTTACTACAAATACGATCTGATGGACAGCACGTACATCGGCAGCGATTTCTGCTATCAAATCGATTTTTATCCGCGGAGCCAAGAACAACTGGCATTTACGGGTTCCATGTGGATCACCAAAAAAGAATATGCACTGAAACAAATTGAGGCCACCGTCTCAAATACTTCGGACGTCAATTTTATCGACAAGATCAAAATCCAGCAAGAGCTTGCTGTTACCCCCGAAGGTCCTTGGATTCCGGTGAAGAACAGAGTACTGATCGATGTAGGTAATCTCTCGTCCAACTCCGCTGGAATGATCGCCAAATTCTATTCCAGCAAAAGAAACATTGTGACCGGCAAACCTCACCCCAATTCGTTTTATGAAGAACTTGTCGAAGTAAACGATGATGTCCGCAAGTACGAAAACGAAAAATATTGGGATACACTTCGGCACGAGCCACTCAGCCAGACGGAAAAGAATGTGTACAAGATGATCGACACGTTGAAGAACATTCCTATCGTGAAGACCTATGCAGACATCGTCCAATTGATTATCGACGGTCACTTGAACTTGGGCAAAGTAAAGGTGGGCCCTTACATCAACACGGTTGCCTGGAATTCAGTAGAGGGCTTTCGCGGACAGATGGGTTTCAAAACTACCTATGACTTCAGCAAGCACTGGGTATACCAAGGCTACTTTGGTTATGGTTTTTCTGACCACCGACCCAAATATCAATTTCAGGCAACACGGGTGCTTTCCACGAAACGATGGACCAGCTTCACCCTACGCGTGCGCAATGACATTTTGCGGCTGGGCGTCGACGACGAATCACAGGCCATCAATGGTCTGTTTCGCACGGCCACACGTTGGGGTCACATTCGAAGAGGTTATTATTTCAAAGATCGATATGCCTCCTTCCAAACACAACTTTTCAAAGGATTCACCCAACGAGTTTCGTTTCGAACTAGATCTTTTGAACCGACGTTCGAGTTTGGATTCAAAGATTTGAATGATCAAACAAAAGTGTATGACAACTTTCAGTATTCAGAAGTGGTGCTGGAATCAAGGTATGCGCCGGATGAACTATTCATTCAAAACAAAAATGAACGCATTAGCATGGGCTCGTTGAAGAAACCGATCATCACCTTGCGCTACACTCATGGCACTAAAGCGTTGGGAGGAGATTTCAACTACGACAAAATCTATCTCAGCGTATCAAAAAGGGTGCGGATGGGGCCCTTGGGCATGGGACGATTTACCTTGGCAGGCGAACACATTTTCAACGACCTGCCCTACCCTCTGCTGGCGGTGCATCTGGGTAACCGGTCCAATTTTTATACGCCCATTACTTATAACATGATGAACTTTGGAGAGTTCGTGAGCGATCAATATGCTTCACTGAACTACCAACAGTTCCTCGAAGGTTTCATTTTGAATCGGATCCCGCTGATTCAAAAATTAAAATGGCGTTTTGTGGCCACTGGCAACATCATTTTTGGTGGTATGCGCGAAAGCAACCGGAATTTGATTTCAGAATACACTCCCACAGGATTGATATGCCAGCCCACGGGCTACCTCACCTATGGTAAGCCCTATGCGGAAGTGGGCTATGGCATCGAGAATATTTTCAAGTTCCTGCGGGTTGATTTTTTCCACCGCCTCACTTACCTCGATCGTCCTAATACACGGAGTTTTGGCGTACTGTTTAGCGCCCAAATCAAGTTGTAGCACACAAACAGGTGGAGGTTTCATCAATCACTGCCTTCCATCCAAAAGAAATTCCTAATTTGGTGTTTGAAAGCCACAGAGAATTTTGAAAAAATGTCTACTAGTAGGGCTTTTTGTAGTGATATCTCTGTTCGCAGAAGCGCAAGGTCGATTTCGCCTGTGGTCGGATACCGCTAAAAATGCTCGAAAAATCATCGTTCCCATCTTGGTGTACACCCCCGAAACTCACGTTGGCGTAGGTGCGCTTGGCGTGCGCTTGTGGAAAAACCTTGATTCCCTCCATGAAACCCGTACATCCAATGCAGAGTTGATCATACTTTATACCAGCCGTCAGCAGATCATCATTATTCCACGTTACACCATTTTTACAAAAGGTGAAAAATATTTGTTCGAGGGGTTTGGTGAGGAACTGATCGGCTTTCGTGATTTTTATTTCGGCCGTGGCGATGGAACCCCAGACAACGATCGCGAAAAATTGATTTATGATGTCATCGGTTGGGAAAACCGTGTCGGGCGCAAAGTTTTCAAAAAAGAAAAGCTCTTTCTGGGCCTCGAAACGCGGGCCCTTCAATACTTCAACGTGCAGCGCGTACAAAATGGCGAACTCGACACCACCAAGGTGACGGGCTATCAAGGGTCATCATCCATTGGCTTGGGTCCAGCGCTCACCTGGGACAAACGGGACAACGTGGTCAATTCGAGCAAAGGTTTTTATTGGGACCTTCGTTACTCCGTCTACTCAAAGTCGCTGGGTGGCACCGTCAATTATCACCGGCTACTGATGGATTTCAGAAAATACTTCACCGTGAATTCATCCAAACGACAAATTCTTGCTTTGGAGTTGATGGGAAGTTTTGTTCGAGGAAATGCACCGTTCAAGGAGTTGGCTGAACTCGGTGGCCCCCGAATTATGCGCGGATACTACCGTGGGCGATTCCGCGACAATTATCTTACCGCCTTTCAGGCTGAATATCGCTTGCCTATTTACAAACGCGTAGGCATGGTGGCGTTTGCAGGTGTTGGTAAAGTGTACAATCCCGATGAAGTAAATTTGAGTGGGCTGCATTACTCCTACGGAACAGGCCTCCGAGTGAACATCAACAAACGAGAACGCCTTAATTTACGACTCGACTACGCCATGGGCGACCCTGATCACCAAGGGTATTTTTATTTTGGATTTGCCGAGAGCTTTTAACTCGGAAAAAATTTGGCCATAAAGGCAAGCCTACCGCAACTTAAGGCACAAACTGACGTTTGAAAAAAATTACACGGCTGGAATCAGCCGCCTTTCTTTAATACGATCACCCGTTGTAACTTGTCGCGATGAGTTTTGGATATCCTACTTTTCTTTGGGCGCTGCTCGCGCTCGCCGTCCCTGTGATCGTCCATCTTTTCAATTTCAGAAAAACTACCCGAATATTTTTTTCGAACACCCAGTTTCTCAAACAAGTCAAGGAGGAGACCACCCAGAAACGAAAACTGAAACAATACCTCGTACTGGCGTCACGACTTTTGTTCTTGTTCTTCTTGGTGATCGCATTTGCCCAACCATTTCTTCCCGCAAAAGAACAACTCGCTGATCAGCGTAACATTGTTATTTATCTTGACAACTCGTTCAGCATGGCCGCTCCCATCGGCGAGAAAACACGAGCCCTTGATGAAGCTATCCGTATGGCTTCAGGTATTTTGGAATTGTTTCCAGCCGAAACGAAATACCAACTGGTCACCAACGATTTTGCGCCATTTTCAAATTCGTTCAAAACCAAGGCCGAAATCTCCGATCTATTGTCGCAGACCAGGCTCTCGCCGGTCAACCGATCCGCTGTTGAAGTGATCGGTCGAGTGAAAGAAAAAGCCGTAACACTTTTTTGGTTGTCCGATTTCCAAAAATCAACTTTTGGAAATGCCGCTCTTGACTCTGGTTGGCAGGTGAATCTCGTGCCTTTGATATTGGAAGACCATGCCAACGTATTTGTGGACACTGCCTATCTGGATAATCCATTCGCTATAGGGGGTGAAAAAAACACGCTGAAAGTAGTGCTCCGCAACAGTGGTGGCAAAAGTGTAGAAGGCCTTGTAATGAAGTTGTCTATTAATGGTGTTCAATCTGGAGCAACTTCAGTGAACATTGAGCCCAACAGCTTCACGCTAGTCCCATTCGATATTTCGTCCGGCAAGGGTTTCAACAAAGGCACCCTCAGTTTCAGCGACTTTCCCATTAGCTTCGACAACGATTTTTTTTTCACACTTAATTTTTCGTCGCGATTAAAAGTGGTGGAAGTCAAACAAAGCGGACCGCCGTCTTATATCGAGAAAGTGTTCGGCAATAAGGATGTATTTACTTTCAAGAGTTTTACGACGGCCAACTTGAACTACAGTTTGTTGGTCGGGGCTGATTTGGTAGTGGTGAACGGAATCGATAAGATCGATGGAGCTTTGGGCGACGCCATCAATTCGTACAAAGACCGATTTGGCGCGTTACTTATTATACCTGGGATTCAACCTGATCTAGGTTCCTATCAAAAACTAGTTTCGTTTCCGCTTGCCAAGGCACCAGCTTCGGAATTCGCCGATCTCAGCAGGCCTGACTTCAAAAATCCGTTCTTTGCCAATGTCTTCGAAGAGAAAAGCACCTCGATTGCAATGCCTCAGGCGAGTCAGCTCATCAGTTGGGGCGCCGACCGATCCGCCATTCTACAATTCAAAAACAATCAACCTTTCCTGTCGCAGTGGGGAAATGTTTTTTTGATCGCGTCACCGCTCGACAAAAAATTCACCGATTTCTTCAACCACGCTCTTTTCGTTCCCGTGATGTATCGCATCGCGTCGTCGGGAAAAAAATCGGAGCAGCCATTGTATTATTCAGCCGCAACCACGGCGATTACTGTGCCCAATGACAGTATCATCGGCGAGGAACCCGTGAAATTGGTGGGAAGTCAAGAACTCATTCCGGCACAAAGGAAAATGGATGGCCAACTTTACCTCGAGCTTCCAAAACTCAGTTTGACCTCGGGTTTTTACCAAGTTATGAACCGTAAAGACACCCTTGCATTGGTTGCTATTGATCTCGACAAAAAGGAGTCGCTCCTGGAGCAGCTGAAGCCTGAAGAAGCAAAAAATCATTTGGGCAACCGTTCATCCATTTCCGTCTTTAAGGGCGCCACAGCAGCCTCATTTTCCAACGAAGTCAGGGACAAGTACGTGGGTAAGCCTTTATGGAAATATGCAGTTATGTTGGCATTGGCCTTTTTGCTTATCGAAGTTCTTTTGATAAGATTTTTGAAATAAATGAAAAAAAGGTCCCTGGCCACCCCAATATACTTTGGGTCTCAATACCGACGGCAAAAAAATAGAGCAGGAACCAGTGAAATGATGGAAAATAAGTGAGAAATTTCGGCTCTGAATGAGAATCCTGCTCCAATCCCCTCGCATCGTCAATACCGCCTCTCCCTTTCATTTGAAGAAAAAAAACGTGCTCATCGTCAATGGGCGAATTGCTGAAATAGGGGACAAGAATTTCCAAGCGGATAAAACCATCGATGCCGAGGGCATGATTTTGAGCGCGGGATGGTTCGATTTTGGCACCTTCGTAGGTGACCCCGGGCTCGAACATCGAGAGGACTTATCGTCGTTGATCAAGACAGCCGCTGCGGGTGGATTCACCGAAGTGGCAGTGCTGCCCAATACTTCGCCCTCTGTTCAAACGAAAAACGAAGTCAGCTACCTTACCCAGTCGAATGACACTCGCCTGGTTGAGATTCATGCGCTGGCCGCGGTCACGAAAAATTGCAAAGGTGAAGAACTCACCGACATGATCGATTTGCACAATGCCGGAGCCGTGGCGTTCACCGACGGACTGAAACCGCTTTGGCATACCGACATTTTTCTCAAGTCGCTGCAATACCTCCAAAAATTCAATGGTTTACTCATTGATCATCCGGAAGATATTTGGCTGGATTTATTTGGTCAAATGCACGAAGGTCCACAAAGTGCCAGCCTTGGCCTGAAAGGGATGCCCCGCATCGCCGAAGAAATTGCCGTTAGTCGCAATTTGAAATTGCTGGAATACGCAGGGGGGCGTTTGCATTTTTCAAGAATCTCTTCGGCCAAAAGTGTAAACCTCATCAGGGCAGCCAAGAAAAAAGGTCTTCAGGTGAGCTGCGATGTGATCGGATTTCAACCGCTGCTGACCGACGCAGAGCTGGACACCTTCGACACCAATTTCAAAACCAACCCTCCGCTGCGTGAAAAGGCAGATGCCGACGGATTGGTCAAGGGCTTGGAAGATGGCACGATCGATGTAATCTGTAGTGGACATTTGCCTGTGGACGACGAAAGTAAATTTCTAGAATTTGATCAGGCTGACTTTGGAATGATCAATCTGCAAACCTTCGGTGCGCAGTTGGCATCTTTGTCAGAAGAAATAAAATTGGAGGAGTTGATTTTAAAAGTGGCAGAAGTACCCCGTCAACTTCTCTCGCTAGAGATCCCAAAGGTTGATGCTGATGTAAAAGCTAACCTTACGCTTTTTGATCCCAACTGCGCATGGGAATTCAACTCTTCGGAAAATTTTTCCAAATCCAAAAATTCTCCCTGGATCGGTAAAAAATTGAAAGGCAAAGCCATTGCTGTTTTCAACAACGGCAAATCAAGAATGGAAGACTAAGAGTCTCCGCTGGAACGTTTCCGATATCTCTCCTCTTATTTCAACCTCACCAAATCGAAGATCTTACTTCGGGTGATTCGCGTGTTGATGCAGAAGTCTGAAACGATGCTGGTTGAACAATTTGTAGATCGCCGGCAAGACGAGCAACGTAAGTATCGTCGCTGATATCAATCCGCAGATCACTACTACCGCCAATGGCTTTTGCGTCTCCGAGCCAATTCCATTCGAAAGAGCAGCCGGCATCAATCCGAGTCCGGCCATGAGTGCTGTCATCACCACTGGGCGAAGGCGCGTCATGGCACCTTGATGAATAGCTTCGTCTAAGTGCAAACCCAGGTCACGATTCTTATTAAACACCGAAACGAGGATCACGCCGTTTTGGACGCACACACCGAAGAGCGCGATGAAGCCAACCCCGGCCGAAATACTGAAATTGATTCCCGTAAAATACAAGCCCAGAATTCCACCGATCAATGCAAACGGTACATTCATCAAAACCATTCCAGCGTCTTTGGGTGAATTGAACATGAAAAACAGCCACATGTAAATCAAGCCAATACAAATCGGAACCACGAGTTGCAATCGATTCGTTGCCCGCACCTGGTTTTCAAATTCGCCATTCCACGTCATCGAGTAGCCTTTTGGCAACGGCACTGCTCTCACTTTCGATTGCGCTTCAGCGATGGTACTGCCCAGGTCGCGGCCGCGCACGGAGAATTTAATAGGGATAAATCTCAGGTTGCCTTCGCGGTAGACAAAGGCCGGTCCTGTTTGCAGTTTGATATCTGCTATTTCGCGAAGAGGAATTTTTGTGCCATTGGTACAGGGGACCAATAGTTTTCCAATTTCTTTTTCACTTTGGCGAAATTGCGGCAGGTAACGTACACGGATATCGAACCTCCGCTCACCTTCATACATGGTGCTTGCCTGCTTGCCACCCACCGCCATCTCAATGATGTCATTGGCTTCAGAGATATTCGCACCATAGCGGGCCATTTTGTACCGATCCAGTTCGATGCGCAACTCCGGCTGACCTAAGCTTTTGAAAATACCAAGATCTTGAACGCCGCTGATATTGCTCATGATGCTCTTGACGGAGTCGGCAAGCTTTTCGAGTTTGCTGAGGTCGTCACCAAAAATCTTTATGGCCATTTCTCCCTTCACGCCGGAAACTGCCTCTTCTACGTTGTCGGAAATGGGCTGCGAAAATCCAAACACCACTCCCGGAAATTGATCGGCCAATTGCTTTTGCATGTCGAGAATGATTTCCTCTTTCGAAACACCCCTTGTCCAATCGTCTTTGGGAAATAAATCGACAAAAAATTCTACGTTAAAAAAGCCGGTCGGGTCCGTTCCATCATTCGGTCGGCCGTTTTGAGAGATCACCCCTTTCACCTCCGGATATTTTGTAAAAATCTGTCTCATCGCCTCCGACCACACGTTCGCTCTTGAAAATGACACGCTTTGTGGCATGCTGGCACGAACGTAAATCGAACCCTCATTCAACTTAGGCAAGAACTCCGAGCCGAGCTGCCTTCCGACTGCCAGCGAAAGGACTAGCAACAAAATGGAGAAGAAAATACTTCGCGCCGGGTGGTCCATGGACCACGTGAGCATTGGCGAATAAATTTTTTCCATAAAACGTACCATTGGGTTCTCTCGCTCCCTCACATTTTTGTTCAACAGCAATCTGCAAAGCAATGGCACGAGCGTGAGTGTGAACAAAAGCGCTCCACCCAACGCAAAGCCCATGGTATAAGCCAACGGTGAAAACATTTTGCCTTCCACTTTCTGGAAAGCAAAAATTGGAATGAGTGCGGTGATGATAATCAACTTAGAGAAGAAAATAGGCTTGCCCATTTCCACTGAAATTTTCTTCACAAAGCCAATCTTGGTCATACGATTGAATTTGTCTACACCAACTTCATGCTGCTTGTGTGCGAGATAAACGAAAACGCCCTCCACCATCACGACCGCACCATCGATGATGATTCCGAAATCGATAGCGCCGATGGAAAGAAGATTTGCCGACATGCCCTTCAAGCGCATGCAGATAAATGCAAATAGCAATGCTAGCGGAATAATGATCGACACCATTAACGTGGCACGCCAGTCCAGCAAGAAAACAGAAAGGATGAACGTCACTAAGAGCATTCCTACCACCAGGTTTTCCATCACCGTGTGGGTGGTCAGATTCACCAGAGTAGTTCGGTCATAGAAAACCTTGATGTTCACGCCGTCGGGGAGCACGCGATCGTTCAGATCGTCGATGGTGGCATTTAAATCTTTCAACACCTGGCTGGGGTTTTCACCTTTGCGCAGCAGCACAATTCCTTCCACCACGTCGGTTTCAGAGCCTCGGCCTACTTTTCCCAAACGCGGTTTAAAGGATTCTTTCACCACGGCGACGTCTTTCACACGAATAGGCGCTCCGTTGATATTTTTTACAATGATGTTTTCGATATCGTCGATGCTATTCACCAATCCCACGCCGCGCACCAAGAAAGCCTGAGTGCCGCGCTCCACTACATCTCCGCCCACATTGCTGTTGTTTTCATTGACGGCGGTGTAAACGTCATTCGCCGTGAAGTTGTACGCGCTCAATCGACTTGGATCAATGGTTACTTCGTACGTTTTGACTTCGCCGCCAAAGCTGACGACATCAGCGACACCTTGCACCGCCTTCAATCTTTTGTCGATGACCCAGTCTTGAACTTCTTTCAATTCGCGAACGGTTTTGCCGGCTCCCTCCAAAGTGTATCTATATATTTCACCCGTCGGCCCGGATGGGGGCTGAATTTCGGGATCGGCACCCGTCGGCAGATTGACATTCACCAATTGGTTGGATACCATTTGTCGTGCGCGAAAATCATCCACTTCATCTTCGAAGAAGAGAGTCACCACAGAAAGGCCGAAAAGGGAAATGGATCGAAGGCTCGTTTTGCGGGGCACTACGTTCATTTCCGTTTCAATCGGTATGGTTACGAATTTCTCTAGCTCTTCGGCGCTTCGGCCAGGCCACTGCGTGATAATCACGACACGTGTATTAATTACATCAGGAAACGCCTCGATGGGCGTATTCAAAAAGCTTTGTATCCCCCACGAGATGATCAGCAAGGTTCCAAGAAAAACCATCAACCGGTTTTTCAGTGAAAAAGAAATAATCCCTTTTATGAACTTGTTCATTCAGCAGAATCGTGAGGTGTCTATAATTGATTAAAAGCCGTCAATACAAACAGCGAGCCTTCAGTGACGACGAGTTGACCGATTTCCAATCCGCCAAGCACTTCAGTATAATGATGAAATACGCGTCCTGTCTTTATTTGCACTTTTTTGAATTCGTTCTTTCCCGTTTCTATCATGACAAAGTTCTGATTGTTCTCCAAGATGATGGACGTGTTTGAAATAACGACTGCCTTCTCGCTAACTTTTGGGGTGAGCACAACATTGGCAAACATCTCGGGCTTTAGTAAGCCTTCATTGTTATTGAGTTCCGTTCGAATTTTAATGACGCGTGAATCAGGGTCGAGCATGGTTCCAATTTTCTTTACGCGACCGTTGAATATTTTATCAGGATACGCGATGGTCTTTACTTGCACTTCATCACCTTCGGACACTTTGGCTAAGTCACTTTCATGGATGTTGGCCCACACCCATACGGTCTTCAGGTCAGAAATCGTGAGGATATTCGTGTTATTGTCATTTCTGATTTGGGTGCCTTCGGTAATGCTCCGCTCAACGATGTAGCCGGAGCGTGGTGCCACGATGTTGTAAATCGCGTCAAGGTCGCTCGATGACCCTCCATACAATTTCAAAATCTGGGTGCGTTCGTTCAATTCCGAAAGTGCGTTGTTGTAATCTTTTTTTGCACCGGCAAATTCTTTTTCGCTCATCATACCTGCCGAAAAAAGTTCCTGTGCTCGCGCCAGGTTTTTTTCCTCCACTGAAAAGTTCGATTTCGCAATATTATAGTCTCGCTGAATTTGGCTCATATCCATACTCAACAGCGTGGCCAGTTTTTGTCCTTTCTCCACATAGTCGCCCAGCGACACGAAAATTTTCTCGACAGTACCACTTACGATTGGATAGATGCGCACCACGTTGTCTTCTGAAAAACTTACCTCGCCCACGGCGGTGAGTTGATCGGCGAGGGTTTGCCTTCGCACGGTATCAATCTTGATGTGCGCCATCTGGCTCTCGGTCAGTACCAGGTGATCTTTAGAAATGTTCGCCTGTTGCTTTGCCTTTTTCTTATCGCCGCCACAGGAAGCGACCAACAATGCCAGTAGAAATAAATTGAAATTCTTCATATCCAATAAAAATGTCTTTAATAATCGATGACGGTTTCGCCTACGCTAAAATTGAGGGTGTTTACGCTGTTTAAAAACTGCTGACGCAATTCAATCAACTGAATATTGGTGCTGATGTAAATACGCTGATAATCGATGAATTCGAGCAAACTGATATCTCTCTTCTGAAAATAGGTGTTGGTGTTCTTGTTCAGTTGAGTTAGACTGTTCAGATACTCGTCGGTATAATTGGTTAACCCGTCGTAAATCTTTTTGTATTGATTAAAGGCGGCAATCACCTGATTCGTGATCGTGACCTTCAAGTAATCGCGCTGAAGAGCCGACTGCTGAATGCTGTATTTGGCTTCTTTGATGCTTCCTTGGTTGCGATTGAACAGGGGCAGCGGCATTTGCAAAACCAACCCATTGTAGTTTTGCCTGTAGTTGCCTCCTAAATCGTAGTCGTATCCAATGGAAAGATCCGGAACCGCCAGGGAGCGCTGTAACTTCAAGTTTTGCTGTTGATATTCCTGATAGAGTTTCGAAACTTTTAAGTCCGGTCTTACTACTAAGGCGCGGTCGATCAAACTGTCGAGTACCAAGGCATTATTGTACAACGGGATTTTTTGTGTCACTTGCACCAGTGTGTCTTTGGGATATTGAAGCAGTGTGCGGAGCTGCGAAAGATATTGTTCTTTTTGGTTCGCGTTGTCGAGTGCTTGCGACTTTACAGCGATGTACTCCGACTTGATACGCAAGTCCTCGGTTACAGAAATCGCCCCCACCTCCAGCTCCTTTTTGCTGGCCGCAATCAGTCGCTGGTAGCTCGTCAAGACTTCATTGTACAATTTTTCCTTCGCCTCCAGCGCCGCAAGATTGTTGTAATTGTTGGCCAGGTCGTACAGCAAACTGCGCATCACGTCCGTGAACTGCACTTTGTTGATTTCAAGGTTAATCTTCGCCAGCTTTACCGTGTTCGAGTGCTTTCCGGCAATTGCAATAGTTTGATTGATCTGTCCTTCGTATTGATTGCTGGCCTTCAAATATTTCTCTGACGTAGTATTGTAAGCTTCTTGGTTCCAGTAGAACGTTGGGTTGTAATAAAGTCGTGACTGAATGACTTGGGCTTCGGCTTGATCAATTTCAAAATGCGCCGCCAATAAGTAAAAATTCTTTTTGACAAGTCGGTCTTTGGCTTGCAGATAGGTAAGCACGGTATCCTGTCCCAGCACCGATGTGATGGAGAGAATAAAAATAAGTAAGCCGTTTAAAGCTCTGTTCATAAATCGAAAATGTGAGTTAATTAGAAAAAAAGCTGAAAGGTTCGCAGCTATTTCAAATCAAGAGTTGCCTGTGGCGAAGGAAAACCTGGCGGTAAGTTTTCTGAGGAGCCGCACTAATCGCAGCTGTCGAGGTCATCCCTTTCACCGAGTACCAAGAGAAGGCCGGCGCAGGACTTTGAAAAAAGTGAATTTCAGTAGACAGGTCGTTCGCATCTTCAACATCATCGCACAAAAGAGAACTGACCTCCGTGTGATGCGCGGGGGCCTTTACAAAAGTTTTGTCTATAGAATAGCTGTTTTCGGGAAACGTAAAGCATGCCGATAACGCCAGCAGTGCAATTGCCACGACACGAGAAACGCCTCCTTTATTTATCTCAAATTGAGCCACGGTTCAAATAGACTTAAAACGAATCGACCATCATTTGGTTAGCAATGGCGGGCAAATATATTGGTAATGTGGTAATTACAAAAGCCTCTGAATCAACATATTTATGTGATGTCGGAACTCTTGAATGTAAACTTCGCCATTACAGGCCGAACAACCCTGAGTTTAAAAGGTTAAGGGCCTTCTCTTTTTGAGAGGTTTCCACCAGTACGGAGATGTTATTGTTGCTGCCACCATAACTCACCATACGGATCGGAATTGAAGCCAACGATTGAAACACATCTTTCAGCACACCTTCTTTTTCAGCAAGCATGTTTCCTACGATACAGATGATGGTCTGATTTCTATCGACATCGATCGAACCAAAGTCCTTCAGTTCATTTACAATCTCGTGGAGATGTTTGTCGTCATCAATGGTGACCGACACAGCCACCTCAGAGGTAGAGATCATATCGATGGATGTTTTATGCTTTTCGAAGACTTCAAAAACCTGGCGCAGGAATCCGTAGGCCAAAAGCATTCTCGACGATTTGATCTTGATAGCTGTGATTCCATCCTTTGCAGCGATTGCCTTGAACTGACCGCTCGTCCCTCTTTCGCTTATCAACGTGCCGAACGCCTTCTCATCCATGGTGTTTTTAAGGCGGACAGGCACGCCGTACTTTTGTGCGGGCACGATGGTAGACGGGTGCAAGATCTTTGCGCCGAAGTAAGCGAGCTCAGAGGCTTCGTCAAAAGTCAATTCCGCGATGGGGATTGTCTTTTTAACCACACGCGGATCATTGTTGTGCATGCCGTCGATGTCGGTCCAGATCTGGACTTCGTCCGCTCGAACGGCCGCACCGATCAACGAGGCCGTGTAGTCACTTCCCCCACGCTTTAGGTTGTCGATCTCGTTTTTGTGATTTCTACAGATGTATCCTTGTGTGATCAGGATGTTGGTGTTGGACATGGTCTCCAAAATGGGCTTTAGCCGCTCGCTGATCTTTTCCAACTCAGGTTCTTGATTCTCATCAATCGACATGAAATGAAGTGCCGGCAGCAGCCTTGCGCTGATCTTTCTCTCCTGGCAATGATGATAGAAAAGTTCTGTGGAGATCAATTCGCCCTGGGCCAGCAATTCACGATAGCTTCGATCATCAAACTTTCCCGCTGCCAATAGACGGAACAAGCTGAAATAGCGGCTGACCAGCTCCTCGCCAATGGCTCGGTACGGTGTAGACTCGTATAATTCTTTAACAAACTCGAGGTAATGTTTTTCCAGGGCACTGATCTCCGCATTGGCTTCGGCGTGTTTGTCTGCCAATAGAAAGTCGCCCATCTTCACCAGTGTATTGGTGGTTCCGCTGAGGGCCGAAAGCACCACGATCTTCTTTCCCTCCATGTTCAGCACGAGGTTGGCAATCTTCTTCATTCGCTCGGGTTTGCCCACGGAGGTGCCCCCGAATTTCACTACTTGCATAATCCTAAAAATTTGAGCGGCAAAGTTATCGTGCCCCTGGAATTTGTAATAAAGTTGGGCGATTATTTTATGGATATTTTTCTTTTTGAATGGGTGAATGATAACTTCGCGGCTCCTTAGAAGTTAAAATAAAATCATATTCTTATGAAGATAACTGTTGTAGGCGCTGGCAATGTGGGCGCCACTTGTGCCGATGTGCTGGCCTACCGCGAAGTGGCCAATGAAATTGTGTTGGTGGACATCAAAGAAGGTTTGGCCGAAGGCAAGAGCCTCGACATATGGCAAAAAGCGCCGATCGACCTGTACGACACACGAACGATCGGTTCGACAAACGATTATGCGAAGTCAGCCAATTCTGACGTCGTAGTCATCACCTCTGGTCTACCCCGTAAACCCGGCATGACACGTGACGACTTAATCAGCACCAATGCGGGCATTGTAAAGACGGTGACGGAAAATGTGGTGAAGCATTCGCCAAACTCGATCATCATTGTGGTGAGCAATCCACTCGACGTAATGACCTACCAGGCTCATTTGATTTCAAAATTCCCACGTACACGAGTGATGGGGATGGCGGGCATTTTGGATACCGCTCGCTATCGCGCGTTCCTGGCGGAGGCATTGAACATTTCACCAAAAGACATTCAAGCGATGCTGCTCGGTGGCCACGGTGATACGATGGTTCCTCTCCCTCGCTATACAACGGTGGCTGGAATCCCGGTTACCGAGCTCATCGCCAAAGACAAGTTGGATGCCATCATCGAGCGCACGAAAGTGGGTGGTGGTGAATTGGTAAAATTGATGGGCACTTCAGCGTGGTATGCACCAGGTTCCGCTGCTGCTCAGATGGTGGAAAGCATCGTTAAGAACCAACGCAGAGTCCTCCCTGTCTGCATGCGCCTGGACGGTGAATACGGAATCAAAGACTGCTACCTCGGCGTTCCTGTAATCCTTGGCAAAAACGGCGTGGAGAAAGTGATCGAATTGGAGTTGAACAGTGCAGAGAAAGCACTTCTTGAGACGAGCCGCAAGCATGTGAAAGAAGTAATGGACGTGCTGGATAAGCTTCCTAAATAATTTCTTTTTTTTAAAATTTTAGCTGCAGGCTTCAGGCCGCGAGCGGCAGGCTTTTCAAGTAAAAGCTTGAGGCTTGCCACCTGAAGCCTGCGGTATTTGTGCGCAACTTTAAGCCTTGACCGCTTTGTAAATTACCTCTGAGCGGCTCACCCCTAAATGATAGGCTTCTTCCTTCGTGAACGTTTCAGAGAATTTTTCTTCTGAAGGTCTGAGCCCACTTTGCGCAATGCGTTCGGTATAATCTTGTCCATACTTCCGCACATGGTCATCTTGGCCGAAGATTTTTTCTCGTTGCCGTTTGTCCGTTATCGCATCGTCATGAAATGTTTTTTCTGGAATGGGGCTGAAGAAGGGAACTTGCAAAATTGCCCAACCGCCTGGTTTTAGCACACGGCGAATTTCCCGCATTGCTTGGATGTCGTCTTTCACATGCTCCAGCACGTGGTTGCACAGCACAATGTCAAAATGGTTTTCTGGAAATGGGATTTGGTGGATATCCATCTTCACTTTGGCCAATGGCGATTCAATGTCTGCCGTGATGTATTTTTCCCCATGCAGCTTTTCAAATCGGGAGATAAAACAGGGCTCAGGAGCGAAATGCAGCACGTCCAGTTTCGATGAAAAAAAATTGGTCTCGTCTTTCAAATATAGCCACATCAATCGGTGACGTTCAAGGCTTAAACAATGCGGGCAAAGGGCATTTTCTCGGGCATTGATCCTGCCATAAGGAAGAAATTTTTTATACCGATGATCACAAATCGCACAATACACCTTATCACCGGCGTAAAACACTCCCACTACTTTCAACCCCACGCCCGTGAAAAGTTGCAAATATTTGCGCGGCACAAAGCGGACTAAAACAGAAATCAGTTTTTTCATTTCAACCGCAAAGATAAAAGACTAACCAACTTTGATCTTCTAATTCTCAAAGTTAAGTCGCTCTGCCAGGAGTTCTCTGCGTATTTTCTTCATAAACCAAGGACCGGGATCGGACTTGTCATGAGCAGCATATTTTTCGTTTAGAGCGCGATACAATTTGTAGTGGGGTAGTGCAGCATTGTTGTATTCTTCGTGGCCGATCAAATATTGAATGGTCGAATACTTCCTCCTCAAAAAACGGATGAGCGCAACGTTGCTTTTCAGCTGCAGGTCCGTTAGATCCGTAGAATCTTTGGCTACGTTCTCTATTCCCAAAGCTACATGATTGAACCCGATCACATGCCGTGCCACAATGTTATCGGGCAGGAGATTGTAAATTTTCCCGTCGCGATCAACTACATAGTGAATACCCACATTCAGTGCGCTGAATCGGCTAATAGTTCTCGCCCCTTCGATTGAATCTCGTTTAAAGTAATTTAATGTTTTGTCGAGCGTTGGAATGACCGTATAGTGAACGACAATCATCTTGGGCGATGCTAATCGGTAAGTTTGCTCACCATAGTTCTCTTCGCAATATTGTTTTGTCAGCTCGAGTTTCACTTTTGACAGAATCGAAAATGTATCCACTCGAATCACCACCGATTGATCTGAATGGAGTGTTGAAGAACGGCAGGCCGACAAAAAAACCGAACACACCAAACAGCAGGTCACCAAAGAACAGAAATCATTTTTCAAATACATAGTATTAATCCAGTGATTCGTTGATTAGGCCAGTTACGGATCACCAAATTAATACTTAATCAAGAACTCAGAACTACTTTCGCATGAGAAGCCTGTCCATCGAAAATCTCCCGCTCCCAATCAGAACGCCGGATAGCGCCAGTCCGATCACCAACAGATGGTATTCAAAACCTTCTCCTTTTTGATTACCCAACCAGTTCATGAAAAAACCATTGCCTACGTGAGACGTGATGATTATTCCAACCATTAGTACAATGATCAAAGAAGCCCAAAATCTGCTTGCGAAGCCAGCTATCAACGATATGGAGCCGATAAATTCTATCAGAATCACCATCAATCCGACCATCCATGGAAGATGAAGTGCGCCGGTGAAGAAACCCATCGTGCCACTGAATCCATAGCCGCCAAACCACCCCAGCATCTTTTGTGCTCCGTGCGGAAATAGAATTATTCCGATCGTTAACCGTGTAATCAGGCCAGTCCAATCACTATTTGTTTCAAACAACTTTTTCATTTTTGAAAAATTAGTTTCCATAAAAGAACTGCTCTCTGACGATTTGACCATCCCGCCATTGTTGAACAGAAACCTGCTTGTAATTTCTCACGCCCCAATCCTTGTGCGTGTAGTCGTAGAGCCACTGCACCATCGTGACGCCTTCCCCAACGGTAACGTGCACTGGCTTGGCTCCCCTAAACTCTGTGATGGATGCAAAAAAATCTTTCTCACGTTCGCGGTTCGCATCTTTACCCAAAGTCGGTTCACTTTCATTTTCCTGCATTACCACGTCTTCGTGATAATATTTTTCGAATGCGTCTAAAGCTTTGCCTTGCAAAACCAAGTCATTCAAGTCGTTGATTTTTTCAAAGAGTGTCATACTTATTTTGTCTTTCGTTGAACACAAAGGTCTGCCCTTCAGATGGCGAGGGAAATGAACTGGCTTAAAAAAGGATATTAAACCAGATTAATTCATACTGACTATGATGCTAGCGCCGCGACGGGAAGTCAAGATTGCTCATCGATGAGCTGGCTTCTGATTTTGCTCAAGAATTCCTTTGTCATTCCAAGATAGGAGGCGATCATGTATTGCGGAACGCGCTGTTCGATTTGCGGATACTGTACTCTAAATTTTAAGTATCGTTCTTTTGCCGGCAAGGCAAAATTGTTGACGATTCTTTTCAACGACGAAGCAAATCCTTTCTGAATGATGATCCTGAAAAAACGTTCGAGTTGGGGTATTTCCAAATAAAGCTTTTCCAGATCCTCAAATGATATTTGCGCCACTTCCGAATTTTCCAAGCACTGCACGTTGAAGTCAGCGGGCGCTTGATTGATGAAGCTTCCCAAGTCCGAGGTCCACCAATCTTCAATCGCAAACATCACAATGTGCTCTTGCCCTTCTGGATCGACGTAAAATGTTTTTAGGCAACCGGAGAGTACAAAGTTTTCATACTTGCATACGTCGCCTTGCTGAACTACATATTGACCTTTCATGAACTTCCTCGTCTTCACTTTTAACAAAAGCGCCTTTTGCTCATCGTCGGTGAGCGGGACGTATTTTGCGATATAATCTAGGAGGGCCTGAATGTTAGTTCGTTGTGGGAAGAACAAAGATAGTGATACTCGGTTCTGGATACTCCGAAATCGATAACGGGTTCACGTTACTCGATAACGGGTTCACGTTACTCGATATTGGGTTCACGTTACTCGATAACGGGTTCACGTTACTCGATATCGGGTTCACGTTACTCGATATTGGGTTCACGTTACTCGATATTGGGTTCACGTTACTCGATAACATGTATTCAATACCCGATATCAGGTACTCGAAACTCGATCATGGGTACTAAATCCTTGATGTTCAGTGCTCAACTTCGATTTTAACGATGGAAATCTCCCGAATCCCGATCAAGCATCTAGGGATCGGGCAGGCATCCAGACTTATTCGTATCTCAATGAGTCAACGGGTTTGATCCGGGCTGCCCGCAACGTTTGGTAACTCACGGTAACTAGGGCCACGATCAATACCAAAACTCCCGCGATGGCAAAAATGGAGACAGAGATACTGGTTCGATAAGCAAAATTTTGCATCCAACCGTTCATGATCCACCATACCAGCGGCGAAGCGATGAGAATGGCAAGCCCAACGAGTTTCAAATACTCTTGCGACAGGAGGTAAAAAATTCCCTGCTCTGAGGAGCCCAGCACTTTGCGAATGCCAATTTCCTTGGTGCGCTGTGTGGCCGTGTAGGCCGAAAGTCCAAACAATCCCAGGCAACCAACCAACACAGCAAGTGCGGAGAACGTCAAAAACAGGTTTCCGAACTTCCGCTCGTTCTCGTACTGTCGATTGAAATAATCGTCGAGGAAAAAATATTCGAAGGGGTTGCCCGGAAACGCTTTTTCCCAAGAAAGCTTCACCTGTTCGATGGTTCTTGCCAAAGAACTTGTTGTAATGCGCATCGAATAAAATTCTCCGCCATATTTCGAGCAAAAGAAAATGCTCGGATCCAGTGGCTTCTTGAATGATACCTGATGATAGTCGTTCACCACGCCCACGATGATGGGATTCCATTGGAAATCGGGAATGGCCAGCGTTTGGCCAATGGCTTCCTCCGGCTTCTTGAAACCCAAAAGCCGCGACGTGGATTCAGTGATAATGGCGGTTGTATCTTGATCTTTCACAAAATTTTCAGAGAACGCCCGGCCCGCAACCAATTTCATCTTGAAGACATCGATAAAGTCGTAGTCCATGCTGTTGAACTTTACGGTCACCAACTGATCGTCTGAAGATCCATATTTTTTCACGCCCGCTTTATATTCCCGTTGTTTGCCCGGAATTGTTGCCGAAGCTGTAACGCCTTGTATGGTGGGATCCTTTTTCAACTCATCTCGAAAAACATCGATGGTCGAGTTAAAAGCTTTGCGGTCTTTGGGCGCTATACCCGGCCGATCAACCACGAGCACCTGATCGATGTTTACGCCGAGGTCTTGGTTCATCATGAAATGTAATTGATCGTAAACGATGAACGTTCCTGCGATCAGTGCCACCGACGCAATGAATTGACAAACCACCAAAGCCTTCCGAAGGAAAATTCCACTCAGGCTGTTCTTCAGTTTACCCTTCAATACGACCACAGGTTTGAAAGACGAAAGCACAATGGCGGGATAAAATCCAGAGAGTGTTGTACCCATCAACCAAAGGGAAGCGGTCAAAACCAAAAACCAATCCTTAAATAAATAGCTGACATTGAGTGACAATCCTGAAAGTGAATTGAAATAAGGCATCACCAACGTCACTAAAGCAAATGCGATGACTAGCGACAGCAAATTGATCAGCCCCGACTCAACAAAAAACTGTTGGATCAATTGAGCTTTGAAAGCGCCCATCACTTTGCGCACCCCCACCTCCTTGGCGCGTTCCATGGCTTTGGCGGTGGAGAGATTCACATAGTTGATCCAGGCAATGATCAAAACAAACAAACCGATCAACGAAAGGAAACTAACGATACGTCCGTCTCCATTGGTCTCCACCTCTTCGGCCAGATTGGAATTGAGGTGTATGGACTTTAATTGCTGAAGTGTCAAAATATCAACTTGATTTTGTTGCTTGTTTTCGGGTTTGTACTTCGCGACAATTGCTGGGAATTTTGACTCGAGCTGCTTTGCGTTTGCATTGGGCTGCAGACGGATAAACGTGTACATGTCCTTGCGTCGCCAACCTTGATCGTATCTTTTTATTGCCCAGTCGCCACGGGCAAAAAGAGTTTTGTACGAAAACAATACATCGAATTTCAAATGGGTATTTGACGGGATGTCTTTGACCACGCCAGTGACCTTCACCAATTCGTTGATAAAGTCATCATCCTGAAGCCGCAGCGATTTCCCGATCGGGTCTTCATTACCAAAATACATGTGCGCATATTTTTCTGAAATCACTGCGTTGAATGGATGCGACAGTGCCGTTCTAGCGTCACCGGCAATCATGGTATAACCCATCAGTGGAAGGAAAGAAGAATCCGCGTATAAAAATCTGCGTTGTTTGAACGCGATCGGGCTTGGCTGCGCGTCCTCATTCGTAATAACGATGTTGTTTTTATAGCCCATGTTATAGAGACGCGCAAAACCGGTGACCTCCGGGAATTCATTTTTCAAGGCCGGGCCGACACCGGGATAATTTTCGGCGCTCGACATGATCAACTGGTTATTCATATACGTCTCCAATTTTACGCGATAGATGTTGTCCGCATTGGGAATGAAGTCCTCATAGCTACGCTCAAAGTGAACGTACTGTGCAATCATCAGAAAAACAGCCATGCCTACAGCGAGGCCGATAATATTGAGTGAAGAAAAAAACTTGTGCTTAATAAGACTGCGCCAAGCGGTAGTGAGGAGATTGCGGACCATGGTGGAAGGGTTTGTGTTCTTAACAATACTCACCCGGCTCAAAAAGGTTTCAAAACTGCTCGTTTTCGACCATTTCCGATCAACGTTTAAAACATGGAAAAATGCGAGAGATGACTAAAACTTTTTCGGCCGATCCCCCATCTTTATAGCAGAAAACCACCTGAACACTCGATTTTGTGGCTGAAACCCTCCTCGACATTGCCATGATGCATTCCGATGCCCTTATCGCCCGTGCCCGCGAAGGGGACAAGAACGCACAAGGAAAGTTGGTGCAGCTCTGGTACAAGCGCATCTACAATTTCAGCTACAAGTTCTTCTTCGATCACGACTTGGCGATGGAAGTGGCGCAGAAAACATTCATCAGCATGCACAAGAACTTGGCGGGACTGCAAGAAGTAACACGGTTCAAGTCATGGCTCTACACCATCGCGGTGAATTATTGCCGAGAGGAGACGAGAAAGAAAAAAGCGAGCAGGTCTTTTTCACTGAACGACCTAAACCCAGGGGATGGCGAGGAGAGTTACTACTGGGAGGAAAGTCATCAGCGGCACGAAAATCCAGAACGTCAACTGAGGCATTCGGAGTTGAGTGATTTGTTGCAGAAATGTTTGATGGAGCTAAATCCGGAACAACGTGAAGTAGTGATTATGAAAGAATACGAAGGACTAAAGTTCCGCGAAATCGCTGAGGCACTGAATATCTCCGAAAATACGGTGAAGTCAAGGATGTACTATGGATTGGATGGATTGAAAAAAATCCTGGAGCAGAAACAGATAACGAAAGAAAACATTGGTTATGAACTATAAGCCCGATGAGAGTACGTTGATCTCGTACCTGTATGACGAGCTCAGCGACAAGGAAAAAACAAAACTGGAAAATTACTTTCAGCAGCACCCCGAGGAACTTGCCAAATGGCGAGCGCTGGGTGACGTGCGCGACATGATGAGCTTTGCGCAAGACAAAGAAGTAATCGCTCCACCTGTTTTTGTAGACGATTCCAACGTACGCTCATTGTGGCAGTCGTCTTATTTCAAAATCAGCATTGGCATTGCAGCGTCTATTGTTTTTCTGCTTGTGGCCGGCAAAATCCTCGGCCCTGAAATCAGCTATTCCAAAGGGGAACTGAAAATCAGCTTCGGGAACAAAAAAGTAGTAGAGCCCGTGCCGGCAAATTCGTTGACCGAAGAAAAAGTAAGGGAAATGATTTCTGCCTCACTGGCGTCAAACAATGAGAAACAGCAAACCCTGAAAGAAGAAGACGAAAAGCGACTGATGCAGTCTTTAGTCGACATGAATTCACGTAAAATGGATGTTCTCGCGAAAAACGCCTCTCTGGCGAGCCGCGAGCAGGTTCAAGCTTTCGTGGCGGGTTTACAAGAGCAGAATCTAAAATTAATGAAAGACTACTTCCAACTTTCCAGCACAGAGCAAAAAAAGTACATGGAAAGTCTGCTCACCGATTTTTCGGGCTATCTGCAAGAACAGCGTAAGCAAGACTTGCAGTTGGTAGAAAGTCAGATGAAGTATTATGAAAAAAACAACAATCAGTTTAAACAGGAGACCGAGCAAATTCTTACCAGCTTGATCGCCAGTCCCAACAGAAGTAAAAACAACTATTAAAATTTTAAAAACAGAGTTATGAAAAAGATGTTGATCGTGTGGGTGATGTTAGTGAGTACGCTCGCCTTCGCACAAAACAAAGTGGATGATGAACGCATGCAACGCGACATCGAGGTGGCCGAAAATATATTGAGCACACTCATCAAACAACAAATGGGCAAACGCAACTTCTTCCCGTACGAAGTGGAAGGAAGTTATCTGCCAGGATATGGTGTTACGTTTCGATTACCCAACAGCGAGTTCCTGGGAAACTTCGTGTGGGTTACAGGCAGTGATAATTACGCGGTCGACTTCCCGCCCGAGCCAATGATCGCAGGCGACGCGCCTAGGCCAATGAAGTCGTACAGCTATTCTTACAGCACAAATGAAGACAGAGCGAGGCAAGATATGAAGAGGTCATCAGGCAAAGCAAGAACCAAAGTTGCTGGCCGCGCCGAGACCGCCAATTCTGACAGTTCTCGAAATGCCTTCAATGAAAACATTATCGCCGCCGCCAAAAATTTCATAGCCGATTATGGCGACTTGCTGACTCAGCTTCAGCCCAATGAGAAAATCATTGTCACCAATCGGGGAGAAAACCGGAATTTTGCGATGGTATGGAAGATGGCAGGCAATAATGAGCGAAGACAAACCGTCATTTCGGTGGAAGGTTCGAAGGCCGATGTCAATCAATTCCGTCAAGGAAAATTGACCCGCGATCAGTTGATGAGCAAGATCCATGTCGTGAACAGCGAGGTAAGCGATGAACTTCAACCCGACTTAGAGTTGCTTTCAAGTATCTTCAACCGCCTCTACAGCCGTGACCTTTCGAAAACGTTTTTCAGCGATGAAAATATCTACTATGAAAAACTGAAAGATTATGGCGCCGTGTATCACATGCAGGTATTTGCCAGCAACCAGATCGACGGATTTGAAGCCATCTACACCATGCCCACATTGCACCTCGACGAAGTAGACCAAGAGACCCGCGATAAAAAAGTGAAAGAGCTGTATCCCGTTTTTGAGAAGAATATTAAAGAAGATTTTCTCGAATATGGTCGCACTGTTAAAAGTTTGAAAGACAATGAAACATTGACCTTCGATATCACTATGACACGCTGCAGGGGTTGTGATATCCCTTCATCTCTTGAGCTGTCAGTGCCCAACTCGGTGCTCAAAGATTATTCATCAGGCAAAATCACGAAAGACGCTGCCCTTGCGAAAATCAACATGAAGAAAGGTCCAAATCAGTAAAAAACATTTCGATTAACGCTAGTTAGTCGCTCTTAAACAAAAGGCTTCCCATCGGAAGCCTTTTGTTTTTGATATGAATGATGTGCCATTAACTTTACGGTTCACCCAAATCAACTGACAATGTCAACCAGAAGAGACTTCCTTAAAGCCACCACCTTGGCAGGCACGGCGCTCACTATCCTTCCTTCGCATGTTTTTTCCAAATCCGCAGATAACAAAGTCAGGTTAGGATTTATCGGTGTGGGCGCTCGCGGACAAAACCACCTGGAACTCGCCCTCGACCGCGATGATGTTGAAGTAGTTGCCATCTGTGATGTTCAGCAACGCATGATAGATATGAGCCTTGGCGTGGTGGCGAATTCGGGGAAGCCAAAACCACAAATCATCATCGATGGGCCACAGGGCTACAAGAAATTGCTTGAGAACAAAGACATCGATGCCGTGATCATCGCTACACCAGGGGAATGGCACACACGCATGTGCCTTGACGCCATGAACGCAAAAAAATACGTGGGCTGCGAAGTGATCGTTGGAATGACCATGGATGAATGTTGGGAATTGGTGAAGACCTCTGAAAAAACAGGCATGCCATTGATGATGCTCGAGAACGTCTGTTACAGACGAGATGTGATGGCCGTCATGAATATGGTCCGTCAAAATATTCTTGGAGAAATGATTCATTTGCAAGGCGGCTATCAGCACGACTTGCGCGAAGTAAAATTCAACGACGGGAAACATACCTACGGCCACGGGGTGGAATTCAACGAAAAAGGTTTTTCAGAAGCACAGTGGCGCACACAACATTCAGTGACGCGCAACGGCGATTTATATCCTACCCATGGCATCGGGCCTATCGCAATGATGACCAACATCAATCGGGGCAACCGGTTTACACAACTTGTTTCCTATTCAACGAAGACCAGGGGGCTGCACGAGTACATCGTCAAACTAGGTGGTGAAAACCATCCTAACACTAAAGTGAATTTTAAGCTTGGTGACATTGTGACGACCATGATCCGCACAGCCAATGAAGAAACCATCTTGCTCCAACACGACACGAACCTACCGCGGCCATACTCCTTAGGGTTCCGCGTTCAAGGCACCAAAGGAATTTGGATGGATGTGAACAAATCCATTTACATCGAAGGACAAAGTGCCAGACCACACCAATGGGAAGAGGCCAAAACTTGGCTTGATAAATATGACCATCCACTCTGGAGAAAATATGGAAACGATGCTGCCGGCGCCGGCCATGGCGGAATGGACTGGTTTGTGATCAATGCTTTTATTGAGTCGGTGAAAAGAAAAACAAACACACCTCAAGATGTATATGACGCGGTGACATGGAGCGCAATCACACCGCTTTCAGAAAAATCAATAGCCCAAGGGGGAGCTAATGTTGAATTCCCGGATTTCACTAACGGCCAGTGGAAATCACGCAAGAATACGTTTGCACTTGATGACTCGTATTGAGTTCAGCAAGAATAGCATCCCGCAGATTGGCGAATTAACGAATTGATTATATCTTGCTTCCCTTTTTAAAAAAACTAAAAGGCGTAAAAAATGATCAATCTTGTACTGTTCGGCCCTCCTGGCGCAGGCAAAGGAACCCAAAGCGAAAAACTCATTAAAAAGTACGGCTTCGTTCATATTTCTACCGGCGACTTGTTTCGCTGGCACACCAAAAACGACACGCCGCTGGGTAAACGAGTAAAAGAGATCATGAACAGTGGTGCGCTCGTGCCCGATGAGATAACGATCGCCATGTTAAAAGAGGAGCTCGACAAAAATCCACAAGCAAAAGGATTTTTGTTCGACGGTTTCCCGCGCACAGTGCCTCAAGCCGAAGCGCTCGACAAATTCATGAAAGACAATGCCTCCGCCATCCATTTTGTAGTTGCATTGGACGTGAACGAAGCCGAATTGCGTGCTCGAATTGCCAAGCGAAGAACAACTGAAAATCGCGCTGACGACGAAGAAGAAAAATTAAACAAACGCGTGACCGAATATTTCACAAAGACCGTGCACGTACTTCCTTATTATGAAAAACAAAATCGACTGAACACTGTGCACGGCATAGGTGCAATCGATGATATTTTCAGCAACATTTGCAAAGTAATCGACAAGAAATAATCATTGTAGGTTATCAGTTGTTTCAGAGTGGAAGGCTAACAAACAAGGAACGAACTACCAACAACGAACAACTACAATGTCCTCGCCCAATTTCATCGACTATGTAAAATTTCATTCGCGCTCCGGCAATGGAGGCGCCGGTTGCTTGCATTTTCATCGTGAAAAATTCATCGACAAAGGTGGCCCCGACGGAGGTGACGGCGGACGTGGTGGAAATGTAATCCTTCGCGGCAACTCGCAGCTCTGGACATTGCTGCATTTGAAATACCGCAAGCACATCATCGCCGAATCGGGCAAAAGCGGCGAAGGGCAAAACAGAACAGGAGCAGCCGGAAAAGACGAAATATTGGAAGTACCGCTTGGCACAGTCGCCAAAAGATTTGACACGGAGGAAATCGTCGGCGAGATCACCGAAGATGGGCAGGAACTAATTCTCTCACCCGGTGGCCGAGGAGGAAAAGGAAATGCCTTTTTTGCAACACCCACCAATCAAGCCCCGCAGCATGCTCAACCCGGCGAGCCCGGCGTGGAGGAATGGATGGTGCTCGAACTTCGACTTTTAGCCGACGTAGGCCTCGTGGGTTTTCCAAACGCAGGTAAATCAACTTTGCTGTCAGTAGTCTCTGCTGCAAAGCCTAAAATTGCAGACTACGCGTTCACCACACTGACACCTAACCTGGGCGTAGTACCCTATCGTGACGATAAAAGTTTTGTCATGGCCGACATCCCCGGAATTATCGAAGGAGCTGCAGAAGGGAAAGGACTCGGCATTCGCTTCTTAAAACACATTGAAAGAAATTCACTACTGCTGTTTCTGGTGCCGGCCGACGCCAAAGACATCAAAGCAGAATTCGAAATCTTGTTAAACGAACTGAAAAAATATAACCCAGAACTCCTCGACAAAAAGAGATTATTGGCCATCTCCAAAAGCGATATGCTGGACGAAGAACTCAAGGCAGAACTAAAAAAAGAAGTCCCAAAAAATATTCCTTTCGTTTTCATCTCCTCGCTTACTAACCAAGGACTTGTAGAACTTAAGGATCTAATCTGGCGTGAGCTTCATTGATTTTATATACGGGGCCTTTCAAACCCCTACAACCCGCCACCCTGGACATCATGTCACATTTCTCTTCTTGGCAAAATTCTTGTCTATTTGCGCTTTAATTAAGCATTCAATCAATGGAAAATAGTGTGCATTCAGAGCCAGAGTTGGAAAAACACGAAGAATCAATGCCAGAGGGTACCCCTCTTCAAAGCCCCGAAGCAACCGCCGATGGTAAAAAGCAACCTCAAGTTGATCCGTTGAAAAAATTGCAAGACGAATTGGCAGAAGCCAAAGACAAATACGTGCGTCTCTATGCCGAGTTTGATAACTTCCGCAGACGCAATGCCAAAGAAAGGCTTGAATTAATTTCTTCCGCTAACGAACAGCTATTGAAGTCATTGCTTCAAGTAGTCGATGACTTTGAACGTGCCGAAAAAGTGTTCAAGGAAAAAAATGATAAAGAGTCCGAAGGCCTTCTCCTTATCCACAATAAATTCAAAAAAGTATTGGACCAGTACAATGTGAAGGCGATGGAGATTGAAAGAGGTTCTGAATTCAACACTGATTCTCATGAAGCCATCACGCAAATCCCAGCACCCGAAGAAAAATTGAAAGGAAAAGTAATTGATGTAGTAGAGAAAGGGTATTTGCTGAACGATAAGGTGATCCGTTTCGCAAAAGTAGTCGTTGGAAACTAGTCAATGATCGATTATTAATTAGCCAATAAAAATGTCAACGAAGCGCGATTACTACGAAATACTTGGTGTAAGCAAAACAGCTTCCGCAGAGGAAATCAAAAAGGCATATCGCAAAACCGCGATCCAATTTCACCCTGACAAAAATCCCGGCAATAAGGAAGCGGAAGAAAAATTCAAGGAAGCAGCAGAAGCCTATGAAGTTTTGAGCGATCAGCAGAAACGCGCGCAATATGATCGTTTTGGTCATGCCCGTCCAGGCGGCGGCGGTGGATTCCAAGGGCACGAAATGAACATGGAAGACATCTTCAGCCAATTTGGAGACATTTTCGGCGGAAGTGGTTTTGACAGTTTCTTCGGCGGAGGCGGTCGCTCCCGTGGCCGCAAAGGCTCAAACCTTCGCATCAAATTGAAGTTGACGCTCGAGGAAATTTCCAATGGCGTTGAAAAAAAAATAAAAGTAAGCCGGCTCGTACAAGCCGAAGGAGTTACCTATAAGAATTGTAATACGTGCAACGGACAAGGGCAAGTGCGCAAGGTGGTGAACACCATGTTGGGGCAAATGGTCTCTACTACGACCTGTCCTACTTGTGGAGGAGCGGGACAAATCATAGACAAGCGTCCTCCAGGAGTTGATAACTCAGGCCTCGTTTCTAAAGAAGATACCCTCAGCGTAAAAATCCCCGCCGGTGTTGCGGATGGCATGCAGTTGTCAATGTCTGGCAAGGGAAATGATGCACCTGGCGGTGGAGTGCCCGGTGACTTGCTCATACTCATCGAGGAAATTGAAGACACCCAGCTGAAGCGCGACGGCAATAACGTCGTGTATGACCTTTACATTAGCTTTATTGATGCCGCTTTAGGAACCTCTGTAGAAGTACCATCCATAGGCGGAAAGGTCCGCCTGAAAATTGAACCAGGCACCCAGAGCGGTAAAATCCTTCGCCTCCGAGGGAAGGGTGTAAAAGACATCAACGGCTACGGCCATGGCGACCAACTGATTTATGTCAATGTTTGGACTCCGAAAAAGTTGACGCCAGAGGAGAAAACGAAACTCGAATCGCTCCGTGCATCAGCAAACTTCGCCCCTCAACCGGACTCCGACGAGAAGGGGTTCTTTGAACGGATGAAGGAGTATTTCGGATAGACCAATCGGCTCCTTTGTGGTCGATTTATAGGGTGCCGGTTCCCTTAACCGCCCCCGTACATTTAATTCCTCACGGAAACCTTTCAGAATCAAACTCGTATAAGCCCTATTACGGGTATATTTTTTTACGAAAACTTAACCTTCCTTACATCGAAACAACTTTAATCGGAGCCTAAGCGTAAGATTGCCGTATGTGGAGAGCAGTAATATTGATCTTTGTGGGAAAGCTTGTGGGGTTGGATAGCCTTGCGCAGGTAAAGAAGCAGTTCACCGTTGAAAAGAACGAAGAATGCAAGAAGGTGGAGCTTTGTTTGAAAGCCAAAACGGGCAATTGCTTTATCCGCCCGACGCAGAACAACGAATTGCTAAATATCTATAGCAATCAAAATCTCGAAGAATATTCGCATTCGTTCAGCAACGAAGTCAAAGACCAGACGTGTATTGTGAAGCTCGCACTCGATCAAGAAAGTGAGCGCGGTGTTGGTCGTAAAATCAAATACCATGTTTTTGGGGGGGACGAAAAACCCAATGAAAAGTTCTGGAAGGTGTATTTGACGGAGAACCTTCCCTATTCCCTTGACCTCGATTACGGCTTGGGCAACGCCAACGTAGATTTGGCCGGCCTTTCCGTGAGCAAACTCAAAATCAACACCGGCAGCGCCGACGTAAATATCTCTTATAGCACCGGCGAGAAAAACAAAGTAGACATGGACACTTTCTTCATCAAAGTGGACATGGGGTCGCTCACCGCAAGACAATTGAACCTTACCCGTTCCAAGTACATGCTTGCCGACGTTGGCTTTGGAAACATGCTCCTCGACTTCAGTGACAAACCCAGTATGGGGCACAAAATCAAAGGGAGTGTTGGTGCAGGTAACTTGATCATCTATCTTCCATCCAACGAAGTGCCCGTAGTGGTAAAAATCTCCGACTCGTGGTTATGCAGCATTCATTTGTCCAACAGCTTGAAAAAAATTGGCGAGAATACATTTGCAAACGCTGCCTACAGTAAAAAGACCGCAAAAGACGCATTGGCATTCGATCTTGACGTATCGATGGGCAAAATCGTTTTCAAAGAACATTAATACCTCCGTTGAACTCCAATCACTCTTACTGGTTACGTTTTGTGAACCTTTAAAACGGGTGGTCAAAACTATTCATCAAACATAAAGGGACTTCGGAGCGAATTCCTATTTTTGCCACACACAAACCCAACCACGTGGAAGCTTTAATTGCCAAGGACGTGACCAAGCGGTATGCTCAGCACACAGCGCTTGACAAGGTCACCATTACTATCCCTGAAAAAACCATTTTTGGCTTGCTGGGGCCAAACGGCGCCGGTAAAACAACACTTATCCGAATTATCAACCAGATCATCAATCATGATGAAGGTGAGATTATCATCTTTGGCGAAAAGCTTAAGCCTGGTCACGTAGAACAAATTGGATACCTCCCCGAAGAACGAGGGCTTTACAAGAAAATGAAAGTGGGCGACCAGTTGCTTTACCTCGCTCAGCTCAAAGGGCTCAGCCGAAAAGACGCTTTGGCCAAGATCAAAATCTGGCTTGAAAAGTTCGACATCAAAGATTGGTGGAATAAAAAAGTAGAAGATCTTAGCAAAGGCATGGCGCAGAAGGTACAATTCATCAGCACCGTTCTGCACGAGCCCAAGTTGATTATCCTCGACGAACCTTTCTCTGGCTTTGATCCCGTAAACGCGCAACTCATTACCGAGAAAATTCTGGAATTGAAAGAACAAGGCAGCACGATTATTTTTTCAACTCACCGAATGGAAACCGTGGAGTCGCTTTGCGATCATATTGCCTTGATCAACAAATCGAAAAAAATTCTGGAAGGCCCGAAGAAACAAGTGAAAGAACAATACCGCTCTAACACATTCATCGTAGAGCACCGTGGCAATCATTTTAATCTGGCAGCTGAAAAATATGAGTTGAAGGGGCAAGTGGTCATCGAAGACAATTTATTTTCATCGACGATTCAAGCGAAAGGCAGCATTAAAGGTAATCAACTGATACGCGATTTGATTGATATCACGGACGTGTACAGTTTTCAAGAAAAACTGCCGACTATGGCCGACATCTTTATTAGCTTAGTTAAAGGCGACGGAGACGAAGCACTGAAAAAGCATTTGCAAGAAGTGTAAAAATACACCGGTTCTTAGTACCTAATTTCACTGACATCATTTATCATTCACATCTATGAACAAAGTTTGGTTGATCATCCAGCGCGAGTTTTTAATACGAGTGAGAAAAAAATCGTTTCTGATTGCTACGATTCTTGTACCACTGTTAGTGCCCGGCATCTTAGGCGGACTAATCTATGTCGCGGTAAAAGAAGCCGAATCAGCGAAGCCAGATACAGTGATGATTCTTGACGAGAGTGGCCAATTCAATTTGGACAGCACAAAAAACACAAAGCGTTTTCATTTCGTGCCGATGCTTGTTGCTTTAGAGCACGCTAAGAAAGCGTACAATGAAACAAAAGATTTCGCGCTGCTATATGTCCCCAAGTTTGATATCAACAAACCAGAGGGCCTGGTCATTTACACTCAAGAAAATCCCAGCATCGAAAAAATCGGTGACCTCGAAACGATCTTACAAGACCGCGTGCGTGATTTAAAACTTCAGGAATACAAAATCGATAAAGAGGTTCTCAAAAATCTGAAGACCAAAATCAATCTCAAGCAAATCAATCTAAGCAAGTCAGGAGAAGAAAAGTCAAGCAACTCGGGTATCCTTTACGGAATGGGCTTTATACTTGGCATCATGATCTACATTTTCGTGCTGGTCTACGGCATTCAGATCATGCAAGGGGTGATTGACGAAAAAACTTCGAAAGTGGTGGAGGTCATCGTCTCTTCTGTAAAACCGTTCCAACTGATGCTGGGCAAAATTGTCGGAATTGCAGCCGTCGGGGTGCTTCAGTTTTTGATTTGGATTGTTCTGATTACGTTTTTGTCGTCTAGCGTGCTGGGTTACTTCGGCCTGAAGATGCCACAAAAACAAGCAATGGAAGAAGTCACCAAAAAGATTCAGGACGAAGATGTAAAACAAGCCATGCAGCAACAGCAATCCAATGTTCAGGTGAACGAACTCCTTGCAAACATTGGAGAGATCCCATTTGGGAAAATTGCGTTTGTGTTCGTGTTCTACTTCTTGGGAGGATATTTGCTTTACGGAGCACTCTTTGCAGCTGTTGGCTCGGCGGTGGAATCAATTCAAGAGTCGCAGCAATTTCAATTTCCCATCACACTCCCATTGCTCATAGGGTATTTCGGGTTGTTCATGTTTGTGCTTCGCGATCCGCACGGCCCGGTTAGTTTCTGGCTGTCGGTGATTCCGTTTACCTCGCCTGTGGCAATGGTCGGTCGTATTGCGTTTGATGTCCCTGCTTGGCAGTTGGCCCTTTCAATGGTGATGCTCATCGCCGGTTTCATTTTCACCACCTGGGTCGCCGGACGCATCTACCGCGTTGGCATTTTGATGACCGGTACCAAAGTGAACTGGAAAGTGATGGCCAAGTGGTTCATGATTAGCGAGTAATTAAATGACGAGGTTAGAATCGCGAATTACAAGCGGTCAAATCCATTGCACTCGTAATTCGTAGTTTGAAATTCGTAATTTACCTGAATGAAGGCCCCCCTTCCTTCGATGGAATTCTATCAGGATAATACCAATCTCAAATGGATTATCCTTGCCGTATCCGTTATTATCAGTGCCGGATCGATTTACTTCACCGATGTATTGGTGGGAAGACTCAAAGACCGTGAACGCGATCAGGTGAAACTATTTGCTCGCGCATTGGAATACTCCATCAACCAGGCCGACAACGATATTCTTTTCATTACCGAAGAGATCATTCAAAAAAACAATTCTATCCCAACCATCAATACCGATAGTGACAGTAAAATTTTGGTGTATCGCAACGTCGACGTCGATTCGAGCTGGAGTGACACGAGAAAAAAAACGCACTTGCAAGGGGAGCTCGACGATATGAAGAAAACGTATCCTCCTATCGAAGTTTTGCTGCGGGATCCTACCACCCAGCAGGTATACGGAAAACAATATATTTATTACAAGAATTCTTTTTTACTCACGCAACTCACCGCTTATCCGTACATCCAGCTTTTTGTGTTGGCAATATTCGGGTTCATTTCTTACCTCGCCTTCAACTACTCTCGAACAGCGGAACAAAACCGCGTTTGGGTGGGCCTAGCAAAAGAGACTGCCCATCAGCTCGGCACGCCTTTGTCATCGTTGATGGCATGGGTCGAAGTACTTCGCGATGATCCCGAATTGAAAGGCAAAGGAATTGTAGATGAACTCGACAAGGACATTCGCAAACTGCAAGTGGTTACTGAGCGTTTTTCAAGTATTGGCTCAAGCCCAACACTTAAAAGCGAAAACATCTATCAGTTAGTGAATCGTGTGGTGAGCTACTTGCAGCCGAGGGTTTCCTCCAAAATCAACATCGAGGTGTACGCTTTGTCTGAATCCATACATGCCATGGTGCATCCTCCCCTATTTGAATGGGTGCTGGAGAATCTTTGTAAAAATGCAGTGGATGCCATCGGCAGCTCGGGAACCATCGCCATCAAGATCCTCAGAGGTAATGACAACAAAGTGTTGATCGATATTTCAGACACTGGAAAAGGAATGACAAAGCCCATGATAGCGAACGTTTTTAAGCCGGGCTACACAACAAAAAAAAGAGGTTGGGGTTTGGGCCTCACACTCGCCAAACGAATCATCGAACTTTACCACCAAGGGAGAATCTTCGTGAAAAATTCTGAAGAGAACGTAGGCACCACTTTCCGAATAGAAGTGATGAGCGCTCAAGCTTAATTAGCGCGAATCGCGATCACTGGGTCAAGTCTTGCCGCCATGGCCGCCGGCACTATCCCTGCCACCAATCCAATGGTTGACGATACACCCAGTCCCAGGATAATATTCTTGATCGACATGGTCACTTGCATGCTTCCAAAGGGAGCGAAAGTGAGAAGCCAAACCAAAAACAAACCTGCAAACCCGCCGATCAAGCTCAGGAAAATGGATTCAAATAAGAATTGGAACAGCACAAAATAATTCTTCGCCCCCAATGATTTCTGCAGCCCAATGATACTCGTGCGCTCTTTCACTGACACAAACATGATGTTGGCAATACCGAACCCTCCCACCAGCATAGAAAACCCTCCAATAATCCAGCCTGCAATTCCGAGCACATCAAAGACGCCGTCAAGGGATTTGGCTATTGCTTCCGGCCGATTCATCGTGAAATTATCTTTCTGTGCCGGCTTCAAGCCTCTTTTCACCCTCAACAGACCGCGCGCTTCGTTTTCCAATTCTACTAGACCGATATCGCCCGGATATCCTTTCATCCCAATCACTGAACCAATTTCGTTCCAACGCCCCGTTCCCGTCTGATACATCTTCCTAAACGCATCGTAAGGAATGAAGCATGAAAAATCCTTGCTCGTAAAACCCATGAAGCTCTCCCCTTCACGTTTTACCGTGCCCACGATCTTGAATTTCAGGTTCTTTATTTTCACATACTCACCCACGGGGTTTTCCAACTTCGGATATAGTGCCTTCGCCACTTCATATCCTATCACTACCACGTTTCTCCCCCCCTCAATCTCGCCGCTCGTCAAGTAGCGTCCGTGTTCAATGTTGAACTCGAATAGTTTTTCAAAGTCGAGTGAAACACCGTCTACTTCAATCTTGTTGATACCGTTGCTTCCCGCCTTGATCGTAGCATTGCCCCCCTCGTCCGCATAGATACTTATCACTTGCCCCGTCTGAAGATTGTTTTTCAAAAAGCGATACTCAGCAAACGAGGATTGAGGGCGCTTAATGTATTCTTTCCACCAATCTCGACCCCGATCGCCGGCGCCCCATGGCCACTTGTGGATGTAGATCACATCCGATCCCAAAAAATTTAAGCTATCAAGGATGTTCTTTTTAAGGGAGTCGACTAACGTAAGTACCGCAATGATTGAAAAAATCCCGATCGTCACGCCCAATAGCGACAAGATGGTGCGTAGCAAATTGGAACGAAGCGCCTTCCACGCGAAGGACAAACTTTCAGCAATTAATTTCAGTGCGAGCATTAAACAATTGGTTATTAATTAGCACGGATGGCGATCACGGGATCAAGTCTCGCAGCCACGGCTGCCGGTACTATCCCTGCAATCAACCCAATGGTTGACGAAACACCTAAACCAAGAACAATATTAGGAACGGAAAGGACCACTTCCAAGCTTCCGAACGGAGCGTAGGTGAGAAGCCACACCAGCGCCAAGCCCGACAGCCCACCGATCATGCTCAACAGCACCGACTCGAATAAGAACTGGAAAAGAATGAAATAGTTTTTTGCGCCCAACGATTTTTGAAGGCCAATGATACTTGTGCGCTCTTTGACCGAGACAAACATGATGTTCGCAATTCCAAATCCGCCCACCAGCATAGAGAATCCTCCGATGATCCAACCTGCCGTACTCAGTACATCAAAAACGCTGGAGATGGCATTTGCAAGAGCTTCAGGTCTGTTCAAAGTAAAATTGTCTTTTTGGGCCGGCTTAAGTCCACGCTTCACGCGCATGTAGCCCCTCACTTCGTTTTCGAGTTGAACCAGACCAAAATCGCTGTCAAACCCTTTTAAGCCGATGTGCGACCCCAGCTCGTCCCATCTCCCCGTACCTGTCTGGTAAAGTTTGCGGAACGAATCATACGGAATCATGCATTCAAAATCGGCACTTGTTACTCCTAAAAAACTCTCTCCCTGCCTCTTCATCACGCCCACGATCTTGTAGCGCAGGTTTTTGATCTTCACAAATTCACCGATTGGATTATCAATTCTCGGAAACAAAGCTTTGGCTACCTCAAACCCGATCACCACCACATTTCTCCCACCCTCAATTTCATCTGATGTGAGATAGCGACCTCTTTCCACGTTCACCTCTCGGATGTTCTCAAAATCAGGCGCCACTCCGCGCAATCCAATCTGGTTGATGCTGTTGCTGCCTGCCTTCACCGTCACACTATTCGTGACGCCATAAATGCAGACATGGCTTCCTGATTTCAAATTGGCCTTCAAAAACTTGTATTCATTGTAGGAGACGTTCGGTCTTTTGATAAAGTCTTTCCACCAGTCGCGACTGCTGCCTCCGGTGAAAGGCCACTTATCCAGGTAAATAACGTTAGAGCCAAGGAAGTTAAAGCTGTCGCGGATATTGCGCTCGAGCGAATCCACCAGCGTGAGCACGGCAATGATCGAAAAAATGCCGATCGTGACGCCCAAAAGCGATAAAACAGTGCGCAAAAGGTTCGACCTGAGTGCCTTCCAGGCAAAACCAAGGCTTTCAGCAATCAATTTCAGGGCGAGCATGGGCTTTTAAACGCTAACGGCGGTCATTTTGGTTGCTTATTCAAACTATTTTACCTCACCAGAGGATCAAATCTTAAAAACGCCATTATTTTTGGCGTTCATCGTCATTTAACTACTTTTGCGACCTTAAAAATTTAAACGCTCCTACTTTTTGGGGCAAAGCCCGTAAGCTTATGAAGTTATCCGAATTCAAGTTCGATTTGCCGAACAGCCTCATCGCCACGCACCCAGCCGAAAACAGAGACGATGCCCGAATGATGGTGTTACACCGCAACACGGGAAAAATTGAACATAAAGTGTTCAAGGACATCGTCAATTATTTTGATGAGGGCGATGTGATGGTGGCCAACGACACCATGGTTTTTCCTGCTCGTTTGTATGGGCGCAAGGAAAAGACAGGTGCCAAAATCGAAGTTTTCTTGCTTCGTGAGCTGAATGCCGAAATGCATTTGTGGGATGTGCTCGTCGATCCTGCACGCAAAATCCGCGTGGGCAACAAACTCTACTTCGGCGATGGTACCTTGGTGGCAGAAGTAATCGACAACACTACCTCTCGCGGACGTACCATCCGTTTTTTATTCGATGGCGATTCCGTTGCTTTTGATAAGGTCGTGGAATCATTGGGAGAAACCCCTCTTCCTAAGTATATCAAAAGAAAAGTAGAGCCTGCAGATAAGGAACGCTTTCAAACCATTTTCGCAAAAAATAAAGGGGCCGTTTCCGCGCCCACAGCCGGTATGCACTTTACTAAGCAATTGGTAAAACGCCTGCAGCTAAAAGGCGTAGATATGAGCTATATCACCCTCCATATCGGCCTCGGCACTTTCCGCGCCGTTGACGTTGAAGACCTCACCAAACACAAGATGGATTCGGAGAACTTCATCGTTGGATCGGAAGTGGTGAAAAAAGTGAATACCGCTTTGGATAACAAAAACAAAGTTTGCGCTGTCGGCACTACCGCGATGCGTTCGCTCGAGTCGGCCGTGTCTGCCAACAACCGTTTGAAAGAACGCGATGGATGGACAGACCGTTTTATCTTCCCTCCCTACGACTTCAAAATTTGCAGTGCCATGGTTACCAATTTTCAACAGCCGGAGTCAACACTGCTCATGATGGCGGCTGCGTTTGGTGGTTACGATCAGGTGATGAAAGCATATGAGATTGCCAAAAAGGAAAAATATAAGTTCCTTACATACGGCGACGCTTTGCTGATCGTTTAATTGATTTTTTAAGTAGATAGTTAGGGCAAGCAATCATGGCTTTGCTCGTTTAGTATAGAGGTGAGTCGGTCAATTGATGTTGCCATGAACCTTCCAATTCAATCGTACACAAGATATTCTTTACTTGCTTTTGCCTGCTCGATTGGGCTTTCATTGCACGCGCAATCTTATTCTTTCCGCGATCAAGGTAAAGGCAATGCAGAAATTGTCCCCAATAGTGATGGGCTATATTGTCTGTTTAAAACCAGCGACAAAAAACAACTCAATTCTGAGTTCAGGAAAGTTTTTTTAGGCGCCGACCTTCAACCATTCGATTCGGCCAACTATTCGATTGAAGGTAATGCCTCACTGCTTGGATCGTGTTCCAACGAAAAATTCATTACTCATGCGTTCTATTCTAAGACAACTTCGGGCGAGAAAATCGTTTTCGTGATCACCGATCATTTTGGAAAAGAACAATACACTTTTTACAAAACCCCGACAGATATCTCCAGGTACTTTGAAAGACGAGTGAAAAAACTGAAGAACCTCCGATTGTCTTTCGTACCCAACAACGGTAACCCCGAAATGCTGTTGATCAAACTGTCCTTACCTACGTCTTCCACACAGAACAACGCTAAACTGTTTGCTATTGGAACGGAAGATGGGAGAGAATTGTGGACATCGAATGCTCCATCGATGAATCGAATCCAGACGACCGAAAAATTGTTGATCGGTTTATCTACCCTATATTCTTCTAGTGGATTCACTACGAGTTATTCGTATGCTATCCATTTTGTTGACAAGAGCACAGGACAATTAATTAAATCGGTGGAACTGGGCAACCGGGGGAAAGGCTACAGGGCAGTCTCCGTTTTTGCATCGAACGGTGCCGAACTCATGTTGGCAGGAAGTGCCTTTGAGTCAAACAACGCGAAAGACGGGAAGTTCTTTATGACGATGTTCAATCTCTCGGGCGAAAAAATATTTGACAATGTGGATTCAGCCGCACGATTGTCAACAAGGCGCATGCACCTCATGGGCAACGTATTCGACCAAAACGGCGACGTGGTTTTAATTAGCGAAAGCTGGAAGCTCGATGCTACTCGTGCCATCGCGTCAACGGCCGGTAGCATCCTAATAGGAGCCATGCTCGGAGGGTATGGGTATAGTGCGGTTAATACAAATCTTGATCATAAAATCGACCACCTTAACTTCGCCACACTTTCTCCAATGGATGGATCGCTCAAGAAATTCAAAAGCTTTCCAGTAGGACCGTGGCTTAGTTATGGAAGGCTGATAACCGAAGGCAGTCACGTGTTATTGATAGTGACCAACCAAGTGCTTAGTTATGATGCCAATGATCCAAACGCAGCTCCCGCAATCTTGACAACGCTGAAGTTTGGAGAAAGCGTCATGACGACGCCCTCCGGTCCTCTGGTGATAAAAATGTCGAAAGGTGTCTATACCTTGAATCGGATTCATTGATATGACTCAGAAAGAGTATGCCCTCATTGTCGCCGGCGGTAAAGGCACCCGCATGAAAAAAAATCTGGCGAAGCAATTCATTCGGCTAAATGGAAAACCCATTTTGCTTTATACCCTGGAGGCATTTTTTAAATATTCGGATAAACTGACAGTTGTTTTGGTGCTTCCCGAGGACGACTTCAGCACATGGAGTTCGATCTGTGAAGAATTTGCCTTTACTGAGCCAGTCATTTTGCAAAAAGGCGGCGATACGCGGTTTCAATCCGTTAAGAATGGACTTGACAAAATAAGCGGCGATGGATTGGTTGCGATTCATGATGGTGTAAGGCCGCTTGTCAATAGCGACTTGATCGGAGCATCGTATAGGCTTGCCGCCGTTCATGGGTCGGCCATTGCGGCCGTACGATTGAAGGAGTCCATTCGCGTTACAGATCAAGACCACACTAAAGCAGTTGACCGATCTCTATACCGCCTCATTCAAACACCTCAAACGTTCGACGTTCAGCTCATAAAAAAGGCATACCAAATCAAAGAAGATCCTGGTCTTACAGATGACGCAGGCGTGGCGGAAAAATCGGGGCACAAGATTTCTCTGTTTGAAGGAAGCTATCGAAACATAAAGATTACCAGGCCCGAAGACCTCATTCTGGCAGAAGCTTTATTGAAATCTTAGGTATTTCGACAGCAATGTACTTTTCCCAAAACCACCCGGTTGTAATGAATTGGGCATAATCGTTCAGGTATTCTTTTTTAACCAACTGGTTGATAGCTGTTTACGTAATCTACGTACTCACTAGGGGGTAGGCGGTGATCTAGTAATTTAACCGGTTAAATAGCTTACTTTAGTAGTAAGATTAGTATCAAGTTTGTGCTATAGACGTCCAACCATTGATGCGCCAATGGGGTCTATAAAACTAAACAAACAAACACCAATCAATTTTTATGTACGAAAGGACAATGGATTTCTTATCCAAGAAAAGCTGCTCTGTTTTTGCCGTTATAGCTTGGATAGCATTTATCATCGGAGGCGCAGCTCTGACAGTATTGACAATCACTCTTGCCTTAGGCTTTGAATTGCTCGCTCAAGTCAGAAGTAAGGTCAGTTCTTCATTAAACGCGTTGCTATAGTTCCAACGAAAGAATAAAAAAGGGCAGTTTATCTGCCCTTTAGTCCTTTTTGTAATCAGTTTCTGATTTTTTAATACTCGTCTTCGTTAAAGAAGAAGTCTTCCTTCGTTGGGTAATCAGGCCAAATCTCCTCAATGCTTTCATACGGCTGGCCGTCATCCTCTAGTTCCTGCAAGTTTTCAACCACCTCAAGTGGTGCTCCCGAACGGATCGAAAAATCGATCAGCTCATCTTTTGTTGCTGGCCAAGGCGCGTCTTCCAGATAAGAAGCCAATTCAAGTGTCCAATACATAGTGCCCTTTTAATTTCCCGCAAAAGTAGAATTTCCTAGAACATAATCAATAGTCGCTCTCCATAGGCGAACGGAAAAAAAAGTAACCGATGCGAGCTAAGGGGCACGATTAAGTCAAATTAGCTGAAAACCTCACTTTCTATCTTGATTTCAAACTTATCACCACCTCAAAATCGTCGAACAGGCACCAATTTTCTAATTGATAATCTAGGTTATATTTGCCGCCTCAATCGATTTAAATCCAAATGGCAGACGAAAAGATAATTTTCTCGATGGCAGGGGTGAATAAGATCTATCCCCCCAACAAGCAGGTACTGAAAAATATATATCTCTCTTTTTTTTATGGCGCCAAGATCGGCGTGCTCGGTCTCAATGGCTCGGGCAAGTCATCGCTCTTGCGAATCATTGCGGGCCTAGACAAAGAATATCAGGGTGAGGTAGTTTCTGATTTAGGATATTCAGTGGGGTTGTTGGAGCAGGAACCACAACTTGACAAAACCAAAACGGTAAAGGAGATCGTGGAAGAAGGCGTCAAAGACACGGTGGCGCTATTGAAAGAATTTGAAGCCATCAATGAAAAATTTGCTGATCCTGACGTGATCGAAAATCCGGATAAAATGGAAAAACTCATTGCCAAGCAAGGCGAGATCCAGGAAAAATTGGATGCCATTGGCGCATGGGAGTTAGATCACAAATTGGAACGCGCGATGGATGCACTACGCTGCCCTCCTCCCGACGCAAACGTAGAGTATTTGTCGGGCGGTGAAAAAAGACGCGTGGCACTCTGCCGACTCCTTTTGCAAGAGCCCGATGTTTTATTGCTCGACGAACCTACCAACCACCTGGACGCCGAATCTGTGTTGTGGCTTGAGGAACATTTGCGTCAATACAAGGGCACTATCATCGCTGTCACGCACGATCGTTATTTCCTCGACAATGTGGCCGGATGGATCTTGGAGTTGGATCGGGGCGAAGGAATTCCCTGGAAAGGAAATTATTCTAGCTGGCTCGATCAAAAGCAAAAGCGTTTGGCACAAGAAGAAAAAACAGAAAGCAAACGACAAAAAGCGCTGGAGCGGGAGTTGGAGTGGGTACGCATGAATCCGAAAGGAAGACAAGCGAAGGGGAAGGCGCGCTTGAGCGCCTACGAAAAATTGATCGGTCAGGAAGGCCGTGAAAAAGAAGAAAAATTGGAACTGTATATTCCACCCGGCCCGCGCTTGGGCAATAAAGTCATCGAAGCCAACGGTGTTGCCAAGGGTTTTGGCGACAAGCTGCTCTACGAAAACCTTTCGTTCATTCTTCCACCGGCAGGAATAGTGGGAATCATAGGGCCAAACGGTGCGGGTAAGACGACGCTCTTCAAAATGATCATTGGCAAAGAAAAACCGGATGCCGGCACTTTTTCTGTTGGTGAAACGGTAAAGATCGCGTACGTCGATCAATCGCATGATGACTTGAATCCCGAGGACACCGTCTTTCAAGCGATCACGGGCGGCAATGATTTGATTTTGATCGGAGGAAAGGAAATTAACGCTCGAGCCTATGTCAGCAAATTCAACTTCAGCGGCACCGATCAGCAGAAGAAAGTAAAAGAACTTTCAGGCGGTATGCGCAACCGAGCGCACTTGGCCATTGCATTGAAGCAAGGAGGAAATCTATTGTTGCTTGATGAGCCTACCAACGACCTTGACGTAAACACGCTTCGTGCACTCGAAGAAGCGCTTGAGAATTTTGGCGGCTGTGCAGTAATTATCTCTCACGACCGTTGGTTCTTGGATCGTGTGTGTACACATATCCTCGCCTTCGAAGGAGATTCTCAGGCCTATTGGTTTGAAGGAACCTTCAGCGAGTATGAAGAGAATAAAAAGAAACGCCTAGGCGAAGACCAGCCGCACCGAATCAAGTATAAGAAACTGGTGAAATAGACAAAAGAAACAAGTATCAAGACAAAAGAGCCGAGCGTTAGGCCTTCCTGTCTTGATACTTACATCTACCTTCTTACTTCGTTAAGCCTGAAGATAATTGATAATGCTCTCGGCGACCTCTACACTTCCAAAGAATACGCCTGCCCCCAACGTAACATGACGTGGAGACAAATGATTTAGGGCGTAAGGGAATGCCGCCACCGACGCAAAGCTGAAACTCAAGCCCACCACAATTCCCAGCACCACCATGGCCGCCCCGTTCGGAATAAAATAGATCAAAGCCAGAGCGGCAAAAGTGGCCAGCAAGCCGTAGACGAGGCTAGTCGCTACGCCGAGTTTGTTGATATACCGCACCAGAGGCACAGCTCCTACCGCCGAAATGATCAATACGCCCGCAACTAGAATCGATGTGTCATCCGGCAGAGGAAAACTTGCTTTGGAAATCATCCAGTCGGCCATGTAATTTTTTATAAGCGCGGAAGCAAGGCCAAGGCTCAAGCCTGCAATCAACACTTTGAAGTACTGGTTTTCCTTCGATGTCGCTTCCTCAGAATCACGCTCGAATTTTACCATATTGGTGGTTTTACGGAAGAAATACCCCGTGACAATAATTAAAACGCCGCCTAAAGCAAAGGTCACCACTGGTCCAATTTCGTTGACAAACACGATGATTAGAGGTTCAAAAGCAGAGAGCAATTCGGTGGTCAAAACAATGAGCGCCATTGCTGCGGGAAGATCTTTTGCAGGCGCAAACATTTCCAACATCGAATTGGCCGGGCTATGAAACACATTCATCGAAATCAGCCAAACGACGATCATGAACGGAAGTGCGGCCGTTAAATTTATGCTAGAGGATGCTCCTACGGTAAACGCTACTAACATAAATACCATTGCCGTCACGCTTACACCCACGGTAAACACCACGAGGCTGTTTCCGTTCTTTTTGATCATGAAATCACCCAGCACCCCTGCCACCGGCGGAATGAGCACTAAAATCAAGCCTTGCGCGATGATGAGGAAAAGCTTCAGTTCTGTGAAATGAAAAATCTCCAAAACCTTGGGCTGGTAATTATGATAGGCAATCCAACTGATAACGATGGCTGCATTCAGGGCAAGCAAACTGTACACCTGGCTCCAATTCGTTTTGGGAGCGCTAACTGCGGTTGTCTTCATGGGTTGAGGTTTCTGGATTTCTTAAACTTAATCATCCTTTCCGGAATTTCTATGCTCGATTAATTACGCATATTTTTGCCTTATTGGATCTCTGTATAAAATTATTTTATGAAAGCTTTTCTGACCATTGCACTTCTCATCCTTTCCAACACCTTCATGACATTCGCCTGGTACGGTCACTTGAAATTCAGGGAAATGAAGTGGAGTGAAAACCTTTCTTTGGTTTCGGTAATTTTGATTAGCTGGGGAATCGCCCTGTTCGAGTATACGTTGCAGGTGCCCGCCAACCGGATTGGCTTCAAAAGCTATGGCGGGCCTTTTTCGCTGGTCGAATTGAAGGTAATTCAAGAGGTGATTACCCTGTCGGTATTCGTTCTCTTCTCCGTCATTTTCTTTAAAAATGAAACCCTTAAGCTGAACCATTTTATTGGTTTCGTTTTCTTGATTTTGGCCGTCTATTTTATTTTCAAAAAATAGCAAGGAATATCCGGTTCCCAGAGTTCATATGCACAAATCTATTCCAATCATTATTCTCAGTTGCCTGTTCATCATCGCCGGCGTTGTGGGTGTCATTTACCATGCGGATGATCTGAAACAGATTGCGGTTTCTCGCGAAGCATTTTGGGTCCTTCTGATAAGGTTGTTGGCAATTATTGGTGGTGTGTTTGCCCTTCGTAGAAAGAATTGGGCGCGGTGGCTTTTGCTGGGTTGGATTTCTTATCACGTCATACTGAGTCTCTATCACCCGCTTTCGGAATTGTTGGTGCACGTGGTCCTGCTCGTGGCGGTCGCGTATTTCTATTTCCTGTCGAAAACCTCCAGTTACTTTTCCAAGTAGGCCGTCCGCAGAATTACCGAATTCTATTCAATCTCTTCCCCTGGTCTCGTCTTCCAGCGCTCGTGCATCCATACCCATTGCTCGGGATGCTGTCGGACCACATCTTCCGTGAACCTCGTAAAATTCTGCGTGTTGATGATCAAATCCTGTTCATCTTCGCCCGTGTAGATTAGCGGAATCTCCGGCAAAATGTGCATTTGCTGTTTGTAATTTTCATCGAGGTAAACGTACGTTGGCACGACGGCACAACCCGATTTGAGCGCCATCACAGTAGCACCGATCGGTGTGGCCGCGGGCTTTCCAAAGAAATTTACAAAACGACTTTTCACCTTCGTGTCCTGATCGATTAGAATCGCGATTGACCCGCCGGATTTCAAAGTCTTGAAAAGTTTGACGCTTTCTTTTCCGCGTTCGACGGCGATGGCCCCGTGTGCGTTTCTATACTTCAATAGCAACTGATTCAATCGCTCGTCCGACAATGCCGTTCCTATAATATTAGGCTTTAGTCCGCGCAACGCCATGTTAGTGATTTGCAAATCAAATGCTCCCAAGTGGCTGGTCAGAAACATGACGCCCTTTCCTTTCGCGTGCGCGCGTTCGTAATTTTCCAATCCATGCGTCTCCAAAAAATTTTCTAGGTCATTCAAAGTTTTAACGCTGAGCGATCGCAAAACATCGCCTGCGTTTTTCCCCAACATCTCAAACGTTTTTTTGCTCAAGGCCTTGATTTCATCGGGTGTTTTTGTAGCTCCGAACGCGATTGTCAAGTGCGTGATCATCCGTTCAGCGGGCTTGGGGGAGAATTGATATGCTATCCGACCAAGCATTCCGCAGAACTTCAACCACATCTTTCGTGGCAAAAGGTTTGCCGAGAAAATCAGAGAACGAACGAAGTAGTAAAGCGCGGTATATTTAATCTCCTTGTGAAAAGGTCGTTTTTCCATCTTTAAAAAGCCTCAAAGATACTACTTCAAGCCATTTACATGAAGTGGGCCATTAATCGAAAGAAACGAAAACGTAAATTGTGCTATGAAAAAGTTGTATCTCGTCCGCCATGCTAAGTCCAGCTGGGATGATCCCGACATGAATGACTTCGACCGCCCTCTCAACGAGCGTGGTGAAAAGGATGCCCCTCACATGGCAAAACTGCTCAGGCAACGGCAGGTATTCCCAGATCGGATGATTTCGAGCCCCGCCCTACGTGCGATTACGACGTGCCGTGCCTTTGCCAAAGCACTTGATTTCGAGAAACAAAAGATTGAAACAATCGACCGGCTTTATCACGCCACCGCGAGCACCTGGTACAACGTGCTACAGTCGTTAAAGGAACACAAGGGCGATGGCGAAGATGTCGTTTTGGTTTTTGGCCACAACCCAGGGATCACCGAATTTGCCAACGAAATTTTAGATTCACACATCGACAACATTCCCACCTGCGGAATCGTAAGCGCCACTCTTAGCATTGAACGTTGGAGTGAAATTTCTTCGGCATGTGGAAAATTGAACTCGTTTGATTATCCGAGAAAAGGTGACTAATTTTTTTGGAACAACGAAGCTATCCGTTTGAAAAACCGCTTTTCAAATTCCAAGAAAAAATGGAACTGCCCAAAAATGAAACCGTAAAAAAGCAACACCAGGTTGTAAACGGGTAATATGAAAATATAATATGCGGCCTTGGCCCATAGCGGAACCTCACCTCCAAAAATAAATCCAAGCAAAGGTTTCATCAACCAAACCACCGTGGTTCCCGTCAACGCAAAGCACAAGAGGATAGCAATTACTTGCCACACGTTCTTTGCGTTCCACCTTTGTTGAAGCTTTTTAAGCCAGCTCATCGTTGGTTCAATTAACTAAAAAGATTCCAGATATCATTCGTTGGCAAAGGAGCTGTCAGCGAAATCCTTTCTTTTTTAACGGGATGGATAAATTCCAATTGACGCGCATGGAGACAAATACTTTTGTCTGGGTTCGGTTGATCAAAACCGTACTTTAGGTCACCCACAATGACACAGTTCATCGAAGCCAACTGTACCCTTATTTGATGTGGCCGCCCTGTCACGGGGTTCACTTCCAATAAAAAATATCCTGAGCGCTGACGCAGCAAATGGTAACTTAATTCCGATCGTTGACCGTCTTTGTTCTCCTTGGCGAAGGCGATGGCCTTGTTTTTTGATTCGTCTTTGACCAGCCAATGCACAAGGGTCCCTGTATCAGTTTTTGGTTTGGTTTGTACAATGGCCCAATATGTTTTTTTAGTCTCGCGGTGGCGAAATAGAGCGTTCATTCGTTCGAGGGCTTTTGACGTCCGCGCAAACACAACAACACCACTCACCGGTCTGTCTAAGCGATGGACGACACCCAGAAAAACCTCACCGGGTTTATTATATTTCTCTTTGATGTATTTTTTGCAGAGCTCAACGAGCGGCTCATCACCAGTGGAGTCGCCCTGTACCAATATTCCTGAAGGCTTATTAATGGCGAGCAGATGATTGTCCTCGTATAAAACTTCCCATTTATTCGAGGATGCCATCGTTAATCCTGAAACTCAGACGTGAAATGAAACTGGATATCCGGGAAATTATCTTGTACCATTTGCAGCCATGCCCTTGACTCCGCCATGAAAACCAGTTTGCCGTCTTTATCCAACGCGATATGTCTCTGCTTTGATGCGATAAACTCTTGCAACTTCTTTTCCTCTTGGCTGCTGATCCAACAGGCCTTGAAAATATTTTGAGGAACAAATTCCACCGTCGCCCCATATTCGTTCTTCAATCGAAATTGAATCACCTCAAACTGAAGGGCACCCACTGTACCCACCACTTTCTTTTTCCCGAGTTCGTAAGTAAATAATTGAGCAACGCCCTCCTCCATCAACTGCAGAAGCCCTTTCTCCAATTGTTTGGTCTTCATTGCGTCTTTGTTGATTACTTCCTTGAAGATTTCCGGCGAAAAGCTGGGTATTCCGGTGTAGAATAATTTTTCACCTTCCGTGAGCGTATCACCGATCTTCAAATTTCCGGTGTCATACAATCCCACGATATCACCTGGCCATGCTTCGTCCACCGTCTCGCGATCTTGGGCCATGAAAGCCGTAGCATTTGAGAATCTCAAATTCTTGTCCTGACGAACATGGTAGTAATTATTGCCACGTTCAAACTGGCCTGAGCAAATTCTTACAAAAGCGATCCGGTTGCGATGCTTAGGATCCATGTTCGCGTGAATCTTGAAGATGAAACCAGAAAACTTCCGCTCATCAGGGTTGATTTCGCGAATCGATGTGGCGCGCGGAATTGGCGGTGGTGCTATGCGTATAAACGTGTCAAGTAACTCCTTCACTCCGAAATTGTTCACGGCACTGCCGAAAAAAACAGGTGCCACTTCGCCCGCCAAATATCCCTTAGTTTCGAACTCCGGGTACACCCCTTCGATCAACTCCACATCCGCCCGAAGCTGTTGGGCATAGTTCTCACCCACCAATCGATCCAGTTCTGCGCTGTGGATGTCCTCGATTTCAATTCCCTCCTCCACGGTAGTTTTGCTCGGCGTAAAAAGCTGCAGCTTTCTTTCATATAAGCTGTAAACTCCTTTGAAAGTTTTGCCCATGCTAATGGGCCAGCTCAAGGGGCGAACTTTGATGTTCAGTTTTTCCTCTATTTCATCCAGCAGGTCGAAGGGGTCTCGGCCTTCTCGATCTAGTTTGTTGATGAAACAGAGTACCGGTGTGCTTCTCATTCTACACACCTCCATCAATTTTTCAGTTTGGATTTCAACTCCCTTCACACAGTCAATCACCATGATTACACTATCGACTGCCGTTAACGTACGGTAGGTATCTTCTGCAAAATCCTGGTGACCGGGCGTATCCAGTAAATTGATTTTAATGTCCTTGTAATTGAATCCCATCACGGACGTAGCAACTGAAATACCCCTCTGTTTTTCAATTTCCATCCAGTCGCTGCGTGCGTGGTCTTTGATTTTAGATGACTTCACGGCACCCGCTTTCTGTATAGCTCCGCCAAAGAGCAGCAATTTTTCTGTGAGTGTGGTTTTTCCCGCGTCCGGGTGACTGATTATTCCGAATGTCCTTCGCTTTGCAATTTCTTGTTCTAAACCCATGGCCCTGTTTACGACGTTTAACCTCCACGCAAATGCAATGGAGGCCGCAAAAATAACAAAAAGGAAACTCAGGACGGGTTTATCTCCTTGTCCAAAAGCTGATTCATTTCACGGACTATCTGGTCGAGTTCTTCGGATGATCCTTGTAGATAAGTCAAGAGTTCATTCCATTGATGGAGGTCTGCCTCTTGTTTCATCAGAGCAATTAGGCCAAGGATTCGAGACAATGGGGCCCTTAGTTCATGAGAATTCATGTATGCGTATTTTCTAAGACGATTGAGCTGGTTATTAATTTGCTCCGTCCGATCCTTCACCATTTGCTCCAAGTTTTCATTGAGTTTTTTGATACCTTCATTAGATGCCGTAAGTTCCTCGTTAAGGCTTTGCAATTCATCATTCGCCTCTTTCAGCTCTTTTGTGCGGGTGTCTACCACGAGCTCCAAATTCTTGTTTTGACCTTCTAAGGCTTGGTGTGTTTGAATTTGCATGAGATACAAACCCGTCACCAGCGCCGAAGTAATCATCTCAAATCGCAGTGGCGGCAAGATCGATTGGTAAAGCGTCCAAAAACCATCGTGATTGCCCGTCCTCAACGAAATCGTGAACACAACGAATGGGAGTAACAACAGGATATAATAAGCCAACGCCACGAGCATCCAAATGGCCCCTTTTCCTATCGGGGAATAGGGTCTTTTATCCAAAAACTGAAAAATTACAGCCACTGTCAGCAGCGGAACTAGATGCACGACATAGGCCGTCCAATAAGAGACCTGGGCCGATGATCCAAACAACGTGAATAGACCAAGAATAAAAACAGAATAGTACCGCCGCACGTGAAATATACAAATCAGCAAAGGGATCTCTCTCAGATTGCTTTCCCCCACACCTGGAATATGGAATTGCACTTGGCTGAGTACTATGGAGGATAACCCGAATAAGACAGTATATGTCAAATCATTTTGAATAGGAAACCATCGCAGCCCTGGGCGCATAGAAATGAAGCGGTCAATTTTATTGCTAAGGTGCAAGGTATTTACTTTTCTCCGAACCGACGGGATGAGAATATCCTGCCTAGCCCGACATCTCAGGAAATCTCAAAAAATGATCGACTTGGATGCGATGATCGGATTCCTTGGAGCAAAAATAGGCCAGACACCTGCCCCCGAATAACTTTATGCAAGAAGTAAAGGTGGATGCCTGGCCAAACTTACCGACTGCATTAATCCCTAACTTTTAACGCTTTGGGCAAGCCTGTAATGAAAGTGAACAATTTGAGGTAGAATTTTTCTGTTCTTTAGCAAGACGCCAGTCTTACTGTGTATTTATCCCATTTAAATTATCGGATGCTATGGCGTGGAAAGAATTGCCGTAGTAAAGGAAGGGTTTGTCGTTGGGTTGTTGGTCGCAATAAACGCCGCAATGTCTTTTGCGGAATCTTCCCGCACCAACTGAAAAGCAGCTATGTCCCGCTACTACCCCGCCTGAGTAGATTTACTTTGTGTTGTTTTAACCTGCTTTTTGCCAGGACATAGCTGCTTACCAGAATCAATGAGTTTGCGACAATCCTCAGGTCGCATATTTCAAAATATCACCGAAATGAAAATTGCGGATAGCAGCTACGTCTTGCACCACTTGCTCCTAGAGCAAAAGCGAAGGTCGTTGGCTTTAACCCTGTGCAAGAACGTAAGCTGCTACCCACGTTTATATTTTACGCTGACTTTCTCGGGAAATTCAGCATGTTCCATCAATGAGAAGAGCAATCGTG
>DATJJP010000066.1:0-58765 GCA_035492075.1 Cyclobacteriaceae bacterium | reverse complement strand
CTTCGTCAAATTGATTCATGTGCTGACGATCCCCGCTTTATTTCTCAACAAATATCTGAAGCCCCTCGCCGTCCTCAACATCATCATTTTTGTCATGGGTATCGTCTTAATCCATTGGAAACACGGCTGGTATGTGGTGGGTGGAGGAAGCGAAGGTGTTGAATTTAACTTCTTGCTTATTTTCTCCTTCGCTACGTTCGTTTTCCCCAATGGGCTGGTCAATTCGAAGGCATCGAATGCAAGTAATTTGAGATGATCCAACGCTTTGATCGGAAAAAAGAAACGCGACGTTAGCAAAGAACAGTTGTCATGCAATATTCAGCACGTTCTTCTTGAACATCTGAAGGGCGATCAAATTCATGACCGTGCCGATTGCCACTAAAACGAGAATTCGAGTGAGGAACGTGGTGTCGGTTAACGGCAATGATCTCCAGAAAATGTCATAGAAGCCCTGAATGCCCCAATAGTTGACGGAGAAGACAGAAATCTTCTGCATAAACTGTGGCATGATGAACGTAGGGATCATGCTGCCGCCGATACAACTCATGATAAGAACAATCAGCGTGGATAACCCCTGCACTTGCTGACGGGTTTTTCCAATCGACGCGAGCAGTACCCCAAAACTAGAGCAGGCAAATGCGGTTGCAACGATCATCAACAACAACGCGGGCAGGTGCGAAAAGATATCCAGCCCGAAAGCCACCTTGGCATACAGGAACATCACGGATAGCTGAAGCATGGAAATCACGTTTGCGTAAATCATCTTTCCAAATAGAATACTATTCGGGTGAAGTGGGGCATACAGCAATTTCTTCAGCGTGCCTTCCTGTTTTTCATCGAGCATGCTTGCTCCCACACTCACTACAGAAAACAATAGCATCATGATGGCTGTGCCCGCCACGGCTTGCACTAAACCCGGAGACGTTTCTTCTTCCGCTACGAGTGCTGTCGTCTTTATGAAATTGTCGGCCATCTTTTTTGTTTCTCCAGAAGACAGATTCTTGGAGACTTGCTGATGAATTAACTTCTTGGTGGCTTCATCGAGGTTGGGGTTTTCAGAATCAATTTGGGCGATCACACTTTTTTCCATTGACTTTCCGCCCACAATACTCATGAGTTTCCCGATAAGGGCGCCTTGAAGGATACCGATTTCCGCTTCTTTCGCGGCATCGTACTTAAATTCAATGGGGGGTTTCTTGCCCGCATCCAAAGAATCGCTCAATCCTTTATGAAGAACAAGCACGGCTGCTTCATCCCCCTTTTTCACCGCGCTTTCGGCTTGCTCACCGGCGATAAGGGAGACTTCCAATTCTTTGGAGGAATCGAGTTCTGCAATTATTTTCTTTGAGGCCAAGGTTTGATCCTCGTCGGCCACGACGACACGAGTTGGCCTCGCCTTTCGCTTGTCTTGCCCCACACCTCCGAATGCAAAGGCAAACAGCGTGATCAAGGCGATGGGCACAGCAAAGGTGAGCATCACCGATCTCTTCTCGGCAAAAAATAATTTCAAGTCTTTGAAAGCTAGTCGTAGCATGTTAGTCGCGAAGTTGTTTTCCCGTTAAGCTTAAGAAAATCGTCTCCAAGTTTACCTTCTTGATGTCAATGTGGGAAATATTAAGACCCAACTGACTGCATTTAAGCACCATCGCCGCGAGATCCTTCTTTACATCGGAGGTAGCAAAGTGAACATCGTTTTCGTGCCTCGTTACACCTGCCCATTCGGACGAAATCTTTTGATATAAGTCCTCAGAAAAATTGGAAAAAGAAACGACTATGGTTTCGCTGATCTTGCTCAGGGATTTGAGTTCATCCAATGTTCCTTGCGCAATGATCGTTCCGCTGTCAATTATCGCAATCCGATCACAAAAGCGTTCTGCCTCTTCCATGTAATGTGTCGTATACACGATGGTCATTCCTTCACGGTGGAGTTTCTCAACAACTTCAAAAATCAGGTTTCGACTTTGAGGATCAATTCCCACCGTCGGTTCGTCCATGAATAAAACCTTGGGCCGGTGGAGCAATGCGGATGCGATGTTGATTCGGCGTTTCATTCCTCCCGAATAGGTTTTCACTTTGTCATTGCGCCTATCGAACAACCCAAACAGCTTCAGTGTTTCCTCAATCCGCGATTTCAAATCGCTTTTGCTCACGTTGTATAAACTTCCCCAAAACATCAAATTGTCGTACGCTGAAAGTTCGTTGTACAAAGCGATTTCCTGAGGAACAACGCCAATGATTTTCTTGCTGTCGGTAGGGTTGCTCTTGAGATCGAAGCTGGCAATCTTCACGCTGCCGGAATCAGGCTCCAACAGCGTACTCATAATGGAAATAGTCGTCGTTTTTCCTGCACCATTGGGGCCCAGCAAACCGAAGAACTCACCTTTTTTGATCTCAAATGAAATCCCCTTTAACGCGGGCGCGGCGCCGTAGCTTTTCGTCAAGTTCGAAACAGAAATCATGACGAAAAGATAGAACTTTTTCTTTCCAATCTTGACGCCAAACCACGATCTTTTGAGTCGAAGCGGAAACTCAACGGCGTTCATCGACGGATAAAGTCTAGCCAAATCTACTACCCCTGACTTCCCATCTTAGGTATACCCGGTCATGCGCTCACCTCTCATAAGCCAAAGGCTATTATTTTTGTAAATAGAACAAGTATCGTAACGAACTAATGAAGCATCGTAGAATTATCCTCATCAGTGCAATGGTACTTATCGGCGCTACATTCGTTTTTTTTTACGCATCAAAAAGAAAATTAGCCAACAGCAAATCGCCCGCCACTGACGCATTACCTCTGTCCGGCAAGGAGATCGAGCCTGTTGAAACTGGAGCAAAGCCAGAGAAAAATCCAAGAAACGGATCGGTCAAAATCGTTGAAGACTTTATCAAATCGAATGCAAAAAATCCATCTACCTTTGAATTCTTAGAATGGTCTGATATTTCAATAGAAGGCGGGTATTGGAAAGTGAGGTGTAAATACCGAGGGGTCAGTTCGTTCAATGCCGAGGTTACCACCAATGCTTGGTTCTACATTAAGAACAAAAAAGTGGTGTACACAAAAACTATTTCGAAAATCTAGCGACTCGACATTGCACATTTTGCGTGATCATCCGAGTGGCTGCTAAATTTACAATACCTACAAACCTCACGATGAAACAAAAGTTTAGCCTTTGTCTAATGGCTGCTTTAATCTCAATTCCTTCTCTTTTTGCCCAAGGTAAGTTTGCCGGAAGTTATAGGTCGTTGTTGAAGAAAGTCTATCAAAACAAGGCGCAACTTCCGCTGCCGGGGTTCGCACTCCAGGGAGGTACCTTCATGGGCGACCTTTCTGTAAGCTGGTATCGCAAAGGGAATCTCGCAGTCGTGCTGTTTGAAAGCATTTCGAAGGACGGGTACCAAGTATACGACGTACTACAGCTTTCAAACCTGTCAGCCAATCAGACATTGTGCTTTGCGGACTGCCTCAACGCTCGGGCTATCGAAGATGAAAGCATAGTAGCACTTGTCATGATCGAGAAACGTGATTTACTAAAAGCCATATCCGCATGGCGGTGGAATGATCAAATAAAAGCACTGGAAGCGATCGACAAAATTGAGACCGGCGGGATTTCCTGTCCTAAGGAACAATTGACATTCAGTCAACGAGCAAGTGCTCGCTGGAGGCCGTTCCTCAACAAAGTCTATAAAGGCTCAAATGAAATCTCTGAATTAAAAGACTACACCCTTCGCGAAGGTGCAACATTGCCGAACAACGTCGTGGCGGTGAGCAGTTACGCGAAAGGAAACAGTGTAGTTTTAGTCTTTGAGCGGATCGTAGAAGATAATTTTCGATTCGTGTTCGATATTGTGGAAACGACGTTGGCCGCAGGTCAAGATATCCGAATAGGTCTTTGCAAAAAAGGAGACATTGATGACGGCACCATTGTGGCCGTTGTAAAGTCTTCTTCGAAAGAGCGGTGGCAAGCAGAGATGGCCTGGGTTTGCGATTTGTATCATATGACGGTGAAGGCGCTTCCCGCTAATGAAGTCACCTGCCTGGGCAATTACGGAGAGAATTAAAGCATCAACCGAATTGCCCTTATTCGCATCAGCAGAAAATTGTTTCACCCACCGGCACCAATGGCTATATTGGTATTTCAACCAAAACAAAATCATCATGCGCGACCTCTTCTTATTCATTCACTTCATCGGATTGGCCATGGCCGTGGGTACCGGATTTGCTAATCTATTCCTTGGTGCTGCCGCCGTAAAACTAGCACCTCAGGAACGAGGACCTTTTATGCTTAGGGCTAGCATCCTCGTACGCATGGGACAAACTGGGCTCGGCTTACTAATTTTGTCAGGCTTTTATTTAGCCACTCCTTTCTGGAAATTGCTTTCCGACATGCCTACCTTCATGGCCAAGCTGGCACTTGTTGTCATTCTGTTGGTGACGGTGACGATGGCCTCATTACAAGTGAAGAAAGCAAGAAACGAAAACAACCCAGCGCTGCTATTGAAACTCAAACCATTGGGAATGGCGAATTTCCTTATTGGAATTGTAATCATGATAATGGCAGTGCTGACATTTCATTAAAACTTCAACCGATTGCCTAACCCATGTTGCTTATCGCTAATTCGACGCGCCAGTACGATAAATACTCCAAAAGAAGTAGGACGTTTACCATTATGTTTCTGACGAAATCTTACTTTTTACCATGTACAAAAGGGGCAAATTTGCTGGAATGTTATTTTCAGGAATCCGAGGCATACAGGCGAATACACGCAGACACACGATACACTATCTTTCGCGTTCTATGCGTTTAGTTTTCTCGCTTTTATTGATTTCATTCCACGCAATCGCCCAGAATAATCAAGGGCTTCGGTTCATTCAGAACAAGGGACAGTGGGACAAGGAGATCGATTTTCAAGCGCAAGTGCCTGGTGGCCGTTTGGGGGTTTCCGCCAAAGGGTTTTCAGTCTTATTGCTCGATTTGAAAGATTTGGAACAAAGGCACTTAGCAAATCATGGTGAGATCAGTGAGTCGAGCGGTCACCACGCGCCTGAACCCGTCAACGGGCACTTTTTTCGAATCAATCTATTAGGTGCAAACCACGATTCAAAACCAGTCGTAAAGCAACCGCTCGATGGATATGACAATTATTTCATAGGCAATGATTCCACCAAGTGGGCGACAAACGCCCTCGCCTTTGCTTCCGTGGTGTACCCAAATATTTATCCAGGAATAGATTTCCGTGTTTCTTCAGTCGGGAAAAATCTAAAGTATGATTTCATCGTAGGCCCCGGCGCCGATCCATCCCAAATCAAAATTGAATACGATGGAGTAAACAGCATAGATAAATCAGGCGAAGGACTGGCTATCCAAACTGCTGTGGGGTCACTGACGGAACTAAAACCGTATTCTTATCAAGTCATTGACGACGAGAAGCGAACCGTACCGAGCAGCTTCCGCCTCCGTGAAAACATGGTTTCATTTTCGCTTCCCGCGGAATACGACCGCGAGCGTGAACTGGTCATCGATCCAATATTAATTTTCTCCACCTACTCTGGCTCCACCGCCGATAATTGGGGAAGCACAGCAACACCCGGTGAGCACGGCACTCTTTATTCTGCTGGTGTCACCCATCAAGGCCTGGGCGGATTCTTCCCCGCCACTCCCGGATCATTTCAGCTTTCCAATCATGGTAACTTTGACATGGCGGTCATTAAGTACGACTCCGCTGGAACACGGTTCATTTACGCCACACACCTTGGTGGTGTCAATAATGATTCTCCGGAAAGCCTTGTGGTCGATAAAGCTTCAGGCGATTTGATCGTGCTTGGAATTTCAAGTTCACCCGACTACCCCACCAGCGCTAGCTCTTTTGACCGGTCGTTTAATTTCGGCACAACTATTTTCAACCGCGTTCTCGATACGAATGACCAATGGGACATCGTAGTTACGCGATTGTCTTCCGCCGGAAACCATCTGGTGGGGTCTACATTTCTTGGAGGTTCGGGAAACGATGGCTTGAACCTGCCAAAACAATCGGGCGGTCCATTGGTCGTGAACTATGGAGACGAAATGCGTGGCGACGTCATTACGGATGAGACAGGCAATGTGTTCATCAGTTCTGTCACGTCTTCGGGTGATTTTCCAATCGTCAACGGATTTGACAATTCATTTAATGGCGGCATCACAGATGGCCTCGTCGTTAAACTAACTCCGGATTTATCATCGATCGTTTGGTCGACCTATGTGGGCGGATCAGGCTTTGACGCTGCCTATTCGATCAAGTTCGACAACAACAATAATCTGGTGTTGGCCGGAGGAACGACAAGCATAGATTTTCCTACCACCGTAGGCGCACATCAGACCACGTTCAATGGAATTGTAGATGGGTGGATCGCTCGCCTCGCAGCCGACGGAACCGCAATCTTGAATGCAACATACACTGGCACAAACTCATTCGATCAAGTTTACTTCGTTGACTTGAACGCCAACGGCAACGTGTTTTGCTATGGGCAGACCGCAGGGCACATGCCCGTCACGCCCGGTGTGTATTACAATCCCAACAGTGGGCAGTTCCTGCAGAAATTTTCTCCCGATCTATCCACACTAGAATTCTCAACCGTTTTTGGTTCAAGTTCAAGCAGCGGTTTGGTGATACCCAATATTTCTCCGACGGCTTTCTTGGTAAATGATTGCAACAACATTTACATGGCGGGTTGGGGAGGTTTTGTAAACTCAAGTCCAAGCACGGGCTTTTGGCAAAGCTCTACCATAGGCATGCCGATCACCACTGACGCTTATCAAAAAACCACCTCGGGCTCCGATTTTTATTTCATGGTACTGAACGGAGACGCAAGTACACTGGTATACTCCACCTACTTGGGCGGCACCCTGTCGAAGACTCACGTTGACGGGGGAACCTCCCGCTTCGATAAATACGGAATCGTTTATCACGCGGTGTGCTCGGGCTGCGCATTCGGTTCACCGACCAACTCACCGTCGTCAGACTTTCCGACGACACCGAATGCCAAGTCGCGCGTAAACCTCAGCTTGAATTGCAACAACGCCGCATTTAAGTTCGATTTGTCTTCGCTCAAGGCCATGTTCCAAACTAATTCTTTAGATCTGACCAAGCCCGGCTTCAACAACGTCTGCTATCCAGACACCATCGTATTTCAAAACATCAGCACCGGTGGCCGAAATATCATCTGGGACTTTGGGGACGGAACTACCGTGACTCAAACGAACACCGACGTCCGATCCGTAACACATCAATACAAACAAACAGGCAAATACAATGTCAAGCTGAAAATCATTGACCTCAGTACTTGTAGCCAAACCGACTCCACGGTTCAGGTGATCAATTATTTCAAAAACAACATTGTAGCGGGGGGAAGCGTAATCGTCTGTGAAGGAAACAGCCTACAGCTTACGGCAAGCGGGGGTACCAGTTACCAATGGACGAGCTTAGACAAAACATTTACATCCACGCTGCAATCGCCGGTGGTGTATCCTAAAACCGGAACACTTTACTTTATCACGGTGGTAGATGCGAACGGATGCTCTAAATCGGATACGGTGTCAGTCGGGGTAGTGCAAAACGTGCATGCGTTCTTTCAAACCTACAACACGAATTTTTCTCAATCGGGTTACAACAACGCCTGTTTCCCAGACTCCTTGCGATTCAAGAATCTTAGCGTGAATGGAGAAGACTTTACGTGGGATTTCAACGATGGAACTATTCTTTCGAAAACCAAAGACGATACCGTTTCTTTCTTTCACAAATTCCAACAACCAGGTACTTACAAAGTAAAGCTGATATCTCACAATATTTTTTCATGCAATAAATACGACACTACCATACACACGATCAATTACTTCAAAGCAAATATCAAAGTGGGCGACGACGCGGAAATTTGCGAAGGCAACACACTCCAGTTGACAGCCTCCGGCGGAATCCTATATAGCTGGACGAGCGACGACCATACATTTAATTCATCAATAGCTACCCCCGTGGTACGACCATCGTTGAATACAAAGTATTTTGTGACCGTGATCGATGCGAACAATTGTTTTAGGAAAGACACGATAATAGTAACCATCATCGACAGCGTCGCATTGAAATGGCGGCATTTGATTCAAGGCAATTGCGTGGGTCGCCCATCCGTCCACGTACAAAACCTGAGCAACAAAACGGACGTAAACTTTACCTTTGACTTCGGTGATGGAACAACGTCTCACGACACCGAGGTGGATCACGTGTATCAAAAAGACGGTACTTACCTTATCAAGTTAATTGCACAAAACAAAACCTGTTCCTACGAAGAGGCGACGTCGCTGCCAATATATACCGCAGTGATTCCAAACGTGTTTACACCTGACGCTACGCCCGACTACAACGATTATTTCAAAGTGCTGCTTGGCCCCAACTTGGTGGCGCCCGCCGCGATCGATGTAAAAGTACAGTTGACGGTAGTTGATCGATGGGGCAAAGAAGTATTTAAATCTCTCGACTACAAAAATGATTGGGATGGCCATGGCCTGCCCCCCGGTGTATATTATATGCAAGCAAAAGTAGGAGACGTGGCCAACTGCAAAGACTGGCTCCAAATCATACGATGACATTTACTCAAACGGATCAATCATAATGGCTAATTCTAGGCACAAGCTGAATTTTTCAAGTTACAAATAAGATGTATTGGCGTATTCTATTTCTTTTTTCATTGATCATTTCTGTAAGCAATGCGTTGGCTCAGAAAAATGCACGGGTATCTGCCAATGTGATCGGCACATCGAACAACGGTTCAAATAAGTTCTACTATGGAAACCGAAATGAACCCCCGCGTGCGATAGAATTCAAAGAGAGAGCGATCACCACCGCCGACTTTCGTTCCAACTTCAACAGACATGTTGGCATTCCCACGGATTTTACTTTCGCCGAAACGGAATCAAATAGTGATCGCAACGGAATGAAACATTCTTTTTGGCAACAACTGTATCAAGGCATCCCACTGGAAGGTCTGGGTTACCGTTCTCATGAAAAAAATGGGTTCATGACATCCGTCAACGGCAAAACCGTACGCAGCATTACTCTGGAAACACAAACTTCCCTCAGCGAAGAACAAGCCTTTCGTCTTGCCGTAAAACATCTGAAGGCGACAGACACGACTTTCAGAGCGGGAAAAAAACTCATCGTTTCCAAAGGCTTCAGCTTCGCGCCCGAAAGCTTTTCCGTGGCTTTCCAATTTGACATCGAGGTGTCACTCATTGAAAGATGGAGAATTTCCATTGACGCTCGAAACGGGGAAGTCATTAATAAAGTGAGCTTGGTGAACAATTGTTTCAAAGAAAAAGAACCACCTCTCCCCTATGGAACTGGCACGGGCTTGTCCCGGTATTATGGATATCGGACTATTCAAGTAGAAAAATTCTTGGGCGGCAGCTCACGACTCGTTGGGCAAACGGAACATGGTGGAATGATAGGAACATATGACTTCCGCAATGCCAGCGCGCTCGCTTACCAGTTTGGCTTTCCCGTTCCTGTGTATGATTTCTATTCCCCGACCAACACCTATACCGCTTCATCCACCAAGGCTGCGGTTTCCGTTCAGTGGGCAGCGGAGCAGGCGTATGAATACTATTACAAACATCACAACAGAAATAGTTTTGATAACAACGGTACCGCCATCACCTGTTACGTACACGTGGATCAAGGTCTTGACAACGCTTTTTGGTCATACAACAAACTCCTTTTTGGCGATGGCAGCCATGATAACCCGTTGGTTGAGTTGGACGTGGTGAGCCACGAACTAACCCATGGGGTGACTCAAAATGAAGCGGCATTGCAATATTACGGTGAGTCGGGTGCACTCAATGAATCATTCTCTGACATTCTGGGCAAATCGGTGGAGTTCGCTACGTTCGGCGATACAGCGACCTGGCAAATGGCTAAACACTACCAGTCTGGAGGATTGAGAGACTTGAGCAACCCCAATCTGCGAAGTCAGCCAGACACCTATTTCGGCGACATCTGGTACACGGGATACGATGATTCGGGCGGTGTACACACCAACTCGGGCGTACAGAATTTTTGGTTTTACCTCTTATGCGAAGGTGGCAACGGGGTAAATGATCGGCAAGTAAGTTATGCCGTAAAGGCGATTGGCATTGACACGGCCGCGGCGATTGCCTACAGAAACCTAACCGAATATCTGAATTATGCTTCCGACTATCTGGACAGCCGCGTAGGATCTCTTTTAGCAGCCGCCGACCTCTACGGGAAAAATTCCAACGCATATCAGCAAGTGGCCAACGCTTGGGATGCCGTCGGGGTCATTGCCCAGCCCATCATCACTGGGCAACAGATTTATGATATCACGGCCACCACTGTAAAAATCAAAGGCAGTTTGTTGCCAAGAGGTGACACCGTTACTTATCATTTTGAATACGGAACCTCTCCGAGCTTCGGAAGTTCGTCTTCGATCTACAAATTCACTGACAGTGTCAGAGGGTTTTTGACCGCCTTGCAAAGTCAAACGAAGTATTATTTGAGACTCGTTGCAACAAATGAAAATGGAAGTTCTTACGGAGCTCCAATCATTTTCACTACCCTACCTCTAACGCCACTGGTGAAAATAAAACAGACCGTAGATGTCACTGAGACTACCGCAACGCTCTATGGCCAAGTCAATCCGAACAGCTTATCCACTTCTTTTTATTTTGAATACGGCCCGACACCAACGTTTGGCTCGGTCACACCTACTTACCCTACGTCAGACACTACCGAGTTTGTGAATGTTTCCGCAGCGATTGCAGGACTTCTACCTCGACAAAACTATTATTTCAGATTGGTCGCAGTCAATGGGTTCGGCTCCTCTGCGACTTTAGCCGGAGTTTTTTTTACAGCGGTGAAGCCGGTAATTACCTCATTTACTCCGGTTGCTGCGCCGACTGCCACGGTGGTCACGATCAGTGGACAGAATTTCAATTCGGCAACCGAAAAAAATCTAGTAAAGTTTGGCGCCACCAGCGCCACGGTGTTGTCTGCAAGTCCAACCGAAATCAAAGTAAAAGTTCCGGTAGGCGCATCCTTGGGGCCAATCTCTTTACTTGACACGGAGTCGGGCTTGGCAACAGAATCGGTTCAAGAATTTGTCCCCACGTTTACAGGAGGTTTCGATAAAGGGAACTTCACACTGAGAGTGGCCATCGCGGGACCACCCTACATTTGGGCGACCCGAATACATGATATGGACGCTGACGGCAAACCGGATATTGTTTGCATTCACTATCAGGGTTTTTCCGTTTATCAAAATGCAAATCAGGGAGGCGATATCACAGAAGATTCCTTTGTGCGAAATACATTTGCCGCCCAAGATCTCACTACCAGCGCCGATTTCGATGTTGTCGATTTTGATGGGAATGGCCTCAAAGACGTCATCGCACATTCACCGACAGGGCTTCGCATCTATCCAAATTTCTCAGTGCCGGGATATATTTTCTTCGGAACGCCCATCGAATTGAATTTCGGCTATTTCCCCAGCAACGTGGTGTACCGTGATTTCGATTTGGATGGACGGATCGATATTGCCGCTACCTTTTATGTGAACATGGACACTACGCTTTTTACCGTCGTGAGAAATCAAAATCCGAAAAGCAATTTTTCCGCAAACAACTTTGTAAGACAATACACTACAGTGCTGCCCTACTATGCCTACTTCATGACACCCGGAGATTTAAATAACGACGGCGCAACGGACCTCATGCTAGAGGGGTACAACACACAATCGATACTCTCCCTGAAAAACAAAAGTCATCCGGGAGCTTTTGACTTTGAACAAAATAATATCCCAGATGCAACGAGTGGCCACTACTCCAGATACATTGCGCAAGACCTCAACCAGGATAATTGGAGAGACATTATCGCTCACTCCCCTTACGAGACTGGAAACGTAGCACTGCTTGAAAACTTCGGCACCTCACCCGACATCAACATGCGAACGCCCTCCGTGATATTCAATGGCTATAACGAAACTGCTATTCAGCCTGGCGATATCGATGGCGATGGAAAAGTGGACCTCATGTTGGCCAGTTCTCAAAGAGAGTTTTTTCTCTTACTCAACAAAACCGCCGCGGGAGATCATCTCTCCAGTTCTTCCTTTCAGAATTTTACAAAGTTCGGCGCTGCGGTACCGCCTAACGTCGATACGCGCATGAGCCTCGCAGACCTGAACGGTGACGGGAGACCTGAAATGATCAACGCCTATTCCTACAACTACGGCCCTCACGATCCCATCCAGATGGAAATCTGGCAGAATTCACCCGCGTCTTGCCCTGACCCAACGTTAGTCACCGTCAGCACAGCTGCCAACAATCCAACCGTCATTCTTCCTAAAAACACCACGCTAGATCAATATGTGATTGAATACTCGATCCTCGGATACAACTATTGGACACAAATATCATCGACCACGCTATCCAATTTGGGGAGGGGTTACACCTACCAGCTCAGAGTTCGCGCTAAATGTTACCTCGGTTTGAGCGACTATTATTACACCAATTTTACAACGAATTGTGTTGACATGAGCAGCTTCTCGGTAGATCGCATTGACTTAACTTACGTCACGCTTCTCCCCTATTACATTAGTGCTTACGAGATACAATATTCGTTGTCGGGAAAAAACCAATGGACAGCGCTTGCCTACAATTCAAATATTATTTCAGGTCTGCAAATGGGTACTACCTACGACATACGTTTCAGGGGTCGTTGCAGTTTTTTGGGTGATTTCGCCGTCTTGCAATTCACTACATTGTGCCCAACCTTATCCTCGATCAGCACCACGGATATTACATACAACAGCGCCAAAGTGAATTGGTTTACCAACTACAGCGGAACCGCTATTCTCGAATACAGTTTAGATAACATCACATGGACCCCTGTTGATGCTACCCAAATAATGACGCCGCTAATTCCTGGAAGGCAATACACGGTGAGAGGAAAATTCACTTGCCCTAACATCAATTCTAATTTTATTTCAACCTCTTTTAACACGCCGTGCCCTAAAGTTTCTATGTTGGTGGCTGATGAAATCACCCCAACAAGTGCGAGGATAAGTTGGGTCGACGAATCAAAGACAGGCACGTATGTCGTCACTTATGCAATGGTCTCCGGTGGCACGATCGCATCGATGGAGACTACTTCACCTTCGGTTACCCTGCAAAATCTGAAAGCAGGCACTCCTTATGCCGTGTCTGTGGCTCCGAAATGCACCAGCAACGCATTTACTTCCTTCGTTTTTAACACTGAGTGTTACACCCCATTTGATCTGACGGTCGATGAGATCACTCACAGCTCAGCGGTGCTTACCTGGCGCGATAATTTTGGCGGGCCTTATTTGGTCGACTATTCGGTTAGCGGCAGCAATGTTTGGACAACTGTCGGAACCGGCGCAACCACCCTTTCCTTAACTAAATTGACGCCAGGCCTCACCTATGAAGTCAGAGTGCACATCATTTGTGTGAGCGAAACACCCCCGTACGTTTCGCATCTTTTTGAAACAACGCTTTATCCCGAGACGACCTGCAGTCCTAATCCAACGGATGGCAAAGTCACCCTAAACCCCTCAAAAAATTTGATCGGAAACCATTTTGACCTTTTCGACAATCTCGGACAGCACGCCATCACTGGCACACTGCTCGATTACACCATCGACTTGTCTGCTTTCCCTTCGGGCATCTACACATTAAAAATTGACGGAGAAAAAACAATTAGGATCAGTAAGTACTAAGGCGAATTCCAAAAGAACGTTTGCTACATTTATTCCATGATTGTTCATCTGATTGACGGTACGTATGAATTGTTCCGTCAATTTTACGGGCTCCGTAGTTTTAATAAAGGCAAAGACAAACCTTTTGGCGCAACGGTTGGCGTACTCAACAGTATCCTTCAAATGATTGAGGAGGGGGCCACACACATTGGAGTGGCCACAGACCATGTCATCGAATCCTTTCGCAATGAGCTCTGGGCGGAATACAAAACAGGAGAAGGAATGGAAGCGCCGTTGTACAAGCAATTTCATCCTTTGGAAAATGCATTGTCTGCCATGGGCGTCGTCGTGTGGCCAATGGTAGACTTGGAAGCCGACGATGCCCTGGCCTCGGCGGCACACCTGGCCGCCGCCGATGCGCGCGTGGACAAGGTGTGCATCTGGACGCCGGATAAAGACCTAGCCCAGTGTGTGAAGGGCGACCGCGTCGTACAAATCGACCGCAGAACTAAAGTGATCAGAGATGAAGACGGCGTCACCAAGAAATTTGGTGTAAGTCCGCAGCTCATCCCCGATTACCTCGCCTTGGTTGGCGACAGTGCAGATGGCTATCCTGGTATCGCAGGGATTGGCAAGACGGGAGCCGCAAGACTCCTGAACGAGTATGGACCGATCGAGAAATTTCCAAAGGAAGTATTGCAGAACCAATACAAAGAAGCCCTGCTGTTCAAAAAGCTGGCCACTTTACGCACCGACGCAAAACTTTTTAAGCACATCGATCAGTTGCAGTGGCAAGGGCCTACTTCAGAATTCAAAACTTTCGCTGCCAAAATGGACGCTCAAAAATTGCTGGAGAGAGCCGACGGTCTGGCCGCTAAAGTGATCCGCTCGTCGACGTCTGCAAATCATTGAAACTGACTATTTTTTCGTCCCGAAAACTTTCATTATTTCGCGCCTTACTTTTTTTATGGACGCCAAAAAACACTACGCTGCGGCTGTAGCTGCATTTCTCGTATGGGGATTTTTTCCGCTCGTATTACGGACGGTGAACGGGCATGGCGCGGGTGAGATTTTGTACTTCCGAATCTTGTTCTCGTTGGTGGCTCTTGCCATTATCCTCTTTGGGTTCATGCGAAAAAAAACCAGCGCAAATCTCCATTTATTAAAATCGATGACACCACCCGCCAGGCGAGCCGTCATTCTGTTGACACTATCGGGCGGAGCACTGCTCACAATCAACTGGTTGGTGTTTATCTACGTGGTCAATGAAGTCAACATCAAGACGGCTTCTTTTTCATACCTGATTTGTCCCGTAATGACAGCTGTACTTGGATACATCTTACTGAAGGAGAAAATGACTTTCATTCAATGGTTGGCCATCTTATTTTGCGCCGTCAGCTGCGTGCTAATGGGAATTAACAACATCTTCGAGCTCGGTTACAGTCTACTCATCGCCCTTTCCTACGCACTCTATTTAATATCGCAGCGAAAAAATCAAGGATTTAACCGAATGATTGTGCTTGGCATTCAGGTACTTTTTGCTTTTATAATCATGAATGTATTTTTTGTTCAGCTCGTTGGAAATTTCGTCTTCGATGCTCAGTTATATGTAGTCACCCTGTGCATCGCGCTCTTCTTTACCGTGTTCCCGCTTTTTCTAAACTTGTATGCATTGAACAGAATCAACGCCGCAACAATTGGGGTATTGATGTACATTAATCCTTTGATTAATTTTTTAGTCGCATTTTTGGTTTTCAAAGAGAAAGCATCGCCCATTCAAGCGATTGGCTATGCCATCATCGCCGTTGCCCTTGTCTTATTTAACTACCCGGTGTTGAAACGGCTCTCGTCAACGTAGGCGTTCGTGGGATTCTAGTGTCGTGAGCGGGTTCTACGTCTGCTCTAAAAACTTTTTTTGCACACCGATGCAACCCTGAGCGCATAAACAAGTATCTAATGGAGGTAAGGGCTTTAATGGTCCTTAAATGCATTGTCCCGAAACCGAACATAAAATTAAAAAGTCATGAAACACGCATTCGCAATTCTCGTCTGCCTGACATTTACGGCAGCATTTGCAAAAGACAAAGTCAAAGCCAGTGACATTATTAAACAGATTAATAAAGGGCAAGCCGTAGAATACGCCAATGTGGAAATCGAAGGCGACCTCGACTTCACCAATTTGGAGAATGAACGCCAAGTCGGCAACTGGGTAACCTCGTTCGACAACGGAACCTACAGAAGCAAAGTGGAAGTGGCCGTAAAATTCACAGAATGTATATTTCTCGGCGATGTGCTCGCCTACTACAACATCCCGCGAAAACATGAGACGCACATCGCTCATTTTGAAAAAGACGCTATTTTCAAAAATTGCACCTTTCAGAAAGCCAGCGAATTCAAGTATTCCGAGTTCAATGGAGTTGCCAATTTTGAAGGGTGTGTTTTCAATGAGGCCGCCAATTTCAAATACGCACAGTTTTCCAATGGCCCTTTGTTTGCAAACACCAAATTTGAATCAGGCGCTGACTTCAAATACACCAAGTTCCCAAGGGAAACCTCATTCGAGAAAGCGACATTCCATGGCCTGGCCAATTTCAAGTACACCAAATTCAGATCACCCCTCAACATGAAAGGCGTCGCTTTTGAAGGAAGCGAGGATTTCAAATACACGCGAATAGACGGCAAAAGCTTTACCTCATATTTGGTGCGTAACTAAAAGGGTTCCTTTCTGCACCGTCAAAGAAATCGTCGGGTTCAAATAGAAAAAGTGAACTTTGGTTATATTCGTTAAACCAAACTCAAACTATTATGAACACAAAGACGATACTGGCTACCGCAGCAGGGGCCGTCATTAATTTTCTCGGTGGATGGGTTGTTTTCGGGATCGTATTGTCCGGCTTCTATATGGCCAACACCAAAACCTATGAAGGTCTATCCAAAGGTGAAATGCCAGACCTTCTGTTCATCTTTGTAAGTGGCATCTTTAACGCTTACCTGGTTACCTATCTACTCCGCAGGGCCGGTAGCAAAGAATTTACTTTTGCCAACGGCTTCAAGCACGGTCTTGTGGCTTACTTTTGTATGGCCGCCTGGGTTAATTTCAGCATCTATTCTTTTTACAACTTGATGAACATGACCCTCGTGCTCACCGATATTTTCGTGCAGGCAATTTTTGGCGGAGTCAATGGAGGCATCATGGCGTTGATCTTAGGCTCGGGCAAGAAGGAGTAATAGTCCTTGTCTCAGTGGCAATTGCCCTAAAAGCAATTGGCACATTTGTCTTCACAACCCTAGAATCTATATCTTGGCCCCAATCCACACTAAATGAAATTCACGAAAGTCCATTCCACTCCATACATGTTAATAGTAACCGCACTGCTATCGTGCACCGGCAAACAATCCAGCAACCAGGCGAGCGATTTCGCTGACCTCAAGGATTTCCCCAAAGCCTGGGTACTTGCTGAAGATATCGCTCCCCCCGATTCGATCGGTAGAAGCTATGTGGTCATGCTTGACAGCAGCACTTCGTTTTTGGGCAGCTCTGTTATAACTCAAAATGGCACCAACTGGCAGATGATCAATTCGGGTTTCTATTACCCGGGTACCTATCTCATTAAGACGTGCAAAAAGTCAAGCGAAGGTGACGTGGTTTATTTTGATTTCAACCTTCAAAATACGCAAGACACTACTACACTCAAGCTGAAAGTAAATTTCAGGCACAACCCTGGGCAATCCGATAACGTTCCAAGTATTTTTACATGCACTACTTGTGATAGCAATCAAGACGTCTTGATGGTCGAAAAGGCGCTGATCGATAAGTATCCAAAAAAATCGTTGGAATCGCTCCAGTACGACTAATTATTTCGCTGTTAGTATGGACACGCAGTTGCTTACGTCTAATGTCGTCAAACACATTTCTTTGAATGAGGAAGAAATCAGAATCTTCACGTCGCTGCTAAAGCTAAAATCTCTCAAAACCGGTGAGTTTCTCATCCGAGAAGGCGATGTGTGCAAGCACGAGTCCTTTGTTACTCGGGGGTGCTTGAAGGCGTATAATGAAGACGACGATGGTAATGAACATATTTTGGATTTTTTGATCGAAGAGTGGTGGGCGGATGATCTTTATAGCTTCCTTACGCAAACTCCAGGCAAAACAAATGTCCGGGCAATCGAGGACACCGAATTAATACAAATCAGTAAAAATGACTTGGAGACTCTTTACCAACAGGTCCCAAAATTTGAGCGTTTCTTCAGGTTACTTTTTCAAAAAGCCTACATCGCTCAACGCGACCAAATCGGTCAAATGTTATCAATTCCTACCGAAGAAAGGTATTTAGAGTTTCTAAAACGAAAACCGTACGCCTTGAAACGGTTCCCGCAAAAAGACATCGCATCTTACCTCGGTGTCACTCCCCAATTCTTCAGTACTTTAAAGAAAAAGGTTGACCAGTTAATGTAGATTAACTTCCATTTCGGCCGGCTTCAGTTTTTTTGCCAGTGACTTAACGTAATAAAAACTAATCACTGACCGTATGAGAACAGTATTGGCCGTAACCACTGCGTTTCTGATTTTCTTTTCTAATGAAAGTCAGTTTCACGCTTCAGCAACGTCATCTGAAAACAAAACCGACAAAGAAATGAGAACAAAATTACTGCAGGCGGAGAAAGCCCAGGCACAGCTATTCGAAGATGTCGAAAAAAAATTAATCGTTGCAGGTAAAACAGAACGTCAACTGAGTGAGGAAATCACCAAACTGGCTCTCGAAAAACTTGGCGTCAAAGAACATTGGCACAAAAAACTCGTGAGAACGGGAAAAAATACGATGGCCACCTACAACGAAGATCCTGCTGATCTAGTAATCCAGAAGGACGACATCATGTTTGTCGACTTTGGCATTATTTTAGACGGCTTTGAGGCTGATTACGCACGCACGTATGTATTGGGCAATGATCCAAAGAAAATCAAATTACAAAAGGACGTCGAGAAAGCGTGGTACGAAACCCAAGCGTGGTATAAGCAGCAAACAAAATTGAAAGCCTCGGATTTCTACGCTTATATCGTCAATAAAACCAAAGAGTACGGTTACACATACGGCGGCATAATCGCTGGACACATTGTAGGTGAATATCCTCATGAACAGCCCGCTAACAGAAAGAGCTTTGATCTGGATGTTCATCCTGACAATCCCAATGACATGTTCTTGTTGGATGCCAACGGAAACAAAAGGCATTGGATTTTGGAAATGCATTTCATTGACAAAGAAAATAACATTGGGGCATACATGGAACAACTCTTGTAAACAGTCGACCTAAAGCAAAACGAAAATGGCAAAAAAAGACATACCCGCCTTATTATTGGTAGACCTCCAAAAAGGTTTTGATGATATTGAATACTGGGGTGGTCAAAGAAACAACTTGTGTGCGGAGAGCAATGCCGGTAGGATCCTAACACTTTCGAGAGAATGTGGACTGCCGATTTTTCACATTCAACACTGCTCCACGATACCCACCTCACCTCTTCATCCGTCCAATACAGGAAACGCATTTAAAGATTTCGCAACCCCGATCAAAAAGGAAACCGTTATCAAAAAAAATGTAAACAGCGCTTTTATTGGGACCACTCTAAAAACACGGCTCGGTAAGTTGGGACTTAAGAGGCTTATCATCGTTGGTTTGACAACCGATCATTGCATATCAACAACCACCAGAATGGCGGGCAACTTGGGGTATGATACTTTTTTAGTCGAAGATGCAACGGCCACCTTCAACAAAAAAGGAACAAACGGTCAGAATTTTAGCGCCGAACTGATTCACGAAACGGCCATTGCAAGTTTAAAAGATGAGTTCGCCACAATTATCAACACGGACACTTTGCTGAAGGATATTTTCTTGAGGGAAATTTACAAGTCATCGCCCCCGGCGCGCAATGGAATCCCACCTAATAAGGTTGGCACGATTAGTCCGGCTTCAGTGGCTCTATTTTGAAAATGGCTTCTCTATTGATGGCACCATACAAGTGAGGAAATTTTTCATTATCGGTTGAAACTTCATACTTCAGTTCGGCTTTCAGCTTCTCTTCCTCCAGGTACAAAATAACAAGCCCCGTTTTTCCTTTAAAATAACGTTCCTTCACTCCCGCCAACTGCGATGCGGTACAACAATGAACGAACCCCTCTCGATGATAATCCGAAGGGACAAAATCATTTTCTTGCTCGCGCTCCACCCAGTCTTGTCTAGTGGCGATGTGGTAAATCATCGCTTTTAGTTTTTAGCGTGGGTAATGTCCCTGAGCATATCGAAATCCTCTATTTTGGTTGACATGGAGGGTTCACGATCATATTCCAATTTATGTGTGCTCTTGTATATGGAAGGTGCTGCCCACTGAATTTCACGTGTCAAAATCCATGCGTCTTTCCGGGAGGAATAAGTGAAGAAAAGTTCTTTCATGACTGTGGGTTCCACATAGAACGTGACCGTAATACAGTGGGGTTCAAACCCAACCACGCTCAGCGATGGGTGAATATATTTCCTCTTTATGGAGTCAAAGAATTTGTTCTCCGATTTTCCTTCATAGTCTGAAAAGTACAAGGGCTTTACGTTTGAAAGCGTATTGTGCAAAAGAAACCTCCCGTCTTTGGTTGCGATATAGATGGAATAGTGAACCGTGTCTCCATCGGCAAGCCTCGCATTTTGCCACCGCACGACTTTGTCGGCCAATCCGTCATCGTTTAAATCTACTTTGTCGTCAATGCTGATGATATGATTGCCATGAGGTATGCAGATAGAAGGATCAAGCTTGGGCTTCAAATAATCATATCGGACCGTTTGCACGCAATGCAACGATTGTGCCTCCATATGAAAATGTAGCGTCAGAATCCATGCACAAAGCCAAATTTGCTTCATCTGTGTCTTATAATAAAGGCTTGAAACGGATTTCAGGGCAGGAAAGATTTCAAAAAATGCGCAAAGGCCTACTTCGCTGGATAATTCAACCATAAGGTACGGCGGGTAACTTCAAATCTAACCACATTTGAGATCTAACCTAAATTAGTTTTGACTTGCGGTAAGCCGCTTGTTGCAGCCCATCGCCTCTCGATGAATGGATCTTCCGTCCGCGGGATTTCATCAGCGGACGAAATTCTTCACAGAAAAGTATTCTAACTTTCATTTTCCAAATCACCATCAACCCTATGAAAAACATCCTTGCTCTACTTTTGTTTTCAACGTCGTTCTCTTTGCTTGCTCAAGTCATTGTCAATCGTGACCCAGAAATTGACCAAATGGTGAAAGAAGTGAATGCTGACTCGCTTCAAGGGTATATCCGATCGATGGTGGCCTTTGGCACGCGAAATACCTTGAGTACTCAGCGCGATCCCAAAAGGGGAATCGGTGCAGCACGAAAATGGGTACTCTCTAAATTCAATCAGTTTGCTAAACAAAGTAATGGGCGTTTGACGGCAACGATCGATGCTGTACTGTTTAAAGCCGATAAGCGACGCGTAGACCATGATATCAACCTCGGAAACGTGGTGGCCACCTTGAAGGGCACAGACGCCAACGACAACCGAATTTTTCTGATAAGCGGTCACTTGGACAACATGAGGACGAGCGTGATGGACTCCACGCTTGATGCCCCTGGCGCCAACGACGATGCGAGCGGAGTCGCGGCATTGCTCGAATGCGCCCGCGTAATGAGCAAACATGGTTTCCCCGCAACGGTAATGTTCACGGCTGTGAGTGGCGAGGAACAGGGCTTGCTCGGCGCGCGTCAACTAGCCGAAAAAGCCAAAAAAGAAAATTGGAATATCGAGGCGGTATTGAACAACGATATTATGGGGAGCAACAATTCCAGCGAAACGAACATTGTCAACAACACCCGTTTACGCGTTTTCAGCGAGGGGCTTCCGGCTTATGAAACGGAAAAGACCGCCAAACAAATTCGCCAATACGGTTGGGAAAACGATGGTAAGGCAAGGCAGCTCGCGCGTTATATAAAAGAAATTGGGGAGCGATATGTAGAAAATCTTGAGGTAGTCATGATTTATCGAAATGATCGCTACTTGCGTGGTGGCGACCATACTCCTTATGTTGAGCAGGGTTTTGCTGCTGTGCGGTTCACCGAAATGAATGAGAACTACTACCATCAGCATCAGGACGTCCGAAAAGAAAATGGCATTCAATATGGTGACCTCCTCGAATTCATGGACTTCGAATTTCTTCGAAAAAACACGGCGATAAATCTTGCCAACTTAGCCAATCTTGCAAAAGCCCCCAGCACGCCAGAAGAAGTAAAGGTAGAAGTACGACGCCTAGGCAATTTTACGGACCTGAGTTGGAAGGCACCCAAGAGCGGAAAAGTAAAGGGATATTATGTTTTGATGAGGGAAACTACCAGTGCTTTTTGGCAAACTAAATTTTTTACCGACGCAACTACGATGCGTTTGCCTTATAGCAAAGACAATTACTTCTTCGGTGTGCAGAGCCTAAGCGAAAATGGTAACGAAAGTTTGCCCGTTGTACCTGTGGCAGCCGGTAGGCAATAAAATCGAAGGTGGCGTTCGTAAAAATAGTAGTAAATTCGTCCACCCACCTTGTCGCTATGGTTCGCTCTATTTTCAATTTCGTATTTCGAAATTTTACCAGAAATTTTTCTTTCTCTATCATCACGTTAAGCAGTCTAGTGCTTGGGATTACCACCGCGCTACTCATGTTTTTGTGGGCGAAGTATGAAGTCACCTATAACAGATCGGTGATCGACAGTGAACGAATCTATGCTTTGTTGATGAATTATGAGACGGAGGGAGAAATCGGCACCGAAGAAGGTACCACTATGCCGATGATGGAATGGCTGTCGCACGACGTACCAGAAGTAGAGGCGATCACTCGGATCAGCAACTCCCGAACGATATTGGCGGTTGGTGAAAAGTCAATCGAGAAAACAGGTGTGTATGGAGACAGCACCTTTTTCAAGGTGCATGCACCAGAACGTTTAACTGGAAATACAAATCGTGTGCTGTCGTACATCCATTCCATTGCGATTTCTCAAAAACTTGCAATCGAACTTTTTGGCACCGACGATGTATTGGGAAAAGCAATATTGCTGGATCGAAAAGTGGAATATCAAGTCACGGGTGTTTTCTCCCCGTATCCTGAAAACAGTCATCTCAGTTATATCAATTTTGTTTTGCCCTACGGTGCACGGTCAAAAGATGCCGATGACTGGGTGAACCACGATATCAAGCTCGTCGACGCATCAACGCGCGGGAAAGTGGAGCAGGTCATAGATCGGAAAATCGCGAAACTTTACCCGGAAGAAAAAACAACTTCGCTGCTATTCGGAATCGAAGATTGGCGTCTGCATTGGTCTTTCAAAAATGGAAGGTCGTCCGGCGGTCGAATCGTGTACGTCATCGTTTTTAGTATTGCCAGCTTGTTTGTGCTTCTGATGTCGTGCGTTAATTACATGAACATCGCCACCGCTCGCGCTACGAAAAGGACCCGTGAAATTGGGGTTCGAAAAATGACGGGTGCTACCCAATCGATACTCATCCGCCAGTTTATGGCGGAGAGCCTCATCATGACAAGCGGTGCCGTGATGATGTCTCTTCTTTTGACGCATCTTTTGATCCCGCTCTTCAACCAGTTGGTGGGCATCCAACTGACTTTTTCCATCTTGGATCCCACGGTCTTCGTTGGGTTGACAAGCATTGCACTGTTGACCGGTTTGCTGGCGGGCAGCTATCCGGCGCTGGTCCTTTCTTCGTTTAAGCCCGCGCTTGTATTAAAAGGAAGTCTCTATACCAACATCAGTGGTGCGGGGTTCCGCAATGGGCTCGTTGTTTTTCAATTTGCGCTTTCGGTAGTCATGATTTTCTGTGCGCTTGTCTTGTGGAGGCAAACTGCTTTTCTGTTACATCGGCATTTGGGTTATGACAAATATCGGGTCATCAATGTTTGGCTCGATCGGAGCAGCAATCTTCCATTTGATAATATCATTTCCATGGTTGAGTCTCATTCATCCATAGAATCAGCTGCTTTTGGAGGCGCAAGCCCAATGGAAATTAATGGCAGCTCGGAATGCAATCGTGTGGTAGCCCCATTTAAAACTCCGATGATGTTCTATGGCGTGAACATCGACGAGCGAGTGCTTACTACATTGAAGTTTGAGTTTGTGCTCGGACGAAATTTTTCTCGCGATCACGCCTCCGATTCATCCAATTTCATAGTAACACAATCGGTCGCCAACCTATTAGGATTTGACAACCCGATTGGCAAGCGAATTTCATACGGCATGTATGGAAAGCAAGAAGGCGAGATCATCGGGGTCGTGAAAGATTTTCAAAACGATGATATTCACCTTGCCGAAAAGCCCGTGGTGTTTGTGTTTGGAAAACCGAAATTCTTGAGCAATTTGTTTGTGAAGTATCAGGCAGGCCAACTTGAAGATGCCTTGAATCACGTAACACAAATAGTTGAGAAAGTACGACCGGGGATTGCGTTGAATTACTCTTTCCTCGACACTGATTTTGAGGTTCAATTGCACCGAGAGACGCTGATGAAGAAGATTTCGATTTCATTCACTGTCGTGGCGGTAGCTATTGCATGCCTTGGCCTTTTTGGATTGGTGTTGTTCAACGCACAACGGAGAACGAAGGAAATCGGGATTCGCAAAGTCATGGGCGCCACCGATCAACAAATTGTCATGTTGTTGTGCCGACATGTGATTCCCTTCGTCCTTTATTCCTTGTTGATTGCCCTTCCCATCGGATATTATCTCATGAAAAACTTCCTAGAGGAATACCCAGCACGAATCACCATGTCGCCGAATCTATTCCTGGCGGTAGCGGGCGCAATAACTTTTATGGTTTTATTGACGATTTCCTATCAGTCAATCAAAGCGGCCCGTCAAAACGCAATAGACTCGCTAAAAACAGAATAAACCGAGAGTGTGCAGGAGGAGGAAACTACTTTTTCCCTTCACGCCATGCTGGCCGCAGCTGTTTCATAGTTATCATCCGACCTACTTCTTCATCCCAGACTTTCAAGCGCAAGCATCGAACGATTTCAATCGGGTTCCATGAAGTGGTAGGTACGTCGTCTAGTTCGGGCATACTTTCCATCGCTTCACGAAGGCGGTAAAATGGGATGCGGGAATTCAGGTGATGAACGTGATGATATCCGATGTTGCCGGTAAACCAATGCATCAACGGACTCATCACCATCCTACTGGTGGATCGCACTGCCGCTTTATCATAAGCCCATTCATTGTGTTCATGAAAGTGTGCCGTTGGAAAATTGTGCTGTGAATAAAACAAGTACGAGCCGATGGCAAATGTCAAAAAGAAGGGGAAGCACCATCCCAAAAAAAACATCTCCGCGCCAAAATTGTGGAACACCAAATAACTGGCAATGGCATGGAACGCCAAAGAGAGGAACGAGTCAATATGTTTGCGCGGGCTCTGGATAAATGACTTAAGATTTAGCCAGTAGATAAACAAAGTAAAGTAACCGCAAATGACCGTTACCGGATGACGATTGATCAAGTATAAATTCTGTTTCTTTTTCGGAAGGCTTAAGAAATAGTTCTTACTCACCAGTGGGTAGGCACCGATTCCGCTCAATGTCAATTTTGAATTATTGTTGTGGTGGTGCTCGTGCGAACGTCTCCAGATCGTCTCTGGAGCGAGCATATAAATTCCCACCACCACCATGATCCAACGCGCGATGGTCGAGTCGCGCAAAATCGCCCGGTGCTCAAAGTCGTGGTAGATCACAAATAAACGCACGTACAGCAAGGACAGGGTTAGGCTCGCTACCATGCGTGCAGGCAACGGGATCTCAGGGTAGAACCCAATAATAAAAAAAGAACCTATTAAGACTAAGGTGATGATTACCTCGAACCAGCTTTTTGCCCGATTTTCACAGCTAAATTGTTTACTATGCAAAAGTAATTCTTTGCCAGAGCGCATACTAAAGACAGTTTAGGTTAGTCCAACAGAGAGTAAATGTATCGAAAAGGGAGACAAAAGCAACTCACATACGTATGTGAATCGCTCACTTCTTCCTTAAATTGATAGGCTTAAACGAAAATCATGAAATCAAGCATCATTTATCTCGGCCTGGCGCTTATTACGGGGGCGCTAATTCCGATACAAGCATCCACCAATGCAACGTTCAGTAAGGCCATCGGCAATCCATTGACTACGGGCGTGATGGTTTTTGTGGTTGGGTTTTTTGCGATGGTCGTCGTGTCAATCGCTATGAGAGCGTCAATACCCACACTCCAGCAACTTGGCGCTGCACCATGGTACGGTTATGCGGGAGGTGTCATTGTGGCCACTTATGTGGTGATGATCACCATTCTGGTGCCACAGATCGGCGTGGGCACAGCCATCGCCTTGATTGTCACGGGCCAAATCTTTTGCGCAATCATCATCGATCATTTCGGCTTTTTCGGCGTACAGGTTCGCACCGTCGATTTTAGCCGCGCCGCGGGTATCTTGTTCATGGTTACCGGGGTGTATCTTATCATGAGAAAATAGCAGCCGTTGACGGTTGCAAATCCAGGTCGCGTAACTGTCGACGGAAATTTCGTTCAGTAAAATAAAAAGCAATCATCAAGCCTATTTTTTTGCGTATAATCGCGCAAAATTATCCTACCAACCTATGGCCAAAATCATCCGATCGACCTATCCAAAAGAATTTAGCATCGGGCTGTTGCTCCTTATTTTCGCTTTATCGTCTTTTCTGTCAGCGCAGATATTCAGAGTAACATGGCATCAGGTGTTGGAGGGTAGCAACGTCCTCTACGGCATGTTAGCCATTGGATTCGCTGTCGTTATTGTCGCATTAATTTTGTGGGAGGAATTTCTATTTCCGGTCCACCTTAAGCCCGCGGCCGATGAGGTGACTTTCAGAAACCACAGGACAAAATTGAAGGTGCAAGTTGTTATCTACTTTGCAGTACCGGCAATTTTTGGTTTGATCTATTATTTCTACGAGGTTAATCACATTCGGTTTTTCATCTGGGCCACGATCTGCACCGTAGTGCCTGTTGCCGGCAAGCTCATCTCAGGAATCAAAAACTACAACGACTTCCTCAAGCTCACTGACGACACGATTGAATATAAAAACAACGAGGAAGAAGGCGTGCTCCACGTGAAGGACATTCAACAAATTGTTTTGATTAAGGATGAAACCAATGTATTGCACAAGATACAATTGATGATGACTGGCCATGAAGTCACCATCGATCTCGACGAGATGGAGTTGGAAGCTTACTATAAAACGATTGAAGAATACATGGCCATCCATTACAGTAGCCTTCCCACAAAAACGAGTCGGTCAGTAGAAAGCTGACGTTGCCGATCTCTTCTGGTTGCAATGTCACTTGCAATATTCCTAGCGGTTCAAGTTGGGGTTGCCGCAGCCATATTCCGAAGCCCCGGACCAAGCGTTAGTTATACAGTTCAGGTGGTAAGGAGACAACAGAAGGTGCGGTTGTCGCCCGAAGACCAAATCGGCATAGGGTCAGTGTTTATATTGGAATGCAAAAGGATTCAATGCAAAAAATCCTCAATTACGTGACCTACGAGCACAGCTAACCCGACGTTAAAATTCCTATCTTTCCTTTCAAAATAATTTATGTATGGCTGTCGATTGGAAAAAGGAATTTCAACCGCTGATTAAGAAATACAAGGGCAAAAAGCATCCGCTAGACTACAACAACCACTATGAACTCTTGGTGATGGTCGTCCTGTCGGCACAAGATTCAGACCGGCACATCAATAAGATCGCACCAGCACTTTTTGCGGCCTATCCCGACATGAAAGCTCTCGCCAAAGCCGACGCAGAGTCACTCCATAAGTACATCAGCGATGTTCGCAACTTCGGAAATAAAACGAAATGGCTATTGGAGTTAGCAGGTACTGTCAAGGACAACAAAAATATTCCAACCACCCTAGAAACACTAACTGAGTTGCCTGGTATAGGGAGAAAATCTGCTAATGTGATTCTTCGCGAGATGGGTCTTCCTGCCGAAGGGATAATCGTTGACCTTCACGTAGTTCGTGTGGCTCCTCGGTTAGGTATTGCAAAGGGCACCGATCCCAAAAAAATAGAGAAGCAATTGATGGAGACTTTGGACCAAAAGGATTGGGGCGAAGCTGGAATGGCGGTTTCCTTTCTCGGACGTGAGACTTGTCGGCCTACTAACCCCAAATGCAATGAGTGTGTCATGCAAAAGGTCTGCGAATTCTATGCGTCTCAGCAATGAAAAAACTCAGCCCTATTTTGTGGACAAAAAATCTTGACGAAACCATCTCCTTTTATGAAAATGTCTTGGGCTTCAGAGGCACAAGCAAATTCCAAAATTTCGTGTGCCTGTCAAAAGCCGACGTAGGGATCATGTTCGTGTTGCCTGAAGATGAGCCTGAGGTTTGTAAAGACCCCGACCACCAAGAAGAATTTTTTCCGAAGCCTGTGCTCACTGGAAGCATTTACATCTACATGGACAATGTCGACGAGTTTTGGGATTCGGTGAAAGACAAGGTGACCATAAAATCAAAATTGGAAAACCGTGGATATTTGATGCGTGATTTTTCTATTCTCGACAACAACGGGTATGAACTCGTATTTGGTCAAGATATTGGCGGCCAGTCAATCTAAAACCGTCTGGAGTGCTTTATCACAGTGCGATGGCTCGACTCAGAAGAGCCAGAAAGCAATAAGTTCCTTGTAACCATTTATCAAAAGCGAAGTTTACCAAAGAATAAACCTAGCCTTGAAACTCCTCATCACTCTTTTGATTGTTTGTGCTTTCATTGCAAACGGGCAAGGACAAGACTTCGCAACCAAAGCAGATCGTTACCTAAAACCCTATGTGGAAACGGGCAATTTCAGTGGCACCGTGTTGATCGCTGAAAAAGGTAAAATCATCTTTCACAAGGGGTATGGTCTTGCCAGCGTCGAGCTAAATGTACCGAACGGACTTCAGACGAAGTACCACATTGCCTCTGTTTCAAAGACTTTTACTGCCGCAGCCATTCTGTTATTGGAGCAGCGTGGACTTCTAACCACTGATGATCTGCTTTCAAAATATATCCCCGACTACCCTTTGGGTGATAAAATAACGCTGCATCACCTGCTCTCTCATACGTCTGGAATTACCAATGTAAATAACCTTCCTGAGTACAACGACGCGTCTCTAAAACGTCAAACCCCCGAGAGTTTAATCATTCTTTTCAAAAGCAAGCCACTGGAGTTTCAACCGGGTGAAAAATACCAATACAGCAACTCCAATTACAATGTTCTTGCATTCATCATCGAAAAGGTATCAGGCAAAAGGTACGGTGAGTTTTTGCATGACGAGATTTTCGTTCCTCTGAAGATGGAAAGTACCTTTCATCACGATGATGCCACGCAGATCATCACAAACGCGGCGGAAGGATATGCCAGTAACGGAAATTTTGGTTTGCAGAAAAGTGCCCATCTCGATTGGTCATCGAAAACGGGAAACGGTTCTTTAGTTACCACCGCCAGTGATCTTCTCCTTTGGGATCGTGCGTTGTACACCGAAAAAATTCTATCAGCGCCTGCGAAAGCAAAGATGTTCAGGCAATATGCCGGCTCGGGCTACGGCTGGTACTTAGGACAAAAGCACGACAGAGATTGCATTTACATGAATGGAAGAAGTCCGGGGTTTTCGTCCCACATCGGTCGTTACCCGTCAGACGAACTCTGTGTTGTTGTGTTGCAAAACAGTTATGTGTCAGTGGCTACCCAGGTTGGATTCGACCTCGCAGGGATTGCACTGCAAGAGAACGTGGATATCCCCAACCTTCGGCTATCGAAAGTCAAAAAAGAAGAATCAGACATGGTCACGGGCAAGTATCAATTTGCGGGCGATTTTTATCAGCCCAATTTTTTGATGACGATCTCGGAAAAAAACGGCTCTCTTTTTTCCGACTGGGGAGAATTAATCCCTGGAGAAACATTCCACTATATCCAGCGCGCCTTTTGGTCGAAAGTTGTCTTTGTAAAAAATCCGCAAGGAAACGTTTTATCCATGACATTCGATACCTACGAGGGAAAGAAAATCAATTAGGTTATACGGGGATGACAACTTTCATCGCCGTGCCCTTGCCGATGGCACTTTCAATTGTCAGCGAAGCTCCCATTCGCTTGAGTAAATCGTGGCAAAGCTGAATACCTATACCGAGGCCAGTCTCCCCGAGCGTACCTGCCGACGAAGTATAGTTGCTTGACAAAATTCGGGACGCCGTCGCTTCGTCCATGCCGATGCCTGTATCATTGACCGCGATGATGTTTACCCGATCCGAATTGTAACCGGCGATCTCAATCCGCCCATGTCGATCCGTAAATTTTATTGCATTGGAGATTAAATTTCGTAAAACGGTAAATACAATCTCGCGGTCTGCAAGGATTTTAAATTTGGCGTCGATCGAAAAAACAACCTCAAGGCACTTTTTCAATGAACTCGGTTGGTATAGTAGAGCAACCTCTTCGGCCAATTTCCGAACGTCAATCTCTTCACGTTTTATTTGTATGGCATCAAAGTTCGTGCGTGCCCAAGTCAACGTCGTTGAAAGAAATTCCATACTGTGAAGGGCCTTTTCGTTGACTTCACCGACGAGTTGCATAAACTCTTTTTGATCGAGCTGTTGCAGGGAGGCCATTCGTGCGAGGGCATACAGCTGATCCATCGGGCCACGCAAATCATGACCCAGAACGGCAAGCACGCGATCCCGATTTTGATTGAGTTTTTTCAGGTCCGCTTCCTGTGATTTCGCCGCATGAATGTCGATGAACGCTACCATTTGAGGCTCATACAACGACGCCTTGACCTCATACCAACGCTCCTTGAATCGCTTCGTGTGAATGCGCACTTGCATCGACACTGACGTGTTGCCGAGAGCTAGATTTTGGTTTGAAAGCTCTTCCCACTTGGCCATCACCGATTGGCGATAACTTACGTCGGGATACGCCAGTTGAAACCACTCTTCGATGGTCGGCATCTCAGCAAGGGAGTACCCTATCTCGTCGATGAATTTTTGATTGACGTAGGCGTTCTGCTTAATCCCGTCCTTCATTCGCGAGACTAAGAACGGATAAGGAAGGAAATCAAGTATCCTTTGAAGCGCTTCCGCACCTATTGCAATTCTGCCAAGTTGAACACCCATCCTTGGAGGAGATTAAAAGCCAAAGCCAAAAACCAAGTCGTACGTATATTACGTCAACTTAGTAAAAAAGCGCGAAAGAAAAACGCTTTTGGCTTAAATCAATTTCTCCGAGTTCGCCTTCGCTATCGCTTCCGACTTGCAGTTTACCTGCAGCTTGGCATAAATGTTCTTAATGTGGGTTTTGGATGTTTCCTTCGAAATAAACAATTGCTCCGATATCTGGGTGTACGTCTTGCCTTCCGAAATAAGTTGTAAAATTTCTGTTTCACGTTTTGTGAGCGGGCTGTTCGGGTTGACGTGGAAGTTGTCAATCACCATACGGGCAATCTTGCTACTCATCGGGGCACCGCCTTTACTGATTTCCTCAAGAGCGGAAAGTAGTTCTCTATAATTGGCGCTCTTGGTGATATAACCACTAGCTCCCGATTTCAATGCTTCGAACACCAGATCGCTGTCTTCATATACGGTCACCATAATGATGTCGGCGGAAGGCCATTTGTCTTTATTAATTTTGGCTCCTTTGATGCCATTCATGCCCCCTGGCAGTTCGATGTCCATCAACACAATGTCCGGCTTATCCGCATTCAAATGTTTGATCGCTTCTTCGCAGGAGCTATAGCCATTAACTACCTGGAATTGTGACGAACTGTTGACAATCACCACAAAACTGCTTCTGATCTCTTTGTCGTCTTCAACAATCAAGACTCTCTTTTTATTTTCGCTCATACATGCTGGGTTTTAAATTCAGGGATTAATAAATGTATTTCAGTTCCTTTGTTTTCCTCACTTTCAATTTTCACAATCGATTTGATGCGAGAGGCACGCACGTTCATGTTGCCAAGACCATTGCTTCGAGCCGTTCCATTCACGGAGAACCCTTTGCCGTCGTCAACCAAATCCATCGAGTAACCGTCCGCTGTTTTTCTTAAAGTAAAAGAGACATTCTTCGCATTGGAGTGATTGAAGGAATTGGTCATGGCTTCCTTTATGATCAAATTCGCCTCGCGACTGAATCCATATGGTAATTTAACTTTTTCATCCAATTCATTGTACGCCCTAAAATGGATTCCTTTTTCTTCGAAAAGCTTTTCACCAAAATCCCGAATGTGAAAGAACAATTTCGACAATTCATCATTGACCGGATCTATACTCCAAATAAAATCGCGTGTACCCGTATAAAGATACTTCGCCGAGATTTCGACTTTATTATAGAACTCCTTAGCATGTCCGTTGGGGCTCAACTTCATTAGACTGATATAGTTAATTATTCGGGTGAGTTGATTTCCCATTTCATCGTGAAAGTCTCGGGCGATTTCCTTCCGGAGGTTTTCCTGTTCCTGTTGACGAATGCGCTCGATCTCGACTGTTTTGCGGATACGGGCGCGAACTTTTGAATATGATACAATGACGATCAACCCTACGACAAAGCAGAATACCAAGACGCTGAATGTTGCCGTTTGATAAAAGGGCGCGGTGATCGTAAATCCATACTTGAGCGGCTCCTTGTCCCACACTCCCTGATAGTTAATTGCCTTCACTTGAAACACGTAATTTCCCGGGGGAAGATTCCCATACGTCACCCATCCACGATCTGTAGGGAATGACCAAGTCTTGTCGAAATTCTCCAGAAAATATTTGTAACGAATTGACCTCGGACTCAGCTTCGCGACGCGGTTGAAATAAAACGTAATGTGGTTCTTGTCGGACGGAAACTCGGGCTTATAGGGGATTTTGAAAAAACCAAAGAGGCTATCTGCATATTTTCTACTTGAAGTTTCTCCATAGGATACCTCGACTCCCATCAAGTGTAATGGATAGGAATAGCCAAATTCTTGCCTTCTCTTGTTGTATTGATAAACACCATCCACGAGGCCAAAGTACTTTTCCTTCTTGCTCAAGTAATAAGCGTTTTGATTTGTCTCCACGCCCGTGAGTCCATTGTCATAACCAAAGTTTTGAATCTCGGTGATTTCAAAATCTTTTCCGAAACGAAGGCGGCTCACTCCTTGCTCGGTGCCCACCCAAACATAATTTGCCTCGTCCGGGCCGACGAAATAAATCAGGTTTGACGGCAGCCCGTCTTTTGAGGAAATCATCTTCTTGCTTTTCGTCACCGGATCGAAGACCAGGATCCCCGACCCTGATGACCCCAAAAGCAAAACGGAATCTTTGTAAATACTCGTTGATAGTACCGGAGAATTCGTGAGCTCGGGCAATTCAATTTTATCAATCACATTGCCTTTGATAGCTTTAATCCCCGACTCATAACAGGCGAACATCGTCTTGAGTTTTGAAAAATAGCGGAGTGAAAAAATACCTCTACCACCAAGTTTATCCTTCAGGGAATAGTTCTTAAATACTTTCCCGTCGAATAAATTCAAACCGCCATCCACCGAGCCGCACCACACATTTCCTTGGTCGTCAAAGTCGAGTGAAGAAATATATTGACTCGAGAGTCCGTCTTCGCGGGTATACCATTTGAACTTGTCTTTGATGCTATCATACCTACCTAATCCCGCCAGAGAAGCAACCCAAACTTCGCCCTTCTTATTTATTTTTATATCCATCACCTCACTTCGATTGGTAATACCACCACTGCCCATGGGGTACTTTGTTATTTTACCCTGTTGCATTTTTATCACCGCACGACCGCCAATCCAGGTCGCCCCCGATTTATCTTTGGCAATGGCCATCACGGCGCCCAATTGATCAGAAGTGCATTTATCAAAGTCGCGAACAAAATACTTGAACAATCCACGTCCAGAAGTGGCTACCCAAACGCTGCCTTCACGATCAAATAAAATCTGCCTGACTGGTATATCCGAAATGACCAGCTCTGGTTTCCATCCCACTTTCTGTCGATAAATTGACCCTCCTGTCTCGGTCCAGAAGTTTTTGGTGATCGAGTCATAGGCAATTACCTTGCCATCGACCGCAATCTCCGCATGGAAGAAATTTTTGTTCTTCACATCAAACACATAGTATCCTTTGTCGGTATCCAACAATATATTGCTGAAGTAGCTCGTCATGGTCTTCACTGTGGTGAACAGCCCATTAAAAGAAAGCTTGGTGCGTTTGCCGTCCGGTGAAATCAGCAAAAAGCTGCTGTCACTTATGTAATAGCAGATTGTTCGCGACTGAGACCGAACGCTGTAGTTAACCCGTTTGCCTTCTACGAGTGGCTCATTGAAAGACACCATCGAATCTTTTACAATTTTTCCCGACATACCCTGCGCTCCTACCTGAAAATATAATGTATCACGAACATCGAAGAGTTTAGTAATCGATCGCTGTGCAGGCGCCGCAATTTTTTTAAAGCGATGGCCATCGAACTTGGTCAAGCCTCTGGGATGCACGATCCAAATGTTTTGATGGGCGTCGATTTGCATCGCATGGATCGTATTGCTCAACAGGCCATCAAGCGTAGTATACACGCGAAATTCGTGCCCGTCAAAACGCGCGAGGCCACCCCCCTCGGTGCCCACCCACAGATAGCCATTTTGGTCCTCCACCATGGAACTCACTTGCGACTGTGGCAAGCCATCCACTGCCTTATAGTTGCGCATCGAATACTGCTGCGCAAAAACGGTGTTGCAAGTCAGCCAAAGAAGAATCAGGAAAACCCTCATTGAGCTCGAAATTTAGGTTTAATTCTGAAGCCAACGAATACCCCAGCATTGGGTAACCGCCTTTGGAGGGAAATAGTTTTTTGTAACTGCAACCTTTTTTGTCGGTAGTAGTCTTATGCAAAACCCGAAAAGCCATGCTAAAAAACTACATTCTCGCATCCGTTCGCAGTTTGAGAAAACATTTCTCCTACTCTACCATCAATATTGTTGGCATTGGACTGGGATTGGCGACCTGCATGTTATTATATCTGTGGATTGACCACGAGCTTAGTTACGATCGATTTCACGCGAACGGCAACCGGATTTACCGAGCGGGTTTGGAGTACAGTTTTGGAGGGCAAGTCGCAAAAACATCACTGTCGCCAACGGCATTGTTGCCGGTGATGAAGAAAAATTTTGCCGACGTGGAAAATGGAGTACGTGTTTATAATCCATCGACGCGCAATCCCTATATCGTGAAGAACGGGGAAAAAATATTTCAAGAGAAGAAATTTTATTTTGCCGACAGCTCATTCTTTGAAGTGTTCTCATTTCACCTCCTGCAAGGTAATCCTGCCAAAGCGCTCGTTGAACCGAATTCCATTGTACTTACGCAGAGCGTTGCGCGCAAGTATTTTGATGGAGAAGATATCGTCGGAAAAACGTTGACGATTAACAACACAACAGAATACAAAATCACCGGCGTCGTGGAAAATTGCCCCTCCAATTCGATGATCCAATTTGATTTTGTTGCGTCAATGTCGTCTCGCGAAGAATCAAAAAGCCAAATCTGGTGGAGTGCCAATTACCAAACCTACCTCCTCTTAAATGCCAATACCGACATCGATCAACTACAACGGAAAACCAATGACATCGTCAAGAAGGCACTGGCCACTGAATTGACCAACCCTGGCGATTATGTAGTCTATAACCTTACTCCCTTCACTGACATCTATTTAAGATCGAGCACCGACGAGCCGGAAGTGGTGGGCAGCATTCAATACGTTTATGTTTTTTCCGCGATTGCGTTGCTGGTGCTAGTCATCGCCTGCATTAATTATGTGAATCTAGCTACGGCCAAGGCGGCAGATCGCGCAAAAGAAGTTGGTATTCGAAAAGTAGCCGGCGCCGTTCGCAGTCAGTTGTTCATTCAGTTTATTAGCGAATCACTTATGGTTACTTTCTCAGGCATTTGTATCGCATTTTTATTGTCGACACTCGCGTTGCCACTCTTCAATTCGCTGACCGGAAAAAATTTCTTGGTAGCGGAATTGTTTAGCCCAAAATTTCTATCGCTCAGTTTGGTCGTCTGGGTCGTGATCGCCCTTCTCGCAGGAGCGTATCCAGCCGTTGCGATTACCTCTTTCAAGCCGATCAGCGTGATAAAAGGAAACTTCAAGAACTCAGGCAAAGGTTTATGGCTGCGCCAGACATTGGTGGTTTTTCAGTTCTGCGTATCGATCGTGTTGATGATCGGAACAACGGTGATTTTGAAGCAAGTCGACTACATTCAGAACAAAAAGCTAGGCTACAATAAGGACAACGTCATCGTTATTCCTCTGGACAAAAAAAGCAGAGAGCTTTACCAACAACTAAAAACAGAATTCGAGCGTGATGGCGTCGTTGCGAGTATGGGCCGCGCCAATGAATCGCCAACGAAAATCAACGGAGGCTACAGCGTAAAATCAAAAGGTTCCTCAGGCAGAGGGATCATCGTTAGAGCAATGCCGATCGACAAAGACTTTGTTTCAACGATGAACATGAATTTACTGGCGGGCCGAAACTTCACCGATGCCGATGTGGCCCGTGCATTGAAGGACACTGTTAGTGCGCTGATCGTGAATCAGTCTACGGTCAAGGAACTTGGCCTCACCGTTGAAAATGCCGTTGGGACCACGGTAGACTTTCAAGGAAACGAAGCTGTTATCACGGCGGTGGTCGAAGATTTCCATTTCTCTTCGCTGCACGAAAAAATCGGGCCGCTGCTCATGTTCATCGCCACCGAAGATTGGGAGCTACCCAACACCTTTGTCCGGCTGAATTCCAAGGATGTTGCTTCCTCTTTGAACCAACTGAAATCCATTGGAAGCTCTATCCTTTCCCACCGCCCGTTTGAGTACGAATTCCTCGATCAGAAATACCAAAAATTGTATGACAAAGAGCAACGAATGGGTAAAGTCACTACCGTTTTCGCCGGACTTGCCATTGCCATTGCTTGTTTGGGGTTGTTTGGTTTAGTTGCATTCGCGGCCTCACAGCGAACAAAAGAAATTGGCATCCGGAAAGTGCTCGGCGCTACTTCGTTCAAGATTGTCGCGTTGATTACAAAGAATTACATGAAACTGGTGGTCACAGCAATTGCTTTTGGTATTCCAGCAGCGTGGTGGATTATGGAAAATTTTTGGCTTGGTGGTTTTGCCTATCGGGTATCGGTGGGCGCTGGCCCTTTGGTCATGTCCTCGATTGCCTGCATCGCCATTGCGTTCGCCACCGCAAGCTTCCAGGCCATAAAAGCTGCGTTGGTCAATCCATCGAAAACCCTGCGAAACGAGTAATTCACCCGCGCGGGATGATTTATTTTCTCAAAAGCGAAAGCTATTTTGCATTTGTATGAAATCGCTGTCCCAATATTTCTCTTTGAGACCACGCGACCAACGCAGCCACTAAAAAACAATTTTAACAGCGTGAAAAAAATCATCCTTCTTTTTTACCTCGCACTTTCTTTCACCGGCCAAGCACAAGAGCTCCAAAAGCTCTATAGCGACGCGATGGCGGCTTACAAAGCAAAAGACTATCCCAGATTCTACGAAAACATGAAGGGAGCTCACGACCTCCGCCCTACGCATCAGGGCATTTTGTATCAGCTCGGGATTGCGTCGGCATTGACCAACCATCCTAAGGAAGCGATCGAGAGTTTAAAAAAAGCGATCCTAGTGAATGCTGATTTTAAGCTGGAAGCGCTGGCCGATTTCGATGCCATCAAAGAGATGAAAGAATTCAAAGGCTTATTAGCGTTGCAAAAAGAATGGCAGAGTTCAGTTGTTCACTCAGAAATCGCACTCACTATCAAAGACCGAAGTCTTCACGTGGAGGGGATTGAATATGATGCTGCCAGCAAGACATTTTACCTTGGAAGTATTCACAAAAGGAAAATTGTGAAAGTAACATCCGATGGAACCATCAGTGATTTTTGTCCCCCCTCACTAAATGGCATGACCAGTATTTTCGGCATCAAGGTCGATGCAAAGAAAAATCTGCTTTGGGCTTGCTCCGCTCCGATGCAAGAAATGGAAAACTATGACTCCACTGCTCGTTCGGCCATTTTTAAATTTGAATTGTCCTCCGGAAAACTAATTCAAAAATACGATATGCCATTGATCGCCAAAGCCAACGTGCTCGGCGATCTGATCATCGACAAAAAAGGAAAAATTTTTGTTTCCGACAGTCAAGGCAACACCATCTATACTATCAATGAAAAGACCAATAAAATCGAACCTTTTTATACTTCACCCGATTTTATGAACTTACAGGGTTTGACACTTTCATCAGATGAAAAAAATATGTTCATCGCCGACTACATGAAGAGCATTTACAAACTCAACATGAAAACGAAAGAGCTGACTGAGCTTGCCTCGTCAATCGATGTTGCATTAAAAGGAATTGACGGGATTTACTTTTACGAAAATTCGTTGATTGCGATCCAGAACGGAGTATCGCCATTACGGTGTGTACGCTATTACCTCAACAAAGATCTTAACGCCATCAATAAATTCGAAATCGTCGACCGAAAGCATCCCAATTTCAACGAACCAACGCTCGGCGTAATCGATGGAAAGAATTTTTACTATATCGCAAACAGTCAGTGGGGAGGCTACGACGACAAACACCACATCAAACCGGACGGGCAACTGCAAGATATTGTAGTGTTGAAGGCGCTGCTCAGGTAATCACTTTTCCACTCTCTTGTATGTGAAGTCATAGCTGGTTGTCCACGTCTTGCCACCGTCGGAAGACTGCTCGTTGAACTGACGTACTTGATTTGGCCCCTCGTTGTAAAAGATAAACCTCCCTATAATCTTAGATCCATTTACTTCCCGATCAAAAACAAATCGCATCGCTCCGTCCTTGTATTCGCCGTCATAAAAGCGGGTAATGTTCTGTGGGACAATACCCGACGATCCGACCCAAACCTGAATCCATTTTCCTGTCACAGGATCGACAAAGTTCATGCTCTTCCCGTTGTGGGCAACTCCGCCAATAGCGGTCCAATTTTCCAAGACCATACACCCCCCAGACGCACTTTCAATTTTGCTTTTGCCGGCCAGCGTATTAGTTCCGCGTACGTAGACATCCCAATTTCCTAGCCAAAAATCAAATTCCTTCGCACGTGAATCCTTCAAGCAAGGAAAGGCATTCTCGTTTGCCTGTTTTTTTTTGCCCTCAAAGCGTTTGTCTCTCCTCGCATTCATAAAGTCCGAGTTGTTTTCAAGCTCGTTCATATTCGTGTAGCCCAAAACGAGCGCTTTATCCATTGACGCAAAAGACTTCTCCAACTCGTTCTTCAGAGAATAAACACGAGCCAGCCTTGACTGAACGACCTGCTCCAGGAAAGGTGCAGGATTGTTTTGCAATGAGATCAAATAGTTTTTGATCGCCAAGTCGAGTTGGCCTACGTTATGGTAGCAATAACCCAGTCGGTTCCAGGTCAATGCTGTGCTTCCTCCCGCCTTCACTACGTTCTCGTAAATTGGGATCGCTGCCTTCCACTGCTGAGATGCAAAAAGCGAGTCTGGAACTTTCGTTGCTGAAGGCTGTCCAAGGACGGCGCCATGAGAAAATAAAAACACCGCAAAAATTTTTTTCATAAAGCTCAGTTTAGTCAAAACTAAAGTTAAGTTTCATTTCATCTATCCCTCGATTGGGGAGATTTCGATGGGTAAAAGTTTTACATTTGCGGATTGCCAAATTCAGAAATGCTGAAAATCGACAGCCACACGCACATTCTGCCAAAGAAAATGCCCAATTGGAGCGAAAAATTCGGCTACGGGGATTTCATCTATTTGCAACATCACAAGAAAGGCGCAGCAAAAATGATGCGCGGCAACCAGTTCTTTCGCGAGATCCAAGAAAATGCTTGGCATGCGGAACGCCGCATCGACGAGTATGCCAAGTTCGACACCCAAGTGCAGGTCGTCTGCACCATCCCGGTGATGTTTTCCTACTGGGCCAAACCCATCGACTGTCTTTCCCTCTCCCAATTCTTGAATGATCATATTGCCAAACTGGTAGACAAGTATCCTAAAAATTATATCGGCTTAGGTACGCTGCCCATGCAGGACACGGAACTGTCAGTAAATGAACTTGCGCGACTTAAAAAAATAGGGATCAAAGGGATCCAGGTTGGCTCTAACATCAACGATGAAAACCTAAATGAAGAAAGGTTTTTCCCGATCTTCCAGGCATGCGAGAGTTTGGATCTTGCGGTCATGGTGCATCCCTGGAATATGATGGGCGAGAAAAAGATGCAGCGCTATTGGCTGCCATGGCTCGTGGGGATGCCCGCAGAAACTTCGCGCGCAATTTGCTCCATGATTTTTGGCGGGGTTTTCGAGCGGTTACCAAAGCTCCGCGTCATGTTTGCGCATGCCGGCGGGTCATTTTTACCTACGATTGGCAGGATTGCACATGGTTTTGAATGCCGGCCGGATTTGGTGGCCATCGACAATAACGTCGACCCCAGAAAATACGTCGGCAAATTTTGGGTGGACAGTGCTACACACGATCCTTCCCTCTTGGAATACGTATTGAAGCTTCAGGGATCGAAGCGCGTCATGCTCGGCACGGATTATCCCTTTCCGCTGGGCGACCTGGAAATTGGAAAATTCATCGAAGAAATGGAGTTGAGTAAAAAGACAAAAGAAGATATCTTTCACCTTTCTGCATTGGAATGGCTAGGGATGGCAAAAAAAGATTTTACAGAATAAAAAGAAATGATAATGTTGAAGAGAGCGCTCATTTTAATTTTTATAACCACAAGTTTATCTGTATTCGCGCAGTCGCAGGCGGAAAAGGACAAGATCAAAGAGTTGGAATTGCAACGCCAAATGGATCGCACGCGAAAAATAATAGTTCAAATCGATTCTGCCGTTCGTCTTTCGGATGAGGGCCAGTATGAAGTTGCCGACAAAAAATTCAGGGGCATTTTGCAAACCATAAAAAGTGTTCCGTCCGACCTGACGTATCATTTTGGCAAGAACTCCTACTTTCTCGGGAAATATCGTCAAAGCGTAGACTGGCTCAACAAATACATTCAACTGAAAGGCACGCAAGGCCAATATTCAGAGCAGGCAATCGACTGGCTTGCGAAAGCCGAAACTGAGCTACTGAAAGAACGTGAGAAAGAATCACAGCACGCTGCCGAGGTATTGTCAGGCAACTATTACATTGACTGCGGCCCTACGGGCAAGGTCGTCTGCCCCACTTGCAAGGGATCGGCAGTCGTGGTAAAGAAAAACTATTTTGGAGACGTCTATAAGACCTGCCCTGCGTGCCATAAGCTTGGCTACCTCACGTGCGATGAGTACAACAAACTCTTGAAGGGGAAGCTGATTACAGAGTAGATCTGTCCAGCCACCCAAAAGATAACAGTTTAGTAATTTTTTTGGCTACATGATCAACTGTGTCATAGGGAGCAGAACGGAATCCACAACTTCGCCGTATGATAGATGTATTAGCAGAGCCGTGGCCGCTCGCAAAAAAAATTATTTTCAGGTTCGCCTTTGTCTATTTTGGACTATTCATCGTCGTTAACAACTACGAGGCTTACCCTTTCTGGGAATACGTATCGGAGCCTTTCGCTGACCTCTCCCACAAATTTATTCCCTGGATCGGAAAAAATATTCTCCGTCTTCCCCGTGAAATCACGGAGTTCACAGCGGGTAGCAGTGACACCACGTATGATTATGTAGTACTGTTGATGATTTTCTTGGCCGCGATTTTATCCGCAATAGCGTGGTCAATACTGGATAGAAGGAGCGGAAACTACAGCAAACTTTATTACTGGTTTACTTTATTCATTCGTTTTTACGTAGGGCTGCTACTCATTAACTACGGCCTGTATAAACTTTTTAAGGTTCAATTTCCCTATCCCAATATTTACAGGCTCAATCAAACATACGGATCTTCATCGCCAATGAGTCTCGCGTGGACCTTCCTCGGCTTCTCCTACGGATATAATCTATTCATGGGAGTCGCCGAGGTGGCGGCAGTTCTTTTGCTCTTCCGGCGTACCCTTACTTTTGGCGCTATCATAACCTTGATGACAACCCTCAACGTTACGGCGATAAATTATTTTTATGATGTACCCGTAAAAATACTTTCCACCCATTTGGTTTTGATGACCTTTATGCTCTTGTTACACGATAGAGACGCGTTGTGGAAATTCTTTTTCAGCGGCGAATCAGCTCGATTATCCATAATCAAGCGACCCGATTTTTCCAGACGATCGCGGATCGTTGGACTCTTGTTGAAAGGATTGATTATCGCCTACGCTTTTGTCGCTCATTCAATTCAATGCATATCAGACATGAAAGCCTACGGAATGCTGGCCCCGAAAGGCAAGTTGTTTGGCGTATACCAAGTAAAATCGTTTCAGTTCGGATCAGACACGCTCGGGCAAAATGCAATGCGTTGGAAAGCGATGTACATTCAGCAGGACACGTACGCCAAAATAGAAACAACGAACGACAGCACAGCGTGGTACAAACTCGAATTGGATTCGATCAACCATTCCATTCGGTTCAAGAATCCAAACGACACCTCTGAGGCGTATCACTTTCGTTATTCCTTATCAAGTCAAAATATATTTTCACTAAGGGGAACGGTCAAAGAGGACTCAATAAGGATTTTATTTCAAAGAGTAAATGAAGAGAATGCATACAACCTGACAGACAGAGGATTTCATTGGATCAACGAAACCCCTTATATGCGTTAACTATTCATAAGCTCCAAATTCCTTATCTTTGCGGTTTGATTTTTTTGAAAATGCTTCATAATCGCACGAATAGCAAAGAACTAAAGGAGCGGCTTAAGAATTCTGACCAACAGCGCGTCACCATTTCATTTTATAAGTACCATAAAATTCCCCAGCCCGCGGTTTTCAGAAACGAACTATACCATCTCCTCGACCACTTGGGTGTCATGGGGCGCATTTACGTGGCTCACGAAGGAATCAATGCACAGATCAGCGTTCCTGAAAAGGCGTTGCAAGAATTCAAGGCCCAACTGTTTCAAATTGACTTCCTGAACAACATTCGCTTGAACATCGCCATTGAAGATAATGGCAAATCGTTCTTTAAGTTGAAAATCCTGGTGCGCAAAAAAATCGTTGCCGATGGGCTCAACGATGAGTCGTTTGATGTAACCAATAGCGGCATCCATGTCAATGCCAAAGAATTCAATCGTTTGGCCGAAGATAAAAACACAGTGATCGTCGACATGCGTAATCATTACGAAAGTGAAGTGGGTCATTTTAAGAATGCGATTTGCCCCGATGCCGATACATTCCGTGAGGAGTTGCAAATTGCTAAAAATCTTCTCCAGGATGAGAAGGAAAAAAACGTGGTGATGTATTGCACGGGCGGCATTCGTTGCGAAAAGGCCAGTGCGTGGATGAAACACGTTGGCTTCAAAAAAGTCTTTCAGTTGGACGGAGGAATCATCGAGTACGCCCGTCAAGTGAAAGAGCAAGGATTAGAAAATAAATTCATTGGCAAAAATTTTGTGTTTGATGAACGCCTTGGCGAACGCATTTCAGATGACATCATCAGTCATTGCCATCAATGCGGCATGCCGTGCGACACACATACCAACTGCAAAAATGATGGTTGCCACCTATTGTTCATCCAATGCGATGAATGCGCAAAGAAATACGAGGGCTGTTGCTCCAGCGAATGCAAAGACATCATCGAATTGCCTGAGGAAAAGCAAAAAGAAATCAGGAGAGGAATCAATAAGGGGAGGCAGGTTTTCAAGAAAGGCAGAAGCGTTAATCGTCATCCGTCGTCAACTGAAAAGAAGTAGAGCGATTATTACCAACATCTATTCATGTGATAAAAATCGGAATCATCAACATCTCAGACCGTGCCAGTCAAGGTATTTATGAAGATGTTCCAGGACAAGCGATCGTGGCCACGTTGAGGGAGTATTTGAAAAGTGAATGGGTGAAAGAGTACGCGATAATCCCTGACGAACAGAAGCAGATCGAAGAAACGATGATTGAAATGGCCGACCGAAAAGGGTGCTGCTTGATCGTTACTTCCGGAGGCACTGGCCCCGCCAAGCGCGATGTCACTCCAGAAGCAACGGAAGCAGTTTGCACCAAAATACTGCCCGGGTTCGGCGAATTGATGCGCTCAAAAAGCCTTACCTACGTGCCTACCGCCATCCTTTCGAGGCAGACCGCCGGGGTCAGAAATCAAACTTTAATAGTAAATTTGCCCGGCAAACCAAAAGCCATCCGCCAATGCCTGGATGCGGTCTTCCCCGCCATCCCCTACTGTATCGACCTGATCGGTGGGCCCTTCCTGGAGTGCCATGAGGACGTGATCAAGGCTTTTAGGCCAAGCTAATTGATCGACTCATGGCGAGAATAAAATACTACTACGACACCGAAACGTGTAAGTACGAAAGAATCAAGACCACCACGGGAGACGTTGTTCTCAATGTGTTGGGCATCATCTCGCTTACCTTGGCAATGGCTGTGGGTCTCCTCATGCTCGGAGGGAACTATTTTGAGTCGCCCAGGGAACTCCTCCTCAAAAACGAAGTCAAAGAGATGGAGTTTTACTATCAAAATCTTGAAGCCGAACTTCACAAGTTGCAAAAACAGTTGGCGAGCATGGAGTACCGAGATGACAACATTTACAGAGCAGTGCTTGGGGCTGAGCCTATCGACAAGAGTATCCGACAAAGCGGCATCGGTGGAGCAGATCGATTCGAAGACATCCGTGCCAAGAATATCGATCACGAAGACGTCATCATCAAGATGGAGGAAGTCCTCGCCAAGCTTAAACGCAAGGTTTACATCGAGTCAAAATCGCAAGACGACGTGGTCGCCCTAGCCGAGAACAAAGAAAAACTTTTCGCATCGATTCCAGCAATTCAGCCCGTGGCAAACAAAGAATTAATTGCCCTGGCCTCGGGATACGGCATGCGAATACACCCCGTTTACAAAGTTTTGAAAATGCACACCGGAGTTGATTTCGCGGCAAACATCGGTACTCCAATTTATGCCACTGCCGACGGCATCATTGATAAAGCGGAAGTCAGCTTCAGTGGCTATGGAAAAATGCTCGAAGTAGATCATGGATTTGGCTACCGAACAAGGTACGCGCATATGCATGGCTTCGCTGTCCATCAAGGCCAAAAAATAAAACGGGGCGACTTAATTGGTTATGTCGGCGATACCGGCTTGTCTACAGCACCCCACTTACATTACGAAGTCTTCGTAAACGGCGTAGTGGTAAATCCGGTCCACTATTTCTTCAATGACCTCAATCCTGAGGAATATGCCAAAATCATAGAGTTGGCCTCGATTGAGAACCAATCCCTCGGCATGTAGCCACATCCATGCTTCGCAAACTACTCCGCTCGAATAGTATTTCATTCGATCAATCCAATGGTTTTTTTTATCGCTAAAATGAAAACAGGAGTTAGTCCTATATCACGGCGCTAATATTTTGTTTTTTACATTCTTCCAACGACTAAGTGGAAAATACCTTTCAGTAAAACGCAATCGTGGAGTTCACCCCATAGTTCACAAATTTCGACTGGCCTTGATCGAAGCAATAGCAAATTGCTTTAAAACCATTACCCATTAAACAAGATGCAGTCATGTCAGAATTTGCCAAGGTTATCACGTACGGATCAATATTCTCCGCGTCTTTGCCGCTAGTATTGTTGACTATCAGGTGGCGCCACGTCAACCACCGATACTTTTATCTTCTCGGCCTTTTAATCGTCCTATCAATTGCAACGGAAATCGCCTGTGCCAGGAAGGTGGCCAACCACCTAGGAACATCTCGCCTGCTGAACATCCAGGACACGTTCCAGTTTGTCCTTCTAATGCTTATTTACAAAGACTTCTATTTAAAAGGGAAACTAACTGTTCTTGTTGCCATGATCGTCAGTTATTTAGGGTTTGAAGGGGTCAACTCGGTGTTCTTGCAAAATCTCGACGAACATCAAACATGGACATGGGCCTTGGGTGGGGCAATCCTTATTGGCACATCGATTGGTTACTATTTGGATTTACTTAAAAAATTAGAAATAGAGGACATCCTTGTTTACCCCCCCGTTTGGATCAATGCCGCCGTCATCTTCTACTTCAGTCTTAACTTGTACATTTTCTTCAACGCGGGTTTTGTATTCAACAACAACGCCATCGACACTTCCATTGTTTTCTGGGGAGCTCACCACGTCAACAACATCATTAAGAATTGCCTTTTTACCGTCGCAGTCTATTTCAGGGGACAAGGGGTGATTGCCAATAAAGAACTTCCTCGATGAATATCCCATCTCCGGACGCTCAACAGGCCAAAGTTTTAAAACGAATTTGTAATTTGTAACACATAACTCAGTCCATGCGCTTTCTTCTCGTTTGTTGTTTTCTGTTAATCGCCCTTGGCGGGTCGTGGGCCCAAGGGTGCAGCGACGCCGGCTTTTGTACCATGGGCGCCATGAAGCCGGATCAGCCCTACAACAAGAAAATCGCGATCAAACTTCGCTCCATGGAAATGAGTTTCTACCGCGGCACCACTACCCTTACCCCGATTGTCTACGTCGCCACAGCAGACATGAATTTTAGCTTGAACCGTAAGACCACCTTCCAACTTAAGGTCCCCTTTCAGCATGTCGAGGGAAGGTTAGCAAAAACCAGTTCGCTAAGCGACCTGTCTTTGTGCTTCACACGAAACATCTATTCTTCGGATAAATTTGATTTGAACCTTTCCGTCGGAGGGAAAATCCCTACCAACAACTCTGATTTCAAGACGTCAGATGGAAATGCATTGCCGATGTATTATCAAACCAGCCTTGGCACGTGGGATTTTATTTCTGGAATTTCGCTTATCAACCGACACTGGTTGATCGCCACGGGAATTCAGATTCCACTCAATCAAAACAAAAACAATTTCGATTGGCATCGCTGGGACAACGGTGCCCCAAACGACCCCGAGGAATTTGCCTATGTGCAACAATATGCAAATGCCTCTCAGTTGAAAAGAGGAACGGATGTAATGCTGCGTGTGGAAAGGAACTTTAGGTTCTCCCGTTTTAATTGTTCTCTTGGCCTGCTTCCGATTTATCGAATTACACCTGATGTGATCACAAACGCGGCTGGAGTTCGGACGTCCTATAATTTACAAAACGACAAAGCGGTTGGCTTGGCCATGTCCTGGATTGCAACCGCCGGCTACAACTTCAATGTTCGCTCGGGAATAAAGGTCCTGGTCGGTCACAAGATTGTTCAACGTGCGTTCAGTCCCGATGGCCTCACCCGCGAACTTGTTTCATCATTTACCTACATCTACCGTTTCTGATGAAATTATCATTCACCTGCTTTCTGCTATTTCTTGTTTGTGGACGGGGTAACTCCCAGTCACTCGAAAAGAAAATAGATTCGTTGATTGCGCGCGCCAATTATGCGGACGCTATCAAATTCATCAACTCCTCAGGTCAAAAATCCGACTTATTGCAAAACAAGGAGGCTGAAGCCCTTATGGGACTGGGCAAAATTGCTGAAGCCGAAGGGACATTGGCGAAAATCAACGGGAGCGATGCATTCACCAAAGCCATCACGCAAAATAACCTCGGCTACTTAAGCATGATTAAGGGAAGAAGCGATCTAGCCGAGGATCTTCTAGGGCAATCGCGCGATGGCTTTAAACTGCTTGGAAAGGAAAATACCAAAGAAAGTGCCCGGTGCTTCTCTAATCTTTGCTTTCTCTATTCAAGCAATAAAAAATTAAGTCAGGCAGAAGAAAATGGATTGCAGGCCCTTCAAATCCGCCAGTCCATCTTTGGTGGCGAGAGTGAGGAGGTTGCCGCTTCGCTCAATGATTTAGGTCTTGTTTATGGGCAAACGGATCCGGAGAAAGGGCTCAGCCACTATGAACAGGCCCTTGCCATATATGAGAGACTGTATGACAAAGACCATCCCAAAATTGCCGTAGCCAGCACGAACATCGGACTAATGTATTTTGAACTGAAACTTTATGGCGATGCCATCCTCAATTTTGAAACCGCGCAATCCATTTGGAAAAAAACATATCCCAACGGGCACCCGAATGAGGCGCTTGCCCTCCTCAACCTGGGACGCACGTACACGATGATGAAAAACACGAAGGCTTCGCTCGAGTATTACGACAAGGCTTTAGCGATTTTTAAAAAATATTACGGTGCCAAACACCCAGATATTGCCACCGTTTACAATTTGACCGGCTCGATCAAGCTGGATCAAAACGACTACAAGGGTGCATTAGCTGATTTCCAAAACGCCATTTGCGCAAACTCACCAACTTTCAGTGATCAAAATGTCTTGAGTAATCCGAGCGTCAAAAATTTTTACAACGGAAAAGTTTTGCTCTATACTTTGCAATTGAAGGCAAAGGGATTCGAATCACGTCATTATGGAAAAACGTTAAAGCTTCAAGATTTGAAGCTGGCATTGATGACTTTGAAGTCGTGCGATAGCCTAATCGACAATATCCGGCACAACAGCACCAACGAAAATGATAAAATTGAACTCGGTACGCTCGCCAATGAGGTCTACGAAGATGGCGTTCGCATTGCTTATTCCATCAGCGACTTGACGCCTTTCTCTATGACCTTTCAAGAGACCGCGTTCTATTTCGCGGAGAAAAGCAAATCCGCAGTATTGCAGGAATCCATCGCAGACACGCAAGCAAAATCATTCGCAGGCATCCCATTGGATCTTATTGAACAGGAGAAAAGTCAAAAATCAACTATTGCTTTTCTGGCCCAGAAACTCTCCGAGAAACCAAGTCCAGATGAAGAAAAATATTTGCGCTCCGCCCTTTTTAATTCCAATCTCGAATACCAGCAGTTCATTAAAAAACTCGAGGCCGACTATCCATCCTACTATAATTTGAAGTTCAGTTCGACGATGCCTTCGGTGGCCGATTTGCAGCGCGCGATTCAACCAAAACAAGCGGTTGTCAGCTATTTCATGGCCGAAAAGAGTAAGAAGCTATTTCAGTTTGTCGTCACGTCGAAGAAATTCAAGATCGTTTCGCGTTCCATCCCAGAGACCTTTGATCGACTGACTAAGGGGTTTGTCAATAGTTTGTTGCGTAGTGATTTCAGAACTTACAAGGAGGCGCAAGAGGTAGCGCAGATAGTGAAGCCGCAAGTGCCGTCTTCGATCAATAGCATCATCATCATCCCTTCTGGGCGGATCGGTTCACTCCCACTGGAATCCATGCCCTACAAAAAAGCCAGAGGAGAAGGTTTTAAGGAGGTCACCTTTTTCGTTGATCGGTGGGCAATTAGTTATGAGTTTGCGGCTGGCCTAATGCTACAAAAGGCAAAGGAAAAAGCAGAGAAGAAAGCACCCAACCTATTTCTGTGCGCCCCCATTCATTTCTCTGAAGAGCAAAATCTCGGTGATCTTCCGGGCACGGAACGTGAGGTTGACGCCATTGCTAAACTCTTCCCAAATCAATCAAAAGTCTTTACTTACGATCGCGCAAGTGAGGCAGCAATGAAGTCACCCGGCATTCAAGACTACAATTACTTGCATTTGGCCACACACGGTATCGTTGATGCAAAGGATCCAGCTCAATCTGAAATTTTCCTTTCCAGCGGCGACGGTGAAGATGGGAATCTCTTCTGTCGGGAAATTTATAACATGGGCCTGCGTGCCGATTTGGTTGTGCTCTCGGCTTGCGAAACAGGGTTGGGAAAATTTTCAAAAGGGGAAGGCGTCATCGGACTTTCGCGTGCGCTGACCTACGCAGGGGCCAAGAATATGATCGTTTCGTTCTGGAAGGTATCCGACGAATCTACAGCCGAGTTGATGATCAGCTTTTACCAACAGGTGATTAAAAACAACTATCAGAACCTGAGTGATGCTCTTCGGAAAGCAAAAATTGATATCATCAAATCGGACCGATACAGCTCACCTTACTATTGGGCGCCGTTTTTCTTGATCGGCAAGTGAGCGGCACCAAACTTTCATTGGGTAACCACCATTGCGCTTCCAATAAATCTCTATTTTGCAATCCTACCCACTTAACGAATTCAATCTTGCGTGAATGGAGAAAGGAATAACTGAACACCCCATTACTTCTTGGCTCAACAAAATAGGTACCCTCGGTTTCACCCTGTACGCTTCCCTTGCTGCCTTTTGCCTATACACATGCATTTTCGCTCTTCGCAAGACGTTTGGCGTCGCTACCTATGAAAGCGTCTCCTATGCCGGCGTTGATTTCAAAGGCTGGATGGTGATTTCTCAAGTGGTCGGATATCTCATTTCCAAGTTCATCGGCATCAAGGTAGCCTCTGAGCTAAAATCAAAGTATCGTGCGTCTGGCATATTGTTGATGGTAAGCATTGCTATCGTCTCGTGGTTATTCTTCGCGATCACGCCGGCGCCTTACAATTTGATTTTCCTATTCACCAACGGCCTCCCCTTGGGAATGGTGTGGAGCCTTGTATTTAGCTATTTGGAAGGACGAAGAACAACCGAAGTACTAGGAGCCAGTTTGTCAGTGAGCTTTATCTTCTCCGCTGGCTTCGGCAAGACGGTAGGTGGACTGGTCATGCGCGATTGGGGCGTATCCGAATTTTGGATGCCCTTTGTGTCGGCTTGTTTGTTCTTTTTGCCCCTCCTCATTTTCTTGTGGCTCATCGACAAAATACCACATCCAACCATCGAGGATGAAAAACTGAGGACCAAACGTCAGCCGATGACGGGCGCCGAAAGGGTAACCTTCGTCAAAGAATTTTGGGCGGGCTTAGTTCTGCTGATACTGGCCTACGCATTGCTGACCGCCTTTCGCGACTTTCGCGACAATTTTTCAGCCGAGATTTGGAAATCGCTGGGCTATGGTGATAAACCATCCATCTTTACCTGGACCGAGACCCCGATATCAATTACAGTTCTTGTAGCCATTGCCTCTTTGATGGTTATTAAAAACAATCGCTCTGCGCTCATCATCAACCATCTAATGGTGCTAGTGGGAATGATCCTCGTAGGCTTAAGTACTTTCTTATTTCAACGACAAATCATCTCTCCCTTGGCTTGGATGACCATGGTTGGAATGGGGTTATACTTTGGATACATCCAGTTCAACAGTATTTTTTTTGATCGCCTGTTGGCGGCGTTTAAATATTCGGGCACCGTGGCCTTTCTGATCAACCTCGCTGATTCATTCGGCTATTTGGGAAGCGTCAGTGTATTGTTGTACAAGTATTTTGGTCAGCCCAACTTGAGTTGGCTTAATTTCTTCATGGCCAGTGGTTATACTCTTTCCATCGCGGGAAGTTTACTAATAGTGATGTCACTCATTTATTTTAGAAACAAACTCGCGGTACAAAATCGATGAACAAAAAAATCCGAGGTCTCCCTCGGATTTTCTTAACTAAACTTTCTTTATCGTTATTTGTTGTCAGGCTCGATGCCTATTGGATTAAATTTCCAGCAATCGTCATATTTCGTGTTTCCCGCACCGCCGGCAACTAGGTAACCAAAATCACCAACACTGAAGCCGATGGCGCTAGATCGCGCTGCACCAGTAACAGGTGTGTTATTTGCGAAGGAAAAATATTGCAACCAGGAGTCCAAACTCGGATCATATTGCCAAGTATCGCTCACCACCGATCCAGCGCTGCCACAAGTGACATAACCATATTTCCCGATAGAGAATGTCGTGGTCAATTCGCGAGGGCGCGGCTGCGCAATGGCATTTCCGTTGATGTCCTTTCCAGTGAGCCCATTCAGGGCTGTCCATGCTGCGCCAGTGCCATCCGGGTTCAACAAAGAAACGTCGAACTTATAAAAATCTTTCGCATAAGCGCCGTTGTCCGTCCCACCACCAACATAGGCGATGTCGTTGATCACGAAAACAAAACCATTTTGTCTTTTTGAACCTCCGATGCTCGGCGCAGGTTTCCACTCATTGTTCACCTGATCGTACTCCCACAAATCTTTCAAGTCACTGATATAATGTCCGCCGCCTACGAAAGAACGGTTCTTTACCGTAAAAGCGATGGCACCATAACGCTTGATCACGTTGGTATCACCCGCAGCCGCAGAATAGCCCAAGTCCGCTATTTGTCTCCATTTGCCTTTGGTGCCCACGGTCGGGTCAAATTCCCAAAAATCACTCAATGGATTTAATCCATCATCAGTTCCGGAGCCAACATAACCTTTTCCATTAAGAGCAAAAGCCACAGCACCGCTTCTAGCCGAGCCCGCAAAATCTGCAACTCTCGTCCAAGTATCGCTGGTAGGGTCGTATTTCCAAAAATCTTTAAGTCTGCCCGGTGTGCCTGTCTGACCGGCAAGCTCGTAGTTGAAGCCCGTTCCCATGTAGCAAATTCCGTTGATGATAAAACCAACAGCACCACTTCTTGGGTCCGCCTGACAGTCTCCCAACTTATCCCATGATCCAGGAAGCGTAGTGGAGCTAGGAGAAGGGTTGCATGAGTTCAGACCAATCTGCAAAGCAATGAGTAGGACGAGGCTTGCAGCAAAAGAAATATATTTCATAGCGGTTTAGTTAAGTGTACTCGTATAATAAATTCTCAATTTAATCTTATTTCCATTTTGATAGTTTCCGATTTTAAAACGGTCGCCATAATACAAACGCTGCACACTCGACCCTTGGCTGACAGGCGGCGCCAAGATGAGCGGGGTAACGTAATTCGTGTTAGCTTTTAGTTGAGCAAACAGGAAGTTGAACATGGAAAAGCTATAATACGTGTTGCCATACTCCAAATCGTAGTGGATTTGCGATGTGCCTAGTCCTATCGTGCTAGGACTACCGATCGGCAAGCTCGAGCCATCCGTAGGATAAAGAGTAAGCAAGTTAGGTTGCAATGTAATGTTCGAGTACGTGCCTTGTATCGGATATATATCCAATTCAGCGGCACTCAAAACGATGCCACTATTCAGCGCAAAGAAACCTTTAAGCGAAGGAAAATCGAGCCTCGTAACCAACCCCGTTCCGGATTGCACGAACCCCGTGTTCCCGGTCACGGCCGTCGGAACGGGTGTCAATTTTGGCACCGACGCAAACGCAGTCCCCGATCGATCATAGTCAATGTGATTGAATTGATAGCCTGGATTGGTCACGTGAAAATCAAACCTTGCCGGCACATAGAGATCCCCCAACAACTGACGGTAGTAAAATCGGATCTTCATGTTTCCCGTCTTAAAGCCAACTACGGCCGCATTGGCAGGAGCGTCGACATTCATGTGAACGCCGTAAAAGTAATACGCAATGAACTTGTTCGCATCCGAAAACAGATTGAAAGAATCGACCTGAGCCAATCTGAACCAGTTCGCTCCAAAAGACTTCGGCAACTTAATATAAAGTGAGTCGGTGTGGGGTTGGAATTTAACCGTCGCGGAAAAAATGGGGTCAGGATAATGCTGGAACTCCGTATTGTTGTAGAAACCGGCAACTCCTCCCATGGGAGAGACCGGTATCTTGACTTCATAGGCAGGAACATTCGGCAATGAGCGTACGTTCATCAACTCAGACAGTTGATACATGTTGATCGTAACAGGCTTCGTGGTGTCTCCCGCATAGTTATGATCATAATGCATGATCAACGCGACCGAATCAAAACGTGACCTTATATCAGGCAGGAAAGTTCCTCCCGAACCACTCGATCCATAAGGAACATAACTCAACTGGAAATAGGTCGAGGCATTTAAATCTCCCAAAGCCTCGTCATGGTATTTCCCCAACAACATGGTTCCCGTTCCATTGGTGAGCATCGAGTCCAGTTGCACCGTGGATGTCATCACCGAAAATGTATCCACATAAATGGTTCCTAACCGGTTGCCGTTAAAAACTTTGCTTACGGGAAGTGTCGTAGGGTCCTCACAAGAGAAGAGGCCAACCACCATCATTAGAAGAAAAAACCGACCTCGCATTCCAAAAATTTATAGCAGTTCTAATGATGTTTTAAGTAGCCAAAAAGTTTTAAGGTTGTCCTTAAATTTTATAAGTGGGCCCGTAGGGATTCAAACCCCAAACCTTCTGATCCGTAGTCAGATGCTCTATTCAGTTGAGCTACGGGCCCGGTTATTTTAACAAAGCGGCAAATTTAAGAGAATAAATCCGATCACCAAACGTTCTTTTTAGCCGCAGAGTATAAAGTTTCTTATTTTTGCCGCGTTAAAAAAAATTACATGCTGAATAGAATCCTGGCTTTTTTCGTTTTGTGTCTGTTGACGGTGACCGCATTCAGTCAAGAAAAAACAAAAAAGATTTATAAGCCCGACATCCCAGGTTCGTTCTTAATCGATTTCGGATTCAATGGTCCGATCGGTAAACCCCAGTATTTCGACCAGGGATTTTGGGGATCGCGCACACTCAACATTTACTACCACTATCCTGTTCGCATTGCAAAAACAAAATTTTCCTACAATCCAGGTGGCGGTTTTTCTTTTGAACGCTTTAAGTTCACCAATAACTATACGTTGATTCCACAAACCGATGGAACGTACACACTGGATGATCCAACCAAAACGTTCCTCTCTCTCGCGGGTGTGCGCAAAAGCATGCTGATTGCAAATTATTTTGATTTGATGCCTGTCGAGTTCCGATTTGATACCAATCCAAATGATCTTTCCAGAAGCTTCAATGTCTCGATCGGCGGAAGAGTTGGTTTCCTCATGGAATCTCACACAAAGCTCAAGTATACTTTGAATGGTACGAGTGAGACCCGCAAAGACAAACAATCCTACGGCTTGAACTCATTCCGTTACGGCGCCTATGCGCGTGTAGGCATTGGCAATTTCAATTTTTTCGGATTTTATAATTTCTCGCCATTCTTCGCTACCAACAAAGGTCCGTACAATAATAACCAGACCGACTTAAATCACACGACGATGACTACGATGACTATCGGTATCTCGCTGAACGGATTCTAGAAAAGGGCTTGGAGGGTTGTGGGTAAAGGGTGAACTTTTTGATCCTCCTTTTTACGCTCAATATTCTGTATTCTACATTCCCTTGAAAGCGGGTTTTCTCTTTTCCAAGAAAGCAGTCACGCCTTCCTTGTGATCAAAAGTGCCGCCGGCAATTTCTTGGCTGTAAGCCTCATACTCCAGCATTTCCTCAAGTGTTGAGGTAGCTGATTTGTTGAGCATTTTCTTGATAAGACCAATGGCACGTGTGGGTGCTTGTGAAAAATAGTCGGTGTACGATTTTACAGCGGCATCGAGCTCTTCAGGTTTCACTACTTTGTTCACTAGCCCAAGTTCAAAAGCCTCGCGTCCCTTCACTTTGCTGCCCATGCTACACAGTTCGAAAGCGCGCGACATTCCCGTAAGTCGGGGCAAGAAAAACGACGATCCTGAATCAGGCACGAGGCCGATATTAATGAATACTTCGATCAACGTGGCTTCTTCTGAAGCAACGATGATGTCGCATGCCAAAGCAATGGAGCAACCGGCACCCGCTGCCACTCCGTTTAATTTACAAACAATGGGTTTGGCCAGGTTGCGCATTCCCAAAATCAAAGGGTTGTATCTCTTGTGCAGTGATTCGAGAAATGATCTCTTTATTTGGGTTGAACTTGCTTTCAGGTCCTGCCCCGAGCAGAACGCTTTTCCTTCACCCGTCAACACAACCACTCTTACGGATTGATCTTTTGCCACTGCCTTGATCGCGTCCTGCAGCTCAAATGTGATTTCATCGTTCAGTGCATTATAAACTTCAGGTCGGTTGAGCGTGATGGTAGCAACTCCACCCACTGCTTCGTACTTAATAAATTGATAGGGCATATTCGTTTTTGATTTCTTCCGCCAATATTGGAAAAAATATTTGCTTCACCGTGTCCTCGGATTTCCGAACAGAAACGGCAAACTAATGCAACGTGTTCTTATCAATTCGAAGTCGGGTAATCATTTCATCGCTAAGCGAACCCGAATAAGCCCCATAAGCGTCGACCAAGACACCTTTCATCGTGCTCGAACTAATGGCGTAAAGCACGGCGCTATCGTCGGGATTTGTGGCCCCTTCAAATCGGTGCACTTCATCCACATGAAACTCATCGGGTTTTAATTTCAAACCCACGGGTGGGCATTCTATCCATTCGGGGTGGAGGTTAAAATCATTTAGATATCCTCGATTTTTCAGATCCGTGATAGCTTCGGAAAGCGTTTCAAAAGTTTTCATGGAGGTCAAGTTAAAAAAATAAAGACTATTTTAGGGCGTTACAAAGCCTGAATGCGCCTTGCCCTTGTCATGTTGTGCTCTGTTTTCCTTGTCTCATGCAAGGCGCCCACCGGCGGCACCAAAGTGGTAAAGCCAAAGACGCATAAGATGTGGGCGAAGGGGAACAAATACCTGATTGACATCCCGATCGGGGCACGACATCTTCACTTGTTTGAGCGCCGGCGAACCAAGACGGTCCGAATGAACTAATGGATTACTGTAATCCTTTTAGTGCCAGTTCTAAATTCTTTCGGAAGAAAATCTTTAACGGTGAAATCTGATTGATGTGGGCAGTCACCACCGATCCATAAAAAATGGAAATAAACAAATGCGATATATCACGCGTGGAGGTGTTCTTTGTGATCTCCTTTTTGAAGATCGCTTCCAAAGAAAACTTCTCGAACATTTGATCGACCGACTGAATCTCTATAGCTAAAATGTCGGTTTCTTCCGGAAAAAGGAGTTTCTTTTCTTCCGATTTTACCGGAAATGGTTTAGGTGTTCGTTTCAGATCAGCGAGATAGGCAAACAGGCTCAAGATGATTCCGGGGTGCATCTCGGCATCTTCGCTCAGCTTGTCAAAGAGAAAGGTGATTCCGGCAAGGCCTTCCTTCGGTTTGTCATGGAGTTCGAGGCCTCTCTTCAAACACCAGACACGAAAATAGTAAAGCAAAATGTCTTCTTTCTGCGGAAAGTATTTGAACAAGGTCACTTTGGAAATCTTCACCTTGGCGCAGATCTCGTCGACGTGAAGGTCATCGAATGATTTTTTGCCAATCAACTTAAGTGTACTGTCAAGTACTGCGATTTTTAGACGCGCGGCTTTTTCTTTTCTTAGTCCCATGGGTAAACAAAGCACTTGCCAACAAGGGCAACTGCATTTATCTTTAAGTTTTACTGTGTAAGAAATAATACTGCGGTAAATAATAACATAACCAAATGAAATTGAAAGCAAATTCCATAAGACGCACGTACATTCTTTTATTGGCATTGGCCGTCTTTGCTTGTCAGTCGAACAACGACACTGTCAAACGGGGTTTCGTCGCTGATTCTGCCATGGTAGTAACGGCCCATCCATTGGCCTCCCAGGTGGGTGTTGCCATCTTGAAAAAGGGTGGTAACGCAGTGGATGCTGCTGTGGCTGTTCAATTTGCTCTTGCCGTGGTTTTCCCGGCGGCAGGAAACATTGGCGGCGGTGGCTATATGATCACAAGAATGAGCGACGGCTCGATTGCCGCGCTTGATTACCGCGAGAAGGCCCCCGCAAGGGCCACCACCGACATGTACTTGGATAAGGATAGGAATGTCATTCCCGGATTAAGCACGGAGGGACATCTCGCCTCGGGTGTTCCCGGTTCAGTGGATGGTATGGTTGAAGCCCATAAGAAATTCGGATCCCTGCCCTGGAAAGACCTCATTCAGCCTTCCATCGATCTTGCCTTGAACGGGTTTAGATTGACCGCTCGCGAGGCCAGATGGTTCAATGAAATGCACGATGACCTGATAAAATACAACACGGTAAAGCCCACCTTTCTTTTGCGTGACCACTGGAAAGAAGGTGACTCAATCAAATTCATTGATTTAGGACACACATTGGAGCTGATCCGGGACAACGGGCGAGCCGGATTTTACGAAGGAAAAACCGCAAAAGATCTGGCGGATGAAATGGCCCGAGGCAAAGGCTTGATCTCACTCGAGGACTTAAAAAATTACAAATCAACTTGGCGTGATCCACTCAAAGCGGGTTATAAGGACTACCAGATTATTTCGATGCCTCCTTCTTCGAGTGGAGGCGTTTGCCTTATTCAACTTCTAAAAAGCGTGGAGCCCTATCCGGTGAAAGATTGGGGATTCAATTCTGCCAAAAATATTCACCTTATGGTAGAGGCTGAGCGCCGGGTTTTTGCCGACCGCACGAAATATTTGGGTGACCCCGACTTCTACAAAGTACCTGTCAAAGAATTGATGGACGACGAATACAACGACAACCGAATGAGCACTTTTGATCCGGAGAGAGCAACACCAAGTGATTCAGTGAAAGCAGGAGCAATCGCTGGATACGAATCAGAAGAGACAACGCATTTTTCGATCGTCGACAAGCAAGGAAATGCGGTTGCGATTACTACCACACTCAACGGTTGGTTCGGGTCACATGTGGTGGTTGCAGGTTCCGGTTTTTTCCTGAACAACGAAATGGACGATTTCAGTGCCAAGCCTGGAGTGCCTAATATGTTCGGTGTTATGGGAATGAAAGCCAATAAAATTGAACCGAATAAGCGCATGCTCAGTGCGATGACTCCAACCATCGTAGAAAAGGGTGGCCAGTTGTTTATGGTAGTCGGAACCCCGGGAGGGTCGACCATCATTACTTCAGTGTTTCAAACCATCTTAAATGTGGTAGAACATAAAATGGGCATGCAAGAAGCTGTCGATGCGAAACGAATCCACAGTCAGTGGAAGCCCGATGTGGTCACAGGCGAAGCGAAGTCCATCAGCAAAAGCGATAGCCTAACCCTGACACAAATGGGCCATCAAATCAAACTCCGGGGGAACATCGGCCGCGTCGATGCCATTCTGGTGTTGCCCAACAAAAAACTCGAAGCTGGGGCAGACCATACCCGTGGCGACGATACCGCCGCTGGATACTGACGGGCCTTCTAGTTCTTCAAGATAAGGAACTCCACCCGTCGGTTAAGTTTGCGGGATTCCTCCGTGTCGTTG
>DATJJP010000065.1:0-18450 GCA_035492075.1 Cyclobacteriaceae bacterium | reverse complement strand
ATTCAATGAACTACAAAGCAGCGCCATTTTGGTGCTGGTAGCCTCATTGATTTTTGCCCTTGTTATCGGTTTGATCGATGCCGGTTTCCAGAATGCTTTGCGTTGGTTTTACAGAGAATTCTAAAAAGTCATGGCAGAGCTAAAGTGGTATGTATTGCGCGTCATCAGCGGCCAGGAAAAGAAAATAAAATCTTACCTGGAAACAGAGATTGAGCGTTCCAAACTGCAGGAATTTATTCCCCAGGTGCTCATTCCATCTGAAAAAGTGTACGAAATGCGCAATGGCAAGAAGCGTGTTCGCGAGAGAAATTTCTTTCCGGGATATGTTCTTGTTTCAGCAGACTTGTCGCACGGAGAGGCGTATCACAAAGTGAACAATATTCCCGGCGTGATCGGTTTTTTAGGTGCCAGTGGGTCAAGCCAAACAAGCAAAGATCCTGTGGCATTACGGCAGTCTGAAGTTAACCGCATCCTCGGTAAAGTGGATGAAGTTGACCAATTCGAAGAGAAGCTTGAAACTCCTTTTATCAAAGGAGAATCAGTGAAAGTAATGGATGGACCTTTCAGCGGGTTCACGGGAAGTGTGGAGGAGATTTTTGAGGACAAGAAAAAGCTGAACGTAATGGTGAAAATCTTCGGCAGGAATACGCCTGTTGAGTTGAGTTATATGCAAGTTGAAAAGTTAGACTAAGAATAACATGGCAAAGGAAGTAACTGGTTATTTGAAATTACAGGTAAAAGGTGGTCAGGCTAACCCCGCACCTCCTATCGGTCCAGCATTGGGTTCAAAAGGTTTGAACATCATGGACTTTTGCAAGCAGTTCAACGCTCGCTCGCAAGACAAACAAGGACAGGTATTGCCTGTACTGATCACCATCTATAATGACAAGTCTTTTGACTTTGTTATTAAGACTCCTCCCGCGGCGGTATTGATCATGGAGGCTATCAAGCTTCAAAAAGGATCAAAGGAACCTAACCGCGCTAAAGTGGGATCGATCTCATGGGATCAGATCAAAAAAATTGCAGAATTGAAAATGCCCGACCTCAACGCATTCAAAGTTGACTCGGCGATGAAAATGATTGCAGGAACAGCACGCAGCATGGGTGTTACTGTTAGCGGTGTTGCTCCCTGGAATAAGTAGGAAAAATAGTTAGCAGTTAAAAGTTAATAGGAGCTTCCACCGATTAACGATTAACGACTAGCAATTAACTAAACAGAAAATGGCACGAATTTCAAAAAATAGAAAAGCAGTAGCGGCCAAGTTCAACTTGGAGAAAGAATACTCGCTTACTGACGCATCCAAGATGTTGAAGGATCTCACTTTCACCAAATTTGATGCTTCGGTAGATGTTGACATCCGCTTGGGTGTTGACCCTAAGAAATCGGACCAGATGGTGCGCGGCGTTGTGTCTTTGCCCCACGGCTTAGGCAAGGTTGTGCGCGTATTGGTTCTTTGCTCACCTGACAAGGTACAAGAGGCAAAAGATGCAGGCGCCGAACACGTAGGTTTGGACGACTACATCCAAAAAATCGAAGGCGGTTGGACGGATGTTGATGTGATCATCACCATGCCTACCGTGATGGCGAAAGTAGGTAAGTTGGGTAAAGTGCTAGGCCCTCGCGGCTTGATGCCAAACCCTAAGTCTGGAACAGTTACCCTCGATGTAGGTAAAGCTGTGAAGGAAGTGAAAGCAGGTAAGGTCGACTTTAAAATCGACAAACAGGGAATCATTCACGCCAGCATAGGTAAGGCCTCATTTACGCCGGAGAAGATCAAGGACAATGTGGCTGAACTCATCAATGCTGTTGTAAAACTGAAACCTGCGTCATCTAAAGGAACCTACTTGCAAAGTATCGCCCTTTCCACCACGATGAGCCCAGGCATCAGGATTGATTCAAACTCGTTGGGCATTTAATTGTAAAGACATGACCAGAGAAGAAAAAGGACAGATCATTGATGAATTGGCTGTGAAATTTTCACAGAACAACCATTTCTATATCACCGATGCTTCAGGTTTGACTGTAGCTCAGGTGAATGCGTTGCGCAGGTTGTGTTTCAATGCGAATGTGGAATATGTGGTTTACAAAAACACATTGATCCGCAAAGCGCTTGAAAAACAAAAAGCGGACTACCAAGAAATTTTTGGATCTCTTAAGGGCTTTTCAGGCGTGATGTTCTCGAAAGAGGCCGGTAACGCTCCTGCAAAAGTGATTAAAGAGTACCGTAAGAAACTGGAGGGCAAACCCGGCCTAAAAGCAGCTTCCATCGAGTCTGCCCTCTTTGTTGGGGAACAACACCTCAACACGCTGAGTGAGCTCAAATCTAAAAATGAACTCATCGGTGAAGTTATTTCATTGCTGCAATCTCCTGCGAAGAACGTATTGTCAGCTCTCTTGAGTGGCAAACAAACCGTAGCAGGCCTGGTGAAGGCACTGGAAGAAAGAAAACCTCAAAATTAATTTCGAATCAAAAAACTTTAAACAATTATCAATCATGGCGGATATCAAAGCAATCGGCGATCAACTAGTAGAACTTACTGTTAAAGAAGTAAACGAATTAGCTTCTTACTTGAAAGAAACATATGGCATTGAGCCTGCCGCTGCAGCTGTTGCTGTAGCAGCTGGTCCTGCTGCCGGCGGTGGTGGCGCTGCTGCCGCTGAAAAAACCAACTTCGACGTTGTGTTGAAGGCAGCCGGTGCTAACAAACTGGCAGTTGTGAAACTGGTTAAAGAATTGACTGGTCTTGGCTTGAAAGAAGCAAAAGATGCAGTTGATGGCGCACCAAAAACTATCAAAGAAGGTTTAGCTAAAGACGAAGCTGAAAACCTCAAGAAACAACTCATCGAGGCCGGCGCCGAAGTTGAGCTGAAGTAATTTCTTGGCAGGCGCAGATACCGTCTGAAGGGATTCAGACCCCACTCCTCGAAAACAGGGTTGGGGTCTTTCCCTATTTTATGCCGCAAGGCATTTCGTATCTGATTAGATTGTAGATTCTTGTTCGGGAAAATTTAACCGCTAAGTACCTTGGCAAAGAAAACATTAAACAACCGAATTGATTTCTCGTCCATTGATAAAGTACTGGAATACCCAGACTTTTTGGACATCCAACTTCAATCGTTCAAAGACTTTTTGCAAATCGAGACGCCCGCAGAGAAGAGGCAGAATGAAGGTCTCTTTAAAGTGTTTGCAGAAAACTTCCCCATCTCCGATTCGCGCGAAAACTTCGTGCTCGAGTTTGTGGATTATACCATCGATCCTCCCAAATACAATGTGGATGAGTGCATCGATCGCGGACTTACGTTTTCAGTGCCGCTGAAGGCGAAGCTTCGCCTCACATGCAACGATGAGGACAACGAAGATTTCGAAACGATCGAACAGGAAGTGTTCTTAGGAAACATTCCTTACATGACCGAAAAGGGCTCATTCGTGATCAACGGAGCTGAGCGCGTGATCGTGTCACAATTGCACCGTTCGCCAGGCGTGTTTTTCGCCATGAGCAAGCACACCAACGGTACCAAGTTGTATTCTGCACGTATCATTCCTTTCAAAGGATCATGGATCGAATTTGCAACTGACGTAAACGCGGTGATGTACGCATACATCGACCGTAAGAAAAAATTCCCTGTGACTACATTGCTCCGCGCCATCGGGTATGGAACGGATAAAGATATCTTGGATTTGTTCGGCTTGAGTGAAGAAGTGGAAGCCAACAAAAACACATTAAAGAAAATGGCCGGCCGCAAGTTGGCTGCCCGTGTTTTGAAAACATGGACAGAAGACTTCGTGGATGAGGATACCGGTGAGGTGGTTTCCATCGACCGTAACGAGGTGTTGTTGGAGCGCGACCACGTTCTCACACCTGAAGACGTAGATGTTATTATTGAATCAGGAACGAAGTCGATCATCGTGCATCGCGAAGATGTAAACGTCGCCGACTTCCAGATCATCTTCAATACATTGGCGAAAGACAACTCCAACTCTGAAAAAGAGGCGGTTGAACAAATCTATCGTCAGTTAAGAAATACAGAAGCTCCTGATGAACAAACTGCACGCGATATTATCACAAGCTTGTTCTTCAGTGAGAAGCGCTATGACCTGGGTGAAGTTGGTCGTTACAGAATCAACAAAAAACTCGGTCTGGACCTCAGCGCAGACCAACGCGTATTGACCACCGAGGATATCATCCTTATTGTAAAATATTTGATCGGCCTGATCAACTCTAAAGCCGTTGTTGACGATATCGATCACTTGAGCAACAGACGTGTACGTACGGTTGGTGAACAATTGTACTCACAGTTTGGTGTAGGTCTTGCGCGTATGGCAAGAACCATCAAAGAAAGAATGAACGTTCGCGACAACGAAGATTTCAAGCCTGTTGACTTGATCAACGCACGCACGTTGTCTTCCGTGATCAATTCGTTCTTCGGAACAAACCAGTTGTCACAGTTCATGGATCAGACCAACCCGTTGGCTGAGATTACTCACAAGAGAAGAATGTCGGCACTCGGGCCAGGCGGTCTTTCGCGTGAACGTGCCGGCTTCGAGGTTCGAGACGTACACTACACGCACTACGGTCGCTTGTGTACCATCGAAACGCCGGAAGGTCCGAACATCGGTTTGATCTCATCACTTTGCGTTCATGCAAAAGTGAACAAGATGGGATTCATCGAAACACCTTACCGCAAGGTGGAGAATGGAAAAGTAAAAGGAAAAGACGTTGTATTCCTTACAGCGGAAGAAGAAGATACCTTCAACATCGGCCAGGCAAATGTGAAGCTGAAGTCGAATGGAGAACTTGAAGAAGAAAAAGTAAAGGCGCGTTTTGAAGGCGACTTCCCAGTGGTAGAACCGAAAGAAATCCGCTACATGGACGTTGCACCTAACCAGATCGTGTCGATCGCCGCTTCGTTGATTCCATTCTTGGAGCATGATGATGCTAACCGTGCCCTGATGGGGTCGAACATGCAACGTCAGGCAGTGCCGTTGATGAGACCTGAAGCTCCTGTTGTCGGTACTGGTCTTGAAGGCCGTATCGCAATGGATTCTCGCGCCCTTGTCCTTGCCGAAGGAAACGGTGTGGTGGAATTTGTTGATGCGAAGAAGATCGTGATCAAGTACGAAGTCTCTGAAGATGAGAAACTCGTTCGCTTCGATGACGAATTCAAAACCTATAGCTTGATTAAGTTCCGCAGAACTAACCAAGACACTTGTATCAACCTTACTCCGCTCGTGAGAAAAGGTGATAAGGTTTCAAAAGGACAGCCGCTCTGTCAAGGTTATGGAACTGCCAACGGAGAACTTGCCCTCGGAAGAAACTTGCTTGTGGCGTACATGCCTTGGCAAGGATACAACTTCGAGGATGCGATTGTTATCTCTGAGCGCGTAGTTCGTGATGACGTGTACACTTCGATTCACATCGAAGAATTTGAATTGGAAGTACGCGACACAAAACGCGGTGAAGAAGAATTGACTTCTGAAATCCCTAACGTAAGCGAGGAAGCAGTGAAACACCTCGACGAGAACGGTATCATCCGTGTGGGCGCTGAAGTGAAAGAAGGCGATATCCTGATAGGGAAAATCACCCCTAAAGGTGAAACGGATCCTACGCCAGAGGAAAAACTGTTGCGCGCCATCTTCGGTGACAAGGCCGGTGATGTGAAAGATGCTTCGATGAAGGCGCCTCCATCATTGAAAGGTGTGGTCATCGATACCAAACTATTCTCTCGTCCTAAGCGCGACAAGGATTTGCGCAGCAAGTCGAAGAAAGAATTGGACGCATTGAAAAACCGTTACGGCAAAGACCTTACCGATTTGCGCAACGAGATGATCAAGAAGTTGACATCATTGTTGACCGGCAAAACCAGTCAAGGTGTGAAGCACAAGTTCGGTGATGAGTTGATCAGCAAAGGAGTGAAGTTCTCTTCCAAGGTGATCGAAAGCAACTTGTTCCCTGACAAGAATATCTATCGTGATGAAAGCAACTACAACGTTCCTGAAGAAGTGAACTTGATTGCCGACATCAGCTTGGAAAATTGGAGCAACGATGAATCAGCCAATGACGCTGTAGCAGAGCTGGTGAAGAACTACCTCAACAAGCGCAATGTGATCGCTGGTGAATTCAAGCGCGAACGTTTCACGCTAGAGGTTGGTGATGAATTACCTGCAGGTATCGTGCAATTGGCAAAAGTTTATGTGGCTAAGAAACGTAAACTGAAAGTGGGAGATAAGATGGCGGGCCGCCACGGTAACAAGGGTGTGGTAGCGCGTATTGTTCGCGAAGAAGATATGCCATTCCTTGAAGACGGAACACCTGTGGATATCTGCTTGAACCCTCTTGGTGTACCTTCTCGTATGAACTTGGGTCAGATCTACGAAACCGTATTGGCGTGGGCCGGAAGAAAGTTGGGTAGAAAATATGCAACTCCGATTTTCGATGGAGCATCGCTCGATCAAGTGTCTGCTGAATTGAAAGAAGCAAACCTTCCTGAATTTGGAAGGACCTACTTATACGATGGACTCACAGGTATTAAGTTCGATCAACCGGTAACGGTTGGATTGGCTTACATGCTCAAACTGGGCCACTTGGTGGATGATAAGATGCACGCCCGTTCGATCGGACCGTATTCTCTCATCACGCAGCAGCCATTGGGCGGTAAAGCGCAGTTTGGTGGTCAGCGTTTCGGAGAGATGGAAGTGTGGGCGATCGAGGCATTCGGTGCATCACATATCCTTCAGGAAATCCTTACCATCAAGTCGGACGACGTTATCGGTCGTGCGAAAGCGTACGAGTCAATTGTGAAAGGCGAGAATATGCGCAAACCGAATATTCCTGAGTCGTTCAACGTATTGGTGCACGAATTGCGTGGTCTCGCACTCGAGATTACGATGGATTAATAGGTCTATTGTCAATAGTCCATGGTCGATAGAAACCATGAACTATTGACCATCGACCGTCGACCTAAAAAGAGTTAGTTAACTGAAAAAACACAACACATGTCTTTCAGAAAAAATAAAAAGATCAACAACGACTTCTCAAAGATCACCATCAGCTTGGCTTCTCCCGAATCTATTTTGGAGAGCTCGCATGGAGAGATCACGCAGCCAGAAACCATTAATTACAGGACCTACAAGCCTGAGATGGGTGGTTTGTTTTGCGAGCGTATTTTCGGACCTGTAAAGGATTGGGAGTGTCATTGTGGAAAATATAAGCGCATCCGTTACAAAGGGATCATCTGCGATCGTTGCGGTGTTGAAGTAACGGAGAAGAAAGTAAGACGCGAGCGCATGGGCCACATCGAATTGGTGGTGCCGGTAGCTCACATCTGGTATTTCCGTTCATTGCCAAATAAGATCGGATACCTGTTGGGCTTGCCCACGAAGAAATTGGATCAGATCATCTACTACGAAAGATATGTGGTGATCCAGCCGGGTATTAAAGAAGAAGATGGTGTAAACCGTCTTGATTTCTTGACGGAAGAAGAATATTTGGAAATCGTAGATAAGCTTCCTCGCGAAAATCAATTACTGGATGACAGTGATCCGAAGAAGTTTATCGCGAAAATGGGTGCTGATGCTCTTGAAATGTTGTTGAGCCGTTTGAAGCTCGATGAACTTTCTTTTGAATTGCGCCATCAGGCGGCAACTGATACATCACAACAACGCAAAGCAGAAGCATTGAAGCGTTTGAAAGTGGTTGAAGCGTTCCGCGATGCTAACACCCGCGTAGAGAACAAGCCGGAGTGGATGACCATTAAAATGGTTCCTGTAATTCCACCTGAATTGCGCCCGCTAGTTCCCTTGGATGGCGGCCGTTTCGCGACATCAGATTTGAATGACCTTTACAGACGCGTAATTATTCGTAACAACCGTCTGAAGCGTTTGATCGACATCAAAGCTCCTGAGGTGATCCTTCGTAACGAGAAGCGTATGCTCCAGGAAGCCGTTGACTCATTGTTCGACAACTCGCGTAAAGTGAATGCGGTCCGTTCAGACGGTAACCGTGCGTTGAAATCATTGAGCGACATGCTGAAAGGTAAGCAGGGACGTTTCCGTCAGAACTTGCTCGGTAAACGCGTTGACTATTCTGGTCGTTCGGTTATTGTTGTTGGACCTGAATTGAAATTACATGAGTGCGGTCTGCCAAAAGATATGGCCGCTGAATTGTTCAAGCCATTCATTATCCGCAAGCTCATTGAAAGAGGAATTGTAAAAACAGTTAAGTCTGCCAAGAAAATAGTTGACCGCAAAGATCCGGTAGTGTGGGATATTTTGGAAAACGTTTTGAAGGGACATCCTGTTCTTTTGAACCGTGCCCCAACGCTTCACAGACTTGGTATCCAGGCGTTCCAGCCAAAACTGATCGAAGGAAAAGCGATCCAGTTGCACCCGCTGGTATGTACTGCCTTCAACGCTGACTTTGACGGTGACCAGATGGCCGTTCACGTGCCTCTTGGACAAGAAGCAATTCTTGAAGCTTCTATGTTGATGCTTTCATCGCACAACATTTTGAACCCTGCCAATGGTGCGCCTATCACCGTTCCTTCTCAGGACATGGTGCTTGGTTTGTACTACCTCACCAAAGGAAGAAAAGGCGAGAAAGGCGAAGGCAAAACGTATTACTCTCCTGAGGAAGTGATTGTAGCGTTCAACGAAAACAGGCTTTCGAAGCACGCTATCATTAAGGTGAAAATCAATTTGAAAGACAAGAAGACGGGTCAGATAACTAAGAAAGTTATCGAGACAGTAACTGGTCGAGTGATTTTCAATCAGGTGGTTCCAGAAGAAGTAGGATTCGTTGATGAATTGCTGACGAAGAAAAAACTTCAGACGATCATTGCCGATGTTTATAAGTATGCAGGCCAAGCCAAGACGGCTAAGTTCCTTGATGAGATCAAGGAAATCGGATTCCAGATGGCCTACAAAGGCGGTCTGTCGATGGGTCTTGGTGATGTGAAGGTACCGGTAGAAAAAAAGAAATTGGTAGAAGAAGCTCAGAAAGAAGTTGATTCTGTATGGAACAACTACATGATGGGTTTGATCACGGATAACGAACGTTACAACCAGGTAATTGATATCTGGACGCGTACGAACACCATGTTGACCAATACGCTAATGAAGCAGTTGGAAGAAGATCAACAAGGATTCAACTCGATCTACATGATGATGCACTCCGGTGCTCGTGGATCGCGCGAACAGATCCGTCAGTTGGGTGGTATGCGTGGTTTGATGGCGAAGCCTCAAAAGAACCTGGCTGGTTCGGTAGGCTCGATCATTGAGAACCCGATCCTTTCAAACTTCAAAGAAGGATTGGACGTGTTGGAGTACTTTATCTCTACACACGGTGCGCGTAAAGGTCTTGCCGATACAGCTTTGAAAACGGCAGATGCAGGTTACCTGACTCGTCGTTTGGTTGACGTTGCTCAAGACCTGGTAATTACTGAGGAAGATTGCGGAACGCTTCGCGGTTTGAAGGTGATGGCCTTGAAAGACAACGAAGATATCGTTGAGCCTTTGTCAGAGCGTATTGTTGGCCGAGTGTCTGTTCATAATATTGAAGACCCTATTTCTGGCAATATCATTTGCCCGGCAAACGAAGAAATCACCGACGAGATTGCAAAGCAGATTGACGAAACTGCAATTGAGGAAATTGAGATTCGCTCGGTCCTTACTTGCGAAACTAAGTTCGGTGCTTGTGCGAAATGCTACGGACGCAACTTGGCGAATGGCAAGATGGTTCAGAGAGGTGAAGCTGTGGGTGTTATTGCCGCACAGTCCATCGGTGAACCGGGTACACAGTTGACATTGCGTACATTCCACGTGGGTGGTACTGCCTCTAACATCGCCGTTGATGCCAACATCAAAGCGAAATTCGCAGGTACCATTGAAATGGAAGGCATCCGTATCGTGGATACGACAGACAAGGATGATAATAAAGTGAAAGTGGTGATGGGCCGCACAGGCGAAATCAGAATTTTGGATTCAGAGAAGCGCGTGCTCATCGCAAACAACGTTCCTTACGGAGCATTCCTCAGGGTGAAAGATGGACAGAAAGTAGAGAAGGGCGAGGAGCTTTGCTACTGGGATCCATACAACGCGGTGATCATGTCAGAGTTTGACGGTGAAGTTGGTTACGAAGCCATCATCGAAGGCATTACCTTTAAAGAAGAATCTGACGAGCAGACCGGTCACCGTGAAAAAGTGATCACTGATACTCGCGATAAGACTAAAAACCCTGCTATCATCATCAATGGCAAGTCAGAGACGAAAGGATACAACATCCCGGTAGGCGCACACTTGGCAGTAGATGAAGGCGAGAAAATCAAAGCCGGACAAGTGTTGGCGAAGATTCCTCGTACGATGGGTAAATCACGCGATATCACGGGTGGTCTGCCACGTGTAACCGAATTGTTTGAAGCACGCAATCCTTCTAACCCCGCTGTGGTTTCAGAGATTGACGGTGTAGTTACTTACGGAGGTATCAAACGCGGTAATCGCGAAATCTTCATCGAGTCGAAAGACGGAGTGCAGAAGCGTTATCTAGTACCGCTATCGAAGCACATCCTTGTACAGGATAACGACTTCGTGAGGGCAGGTCAGCCCTTGTCTGACGGCGCGATCACTCCTTCGGATATTTTGTCCATCAAAGGCCCGACTGCAGTACAAGAATACTTGGTGAATGAAATCCAGGAAGTGTACCGCTTACAAGGGGTGAAGATCAACGACAAACACATCGAAGCAATCGTGAGCCAAATGATGCAAAAAGTAGAAATCATCGATTCTGGTGACACTACTTTCTTGCCTGGTGAATACGTCGACAAGTTCGAATTCCGTGAATTGAATGACACTGTTTTGGATAAGAAAGTAGTGACTGATGCGGGAGATTCGCAGAAATTCAAAGTCGGCCAGATCATCAACGGTCGTGAACTGCGTGACGAAAACTCTTCACTGAAGAGAAAAGATCTCAAAGCAGTAGAAGTTCGAGACGCGCTGGCAGCTGTTTCTAGACCAACGTTGCAAGGGATCACCCAGGCCTCGTTGAAGACGGAGAGCTGGTTGAGTGCGGCATCGTTCCAGGAAACTACCAAAGTGTTGAGCGAAGCTGCGATCCGCGGTAAAGCAGATCAACTCATGGGCTTGAAAGAGAACGTGATTGTGGGTCACTTGATCCCTGCGGGTACCGGTCAGCGCGAGTTCGAGAATTTGATTGTTGGCTCTGAAGAGGAATATCAACAATTGGTAAATGCTCCTGAACGCAGACGCGAAAGAGAGTTACAAGATTAATTAGTCAATGATCAATGTTCAATTAGCCAATGAGAAAAAACTCGTTGGCTAATTGCTTTTATAAACCTAACGCTCGACTCGTTGGCTAATCGGGAATCGATAATTGAAAAATTGAAAGATTATGGCAGAAGATAAGAACAACCCTCCGCAACAAAATCAGATCAACATCGAGCTTTCAGAAGAAATTGCTGAAGGTGTGTATTCAAATCTCGCGATGATCGCTCACTCCAACAGTGAGTTTGTCATTGATTTTATCCGCTTGATGCCGGGTGTACCAAAAGCAAAAGTGAAGGCACGCATAGTGATTACACCAGAGCATGCGAAACGCTTGCTTTCTGCACTGAAGGACAACATCAGTAAATACGAAGCGAGCTTCGGTCCGATCAAGCAAACGAATGACGTCCCTACTTTCCCAATGAATTTTGGTGGAACGATGGGGGAGGCGTAGATCGACAGAGCGTTTTCACAAAAAGGATAGCTAATTCCCCTCAAAAGAATTAGCTATTTTTGTTTATGACCTTCGATAAAATCTATCAATACAATTTTCCTACAACGATTCGGTTTGGTGCAGGCTCGATCAATGAGCTGGGTGATTATTTGATCAAGAATAATTTGTCAAAGCCGCTCGTGGTCACGGATCCTACGGTAGCGCAGCTCGGTTTCTTTAAGACGATCGTCAGTGATCTCAAGAAGAAGAACTTGTCGGTCGAAATTTTCCATGACATTCACAAGAACCCAGTGAAGTCGGATGTTTATAAAGGCACCGATATTTTTGATCAGACGAAGCGTGATTCAATTATCGGAATTGGCGGTGGTGCAGCACTGGATGTTGCTCGTGCGGTTGTTCTGCGGATAAATCACCGCGAAGACCTTTTTAAATATGACGACTTGATCGGCGGGGATGTCTATGTGACGAACGATGTTCCTCATTTTATCACGGTGCCAACAACCGCTGGTACGGGCAGCGAAGTAGGCCGAAGCGCGATTATTGCAGACGATGTCACACATCAAAAGAAAATTCTTTTCTCACCGAAATTGCTGGCTAAAATTGTCTTTGCTGATCCCATGCTAACGATGGAATTACCTCCATTTATTACGGCGGCAACGGGGATGGATGCCCTTACCCATAATATGGAAGCTTATCTGGCGAAAATGCCACATCCACTTTGTGAGGGAATTGCATTGGAGGGAATTTCATTAATCAGTCAGTCATTAGAAAAAGCAACCAACAAACCCAACGTTGAATCGCGCAGCAAAATGTTGATTGCGTCGCTCATGGGTGCTATAGCTTTTCAAAAAGGATTGGGAGTGGTTCATTCCCTGGCACATCCGCTTTCTTCTTTGCTCGACACGCATCATGGGCTGGCTAATGCTGTGAATATCCCCTATGGCATGGAATTCAACATTAAAGGATTTGAACAAAAATTCAAGCGAATTGCGAGAACGCTCGAATTGAAAGATGAAACAGGTGAAGCGGTCGTGAAGTATTTGTTCGACCTAAATTCCAGAATTAATATCCCACGTCAGCTGCGTGACATTGGGGTGAAACAAGAACATGTAGAGACCTTGGCTGACCTTGCTATCGCGGATTTTGCTCACCCCAATAACCCGAAGCCCGTGAGCCGCGAGGACTTTAAACAACTTTATCAGAAAGCACTGTGAGAATCGGATTAACAAATTGCGGATCGGGACCAAGGAAGCAAGAAAACTATATGAACTGGTTGCTTAGCGTCGCGGGTATAGAAGTCGTTGACTTATCAGCGGAAAAGAACAACGCACACGAAGTGGAAGGCTGCAGCGGCCTTGTACTCTCTGGAGGAATTGATGTACATCCCAGGTATTACAACAATCCGAAATTGGATTATGAAGGCGCTAATGGTTTTAATGAGGCTCGTGATCAATTTGAGAAAGAAGTGTTTGAACTTGCCCAGAAAAAACGAATACCAGTATTGGGAGTTTGCCGCGGACTACAATTCGTCAACTGTTTAATGGGAGGCACCCTTATTCAAGACTTAGGTGATCTCAAAAAAATTCATGAAGGCGGGCCAGACAAAATTCATGAGGTGAACGTTGTTGGCAATACGCTCCTTCAACGTGTTTCCAGCCTTTCGAAAGGGAATGTAAACAGCTCACATCATCAAGCGATCGAGAAGCTAGGCAATGGACTGACCGTAAATTGCAGGGCTGATGATGGAACCATCGAAGGAATCGAACGATCCGATCCAAGTAAACCTTTCTTACTTGCGGTGCAATGGCACCCAGAAAGGATGGAGGATAAAGACACCAGTCCGCTTTCGAAAAATATTAGAGACAGTTTTTTGCAGGCGGCTAGAAATAAATAATCATGCAAGTCATCAACCCAGCCACGGAAGAGGTCATCAAAGAGCTAAGCGAAGATGACGAGAACTCGGTCAATAAGAAATTTCAGCAGCTGAAACTAGCTCAACCAAATTGGCAGCGAGTGCCCTTGGCAGACCGTGCGCTAATCCTAGTGAAATTTTCAGAGCTGCTCAAGAAAAATATTGAGTCCTTGGCATTGACCTTAACATCGGAGGTAGGGAAGCCCCTGCAGCAGTCGCGCAATGAAATCAACGGAGCGTGTGCTCGCATTGGATGGCTTACGGGAAATGCAGCGAAATATTTATCGGATGAGGTGATGGTGCGGGAGAAAAACATGACTGAAAAAATAGCATACGAACCACTGGGAGTTGTCTGTAATATTTCGGCCTGGAATTACCCGTACCTTGTTGGAGTGAATGTATTTGTGCCTGCCCTTCTCGCGGGAAATACGATGATGTATAAGCCTTCCGAGTATTCATCTCTCACTGGTTTGGAAGTTGAAAAGCTGTTGAAAGAAGCGGGCATTCCACAGCACGTTTTTCATATTGCCATCGGTGCGAAAGGAGTGGGAGAGATTTTGTTAAAAACAGAGTTTGATGGTTATTTTTTCACGGGTTCTTATAAAACCGGAAAATACATTTTTGAGAAAGTGGCGCCAAAGATGGTGCCTTGCCAATGTGAGCTGGGAGGAAAAGATCCGCTTTATGTGACGGAGGATATTACCGATATTAAATCTGTTGCCGCGGGAACTGCGGATGGCGCTTTCTACAACAACGGCCAAAGCTGCTGTGCTGTTGAGCGGATCTATGTTCATGAAAAAGTATATGACAGATACGTGGATGAGTTTGTGAATGAAGTGAAATCCTGGAAAATGGGGAGCCCCACTGACCCAAGGGTTTATTTCGGGCCTCTTTCGCGAAAAGAGCAAATAAAATTTTTACAAGCGCAGATTGATGAGGCGACTCAAAAAGGCGCGACTGTTCAGACGGGTGGAAAAATGGTTTCAGGAAAAGGATTTTATTTTCAACCCACTGTATTGACAAACGTGAATCACTCCATGAGCGTGATGCGCGAAGAGTCTTTCGGGCCGGTGATTGGCATCATGAAAGTGAAGAACGACGCTGAAGCCATCGAGCTCATGAAAGACACTGAATACGGATTGACGGCGGCTGTTTACAGTTCAAGCCAAGACAACGCTGAAAAAATTTTGCAGCAGATCAATGCTGGCACCGGGTACTGGAACTGTTGCGATCGAGTGAGCGCAGCGGTGCCCTGGAGCGGAAGAAAACATTCGGGGTTTGGAGCGACGCTGTCACATGCCGGTCTCCGTGCATTTACGAAACCGAAAGCCTATCACTTGAGAGGCTAAATTTTCAACGTGTCAACCATGCGAATACTGGTCATCGTCATTTTATTTCTGCAACTAGGAGAAGGTTTTGGTCAGAGCGGCGAAGCCAAACTAAAAATCTCCCACCTCACTGGCGACTTCTACATTTACACCACCTACAACTATTTTAACGGAAACCGAACTCCGGCCAACGGAATGTATGTGGTAACAGAGAAAGGCGCTATTCTCATCGACTCTCCCTGGGACACCACACAATTCCAACCATTGCTCGATAGCATTCGAGTGAGACACAATACCAAGGCGGCAATGTGCATTGCCACCCATTTTCACGAAGATCGAACGGGTGGATTGGAATATTACAAACGGAAAGGAATCGCGACCTATACGACAAAAAGAACAGATGAGCTCAGCAAAAAAAACAAAAAGAAACGAGCCGAATTTTTGATAACGCATGATACCACCTTCGCGATTGGGCAATACGTATTTAAAACTTATTATCCAGGGCACGGCCACGCCCCGGACAACATTGTGGTTTGGTTTGAAAAGGAAAAAGTATTGTATGGCGGCTGTCTTATTAAAAGCACCGCTGACAACAATTTAGGAAATCTGGGAGATGCCAGCGTGAACGATTATGCAGCTGCTGTGCTAAACGTTCAACAGAAATGCAGGAACCCAAAATACGTTGTCCCCGGCCACAACGACTGGACCAATACCAGGTCGCTGCTGCACACTTTTCAAATGGCAGAGGAACTTAGGCGGAACCGTAAATAGCCTATTTAGTTGTAATAAGCACATCGATCATTGACTGATCGACCTTGCCATCTCCCAGCCGATGATGCTTTTCTTTCGAGTGGCACTCCATCGATACTCTCCTAGAACTCCATCTTTCCGGATCACTCGGTGGCATGGGATGAGGAAGGCCACGTGGTTTGACCCAACTGCAGAACCCACTGCCTGCATCGCCTTCGGGCTTTGAATTTTATGCGCGATGTTTTGATACGTAGTGACGCTGCCCATCGGAATTCGCAGCAACGCTTCCCATACCTTTACTTGAAAATTAGTCCCCTTGACAAAGACATGCAGCCGCTCTTTGGAATTCCCCTGATTAAAAATTTGATCGATTGATTTTTCCGTGAGGCTTGCTTCTTCTCTAAAAACAGAGTTGTGCCAGTGCGATTTCATTTTCTCCAACTCCAAACGAGGCTCTTCGTCAGCTTGTAGGAACGAAAGCCAGCAGATGCCGCGATCGGTGACGCCGATCAAGCATAAACCAAAAACCGTTTCGTGGAACCCGTAGTAAATACGAATACCTTCCCCTCGCAACTTGTATTCTTGAGGAGTTACCGCTTCGAGGGTTGTGAATAAATCATAGACCCTCGACTGACTTGAAAGACCGGCGGCCTCGGCTGCATCAATCAAGTTTTTGGTTTCAGTCAGTTTCTCTTTTAGAAAATCTACAGTGAGAAACTGCAGAAATCTTTTCGGGCTGATTCCGGCCCACTCAGTAAAAACGCGTTGAAAATGAAAAGGAGAGAGGTGAACTTTTTCAGCCACTTCGTCCAACTCCGGCTGGCGCTGGAAATTTTCCTCCAGGTAACGGATGGCAGTTTCAATGCGTTGGTAGTTGAAATCTTTTTCTTGTGTTGAGTTCATATGTGTTGAATTATGACTCAAAGGTGAGTGCTTTAGATAGGTTACTCAACCTGCTTCTTGCTCAGTTTTTAACCGGAAAAACAGCTTTTTCAGCTGATTCGGCGCACTTCCCGCAACCCGTGGCACATGCGTTTTTCGATTGGAATGATTTAATGATCATCCTGCCGAGATAGGTCACAGCGGCCGCCGCTGCCAATATGATTAGGATGTTTTGAATCATGTTGTAAAGATACAAAAGCTGGAGTAAAAAAGTTCGGTACTAACAAGAGAACGTTGGATTCACTTTAACCTCTCCAGCACCCCCTTACGCTTCACGATGTTTTTATAATCCCACTGAATTTTTCTCGACTTCTCCAGCCAGCGTGCAAGGTCCTTTTTATGGATTTGGCTGGCGGATGTGTATCGAACGCCCGCGGTCATAAAATTTCCTTCCTTCTGCAATCCAGGTTCTTCAAATGACCACCCACTCCAAAACATCAAGCGGATGCAATCCTTCAATTTACTATAGCCCACGATGGGATTTCCATCCAGAAACCAGACGGGATGTGCATGCCAGATTTTGTGTTCGGCTTCTGGAAGATTCTCACAGATTTCCTCATATAGTATTTTGCAAATTTCTTTTTCAAGTTTTGTTTGTGAGTGGTTGTAGGCTTGGATGTCCGTATTCATTGAAAGAATTTTTTATTTGGGCATGTACGTTGTTGGACTGCATTGTGCGAACTTCACTTTCGCCGATAGCGAGAACTTATAATTTTGCACAAACTGATTGACTAGTTTTCCAAACTCGCTTTGTTTTTCTTGAGAAGGCTGGTCTTCCGGCTTTCCTAAAAAATTGAAGATGAAATAATCGATGGTGCCATCATCATTGAAATAGATGCGCTGAAAGCATTTGGTTTTCTTTTCCCATTTGAAATTGTTTTTGGATAGAAACTTTCCCAGGTCTTCAAGAAGCTTTTGGTAGGCAGGTTGCAATTCTTCAACCTTGAAAACGGATTCCGCAGGAGGAGTATCGACCGCATTCTTGTATTTCTTTTCAATGTCCTCGATTTTGATGTTTTTCTTCTGTGCCTCTTGAAAACTGATGCCTACGTGCTGGCCAAAAGAAGAGAAAGAGATTGAGAATGAACCAATGAGGACGGAAAGAACGATTTTCATAAAGTTCAGTTTGTGTGTTTTCGAAGATAACAAAAATTGTCACTTCACTTAAACGCACAGGCTTCACTGTTTTTCCCTGGCTGTGAATTTTAGAAGACGGTCGAGTGTGCCCTGCAATTCGCGTTGTGGCGTTGCACCCGGCAGGCAAGTACAGAATACAAAAGCAAGAAAGTATTTCATTGAAGCCGTATACGTGTATAACTTATTCATCTCGATTCACCAGTACAGGCAATTTACTCGAATAGAAAATCACCCAACCGAGGTTCACTACAGCGCAAGCAGGCTCACAAAGGGCTGCGGTGTGTGATCACACACTCTGGTGGTGGAGACACTATATTCGGAAATATTTTATCACGATACTTAACTAACAATTGTATGCTTTCAAAATTTTTCCACCACTAGAAGAACAACGTCAGCTATTTTTCGGCACCTTTGTTTTACACATTAGTATTCATCGGTCTGGCGGTTTCGTCAGGCCGATTTTCATTTAAAAGAGGGTGTAACAAACTAACAGTTGTTGTGAGCGAGAGACCGAAAACCATCTTTGAAAAAATCTGGGATGCACATGTGGTGAAACGTGCAGATGGATACCCTGATGCGCTGTTTATCGATCGACATTTTATCCATGAGGTGACAAGCCCGCAAGCGTTTGATGGCCTACGCAAACGTGGC
>DATJJP010000064.1:0-40356 GCA_035492075.1 Cyclobacteriaceae bacterium | reverse complement strand
GAAAAAGCAAAAAAGTATTTTGAAATGGCAATGAGCTACCGCAAACACGAATATAAGAGCTCTATTGATACGAAATCGCGATTAGCCTTAGATCAACTCAAAGCCACTAAAGTATAGTGCGCTCTTCCGTCTCCGTCTTTGGAACTTTAAGATTCTTCAGGTGACGCGTGTCATTGTATTTGGATACGCTGAAGGCGCTTCCGTCAAAATCCAACACATAAAGGCAAACATTGCTGTGCTCAAACATATCCATGCTCTTCAGCGGGTAGTGCAAGAGCTGGCACAACAAAATGCGGATGGCCCGACCATGCATGCACACCAAAATCGTTTTTGCATCTTCTTTATACAAACGATCAATGACCGGTTGCTGACGTAAAGCCACTTCGTCCGGGCTTTCACCCCCTTGGAGGCGGAGAGAAGTATTTCCGTTTTCCCATTGCTGCATCATCCAGTGATAATACGCGTCCTCATCGGGTGTTATTTTCTGTCCTTCATTCACGCCCCAGCTGATTTCATTTAAACCTGCAAAAGTTTCATGAGGGATTCCAAGAGCTATAAAATCGGCAACGGTTTCTTTCGTTCGTTTTAGCGCCGACGTATATATCTTATCAAATTGAACAGAAGAGTAGGTTTCAAAAAAAGCGCTAGCTTGAGCACGCCCCATCGCATTCAAAGATGAGTCAACACCGCTTCCCTGCACAATGCCTTGCAAATTAAAATCTGTCTGCCCATGACGAAGGATATATATTTTTTTGCTGCTCAATTTCACCTAATTTGGGCGCAAAAATAGGGAAATACTTTGATCGGCAACATTCACCCTAACGCACAGTTTCATGCCCATTTTTAAAGGTGACGTAACTCTGGAAATGCTCAATAAAATGTCGGTCAATACGATGCTGCAACATATTGGCATTCAATTCACAAAAATTGGTGATGGAACTATTGAGGCCCGAATGCCTGTTGACCACCGAACCCATCAACCATTTGGGATACTGCATGGAGGAGCGTCTGTGGCGCTTGCAGAAACGCTGGGAAGTGTCGCAGCGATGTGCTGCCTCGACGCGTCCGCACAATTTTGCGTGGGACTTGACATCAATGCGAATCACATAAAAAGTGTCAAAGAAGGGTTTGTTGTTGGTGTGGTTACGCCAATACACATTGGAAAAAAAACGCACGTGTGGGAAATAAAGATCTCTTCCGAAAAAGAAGAGCTGGTTTGCATCAGCCGAATAACGATGGCAATCTTGGATAAAAAATGAGAGACCACAACCAACATATCTCGGTCGGTAAGAAGATCGAAGCGAAGGATTTGATCAACCGGATGTTAGGGTTAGGTGGCTCGCTGATGTACTGGCGTTTGCCAAACAGTAATGAAAAAACACTGATTGTATGTAACACGGGCGCTGCTCTAAAAAGCGAACTCACTTTGGAGGGCACAATGCCAAGCTTTGCATTTGCGCCATTTAATCCAAACAAAGACAAATATCTTTTCAACGCGGACCTGGTCTTCAAGTTCAAAGGGGAAGAGCTAGTGAGCGGTCCGGATGTAAGCAGCACACCATTTTTTTCGACGACCGAGGAATCTGCCGCAGGACAAAAAAAGCAATTGTTTTTCTCTCGCGAGTCTAGTGAAGAAGTAGAAATCGGAAACTTTTCAGAACTGGTAGATGCATGTATTCAAAAAGCAGAAAGTCGGGAAATTGAAAAGATTGTTCCTTCCAAATACAAGGATGTAGACCTCCCTGAAAATTTTGACGTCTTAAAAACATTCAACACGCTCTGCGAAAAACATCCTAACGCATTCGTCTCTTTAGTAACGTCGCCGGAGACCGGAACATGGCTTGGTGCTTCACCGGAGTTGCTGGTCAGTGTTGATGCACAAGAAAAATTCAGAACAATTGCTTTGGCTGGCACTCAAAAGGCTCCCCCCAACGTAAACATCAAGTCAGTAGCGTGGACACAGAAAGAAATCGAAGAACAGGCGCTAGTCAGTCGATATGTAATTAACTGCTTCAAGAAAATCAGGGTGCGGGAATACCTTGAGCAAGGCCCACATACGGTTGTGGCTGGCGGTCTTCTCCACCTGCGTACCGACTATGAAGTAAACACGAGAGAAATCAATTTTCCCCAGCTGGGTTCGGTGATGTTGAAACTCCTCCACCCTACTTCAGCAGTTTGTGGTATGCCTTTCGAGACTGCATTTGATTTTTTGCAAAAGCATGAAGGCTACGATCGTGAATTTTACAGCGGATATCTTGGGCCAGTAAATTTTGACGGAGAAAGCAAATTGTTCGTCAATCTAAGGTGTATGCAAATTTTCGAGACAAAAGCGCGCATCTACGCAGGTGCAGGAGTTACTGCCGACTCTGTGACCGACCATGAAGTTGACGAAGTTGAAATGAAAATCAAGACATTGTCCCAAATTCTCAATCCATAAGTGCGCTATCAACCAATCTATGACGTTGCCGAGTTATGCGTCCGCCAAGGCGTCACTCACGTTGTGCTTTGCCCTGGGAGCCGGTGCGCGCCGCTCACCATCGCTTTTGCACGTCACGACAACATCATCGCAAAGACTTTCAGTGACGAACGAAGCGCCGCATTTATAGCGACGGGCATTGCTCACCAAACGCAGTCGCCAGCCATTCTTGTTTGCACATCCGGATCGGCGGCTTTCAATTTTGCTCCTGCCATTGCAGAAGCATTTTTTCAGGAAATACCCTTACTCATTTTCACCGCCGATCGGCCAAAAGAGTGGATCGACCAACTCGACGGACAAACCATTAGGCAAACCAATATTTTCGGGGCCCACGTAAAGAAATCTTTCAACCTTCCCGAAGATTACGAACATCCTGACGCAGTCTGGTATATCCACCGAGTGATCAATGAAGCAATTAATCTCTCGCAAGAATTTCCGAAAGGACCCGTTCACGTTAACGCCCCCTTTCGTGAACCGTTATATCCTGCTAAAGGCGAGAAGATCTCGTTCAACCAAAACTTGAAGGTAGTTCGTGCTCATTCGTTCTCGCAAGAGATAGCTAGCGACGAAATCACTGAGTTCGGTAGACGTCTCAACGATTTTTCTAAGATTTTGCTACTGGCGGGCCAACAGGACTTCGATGATGATCTCTTGAAAGCCACCGAAAAATTTGCCCAGGCAAATCACGCGCCCGTCCTTGGAGACATTCTATCCAACCTTCACTCCAACCAAAGTGTGATACGTTACTCTGATACGTTTTTAGGTTCTTGCGGTGAAGACGTGAAAAAATCTCTTCAACCTGAGTTGCTGATCACGTTTGGAAAATCAATCATATCAAAAAACACTAAACTCTTTCTGAGAAAATATAAGCCGAAAGAACACTGGCATATTCAGCCTTCCGGAAATTCGGCAGATACCTTTCAAGCCCTGACCGAAGTAATAAAATGCGAACCGAAAGTTTTTTTTAAAGCCGTTACCTCTAACCAGGCGAAAAAAAAATTCGAGGATCAAAAAAAGGAAAATTTTAAACTGATTTGGGAAGCGGAAGAGCATCGCACCATTCAGTCCATGAATTCGTTTTTTAAGAATGGAGGCTTCTCGGAAATAGAATTGGTCAAAGACTTTATTTCGCAACTTCCTTCTCGCTGCAATTTGCACTTGGCCAACAGCATGGCTGTTCGGTATGCCAACCTTGCGGGGATTGAATCGGGCAAGAAAGGAATTCACGTGTATTCCAACCGTGGTGCAAGTGGCATTGATGGCTGTACGAGTACCGCCGTCGGCCATGCGTTGTCAAATGAAACACCCAACTTCCTCCTCACTGGAGATATGGCTTTTTTTTATGATCGCAACGCATTTTGGCACACCTATCGCCTTCCCAATTTGCATGTGCTGGTTCTGAATAATCACGGTGGAATTATTTTCAGTATGATCGATGGGCCAGGCAATGTGGCGGAGTTGGAAGAATTTTTTGTGACGAAGCAAAAATTAACCGCGCAACATCTGTGTTCCGAATTTGGATTTGAGTATTTACCTATCGATTCGACCAAGAAAATAAAAAACGGGTGGAAAGATTTCTTGACATTCAATTCGAAGACAAAGATTCTGGAAATAGAGAGTAGTCAGGACGCAAATCGTGAAGCGTACCATAAATTTAAACAACAAATCAAGGAAGGTTATGGAATTAAAGTATGAATGGAAGGAGATTAAGAAATACCAAGAGATCGTATTTCATCAGTATAATGGCATTGCGCGGATAAGCATCAACCGTCCCAAGATGCATAATGCGTTTACTCCGCTTACGGTAAATGAGATGATTGATGCCATGAATATTTGTCGCGAAGATGTATCCATTGGCGTCATTATTCTGACCGGCGAAGGTGGCAAAGCATTCTGCAGTGGCGGCGATCAAAGTGTACGTGGCCACGGTGGTTATGTGGGAACAGACGCTGTCCCTAGATTAAATGTTCTTGATCTTCAAAAAATGATTCGGTCCATTCCCAAACCGGTGATCGCAGCCGTAGCAGGCTGGGCAATCGGAGGCGGTCACGTACTTCATGTGGTTTGTGATCTCACCATTGCCGCAGAGAATGCGCGCTTCGGTCAAACGGGGCCTAAGGTAGGAAGCTTCGATGGCGGATTTGGTTCCTCTTATTTGGCACGAATTGTCGGCCAGAAAAAAGCGCGAGAAATATGGTTCCTATGTGATCAATACGATGCGAAAGAAGCGCTGGATATGGGCCTCGTAAATAAAGTCGTGCCTCTCGAAAAATTGGAAGAAACGTATGTAGCGTGGGCCAACAAGATTTTGAAAAAGAGCCCTTTGGCAATTCGAATGCTTAAGTGCGCTTTCAATGCCGAACTTGATGGCCAAGCGGGAATTCAGGAGCTGGCTGGAAATGCTACTTTGCTTTATTACTTAAGTGACGAAGCCAAAGAAGGAAAAAATGCTTTCTTGGAAAAACGTGAACCCGATTTCTCCAAGTTCCCTAAATTCCCCTGATGGATTCATTTCGCACAACGGCCGACTTTCATGTCTTCAGGCTAAAGACGAAGACGGATTTGCGAAGGTCCGTCGTTGAATTTGCAAAAGAGAAGAACCTGAAGGCCGGATGTATAGTGTCTTGTGTGGGAAGCTTAGAACAATTTCATATCCGCTTTGCCAATCAGGAAGCAGGGCGACTTCAAAAGGGCTTCTTCGAAATTGTGTCGCTAACGGGGACATTTTCCGAAACCAGTTGTCACCTGCATATCGCTGTGGCTGATTCCCAAGGCCAGGTCTTTGGGGGGCATCTACTGGACGACAATTTTGTTTACACCACTGCGGAAATTGCTGTTGCCGAATTGAAGGATGTCGACTTCCACAGGGAAATAGATCCAACCTTCGGATATCGTGAACTAGTGATCGTGCCGAAGAGGAAATGAAAACACAGCTGCTTACCCTCAACGGAAAGACGTTTTCAATAGAAGAGTTGAATCACCTTCCTGCTAACGATGGCGAGTCTGATTTTGAAAAATCCACGTTGTCATTTTGCCGATCATGGTTGAATGGTCAAAAAGAATTCGTGATTCACACTTCCGGTTCGACTGGCACACCTAAAGAAATAATCCTCAAGCGCTCTGCAATGGAACAAAGTGCGCAAATGACCATCCGCGCACTTCAACTGAAATCGAGCGACACTTCTCTAGTTTGCCTGGATACAAAATACATCGCGGGGCAGATGATGCTGGTTCGCAGTCTAATTCATGGGATGGACATCATCGCGGTAGAGCCGACAGCAAACCCGCTTTCCAATCTGGAACAATCGGTTGATTTCACAGCGCTAGTCCCCTACCAACTTGACACCGTGTTAAGCGAGTCGCCGAAAAAACTGAATCAAATTCGTTGTGCTATCGTCGGGGGCGCCGCCGTAAGTCGTTCGCTAAGACAGAAAGCAAAAAAAAGTAAATGTTCCCTTTACACTACTTACGGAATGACCGAAACCATTTCTCACATCGCCCTGCAAAAATTAAACGGACCTTCCTCCACCGAGAATTTTGAAACACTGGACGGAGTTCGCATTCGTACCGACGCGCGGGGGTGTTTGTGCATTCAAGCCAATCATCTAGGGGACGAGATTGTAACAAATGATCTTGTGGAAATTATTGATCAGACAAAATTCAAATGGCTGGGCCGAATTGACAATATAATCAACTCCGGCGGCGTGAAGCTAATTCCTGAAAGAATAGAGGCTGCCCTCGAAAAGATTTTTGATTCCCTACACCTACCAAATCGCTTTTTTGTTGCCGGAGTGCCTGACAACAAATTTGGTCAGCGTGTTGTCGTAGTAATTGAAGGTTCGGTCATCATCCAAGAAGTCAGGTCAAAGATTCTGGAAAGCGCGCGCCCTGCCTTGAACAAATTCGAGACACCAAAAGAGTTTTTATTTGTTCCAAAATTCGTTGAGACCGCCAACGGAAAAATCAATCGTTCAGCTTCATTAAATCTATGCCTCTCATCCAACTCGAAACAACCATAAGATCAAATATCGAGATCTGTTTTGATCTCTCGAGAAGTATTGATCTTCATAAAATGTCGATGTCACAAACGCAAGAAAAAGCGATCGATGGAACAACGAGCGGTTTAATCAACGTCAACGAATTCGTCACTTGGGAAGCCACTCATTTTGGAATAACGCAACACCTTTCCTCCAGAATTACCGTGTTCGATTTTCCCAAACACTTCAGAGACGAACAAATCTCCGGACCATTTAAGTTGATTGTACACGATCATTATTTTTCGCAAAATGGCGAATGCGTGATCATGAAGGATGACTTCAGTTTTGAGTCCCCCCTCGGAGCACTCGGCAGAATTGCAAACCCGGTGCTGAAACCTTATTTGACTAAACTACTGACCGCTCGTAACAGCGTCATTAAATATTATGCCGAATCGGGCGAATGGATGAAAATACTTCCTTCCAATTACTCATCCTCCGCAAACGTGAGCACATAGCCGTTATTGTCGACGATGGAGAACTCGGTGGCGCCGTAAAAAGTTTTGTTCAATTCAACAATCACTTTCGCCTTGCTCTTGATCCTGTCATGAAATGCACGAATGCCTTTCAACCGAACATAAAAAAGCAATGATCCTCCATCTTTTCTTTGGATTTGCGGGATCTCCGTTCCGAGGCTCGCATGGGTCTGAAACATTATCGTGACACCACCATTGGTGAGCATTGCCCAATCATAATTCCCTGTCTCGGGCACGGACATTGCTTTTTCAAAACCGAGATTTTTGTAGAACTCAATAGTTGCGTTGATGTCTTTGACGAAAATGTTAGGGGCTAAACTTTCCATAGGTTCTTATTTTAAGTTCAATGAATTGATTTTAAAGCCGATTTTTCTATAAGGTAGTTTCCTCAGCCCCATCTTTTCCAAATTGGATGTCACAATTTGTGACTTCCAATGTTGAAGCTCTTCCGCTGTCATTTGAACCATAAAGTCTTCAGGGAAGCGGCTTTTGTTGCGCTTCACCGCCTGGTTCAACGCCTTTGTTTCAACGTCGTACATTTCAGCCGAGTCTCTGTCGAGCATCACCTTCTTTTCTCGGATGAAGAAGATTTTGCCGATCACCGTTTCGTCTGCGATTGTAAGCGTCTTCATAAGTACCCGAAGTCACCTCACCCTCGCCCCTTTCATTTCCCGATAATTAATCGGGAGAAAGGAGCATCGGGATCGGCTAACCGCTAAGTTATTTCTTTGTTTTATCTGACTTCAGTTGAAAAAGTTCTTTCTGCAAATCGAGCACTACGCTCGCGAGTTGATCGACGGTTACTTCCTGTTTTGACTCCACCTCAGGAAACTGCACGCTGATGTACGCTTTGGCAGACCATGCTTCAAGCACCTCTTCTCCATCGATCTGATAAGGTGCATATTGTCGGTTGTCGGACACCAAGAAAAGTTTTCCGTTCTCATCGAGATAGTTGAACACCCGTTTGTAGACTACGCCCTCATGTTGTGTGACCATAATATAGGTCTTACCACTTTTAATGTCATTCAATTTCTCGACGTACTCACCCACCACGATCGAGCCAGGCATGAGCGGCAACATGGAGTCACCTTTTATTTCAAATGCGCGATAAGTGCCTTGCTTTAAAATGGGCAGATTAAAACGCGGAAGCTCTTTTACGTATTCCGGATCCGCATAGCCGCTTAAGTAACCGGCAGATGCTTTGACCGGTACAAACTCAATATTCTCTTTGCGGTGCTGATCCACTGTGACCACCAGCACATCGCGACCCCTGCTGAATGAAGCCGGGGTTTTTGGCTCCGCTTTAGTAAGGTCCACACTAATGAGCGACTCCATGGACACGCCAAACAGTTCGGCCATGCGCTGAAGAAGTTCGGCGCGTGGCTCGGCACGACCTTCTTCATAGGCGCCCACGAGTGAACGCTTGATGCCCAGTTTCTGCGCAAACTCATCTTGCGTGAGTTGCAATTTCTTGCGGAGTGTGCGAAGGTTTTCGTTGAGGCTAATCATAATTTTGGTTTTGTTATTTTTTGAAAATCAAAATTCTTCCGGAGTTGACTTGTCGGTTGCCGTAGGAGAATAAGTTGCGTTGCAAATACCGCTCGCTGTCGGTCATTGCGCGAATGTGGCGATCTATTTTCTCAATGATTTCCTGGACAGGTGTTTTTGCTTCGGCCAAAAGATAGCCATAGTACCCCCTGGACCCCTCGGTGGAAAAACCTATTTGAAATCGCCCGGATTGAAGTTTTTTGCTTTTCAGCTTCAGTTTGACTGCGCTCATTGGCTAAATATTTTAGCTAAATAAGCAAGTACTAACTAAATACGCAAGAAATAAACTAAATATTTTAGTTTATGCTAAGATTTTGCCGCTTCCAGGGCATTTTGAGGAATTGAGCTAAGGGGATGGCCGATCAAAAATTTTCGAGCACAAACACCATGGATGCGCAGCCGAAAATAAGACCGATCAGAAGTTGTGCAATCTTGGCTACGACAACCCTGTTTTGGTGCTCTATCGATTTCATTTCACGTACGTTTTGGACCATCCCCACAATCATTTCAATTCTTGACAAAGCGAAGGGCCTGACCGGTCGACTTTCTTACTATGCAGTAGACGCCCGGCACCAATGCCTCCACATTTATTTCATCGACGTAATTGCCAGTGAATATTACATTTCCCAACATGTTCACTATTCTCACATCGGCCTTCATGGAAAGGAACAACTTATCGCGGACCGGGATGGGGTAAATCAACAATTCATTTTGATCTTGATCGGGGAAATTGGAAATGGAGATTACTTTGGAGTAAGTTGATTCTCCATCAAAGTCTACTTGTTTAAGGCGGTAGTACGATAGCCCCGATAAAGGTTTTTGATCAAGCAATGAATACTTATGCAGTACGGTGGTGGTTCCGTGGCCATCAACGGTTCCGATCTTTTCAAAATCAGCTCCGTTGCTTGAACGCTCAATTTCAAAATGATCGTTGTTGATTTCGCTTGCCGTTTCCCAATCTAGTCTAACGCCTTCTGGTGCAAGCTTGCCGGAAAATTCTGATAGCTCAATGGGCAAGTTAAAGTTGGTCCAGCTGCCCAGCGCGACCAAACCAGCCTCCTTATTGTTGTCAGTAAAACCGAAGTATATCGATCCCGTTGTGTAAGGCGGTGAAGTTGTAGTGCCTCCCGATCCAAGGGCAACCCACGTTGTGGCATATACACCAGAAACGACGGGTAAGCGAACCACGTTAAGACTTGTAGGGTCCGTGACGTAGGATGGATTATTGCAGACAAAACTATCCCAAGTCATAGTAAAAAAGAAAGGGCCAGTCGAATTGCTGCCTCCAAGAGCATCACGCACTTCCCAATACTCACAATCACTCATTTTTGCCATCGGAGTAGGAAAAGCAGGCAGAGACAAATTGTTAGGCGGAATATCATGATGGTACGTGACAGCCATAGGAGGACTGGTGGCTCTTGACGTAGCACCCTGAAGGGGGCGGAAATAGCCTTGATCGCCCGTCGGATAAATAAAATCGATGTAGGCAGTATGTCGTACTCTCCCTTCCACGTAACTCGTATTGTTCCCTCCAGACCACGAATTATTTATAATAATATCATTCGTGCCCGAAGAGGCAATGATTCCCTTTGTAAATGTTACGTTATCTGACGCGATCTTTGTGTTCAGCGTTACTTTTTCAGCAACTGATTTGTTAACGATCATATTGCTAAAATTGAGTGGTAATGCAATGCTGCCTCCACTACTGATCGCTTGAGGCAATGAACCGATAAACTCCGCATTGCCGAAAGTAAACGTGCCCGCGGAACCATTAACAAGTACGTTACCTCCGAACTGGCAATTTACCGAGGCACAAGCATTTATTGTCGAGTTTCGTGATATTGTAAGATCCTTGTTGAAAGTATCTTGGGAAACTATCGGGAAGTTTAACGTACCTGCAGAAACGGTGATGGTGGCATTCCCATTGAATGTATTCCCTCCGTTCCAATTGCTTACACTGGCGCCCGTTTTTGTAAATGTGCTTGTTGTTCCGTTGAAGGTTGCACCGTTCAAAGAAAGGTCAGGTGATTGAATGGTGACCGTGCCATTAAAAGTTGTTGCACCTGAGATAGTTGTCGAGGTTGTACCGCTACTATTAACGTTAAGATTAACGCCCGTGCCAAAAGTTGTACCGTTAATAGTTGTACCACCCGTGGTTGAGTTGGTAATTGATACAGTATTGGCCGCTCCCGAATTTGTTATTGAACCATTGGTAAAAGTATTTGTGACACCATTTCCATTGATGGTCATTGAGCGCCCGTTAAGATCCAGGTTTGCAGAAAAAGTCAAACTACCCATGGTAACATTACCGGTCAGGCTAATGTTGGTAGGTGAAGAGCTGGTGAAATTTCCGTTGAACACGCTTGAGCCTACCGTGACAACGTTGCCGTTGACGGTCACTGCGGCCGTAGCTGCAGCGGTTATTCCAGAAATACTCACGGGGAAGGTGCCTCCATTGATAACCAGACTGCCGCTCCCGGTCGAGTTAATAATATTGCCGGTACTTAAAACAGTTGGGGCTATCGCGTTTACATTCAAAGTCACGCCTTTAAGGTCAATGCTTCCTGTATAAGGAGGCAAAAGCTCTAGGGCACCCACAGGAGAAGCTGCTGGCAGCACGCAGGTAGAGTTTCCTTGATCGAATATGGCCATGTCAGCCGCAGTCGGCACATGGCCACAAGCCCAGTTTGCAGCAGTATTCCAACTTGCACTCCCCGATGGGGGGAGCCATCTGCACTGTGGCGGGGATAACTGATTAACCGTGGAAACCGAGCCGAGTGTGAGGTTTCCAATATTTACGCTTGCTGTATTTATAGGACTGGACGTTACCGTACCGGCTGCAGGAGGGGAAACCGAACTACCGCCATTGTCCTGCCATTGACTGCTGGCCCCGAAACGAGAAACTCTCAATTTACTCACATCGGTTACGTAATTCGGATTGCCAGTATCAGCATTTTTCCAGGGTAATGTGACGGTGAAGTTAGATGAAGGAGAAGCATTCACCGACCAATATTCCCACCAACTTACATTTGTTATCGGCGTAAGTACAGATGTTGAGGACGGAGCAGCACTATTAAAATAGCGAGCGGATTTAGAAATGGGCCCGTCCGGAACGGAAAAGTTTATAGTTACAGGACGATAAATATTTCCAACTGCACACCCTGTTGGAAACGTAACGGCACCGCTTCCCGAAAGATAATTCACCAAACCGTCAACGAAACTCGTACTGTTATATCCGGTGACTATCGATGGATCATTGAAAGTAATCGTATTACTTCCCATAACGATGATGCCCTGTGTCATGGTTGAGGAAACGGTGACATCGGCTTTGGTGTTCATCGTAACCGTTGCGGGAGCCGTTTTGTTGAGATTGAGTTTTGCAAAAGAGAGTGCGCTGACACCACCGCCTATGTCAACAATTTGAGCGGCTCCACCAATAAACTCCATGGCGCCTGAAGTTGCCAACCCATTGCCGAACGAATATACACCTGCAACTGTGCCGTTTACCACGAGATCGCCTGCTAATTTACAATCGCCCGTGTAGCAGGCATTTAATGTCCCTGAGTTTTGAGTTACAATAAGATCATTATTGGCAGTGATCAAATCGGCGGTGAATGTCCCTGTTCCTGTATTTGAAATCGTAAGCTGAACATTGTAGGTATCATTCGAATAAGCAAACACACCCGGAAATGGGCTGTTATTTTCGATCGTCACAGATGCGCCAGCTCCAAAGACATTTGCTGGAGTTCCTGAGGTAAGGCCGCTGAGAGAATAATTATTAGCCAAAGTCTTAATGATCTTGGTAACCTTATTGAAAGTATTGCCAGACGACAGATTCATGTTGTCCGGTGAAGATGCAGTAAAACTTCCGTTGAAAGTGCTTGAGCTTACTGTGAGTCCGGGTGGAGAAGTGCCGGCTGTATTGAGGTTTATGGTGAAGCTGGCAGGAAACGGTGCAGATACCAAAGTGGTTATTCCTGTAACACTCACTGCAAAACTTGTGTTGATTGTGAGGCCACCTGGGCTAAAACCCGTGTTAGTAATTTTGCCGGCAGTAATATTTACATCCGTTGCAGCACCTGTATTTACAGTGAGGTTGGCTCCATTAAGGTCAATGGTTCCTGTAAAGGATGGTGAAATTGATAGTCCTCGAATAGTCGCACCAACAAAACCTGGTACCCTGCAAGTAGTGCCCCCTGAATTAAATACCGCTATGTCACCCACACCAGGAAATCCGGATGCTGGAAGCCAGTTATTAATATTATTCCAGGGAAAGTTAGGGCCCCCTACAGTTGGATTCCATGTGTACGTTGTTGCTAAACTGATATTCACCGCGGCAAGCATAAAGCCTATCGCTAAGAAAGGCTTATTTTTCAGCCATTGGCCCTTGAAAAAACTTAGGCTAATGATCGCACTTATCCCGTTTTGTGAAATGAAGTCTGAGTTCACATGGCTGTTCATAGAACATTTAATTTAGATGAGTGAAAAATGGGCATAAGGCTACCAGAGGGCGTGTTTTGTGCAACGCAAATGTTGACTACGGAAGACAAAAGGATGGCGATCAACGCGATCTTGTCCCGTAATCCAAAATTTTTGAATAGAAGTAGAATCATCATAATCAACCCGGATTTGTGTTCATCAAATCTCGCGGTTGAAAAAAGAGGGATACCTCACATGATGTCAGTGATCATGCGAACGTCAGGAAAGCAACAGAAAACTAATTACGCTTTATCTGCATCGCATGGTTATGCGATGTGATTATCGAAAACCAGATTGGCATCTGCTGATGCAAAGGTTGATTCATCCCCATGAGACGGTTCAAAAAAAATCAAGCTCTCTTATCAAATCCGACCGGCGGGCCAAAACTGCACGATCATGCGATAGTGCTTTCTTATCTCATTTGGTACCAATGCTGCCTCTGATCATCAGATTGCCTCCAGGTTTTGCAGGTGATGCTCGATTCACGGGAGCTGCAACTAAGTTTACAACTGGTGATTTTGACCTCCCGTGATGCTCGAACGCGGGACACGAAATATATCTCTACCAAATACTGACATTCTCAAAATTTTCGAGGATAAAAGCAATCGATGCGCAACAGGCGATCAATACAAACAAAAATTCGGCGGCGATCGCTAAAATGGCTCTTGTTAGATCTTCACTCGGTTTCATAAGTTTCAAGTTTTATTTGATTATCAATTCTTGACAAAGCGAAGGGCCTGACCCGTTGACTTTCTTACTAAGCAGTAGCCGCCCGGCACCAGTGCCTCCACATTTATCTCATCCACCTCATTGCCGGTGAAAATTACGTTTCCCAACATGTCCACTATTCTTATATCGGCCTTCACGGAAAGGAACAACTTATCGCGGACCGGGATGGGGTAAATCAAAAATTCATTTTGATCCTGATCGGGGAAATTGGAAACGGAAATTACTTTCGAGTAAGTTGATCCTCCATCAAAGTCTACTTGTCTTAGACGGTAATATGACAACCCTGATAAAGGTCCAGGATCGAGCCATGAATACTCATGCGGCGCGGTGGTGGTTCCGTGGCCATCAACGGTTCCGATCTTTTCAAAATCAGTTCCATTGCGAGCGCGCTCGATTTCAAAAATATCATTGTTGAGTTCGCTGGCTGTGTTCCAATGGAGGCGGACGCCTTGTGGTATTGGCTTGCCTGAAAATTCCCTGAGTTCAACCGGCAACGCATTTGTTCCGTTCACCGAGGCGAGGGTGAAGAGATACGTCCAACTTCCCGGTACATTATAATTATCGAAACTTGACGTTATAGTTCCGGCGTTTGGCGCACCGGTCACCACCGTTTGCCCCTCGTTCTGCCACTTGTTGGCGTTGTTGAGATAAGCCACTCGGAGGTCGGCGAGATTGCTGACATAACTTGGATTGCCACAATCGGACCCTACCCAACTCAATTTGACAGTGATTGAGGGCGTGGCGCTACCTGGATATTCGACCGACCAGTACTCGCACTTGCTTACGTTTGTCAATGGACTCTTTACCGATGCAGCGTTTGGCGGCAGTGCCTTGATATAACGGCACGCGAAACCATTGGCACTTGGTGAGATGGTAATAGGTCGATACACCCCGGCGTTTCTGTCTCCCACTGGAAACGTGGCAGGACCGAAGGCGAAAATATCCCTCATTGCCTTGCCTGAAACGAAACTTCCATTGTTTCCGCCTGCCACTGCGCCATGGAAATTCACATTGCCTGTAAAAATCCCGCCATTAAATGTTGCGGAATTGGAAACGTCAATTTGTACGATTGGGGGAGCTAGCGCTACCGTGGTGCCGCTTGACTTGCTGAAATCAATTTCTGAAAACCCAATGGTATTGAATGTCGAAGTACCTGTACCAAGCACTTGAGCGGCATTACCAACGAATTGAACTTTTCCAAGTTTAAATGTAGTTGTCGATGGGCTGTTCACGGTGAGGTTGCCATCCAACTCGCAATCGACGCAACCAAGCAACGTCCCTGCAATGTTTTCTGTAAGAGTAAGATTTCCCTTGAAGAGGTCCCTACCCGGCACGGAGAAAATCAAAGGTCCGGTCCCCTCGTTGATGATGGTAGCATCGCTTTGGTAGACATTCCCGCCCGCCCACATGTTTGATCCGAACCCGGTTTTTGTAATCGTTACCTTGTTCGCTCCTGTTCCATTGAATTTTGTGTTGTCCAAAAAAATGTCAGGTGACCGGAGGCTCACAGTACCGTTAAAAGTTGCCCCTGATACTGTGGTGACAGTTGCGCCATCCGTGTTCAAATTGACATTGACACTAGGGCCAAAGTATGAGCTATTATTAATAATGGTGGTGCCGCTGCCCGTGGTGGAAGTAACAAACAAGGTGCTCGTTGATCCTGAATTTGTTACACGTCCAAAAGAAAAGGAGGACTGGACATTGTTCCCATTTACGGTCAGTGATTTCCCGTTGAGGTCAAGATTTCCTGAAAAAATGAGACAGGCTACGGTAACATTTACATCCAACGTGCAAAGAGTGAGGTCAGCAATTGTAACCGTTGAAGCGGACGTGGGAACTATTCTTGGAGACCAATTGAATCGATTGTTCCACCGGTAGGTAGGATCGGCGACCGTGGGTACCCAGTTTTGGGCATTTGCAAAATGCGCGGTCGTGGCTATTACAAAAATTATTTTCGTCAAACATTGAATCGTAAGAAATTTGACGCTGCACTTGGAAAAAGCGAATGATAAGCTGGAGGGGCGCATACAAATTATGTTTTGTGTTTATGTCTATAATCTGATGTAAAGGAAAAGTGCTTCAAGAAAGTCGGAGGTGACAATCATCATGACTTTTATAGCATGTCGATGGGATTTGATTGATGAAGGCCGCGTGAGGGGAAACCGTTTCACCTGAAGTAAAAACCAATGTTTTACTTCGCCGCGTTGTCTTGGGAAGATGTCAAATGACAATCGTCATGCCTTTTACAGCATGTTGATGGGATTTTGAACAGAGAGGTGGTTGAGTGGAGGCAGTTTTCTCTACTAACAAGATCGAAGAAACCTGCCGTAGCCAATTGTGTTGTTGAAGCTAGACCAGCGTGTGTAAAGATCACCGGCCGCTGTACTTAACTGATTGCAGGCGCGTTTTCTACGCGAAAAGATCATTCATTGCAGAGTGGCTGAAAAATTATCTTGACCATTCCTGTTGTTTGTGGAGGTCATGTCTTGAAGAAAATAGTTCGTGGCCAACTTCATCCGCCAACATATACGCGGAATCAGAATATTACTTCATCCCATACTCCAACACCATAAAAGTACCGGGCACCACTTTTGGTCTTGGGTTGGGATTTTCGGCGGTGGCCGGTGGGGTCTCTCCGTACTGGGCGGTGGAGACAAACACATGGTGCGTCTTGGGATCCAAGGCAATCGTTCTTGCGCCAATCTCCGTTTTGATCGTCTCCACCACCTTGAACTCATTGGCGGAAACTTCTTGTACGACAGTGATCGTGCCTTCGCCATTGGAACTAAATGCCATTTTCGAATCGGGATCGAAGACTACACCGTCCACTCTTTTGCCGATGGGAACTTGGGCCACGATATTTCCTTTTTCGGCATCGGCGATCATCATCCAGCCGTTGTGGCAAACGCTGAACAATCGTTTTGTTTTAACATCGATCGCGAGGCCCGTTGGTTCTTCGCCGGGTGCAATTTTCCAATGATTTTTTACGGTCAGCTTGATCGCATCAAAAGAAACTATTTCGTGCGTGTCCTCGAGGTTGACATAAATCGTTCCCTTGGCATCCGTTGCTCCCGCCTCCAGGGCTGTTCCTCCAAGGTCAATGCTGCCCACAACCTTGGCTTCCATCATATCAATAGCTGTCGTGGTTACATCACTGTGATTGAAAATGAAAACTCGTTTGGAAAATTCATCGTACAAGAGTGCGTCAGGGTTTTTTCCTGTTGGCAACTCGGCTATGACTTGAAGTGTCTTCAAATCAAAGATGGTGGCTGTGTTGGAGCGGCCGTTGGTAGTGATACCCCGACCGGTTTTTGGAACAGCGATCACGCCGTGCACGCCTTTCAGGTTGTCGATGCTTCCGGTCTTTTCGTGAGTGTCTGCGTTCAAGATCTCTACTTTGGTGCTGTGGGTAACATATAGTCTTCTGTTGTCTGGGTCGATGCTTAAATAATCCCATCCACCCTCACCACCAATCACCGTTTTTTTTATCAAATGAAATCCGGGCTGACTTTGCGACGCCAATGCAAAAAACATCGGCACAATTGAAAGAATATATTTTTTCATGACGTTTAAATGATTTGATGATCAATCCTTTTTCTTTTTCATTTCCTTCTTCAGCAGTTTTCCGTCTTCGGAAAAAATCAAATCGAAGGATTCTTTTCCTTTCTTCACTTCAGCTTCGTAAGTGGTGACGCTTTCCGCAACGATCCTGGCGGCCTCTCGCACTTTATAACCTGCATAATCTTTTGTTAACAAATTTTTCACCGCAATGGGCAGCGCCGTCTTTTCAATTTCCGTTTCGACTTCCTTCACATTACCGGCAGCGTCGAATAAAGCTGAAACTTCTTCTTTCTGGAAATTAAAACTGGCTTCAAAGGCGTCTCCTTCCTTCTCCCACTTTACGTTCTTCACATTGGGATATTTTTTTTTGAACGCGGTCTTCACCGCCGAAGGCAGCTCGTCTCCTTTCAATTTTTGAGCGAAGCCAAGTGAGGTAACTCCAAGACAGATGGCAATGAGAATAAGGTTTTTCATGCGAATTGTTTACACCAAAAAACAGATCAATTTTGTAGGAATTTGGATTTTTTAAGAAGGTTGAAAAATAAAATGCGTGCGGAGCTCTCTTTTTTCAATGAATGTGCACAAAAAGAAAAAGCCCCGACGCCTTCGGAGCTTTTTTCTTATGTGAAGAGGCTTTAATCTCAGAAACCTTGACCAATAAACCGCGTATTCACCGCAACCCAATGATTAAATGGGAGTGACTCCTATTTTAAATTCAATATTCATTCAGAATTCGTGACCTGACGCTCCAATCCCTCGATTTTCCTATCTTAAAGTATCCAAAATCAAAAATCCAGATGAAAACCGCCGGCTTATTTCTATTATTGGTTGTCACCAACTGCGTGTTGGCCCAAACGAGCTCCATCGAATATTATACACGGCAAACCTATATGGTTCCGATGCGCGATGGGGTGAAGCTCTTCACTTCCGTTCTGACGCCCGATGCTTCCAAAGAGTCGCTTCCGATTTTGTTGCAGCGCACGCCGTACGGAGCTTATCAACCTGAACGGCTGGATGTTGCTAAGGCGGGGCCGATGACCAAAGCTGGTTATATTTTTGTGGTGCAAGACATCCGCGGGAAATTCAAGAGTGAGGGTACTTTTGAAATGAACCGACCCTTGTATCACCTTACTGATAAATCCAAAACCGATGAAAGCACAGATGCGTACGATGCCATAGAATGGCTGATCAAAAATATTCCCAACAACAACGGCAAAGTTGGAATCTATGGCGTCTCTTACTTGGGTTATACGGCGCTTGATGCCAGTAGTGATCCACACCCCGCACTGAAGGCCAGTTCTCCACAAGCTTCGCCCACAGACATGTTTCTTGGCGATGACTTTCATCATAACGGTGCTTTTCGACTGAGCTACGGATTTGAGTACAGTTATTTGGTAGAGAACGCGAAAGAAGACAACAGCTCCTTTCCATTTCCGCAGTACGACCTTTATGATTGGTATCTGCAACTCGGGCCTTTAAAAAATGTGAACACCAAGTATTTCAAAAACCGATTGCCCTCGTGGAATGATTTCGCCGCACATCCCAACTACGATTCATTTTGGAAAAAGCAATCGATGCTTACCGGTATACAACAGCCACAGCTACCCCTGTTGCACGTGGGCGGCTATTATGATCAAGAGGATCTCAATGGACCACAGTTGATGTACTCGCACCTTGAAAAGAATGACAAAAATAATTTCAACCATTTGGTACTTGGGCCTTGGTCGCATGGACAATGGGGAGGAAAAGGAGACAGCCTGGGTCAAATTAGTTTTGGCGGTAACACGGGAGAATGGTTTCGTCAATTGCAGAAACAATGGTTTGATTATTGGCTGAAAGGGCAAGGGGATGGAAAATTTGCGGAAGCGTATTGTTTTCAAACGGGAAGTAACCAGTGGAAAAATTATCCAACGTGGCCGCCCAAGGAGTCGGAGTTGAAAAAACTGTACACGCTTGCCAACGGAAGTTTGTCGTTTGATAAACCGAAGGGAGAAGGTTCAGTTAGTTATGTGAGCGATCCAAGTAAACCGGTGCCCTACCGAGCAAGGCCCATTGAAGCAACGTATGGCCAAGGCAGCCGTTGGAGCAGTTGGCAAGTGGAGGACCAACGATTTGTTGACGGTCGGCCGGACGTGGTCAGTTTTGTTACCGATAGTTTAAAAGAGGAGCTTACACTGACGGGCAAAATCTCTGCTCATCTGTTGGTGAGTACTACTGGCAGTGATGCAGATTTCGTAGTTAAAGTAATTGACGTCTACCCGAATTTTGACAAACGCAATTTTAAAATGAGTGGATTTCAAATGCCGGTGACGATGGAGGTTTTCAGAGGAAGGTTTAGAAAAAGTTTTGAAAAACCGGAGCCATTCACGGCGGGTAAGGCAGAAGAAGTGGTCATCGATCTCCATCAAGTAAACCACACTTTTCTGAAAGGTCATCGCGTGATGGTTCAAATTCAAAGCACGTGGTTTCCCATCATCGACCGGAATCCGCAAAAATTTGTGCCTTCCATTTTTGAGGCCACAAACGCCGATTATATTCAGGCGACACACACCATTCATTGTGGTGGCAACTTGACATCGTATGTCGAATTGCCGGTGGTGAAGCCCTGATTTTTTTTGACAGGCTTCTTTCATTTCGATTCGTGCGGCCTACCTGAATCCTCGGTATAAAACCGATCGAATACTCCATTGAGAGAAAGTCTGCAAACTAAATCCGTTTTCACTGCGTTCCTATAAATGCTGGTTAGCATGTTGTTTTTGCTTTGTGTTTTTGAGTTTTTATGAAGCGGTGAATGAGAATGGAAAAACTAAAAAAAGCAAGCATTATGAAAAATGGGAATATTCTTTTTTTTAGCCGCCTTTTCGGATCGAAAGGCGGCTCCATCAAACCTGAGGCATCGTCACCAAAAGCAGCTAAAGAAGTATTTGCAACTGCAGCTGCGCAGTCGCATGTCTTGCAGGGAAAGATGAAGGAGAAGCAGTTGAGTCATGGGGAAACAGTGATGGCAAGTCTATCACCGGTTCGCCTAGAATCTGCTTATGGCAAAATGGCGTTGTATTTTTGTCCGATGCAAACGCTTGATATCAGCGAAACGATTACTCCAGGAGATGGAGGAGAGATACCTGGTGAAGTGGTTATCGACGGGCTTACTGTACCGATTGATCATGAACCAGGAGTGTATTCATTAAAAAATGTACGGTTGACTTCAAACGGAGCAATTCAAGTAAAAACTACTGCGGAAACCACATGGGAGGCCATTTAGGGTTTTCTAAAAATGGTAGCCAGTGAATTGGAAAGTGGTCGACGCTTGTCGGCCACTTTCATTTTAAGTCGCATCGATCTTTCGGAGTTTGATTTTTTTGGCGAGAATTGTCACAGGAGTTTTATTACTCTTCGATCATTTGTCTTTTTGATGATCACCGCGTCGCAATTATTGAATTTTGCAAAATTTAGTATGGCCTTGGAAACCTTACCGAGATTTGAAAGGGTCAATTTGGTCGGTTCAAAATGAAGATTCAGGATAAAAAGCACTTTCTGTTTTCGTTCAGCCTTCGAATCCATTCTTGCCACAAAAGTGTCGCCCATTAAAATAGGAAGAGAAAAATACCCGTACTTCCTCTTTGGCTGTGGCACAAAACACTCTACTTGGTAGTCGAAATCAAAAAACATTTTCAGACGGTGTCTGAGCACATTAACTAAATCAAACGGGGACAATACAAAAACATCTCCACTCAAATGGATTTTTCTGTTTTCATAGTCGGGTAGCATGTAAAGTGCCTCAGCTATTCCCTGCACTTTCACATTCGCTATTTTCCCTCGGCCAACCAGTTCAAGCAATGTTTTTTTAATCGAATTTTTGTTTTTGACATATCGGCTTCTGAAGGAGATGTCTTTTACGGACGCGATCCCCAGCGCTTGCAAGGAACGGATAATGATATATTCTTCGAATTCTTCATTCGAGGGCCTACTGGAGTCAATGCTACTTGGGATGACATTTTCCGTTAGGTCGTATACCTTCAGAAAATTCTTTTTTCGAGTGGTCATCAGACGTCCTTCCAGATGGAGGTGTTCGAGCGCCACTTTGGAAGGTCGCCAATCCCACCACCCCGAACTTTTTTTGATTCGATCATTTTCAAAATCACTGGCCATGAGCGGCCCCTCTCTGCCGATGCGATCAAGGATTCTCTGCATTAAATTCACCTCGGCCTGCGTCAACGGCTTTCGTCTCGCCCTAAACGCCTCTTTTACAGGGAGGGAAAAACGAAAATCGCGCATCGGAATAAATCCCGAGGCGTACGTCCAAAATTCAAATATTTTTCCATCCGCTTGGAGTTGTTCCAGCCACTCCTGTTTATAGTCTGGCACGCGTGAAAAAAAAAGATGATGATGCGCCCGCTCCACCACATAAATCGTATCGATCTGAGCAAACCCCACTTGATCCAGAAATTTAAGAACGGCGTTGGGGCCTTTGCCAAATTGCCCTATTTTCGCCAGCCCCGCGGCATGGAGAATGATTTTTCGCGCTTGGTTTATTGAGAGCGTCAGCAAGTTCACGTGGCTATTTTTCTTAACGCCATTGGATTTCACGACACTTCTGCAAGTATTTTCTCTCGAATTTTGAATTCTTCGATGTCGATGAGTGTTAAGTATTTCCTGATCAACTCCTCATCGAACTCTGCCTTATGATTAATGTCATTCAGCAGTTTTCTTTGCTGTTCCAGCAACTCCAGGTAAATACGTTGAAAGTGGGCCATCGAATTGCCGTTCGTGTTTTTTATTTCGTCCACGCTCTGGTTAAAAAATTTCAAGTCGAGTGACAGCCTTGCATGAAGGTTGCTGAGGTGCTCATTTGTAGAGTAGTGATCTTTGTATTTTTCTTCGAGATATTGAATTGACCGATGGGCCATTTTCTTTTGGATGATTATTTCCTGTTCGTCGCCCGTGAGTGTATCAAATCGACTGGTTGGGTGCAGCGTTCGGATCAGCCAGGGTAAAGTAAGTCCTTGCACCACCAACGTTATCAATATCACGATGAAGGTGATGAACAAAATAAGGTTTCGAAAAGGGAACGGTTGCCCATCCTGCAATAAGAGAGGGATCGATAGCGCCGCTGCCAAAGACACGACACCTCGCATGCCGGACCAGCCGAAGATCACCGGCACGCGCCAACCTGGATTTCTATCTGCTACGGTGATGAAGTGCCCCATGAACCTGGTAAATAGAGCTGCTCCCAACGTGCTCAACATCCGCGCTATGATCAGCACCAAAGAAATAGCGACGCCATACCAAATCGCCTGGCCAAGGCTCACTTCTTCTACTTGTCGGGTGATGGAGGGTAACTGAAGGCCGATCAACAAGAACACGACACCGTTCAATACAAAACCGATGGTAGACCAAACGTTGGAACCTTGCACACGGCCTTGATAGGTGAGCATTTTTTGTCGTTGACTGGATAACAGCAATCCACCGGACACGACCGACAAAACGCCCGAAAAATGAAAACGTTCCGCAAAATAGTACATGCAATAAGGAGCCACGAAACTCAACACCGTCTCAATGCTTGGTGTAGTAGGAAGCCACCGATGAATAGCGTAAAAAATCAAACCAATGGTCAGTCCGATCAAGGTGCCAACAATAATCACCAGGAAAAAACTGCCTACGGCCTGAGAGAAATGAAATTGGCCTGTCATTACCGCGATCAGTGCAAAGCGAAAGACAACGAGAGACGAAGCGTCGTTCAGCAAGCTTTCCCCTTCCGCTACGTTTACGAGGATTCGAGGAGCATTTACTTGTCGCATCACCGCTGTGGCCGAGATGGCATCCGGGGGAGACACAATGCCTCCCAACAAAAAACCGAGTGCCAACGTGAACCCGGGAATTAGCATGCTGGAGGCAAATGCAACAACGCACGAAGTGAGAATTACAATCGGAAAAGCAAAACTTATGATCACTCTTCTCCATTTCCAAAATTCTTTCCAAGAGGTTTGCCACGCGGCCTCATAAAGCAACGGCGGGAGGAAAATAAAAAAAATCAAATCGGGGTCGATCGTAATGTTGGAGAACGGACTCGCCAAGCTTAATACCAGTCCCCCTAGTACAAGAACAATGGGATACGCCAATCGGAGGCGGTTGGAGAGCATCACCAAGGCCAAAATGATCAAAATGAGAACAACGTATTGGATGAAAATGTCTTGCATGGTATTTAAAAACTAAAAATAATAAAAAGAGCAGCGCGAGCCGACAATGTTTACTCCTTTTGGAGTAGCCCTATTCTGATGAAAAAAAAAGGAGAAGTCTTCAGTCACCTATCAGGATAGCTGTCGTTTTAAATCCCATGTAAGGTTCGAACTCAATTTTGACAAAATCGAAATGCGCAAAGAAATCGATCCATCTTTAATCAGACAACTTCCGACCATCGGCTAATTTTATCGCCCGAAAGACATATTTTAATTTACCGCATGGACGAATTAATCTATCTTTATTTATTCCAGAAACTGCATCTATGGAGCCATTAAGAATCTCAAAAACGGACGATACACCTGATATCCTATTGGACAAATCCACGGGGAAATTTGAGATTTCGGGTCGTTCGCTCCCAGAAGATTCCGTAGAGTTTTATACGCCAATTTTTCAATGGCTGGAAATGTATGCGAAGGATCCTAACCCGGTGACTGAGTTCGTTTTTAAACTCGACTATCTGAACACTGCCTCCTCAAAAATGATACAAGACGTACTCTCAGCGCTCGAAAAAATAAAGGGAGTGAAAGTAGTGTGGTATTTCTATGAAGACGATGAAGATATGGAGGAAATGGGGCAAGAGCTCTCTGAGCTGGTTGAGATTCCCTTTGAATACAAACCTACCTGATTCGTCGATCAGAGACTCAACCGCAAGAGTTTGTACATCCTTTCTTGACCGGCGGAGGTGACTACTACCTTTCTGGAGTTTTTAATCCGTCGAAGCCATTTCATCTCGATCAACTTGTTCAGCAAGGAGGCCCCAAGGGATCCTGACAAATGATATCGTCGCTCGCTCCAGTCCAAACATTTTCGGGCAAACGCGCGTTTCTGCTTCTTCAAATCATCGACTGCAATACCCAAGTCTGCTAACCACTTCGCACCAGCAGGCGAGACATCAAAATTTTGACCGGCACTGACGATGATTCTCATTTTCTCCAGGCGGTCGGTCAATGCCACCCCTACTCTCCCCGCCAGGTGGTCGTAGCAAGACCGACAATATTTAATGTCGTTGGGGCTTACGTGCGAAGATTCTTCGGTGACCAGCTTATCATTGGGGGCTAAACTCGAGATCGATTCAAGTACATACGCCACGTCAGCGTTGGCGAGCCGATAATATTTATGGCGCCCTTGACGCACTACCGTCAAGAGTTTGGCCGTGATCAATTTTGCGAGATGCATACTTGCACTTTGAGCCGAGACATCAGCGCTGACGGCAAGTTCGGTGGCAGTATACGCTTTTCCTTCCAGTAATTTCCATAGCATGGTTGCGCGCACAGGTTCGCCGATCAGTGACGCAATTGAGCTGAACTGATTGGCGTTTTTATTGATCCTTAGACCGTTGTGTGTATTATTTCGGGGCATCGCCTCGACTGTTCAAACCGTAATCTCTAAAAACTTTTGCAATGCAAATGCGATAATCTTCGAACAGGTTTTCTTTTCCCTCTTTTTCATCCTGGCGATGCATCTCCAATTCTCGAAATCGTTTCACGCTCTCTTCATCTTTCCAAAACGATATCGACAAAACTTTGTTGGGGTTGCTGCAATGCTGGTATCTTTCATTGGCGACAAAACCATCGATTTTGGTCAACTCGTCTTTGTACTTAGGCGCTCGCTCAAGGTATTCTTCCATTTTGCCTTCACGGGGTGTACCTTCAAAAATTACAACGATCATAAGGTCATCATTTTATTTCAATTCAATTACTAAGCATCGAAAAATGGATTGGTCGGCGCTCCACACGATGTGGCTCACCGGCTTGACGTCATAGTCTCGATAAACGACGTCGCCATTTCTCACTTTTGTGATCACGGGGGGCTCGCCCAGGTTTTGAATGGCAAAGCTTGAGGCGGAAAGAAAAACCACAACGGATGCGGCATGGTGCGCATGAAACAGCGTGGTATCGCTGGCAGAAAGTTTCAATTCAATAACGCGTACTTGCTGGTTTTCGAGTACTATCACATGATGAGGTTCCTTTTCAACACGCCTCTGAGCTGTCGTTTGGAGAAATGCAAAAAGGCCAATGGAAATAGACAGCGCTATTCGTTTTCTTTTCATTCCATAAAAAATCTAAAGGCAAAGGAACGAAGGAACTCTCGGTTGATAGTTCAACTTGCGCTTAAGTGTGGAAGATTTTAACCATCACACCAACACCCATTCATTCGGAACTGAAAAATAAAATATCTAATTTGTGCTAACCTGCAAACCCATGCCATTATTCATCGATCTCCACATCGATAACAGTCTTACGCTGGACATCATAAAACAAGCGCACCTTGCCGACAAGGCGTTGCAAGCGAAACATGGAGTACGTTACCTGCAAATCATGTTGAACCAACCCCAGGGTTATCTTTTCTGCCTCATGGAGGGGCCTGACAAAGAATCCTGTGCCCGTGTTCACCAAGAAGCCCATGGCCACATCGCCTGCAATATTCTTGAAATCACCGAAAGCGACTTCAGTGCGCTTGTCTCGAATAAGCAAATGGACAGCTTGGACTTCACTTTGAATGGTGACGGCTCTCTCGATACCGGCATCCGAACACTTCTTTATATTAGCCTTCTTGGTTCACCCGAAAATTGTAGAACCACTAAGGAGATCATCAACAAATTGCTGAAACAAAGCGATGGGCGCTCGGGCGAAAGTTTTGAAAATCAGTTGATGGTTTTGTTTGACTCTACCACCATCGCGGTGGACACAGCGATGAGCATCCGACAAAGCATTACCGAAAGCAACGTGTCGGTCGAGCTCCGAATGGCCGCGAATCTTGGTCCACCTTTGAAAGAGAAAGGGAATTTCTTTGAAGATGTACGGAAATCAGTTGAGCATTTTGCCTTTCTGTCAGAAAATGGCCAAATCACCATTTCATCCAAAGCGATGCAGCTCTACACAGGCGATCGCAAAAACAATATAAATGCGTTAAAGGTGGTGCAAGCAGCGGATGAAAAATTCCTTGACGAATTGATGGGCTCCTTAGAGAAAGTGTGGAACAAAAATGATTTGACAATGGATGACTTTGCGAGAGAGATCGGTGTAAGCAAATCACAACTAGCTCGAAAACTAAAAACACTGGTTGAGTTCACGCCCAATGATTTCATCAAGGAATACAAATTGAGAAAAGCTGTTTCGCTCATGGACGACCAGCGGCTAAACATGGCTGAAATTTCTATGGAAGTGGGCTTTAGCAATCCCTCCTATTTCACCAAATGTTTTCGCAAGCGATTTGGAAAAGCCCCATCTGAATACGGCACGATGGCATCTTAACGCCATCCTATTCAAATTCAGGTGCGTCAAAATTACAAGCAATTGGCGCAAACGGGGTAGCAAACAGCGTAATGGCAAGTTTACTTTTGTATCGTTCATCTCCGTCGGATGAACTTAAAAAACAAACACGATAAAACATTATGAACACCAAATGCATTCTGTCGATCGGCTTTCTAACCGTACTGTCCAGTATTGCTTTTGCACAGCCGCAAAAAGCAACCACCACTGAAAAACCAAAACGAAAACTTTACATGGACGTACACGACCTCGGCCCCGGTAAAGTCAACTTCCAAGCGGTGGAAGGCGCTCACCAAAAAGACCTCGCTACGCAAGGTGAGTTTGATGTGAAGTTCATCAAGTACTGGGTAGATGAACAAGCAGGCAAAGTATACTGCTTAGCAGAATCTTCTTCCGAGGCCAACCTCTTCAAGACACACCAGAAAGCACACGGCCTAGTGCCTGATTACATCATGGCTGTGACTGATGGGCCAGAAGCAAGACTTACCGGCAAACAACTTTTTCTCGACACCCATCATTTGGAACCGGGTAGTGTGACGCCGGAAGCAGTAGCCGGAGCGCACACGAAAGATCTAGCAGTGCAGGGAAAGTACGGTGTAAATTTCATCAACTATTGGCTGGATGCTAAAGCCGGAACAGTGATGTGCCTTTCGGAAGCACCCGATTCGTTGGCGGTGATACATACACACACAGAAGCACACGGCCTAATTCCTTCCAAAGTAGAACGCGTGAAACAAGGAAACTAATAATCAGATTTCAGATAACAGACTTTACAATGTACAGTGTACAATCTGTTATCTCGGATTTGCAATCTCTTCTCCGCACATCACAATTATAAAATTCGTAAGTCATTGTTTGCTACTTTTAGCGACTTGACTTACGATTTATGAAACACTTTTTCTTTTTAGCGATTGGGCTGCTTAGCTTGCCGCTTCAGGCTCAGAACAAAGTATTCACAAAAGAGGATACGTTGCGCGGCTCCCTCACCCCACAGCGCACCTGGTGGGACCTCACCTATTATCATTTGAATGTACATGTGAAGCCTGAAGAAAAATTTATTTCGGGAAACGTAGCCATTCACTACAAAGTAATTGAACCAAAACAAGAGATGCAGATCGATCTGCAACCTCCCTTGGCGATTGAAAAAATCACACAAGATGGTGACGCACTCGAGTTCGTAAGGAAGGGAGCTAATGCCTACTTCGTCACATTGAAGAAAATCCAAAAGACGGGCAGCAATGAATCCGTCACCGTTCAATACGGTGGAAATCCCGTGGAGGCAAAGAGACCGCCGTGGCAAGGTGGGTTCCAGTGGACCAAAGACAAAGAGGGCAACGCGTTCGCCGCTACGTCATGCCAGGGGCTCGGATCAAGTGTATGGTGGCCATGCAAAGATCACATGTACGACGAACCCGACAGCGTGCTGATCAGCATAACCGTTCCCAAAAACCTGATGGATGTTTCAAACGGCAGGCTGCGAAGCACGATGGAAAATGCGGATGGAACCAAGACATTCAACTGGTTCGTACGGAATCCAATCAATAACTACGGAGTGAACGCCAACATCGCCAATTATACCCATTTTGCCGACACGCTTCACGGACTCAAAGGAACTCTTGACCTTAATTATTATGTCCTTCCCGAAAACTTGGAAAAAGCGAAGGAGCAGTTCAAGCAGGCGAAACTGATGTTAAAGGCCTTTGAATATTGGTTTGGACCTTATCCCTTTTATGAAGATGGCTACAAACTGGTGGAGGTGCCTTACTTGGGAATGGAACACCAGAGTTCGGTTACCTATGGCAACAAATACCAAAACGGATATTTAGGCCGCGATCTTTCCAGGACCGGTTGGGGATTGAAGTGGGATTTCATCATCGTTCACGAATCGGGGCACGAGTGGTTCGCCAACAACATCACATACAAAGACATGGCCGACATGTGGATACACGAAGGGTTTACCAACTACTCAGAAAGCCTTTTCACGGAATTCTATTATGGCAAGGAGGCCGCAACGGAATACGTGGTAGGTACACGACGAGGAATCCACAATGATCGTCCGATTATAGGTATCTACAACGTGAACGAAGGAGGTTCGGGGGATATGTACCCAAAAAGTGGAAACATGCTTCACACGATAAGACACAGTATCAACGATGACCAACTCTTCCGAGAAATATTACGCGGGCTCAACAAAACGTTCTATCACCAAACGGTAACCACACAACAAATCGAAAATTATATTTCGGACAAAGCCAAAATCAATTTTTCAAAAGTTTTCGATCAATACTTACGTACCACGCAAATCCCTTCGCTCGAATACTATTTCGACAACAATAAAGTGTATTATCGTTGGACCAATTGCATCAAGGGATTCAACCTGCAATTGATATTGACGGACGGAAAAACGAGAATCAAGCCCACCGAAAAATGGCAATCGACCAAACTGAAAGACGCCAAACAATTCGATCCAGCCAACGTGGAGAAGATGTATTATGTGAAGCCTGTGGGGGTAGAAAAAAGCGCAACATCGGTAGCCCCCAACAAATAAAACCTATTCCCTTCGCAGCGACTCGACCGGATTGGCGAGGGACGCTTTTAGGGACTCATAGCCAACGGTGATCAATGTAATCGCGCTGATCACTCCGACTACGCCAGCAAAAAGAAATACCGACGTGTCCGTGCGGTAAACAAAGCTTTGCAGCCAACGATCGGACAAATAATAAGACACAGGGATACCGATGATACAGGCAATACCCAAAAGTTTTCCAAACACCGTCAACAGCAATTGCAATATCTGACCACTGCTCGCCCCCAGCGATTTACGTATTCCGATTTCTTTGGTGCGCTGCTCAGAAATAAACGCAGCTAGTCCATACAATCCCACGCAAGTGATCAAGATGGCAAGTACCGAAAATTTTTCGGTCAGCGCCGCTACTTTAGTTTCGTTCGCATACATGCGCCCAAACTCTTCGTCGACGAACCAATAGTCAAAACCAAACCCTGGGTAGACTTGCTTCCACGATTTCTCCAGCGCCGCAATCTTTTCTCCCATCTTTCCGGCAGGCAGCTTGACATGGATGATGCGGTCTTGCGAATGCGGTTTGGGTGCAATGGCCAGCGGGTCAATTTTCTTGTGCATCGACTTGTAGGGGAAATCCTCGACCACGCCGATCACATGGCCGCTGACCGGTTTTGCGGTAGTATCCGGCCGGCCGTAGCCCATCACGTAAGCGGGACGAATGATTGACTTTCCCACAGCCTCCGCAACTGACAGTTTTAACGCCTTGACGGCAGACTCATTCAACAGCACAGAACTCGAGTCGGCTACATTTTTTGGATCGAAATCACGGCCCGCTATGATTTTAAGATCGAACGTTTTTGGAAAATCATAGTCACCGTTGAGTTGAAACCACTCGTGCTGCTCCTCATTGATTTCCGGGAATTGCATACGCATGTTGATGGGCCCGAAAAAATCAAGGCGCGGCAAATGATTCGCCAAAGTCATCGATGCAATCTCCGGATCTTGTGTAACCAAATTCTTGAAAGTCAAATATTTTCGATCCGACGCATCTCCAGTGAATCCTCCATAGCGAATAGAAAGAATCTGTTTGCCCGCAGCATTTAGCTTAGAGTAGCGCATCAGATTCATTTGCCGCACTACGATGACAGTGCCGGTGAGGAGCGTGACTGCCACAATAAATTGCACAGAAGTGAGGATTTGCCTAAACACATTGGAGCCCTTGCGGAAAGCAAATTTCCCTTTCAACACGAGCGCTGGTTGAAATCCGGAAACAAAAAAAGCTGGATAGCTGCCGGCTAGCAGTGTGACCAATACCACCGTACTTAAAATGATTTTAAGCATGATTGGGTTGACGAGGCTCATGGCAGAGAATGTTTTGCCAGTCATGTTGTTGAATTGGGGTGTCAACAAAATCACGAGCAGCACGGCCACTATCGTAGCCAACAATACAAGGATAAACGACTCGGTCATGAATTGCTTGAACAACTGCCAACGGACGCCACCGAAGGTTTTGCGCAGTCCGATTTCTTTTGCACGCGTCACTGATTTGGCTGTAGAAAGGTTTACATAATTGATACACGCCACGACCAATATCAAAATCGCGATGGTGATGAAAACAAAGACATAATTTTTGTCGGCCGATTTTTGACTGATGGCCCAATCAATGTTTTGATCAAAATGGACATCGGTGATCTTTCGAATGATAGGCACGAATTTAAATTTCAAGTTGAACTTGGCAATAATCGCGTTGGCCCGTTTTTGCAAATCTTGCTGAATCACGTCGATCTTCTTGGCATCATCGATCACAAAAAAACTTTGCGTCCAAAAATTATTCTCTCCATCACCCATGCATGACATCATCAGTCGATCGAGGTCTTTGATGAAAGGCTTGAGTGAGAAAATATTTACGATGTATTTTGGTCTGACGTGAACGTTTGCAGGCAAGTCCTTATAAACAGAGGAGATGATTAAGTCTACTTTCTTTCCGTCGGTCATGTACGTGTGCGACAAGGTGATCTGCTTCCCCACGGGATCTTCATTGCCAAACAATGCCCGAGCTGCCGACTCACTCAACATCATATTATTGATCTCCTTCAGCGGCATTGAAGGATTTCCTTTGACAATTGGCAAGTAGATGAGCTTGTTCATGTCGGGCTCGGCCCAGATAATGTCTTCGGTGAGTATGATTTTGTCGGTAGGCACATAGTGAATGGTGGTGGGCATACCGGTATTGACAAAACTGGTAATACTGGATACTCCAGGATAATTGTCTTTGATGTAATTGTCCCAGCCCGCGGGCGACGCTGGATAATTTTCCACATCGCCATTGGGCATCTCCAGGTGATAACCGATGCGATACGTGTTGTCGGCAAATGGATGAACCTTGTCGAACGTCAACTCATCTTGCACGTACATGAGAATGAACAGTGCAGAAGCCAATCCAATGGCCAGGCCGATGAGATTGACCAGCGCATACCTGCTCTGCTTTCTGAGGTTACGCAACGTAAGGAGAAGATAACTAAAGAGCATAGACAGTTGGTGTTAGGGGAATTGAGTAAACTTTAACGGCGGTCAATTACCGTCTAGTACTTCTTAAAGAAGGGAAAGGTTGCGGCCTTGTCAAAACGCTAGCCTCAGTTGTCATGGAAGCGCCGCGACGATAAAAAGGAACCAAACCCCCGACGTTCACTCCCGGGGCCGTTTTGGGAGGACAATCAAATGAATCGATCGCTCAGCGGTTTGACATCTTATTACAACTTTTTACAATTGAAGAAAGAATCATTGCCACATTTTAAACCTTTGTCACGCAACAAGGTCTTACTGGCTACGTTTTCTATGTTTAAATCCATTACAAAACCAAAATCATTTATGAAAACAACGAAGAGAGTTCTTGCCTCAATTATGCTGGTTGCATTTTTGAGCGCCAACTTGTTCGCGCAGCAAGACAAGGAAAAGGAAAAGAAAGAAAAAGAAAAGAAGGAGATGAAGGAGAAGAAAGAGAAGGGAGAAAAGAAGGAAGGCAAAGAGAAGAAAGAAGGAAAAGAAAAGAAGGAAAAGAAGAAAGACAACTAACGAAAAGTCAAAAAGGGTGGAGCTTCCACCCTTTTTTGTTGGCGGGCGCACTCAGCCGCCTGCCTCTGTGAAGGAAGGCCTCCACGCGTTATTCAAAGTGAAGGAAGTAGAATCAGGATAAAAAAATAGTACAACCTTGATCCAGGCTGTCGCTGAAGGGTGTCAGGCCACACCCAGAATAAGACCAACTCCAGTAAGCTAGTTATAAGGAGCAAATTATATGTAACGTCGGTTTAGCGTTAACCATAAAACCTGTCAAGCACTTTTGGAAACAGCCCTCAAAAGTGTCAAGTAATTTTAGGAAGGTTCAATTTTACGCCCAGGCTGAATCATTTTTTCTGTAGGCAAAAGCATTTTATCAGCAGGAAGAATCATTTTGCATGCTGGAGAAATCATTTTGCATGCAGAAAGACTGGTTTTGTCTACAGGAAAAATCGTTTTACCTGCAGGAAAACTCATTTTGCGTGCAGGAAGAATGATTTTATCTGTAGGAAAATTCATTTTGCGAGCAGGAAAATTCATTTTGCGAGCAGTAAAATTCATTTTGCCGAGTGATAAAATGATTTGGCCAAGCATAATATGCCCCTAAATCGCTGAAAACGGACTATTGCGGGCGCCCCGGTTCGCCACACCAGCTATAAAGACGCGCGCCCTTCAAGAGGAGGTACCTACCGTCGCTTAACCATGGCCAAAGATCCAAAGCCATCAGTTACTTTCTCCACCTCCTGTCCACCTCCACCGCTTCCTTCAAAAGCTTGACGATCGCCTTCTCATTGATCTCCTCTACATTTTGATAAATTTTGTAGAAAATCTGTTTGTTGGTGCCGTGTGTCAGATATCGATCGGTGTCCGTTAGTCGATTGCCGTACCAAAGGCCGAACAACACGCCCCTTTTTATTCCTCCGCGAGGAACGGTGGCTGGCCATATAATGCAGATCCCTTTTCTCCCGTAAAAGAAGGGAACATTGAAAGAAATTTTCTCTTTACAATAATCCGGCAAGTTTTCTTCTACAATTTGGCGCAGAACATCTACTATTAAACGTTCTTGGTCAGGGAGGATATCATATAACTGCAACAAGGAGGTTATCTTCACGGGGCAAATGTTATCTGATGCAGGACGAAACTAACAGGTTTGCAAATAAAAAAAGATGGAGCGAAGAAGTTTTCTGAAAACCACGACTCGCCTGCTTAGTGCAGCCGCCATAGCCCAACTACTTAGCGAGTGTGCCAAGGATGCGGTCACTGCCAAGCCTCCTGCCAATTTCACGATCGATATTTCCGATCCAAGATACAGCGATCTTCAAACCGTGGGTGCCGTGCTGCTGGTCAACGACGTCTACATTGTCTGCACGGCGCAATCTTCTTACATCGCGTTATCCAGGGTCTGCACACATCAGGGGTGCACCGTCAGCTACAATTCGACAGGAAAAAATTTCGTTTGTCCCTGCCACGGCGGTGTGTATGACCTTAAAGGAAAAGTGGTGAGCGGACCACCGCCCTCAGCGCTGGCGCAATACCAGGTAACGTTAAGCGGCACGACCTTGACTATTGCGTAATTTCCCGCGCGGCCCGGTGTCCTTGAATCGATCCAACGCACGAATGTGTTTTGATAAAGTGAGGCCATGCAAAAAAATCAGTCGCGTGTATACGTCCTTAATTCAGAGGGTCAGAGAACGAGCGGGGCTTTACTCCAAATACAACTGCTCCCCTTTTTCTTCTGGAAACAAACTCACCAGATTCCATTTCTCTTTTGGATCGTGATGAAGCAATCCTTTTTCGGCCACCAGAGGTGAAGGGAAATTGTTTTCGTAAATCTGGCCTGTGCCCAACCCGTGACACAGGGTCGTTGAATATTGTGACGTAAATTGCGCTATGGCGTTGAGGCCGACATTGGATTCCAAAGCGGAGGTAAGCCACCATCCGACGTTATTCTTTTCTGCCAGTTGTATCCACTCATCGCAGCCACTAAGCCCACCGTGCATAGTCGGTTTTAGAATAACGTATCTGGGCTTGAGCTTGGTCAGCAATTTTTCTTTCTCCTCGAACGCCTGCACACCGATCAACTCCTCATCGAATGCGATCGGTATAGGAGACTTGGCGCAGATTTCCTCCATCTCGGGCAAGTTGGGCTTGATTGGCTGTTCGATAGAGTGAACATTGAACCTCTTCAACGAATTGATTTTGTCAAGGGCATCTTCTTTCCTGAAAGCTCCATTCGCGTCGAGCCTGATCTCTATATTATCTCTAAAATATTTTCTACGAATGTATTGCAGTACGTCGCATTCTTTCTCAAAGTCGAGTCCACCCACCTTCAATTTTACACATCGATAACCATCGCGAATCTTGATTTCCACTTGTTGCAACATGAAATCAAGCCCGCCCATCCACACCAAGCCATTGATGGGTACGGGTGTTTTCTCAATGAACTTATTCTTGAAAATGATGCGTTGGCCCCCATTCATAAGATCCAGTAAAGCCGTTTCCAGGCCGAAGGTGATGGAGGAATATTCTCGAGAGATTTTATTGACTTGAAAGAAATCTCGAAGGGTTGCCATCCCATCTTTTACCGAAGGCAATGACAGTTTTTTTTCCTCAAATGATTTGATCTCGTCGGCCAAAACCGTTTCAAACTCCACGCCATGTTTCTTGCTTAATCCAGGCAACGGTCCACATTCTCCAAGGCCATAAACTTCAGGCTTGCTGTCGTCCCACAGACGAATGAACCACGAGGTCTTTTCCGTCATCGGCCCACGTGACGTCCGAGCGGCAAACGAAAATTTGAAAACGTATGGGTGAATGGATGCTCGAAGCATAATTGGGTTATCAAAGTAAACATTCCGGATGGCAAATTGCAAAAGGCCAGAAAAAGCTGCGGTTTTTTACTTCGAACGGCGAACCTCTTGTTCCCTACAGGCTCAAAACTCGAAGCTCACGCTCGTGCTTTTGTAGCGCATGGCTTTTTGACAATTGCGAGACCATGGCGCGCTGAACGTCCGTATTTCAAGCACGCGGCGCAGATGCGCATCTTTAAAGCGGTTGCCATACTCCAAGTGTTCGCAACGTCTGGACGAGCACCCGTCCAAACATTTGAAAGTGTTTAGGGCTCTTTCGAAGAACAATGTCTGACACCGGCAGAGCCCCTTACTTACTCTTCGCTCGAAGCTCGGGCTCTACTCTCCATCTGTGGCACGAAATCTGTAACTTTGCAGTGAAAAGTCGTCAAGAAAAATGAAGCAAACCATTCAAGATTTGGATCAAATCGTCCAAGCATATTCCAAAAAAATCAGATCAATTCAGAGCCTGGAGTTCTCCGCCAAGCCACAACCAAATAAGTGGAGCAAAAAGGAAGTCATCGGCCACTTGATTGACTCCGCACAAAATAATCTGCGGAGATTCATCTGCGGACAATACGAATCCGATCCACCAAAGATCGTGTATGACCAAAATCGATGGGTAACGTCCAACAACTATGGTGAAGTCGACAATGAAGAAATAATCACCTTGTGGGAACTGGTGAACAAAAGAATCATCGCTGTCCTCCGGCAGATGCCCCCGTCGGCCTACGAGAGGAAATGCAATACGGGCAAGGCGGACCCACAACTCTACACGCTCGAATGGCTGGCCTCAGATTACGTCAGGCACTTGAAACATCACCTGAATCAAGTTATCCCAAATTCATTCGACGTCAGTTACGTTACTTATTGATGACGACAGATCAAATATATCGATGGCTGGAAGAGGTAAAGGACCCTGAGATCCCCGTTCTCTCCCTGGTCGATCTCGGCGTAATCACCGAAGTTGAAGTGCAGGGGGATAACGTAAAAATTCAAATGACGCCGACGTTTGTTGGGTGCCCCGCCTTGGATTACATGAAGCAAGAGGTTTCCTCGTTATTGAAAAGCAAGGGAGTCAGCCAGGTGGACGTGGAGGTGACATTCAAAAAAGCGTGGACTTCAGACTTGATTTCCGAGAAAGGAAAAGCCGCATTAAAAAAATATGGCCTCGCTCCTCCACCCGCCGCAAATGTTTTCGCCGATTTGGAAATAATAGAGCATGCCTCTTGTCCACGCTGTGGCAATACCAATACGGAACTGAAAACGCCGTTTGGACCAACCCTTTGCCGATCGATCTATTATTGCAACGATTGCAAAGAAGCATTTGAGCAGTTTAAACCTGTTTAGTCATCCAATGTCTATCAGTTGTCGTTTATAACATCAGATTGGCTCATGAGAAAGATTCTTCCCGTTGTTGCCTTTGTCTTCGTCGCCGGCCAGGCCCTTTCGCAAGAAAAAACGTTTGTAAAAGAATATACCTATAAGGCCAGCGAGGCGGACAGCAAAATTTCCTGCCGCGCCATCGCCATCAATCAACTTCGATCCCTGCTGCTCAACGATCTGGGCGTTTACGTGGAAAGCAACCAGATTCTTAAAACCAATGACGTCAAAAATAAATTCTCACAAGATTTCATTGAAAATATCTCAACCCTGAGCGCGGGAATCACCAAGCTGGACGTGCTCGACGAGAAGTGGAACGGCGAAACGTTTTGGATGAAGGCAGCAATCACGGTGGACACCACGAGTTTAAAAGAATCACTTAAAAAATTGAGTGAAGACCGACAGAAAATGAGGGAGCTGGAAGATCTGAAACAACAGCTGGATACCGCCAATAAAAAATTAGCTTCCTTGACCTTGCAGCTCAATCAGCAAAATGAAGTAAACGAAAAGTCGGCGCTGGCCGACAAGTACAACGCAAAAGTAAATGAGATCAGTGTCGCCAATTCAATGTACAACGCCAAAGCAAAAATCAACGACAAAAATTACGATGGCGCACTCACCGAACTCAACACCGTCATTTCGCTCAATCCGAAATACACCCTGGCTTATGCTTATCGAGGTCACGTGAAAGTTTATCTGCAGGAGTACGCAGGAGCCGTGGACGACTTCAACAAGGCGATAGAACTTAAACCAAAATTCGATGCCGCCTATGTTGATCGCGGCCATGCAAAAATTTTTTTAGGAGACTACCAGGGTGCAATTGCCGATTTCAGTAAGGCGATAGACATCAGCAGCAACTATGCCTACGCCTATACCAGCCGTGGCGAAACCAAATTGAAATTGAAAGACTATCAGTCATCGATCGACGACTTTGACAAAGCAATACACTACGATTCCAATTATGGAATGGCGTACGTGAATCGCGGCATCGCAAAAACCTGGCTCGGTCAAAAAGGTTGCTCCGACTGGAACAAGGCCGCTCAACTTGACTGCGAACCTGCTATCGACTTGATCAAAAAATACTGCCGGTAAGATTGCAGAATTATTATCTTTAACCCGCTCATGGGGTGCTTCGTTTGAACGTTGTTCAAGCTGACAAGCTGAGATCATACCCGTTGGAAGTAGTTCCTAGAACCTGATCTGGGTAATACCAGCGTAGGGAGAAGAGGCAAACCGACTGCCGCCTCAAGAGCAACATAAAAACAGAGCGATGTCTTTTCACGAGTGGCAGGATGTATTGGTCAATCAACTTCGTGGCTTTGATGCACTGCAATGGGGCATCTTGATTTTTGGAATAGCTGAGGTCCTGTTGGCGAGGGCAAACAACCCTTTACTGTATCCCGCAGGAATTATCTCTACCGTACTTGCAATTTATAGTTTGTTCACCGCACAACTCTATGCCGAATGTGTTTTGTATTTGTATTACGTCGTGATGAGCGTGTACGGCTGGTGGCACTGGGTTTTTGAAAAAACTAAAACTCCTGTGAAAGTGGAATTTGCCAGCAAACGCGAATGGGCAATATCTATCATTATCATTTTTGCCGGATGGGGAGTGGGGTACTTTGCGTTGGTCACCTTCACTCCGTCGACAGTCCCTTTGTGGGATGCGTGGGTGAGTTCAACAGCGTGGGCAGGCACTTGGCTGCTGGCCCGACGGCGGGTGGAGAACTGGATTTTGTTAAATGTATCGAATGCATTTGCCATCCCTCTCCTATTTTATAAGGACCTACCGTTGTTTGCAATCCTCACCATCTTTTTGCTGGTAATCGCTTGCATCGGCTACTTCGATTGGACAAAGATGGCGCGAAAGCCTTTAGCGAATGAACGTTGAACATCCCTCCCTTTGGTTGAAAAAAGAAATCGTTGATGCCATTCGCAGCACCGCGCGCGAAGCAGAGGCACTCCGCCACCTTCACCCTGTCCAACGGGAGCTTGTTCATCGCGAGGGTTGGCTTAAAATGTTGGTACCAAAAAATTTCGGCGGCCTCGAATTGACTCTCCTCGAAGTTCTTCAAATAGAAGAAGCGCTCGCCTGGACCGATGGCAGCACGGCCTGGGTGGTAACTCTTTGCGCGGGAGCTGCTTGGTTTGGCGGCTTTCTTCATCAAGAGCTCGCAAAAGAAATTTTTTCCATTGACTTGGCCTTCTTCGCAGGAAGCGGCGCATCCACAGGAACGGCCGAAATAATTCCAAATGGATATTTGCTGAACGGAAGCTGGAAATATGCCAGTGGATCGCTTCACGCAAATGTGTTCACCGCGAATTTCATCATTCACGAAAACGGAAAGCCCAAGCTACAATCCAATGGCGTACCATTGATTCGTCCCTTTGTCATGAAAAAAGAAGAAGTGACGGTTCTAAATACGTGGAACAGTATGGGTATGGTCGCCACAGCCAGTCATTCGTTCGAAATAAAAAATGTCGCTGTCGGAACCGAAAGGGCTTTCGATATCAACGCTGCGGCCGTTGTGATCGACAAACCCATTTACTACTACCCATTTCTTCAACTGGCAGAAACAACGCTCTCGGTAAATCTCTCCGGACTGGCCATCCGTTTCATCGATCTTTTTGAAGAAACCGTTGCACGCCCTACTCAGCATCTTTACCAAGGACTTGCCCAGCGTGCCAGAAAAAAACTCGACAACCGAAGAAAAGAATTTTATCGACGGGTTGAATTGTCTTGGAAAAGCTGCATTCAAAAAAAGAAGACGCCCAAAGCGACGCTTCAAAAAGTCAGTGAGGCAAGTCAGGCATTGGCGAAGCAGTCTTTATTAATAGTCGATCAACTTTACCCTCACTGTGGGCTCTCGGCGGCAGATCAAAATCGGGAAATCAACCGAGTGTGGCGAAATATCCATACCGCCAGTCAGCACAGTTTGTTTAAGTGGCGATAGCCTGACGCCAACGCCGTAGGAGTTATTCCCATACTAACTACTCATCCATCCTTACGAACTCCCGGCTGAAAAATGTCATCCAATAAGTGAGTTCACTTTCACCCCTCCATTTCGGTACGTTTTAGCCAAGCCAGCTATTTTGAGTCATTACTTTCGGCCTTATTCAAAAACAAAAACCAAAAAATCTATGGCACGGCTATTAAAATCTTTCACCTCAGTTTCGATGCTCGGAGTTTCCTTGTACTTCATTCTCAACTCCTGCATGGATCAAAAACTAAGTTCAAATCCAGCACCCACAAGCCCGAAAAATGAAGTCAGCGGCGCCCGTAATGAGCCCGGTGCGGTTCCGATATTCTCCAGTGAAATCGGCGCTCCCATTGATCAAGAAAAAGCGATTCGTTGGATGCGGAACTTCGCGATCTCCAATAAAAGTGCCGTCCGCGAGCATGTCATTCCGGTTGCTGTTTTGAAATCCATGCTCGGCAACCCCTCTTGCGTTGGCGTAGTCTTCTACTATGCAGTGGATGATTCCACTCAAACGCATATCATACCGATTGGAGTTGATCGCGCCGGCAATGTGATCAAATGGAGAAACATAACGCTTGGGTTACTTACGATCGACTGGCAGACCGCGTGGCGTTGGATCAACAACTATGAAGGTTCTCTGCGATCGCACTTCTTCGGTAGTCAAATTCTTTTCTCCCATTACCTAAAAGGAAACACCCTGCGAATCTCGCGCGCCCTCAACGATGCCGACGTACCACAATTGTTGCTTAGCGA
>DATJJP010000063.1:0-88527 GCA_035492075.1 Cyclobacteriaceae bacterium | reverse complement strand
GGCGGCTTCCTTTGCGTAAAGGCCTGCTTTGAAGGAGACGAAATCTTGTGTGTGCTCTTTCAGGTATTTCTGAAACTCCGTAGTGCCTACTTTTCTGGAGAAACTATCAGGGTCTTCACCATCCGGAAAAAGCATGACCCGCACGTTCAGCCCGCCGCGCAAAATCATGTCGATGCCTCGGAGGGCCGCCTTGATGCCGGCGTTGTCGCCGTCGAATAGGACAGTGATGTTTTCGGTAAATCGACGGATGAGTTTGATTTGATTCTCGGTAAGAGCAGTGCCACTGGAGGCCACCACATTTTCCACGTCCGCTTGATGCATGGAGATGACGTCGGTATAGCCTTCTACCAAATAACAAACATCGTGTTGTCGAATTGCATTTTTACCTTGATACAAGCCGTAGAGCACATCGCTCTTGTGATAAATTTCCGTCTCGGGTGAGTTGATGTACTTGGGCTGGTTTTTTTCTTTGCCCAACATCCGCGCTCCAAAAGCGACCACTTTTCCCGAGAGCCCATGCACCGGAAAAATCACTCTTCCGCGGAAGCGATCATACGATGATCCGTCTTCTTTCTTTACAACAAGCCCTGTTTTTTCCAGCAACTCTTTATTATAGCCTTTGCTAATTGCTTCTTTGCTGAAATTCTCCCAACCTTCGAGGGCGTAACCGAGCTCGAATTTTTCAAGGGTACGATCGTTAAAGCCGCGCTCACGAAAATAGCTCAAGCCAATACTTTTGCCTTCTTCCGATTGGGTTAGCGTTTGTTTGTAAAAATCTTTGGCGAAGTTCATCAAGATATAAAGCGACTCGCGTTCACTCTGCGCTTCTTTCGATTCGCCCGAACTGCGATCTTCTTTTATCTCTACACCATATTTTTTTGCCAAGTAACGGATGGCTTCTACATAGCTCATTTTTTCATGCTCCATCACAAACGTGAAGGCATCGCCCCCTTTACCGCTGCTGAAGTCCTTGAAAATACCCTTGGCGGGAACGACGAAGAAAGAAGGTGTCTTTTCGTTGTTGAATGGACTGAGCCCCTTGTAGTTTTGCCCCGATTTCTTCAACGACACAAAATCACTGACCACGTCGTAGATGTCTACACGGTTTTTGATTTCATCAATGGTTTCGCGGGTGATCAAAATTCAAGAAACAGGAAGGCAAATTTACGGATTTTCGTGTTAGGAAAGTTGCCGAGATGTCAAGGGAATGAGCCAAAAACGGTGAAAAATGTGATTAAATAAGTCAGTATGCCTTCTGCCCAACATAATTCCCCGCGGGATCGTAATTGCCCACAATGATGATGGCGCCGCTGGGGCACGTTGCCTTTCCCAAACCCATTGAGGTGGTATTTTTCCAAACCATCTGCGTATAATGACCCACTTTCATAAAGTTGGAATTGCTGATCGGGACATGCTTGTAGTCCTTGATCTCGCTATACCACATTTCAGACGCACTGATCGCATCGTAATCATCTGAGCCTCCCCAAAAAATGTTTTCACCGTGTATTTGCTTCCACTTTCCATCTTGGGGCCTGTGCTGCATTTTGCAATCGTTGCTTTTTGCCAGATGGTCGGCCCAGGCTTGCGCGTATTTCGAGAGATCCGGCGACCACGCTAATGGTGGCGAGCCGACTTCTTTGCGCACTTTATTATGGTAGTCGAGGGCGGCTTGGGCATCGGCCTGGGATATTTTTGAGCCCGTGTTGGTGGGAACGATCTGTGCGAATGAAAAATGTAGGGCAAGCACCCCGAGCACAGCTGTATAAACTTTTGGCGGAATGAAGTTCATCTGGGCTTTTATTCAATTTAATGTTTTATCTTATTTTTAATGAACTGGAATCATTGGTCCAGGTCAACCAGGTTGGGATTATTCATTAAACGAAAATTATCTGTCGGGAAGGTATGAATAGACCGTTAATTATTTTAATGCTGGCCGCAGTTGCGTCGCATGGGCAACAAAAGGAAGAATGGCTGACACAAATTGAGAAATCAGCAAAGCAGGGCTACCGTGGAGTGGTGAGCGCTTCGATGCATCGCGATGAGCATGGCAAGAAGTATATTCAACTAAATTTCAAAGACAGCGCGCCAAACAATTTTGAACCTCCATTCGACGAACTCATCGATAGAATTAATTCCGTCGTCTATTTTTCTCTGCCCCAAGAGCAGCTGAGTACACTCGATTATGTAAAATTGATTTTTGAAGGTGCTTCAGGAATTTATCTCAGAAACCAGACTACCTATCGCGAGTTGGTGGCACGAGATTCCAGCAAGCAATCACTTAAATGCAGCTTACTCCCAAGGTATGTACGTTCAAACGGATTAACACTCCGATTGCAAGAAATCACAAAGGAAGAATTTTATTTTGGTTACCCCGACCACTCCGTGTTGCGACGAAAGACCAAGGCTCACAAGCATAACGACAGTTTGGAAAGAGTTTTTCGATTAAAATTTGGTGATAAATTTACGTATCGAAATGGGTGCTATTCTTTTAAGGATTTAACTAACCAACCTCAGCAGTTTTGCCGAAAAGAGGGTTCCGCGGACAGAAGAGACTATGAGGGATATGAGCTGCTGGAAGAGTGGAATGGCTTCTATATTTTTTACGTTTATCAGTACGAATCGGGACAATATTGGATTTTGGATTCACAGTCAGGGAGGGCGATCGCTGCGACGGGACGCCCCCGGTTTATCTCTAGAAATGTCATTTATAGTGATGGACCAGAGGGTGAAGGTTCCGATTACTTTATCTCCCTATTCCGGTTATCAGACCAAAAGAGTTTCAGCATGTCTATTCCGTTCATATTCAGAGTAGAGGAGTCTTACTATGATGAAACGGGAGTTCATATGCGGGTTTTTAATCCAGGTTGTATCATGGGCCCAAGGTATCTTTATATTGGATGGGAGTAGGTTCATTCTTTTCCATCACCATTTCTAGCTACCTTGCGAACTAATTTCTTCCAAAATAGTTGTACCTGTCTGTATGAGCCTTAGCCAACCCGATATTTTAAAAGCCCTTTCCACAGTCCAAGACCCGGATCTGAAAAAAGATTTGGTGACGTTGGGCATGATAAAGGACATTGCTTTAACTGAAAATAAAGTAGCTTTCACCGTGGTTTTGACCACCCCTGCTTGCCCTTTGAAAGAAAAGATAAGGCAAGACTGTGAAGACGCAGTAAGAAAAATGGTTGGTGAAAAGACTGTTATCGAGATCCGAATGACATCTTCTGTCACCTCGCTTAGAGACAACGCACAATTGCTTTCGGGTGTAAAAAATATTATAGCCATTGCATCAGGCAAGGGAGGCGTTGGAAAATCTACAGTAACCACTAACCTCGCCGTCGCCTTGGCGCAGTCGGGAGCGAAAGTCGGTCTCATTGACGCAGATATTTTTGGCCCTTCTATTCCCGTGATGTTCAACTGCGAGAGAGAACAACCGGAAGTAAGGGTCATTAACGGAAAGAATGTCATCATTCCCCTTGAGCAATACGGCGTAAAATTGATTTCCATCGGATTTCTTGCACCGCCGGAAAGCGCGGTGGTTTGGCGTGGGCCCATGGCCAGTGCGGCATTGAAACAATTTATCAATGATGCGGATTGGGGCGAGCTGGATTATCTATTGATAGACCTTCCCCCCGGCACGAGCGATATTCACCTTACACTGGTACAGACGGTTCCCGTGACGGGGGCAGTGATCGTAACGACCCCTCAAAAAGTGGCGCTGGCCGATGCCATGAAAGGGCTAGCAATGTTTAAGCAACCTCAGATCAACGTGCCTATCCTCGGTGTGGTGGAGAACATGGCCTATTTTACACCTGAAGAATTGCCGAACAATCGCTATTTTATTTTCGGAAAAGATGGGGGGAAGAACTTAGCAGAGAAATTTAATGTTCCTTTACTCAGCCAGATTCCTTTGGTGCAGAGTATTCGCGAAAGTGGAGATAGTGGTTTGCCAGCAATCATGAAGGAAGGCGTGACTGCAAATGCGTTTCGCGAATTAGCGGAAAGCTTAGCTCGTCAGGTTGCGATAAGAAATGCTAACTTTGCAATCACCCAAAAAGTTGAACTTACTGTTTGATGAACACCGTTGACACCAATACCGAAGAACTCACCCTGCGCGTGGAGGCATCGCTGGATAGCATCCGCCCATACCTCGAAGCAGACGGTGGAAACATCAAGGTGCTAGAAGTGACGGGCGACAAAATTCTGAAATTGGAGTTCGTCGGAAACTGTGGTTCGTGCCCGATGTCGACCATGACTTTTAAGGCGGGGGTAGAAGAAGCCATCAGGAGATCAGTTCCAGAGATCAAATCAATTGAAGTCGCAAACCTCATTTGAGGAATAAGTAACAGTTACTTTTCGCGAGATACTCTTATTCACTTTTATTCGTTAAGAGTTATCTTGCAAGATTATGCTCCGAGCCTTCCTTTGTTTTTTTCTTTCTCTGATTGGTTTCAAGTTACTGGCGCAGGACCGTTGTGGTACAGTTGAATACCAAAAACTTCTTCAGCAACGTCACCCCAATCAAGAATCCAAAGAACAATTTGAGTTGTGGATGCAAGAAAAATTGCAAAGCGACGCAAAACAAAAACGTAATCCCTTCAATAGTACCATCGCAAGCAGTTATGTCATTCCCGTCGTAATACACATCGTTCACAATGGAGAAACGGAAGGAAGTGGTACCAATATCTCCGACGCGCAAATCCTTTCGCAGATCGATGTGCTCAACAAAGATTTCAATCGACAAAATGCAGACAGCACAAAAACACTGTCTGAATTCGCTTCCGTCGCTGGAAAATTTCCGATCACATTTGTTTTGGCGAAGCAAGATCCCAACGGAGCGGCCACTGACGGAATCAACCGAGTAAAAGGACCCAAGTCAACGTGGTCGATGGCAGACAATTACACCTTGAAGGCACTGAGCTACTGGCCGGCTGAAAATTATTTGAACATTTGGGTCACCAACCTGAGTGGAGGACTGTTGGGCTACACGCAACTTCCAACTTCTTCTACACTGCAAGGCCTGGGAGATTCTTCAAACGATCGGCTTACCGATGGTGTCGTCATCGATTATTCCGCCTTTGGCAATGTACAAGCGAGCGGTGGAAGTAATTTTTTTTTACAGACAGAGTACGATCTTGGGCGCACGGCAACACACGAAGTTGGCCATTTTTTCGGACTGCGGCACGTGTGGGGAGACCAGAGTGGTTGCACAGGCACAGACTACGTTGCTGACACGCCTCCACAAGACACCGACTTTAACGGCCTTTGCCCTTCGGGTGTGCAAGTGGACTGTAGTAACCATGCGATGTATTCCAATTACCTGAATTACACTGACGACGCCTGCATGAATATTTTCACGAAAGGGCAGGTGTCCAGAATGGATGTCGTGATCAATAATAGTCCGCGAAGAGCAAGCCTGCTAAATTCGTTGGGGTCGCAAACACCGATCCCTGTCGCCAATGACATTGAATTAAAAACAATTGCAGCGCCAGCAGCTACAGCATGCAGTGGTACCTTGACCCCATCCCTGCGAATTCGAAATTTTGGCTCCAACCTCATTAGTTCCTGTCAAATTAAATTGAGCGTGAATGGCAGTGCCGTCGAGACGAAGACATTTTCCGGTCTAAATCTGTCGCCGGATGACGAGGTCGTCGTCGCGTTCAGTGCGGTGACACTGACTGCGGGTAGCACTTCCAAATTCTCTTTTCAGAATCTTCAGACCAACTCAGGCACAGATGGCCGTGCGCAAAACGATACGATCAGTATTGTGACCCGAGTTCCGTCCGCCGTTGGCTTGCCGTTGATTGAGCCTTTCAACACTTTGCCCGGCCAGTGGAGCATCAGCAATCCTGATGGGTTGACCACGTGGCAAAACGTTTCCGTGGGGGGAGGAAATAAGGCGATGGAAATTGACTTTTGGAATTATGAAAATTCGGGAGCGGTTGACCGATTGATTACGCCCGTGCTCGACCTGACGTCCGCTACTTACGCCTCACTTAGTTTCGACTATGCGTATGGCGTGCTCAGTGGAGGCAGCAACGACCGATTGCGCGTATTGGTCTCCAGCAATTGCGATTTTAGTACGTCTCCGACCGTCCTTTTCAATCAGGCGGGAAGTGCGCTGGCGACGACAACGCCGCAGGGATCCTCGTTCACGCCATCGTCTACGCAATGGGCTTCCAAGATCTTTTCATTGAATCAATTCATTGGGCAAAAAATTCAGATCGCTTTTGAAGGTACCAATGATTACGGGAACAATTTGTACTTGGATAACGTGTCTGTCCTCAACACGGCCATCACAGCATTTGCGTTAAACGGGATCGTGAGCCCTTCGCCGGTCAGTTGCCAATCGTCGACGGCGCCAGTGATTAACGTCAAAAACCTAGGGAATACCGTGATCAATTCTTTTGTCGTTAATTCCTACATCAATCACGTCAAGTCCACACAGCAACTTACCGGTGTGCAGATTGACATCGGTGCTTCCAAAAACGTTGCGCTTAACGCGGCGTCCTTTGCCTTGGGCAACAATTCATATTCGATCGCAATTGGATTGCCGAATGGAGTGACCACGGGGATCTCTACGAAAGATAGTTTGAGCACGAATCGGTATGTAAACACAGCGACGGATATTATTCCGCTGCGACAAAACTTCAACGACGGACTAGATGCGTGGACTTCCATGAGCCCTCAAGGAGGTTCGACGTGGACTTCCGCATCAGTTACCTCAAGCAAGAAAATGTCTCTCGTGTTTGACTCGTATAGCAATACAAGCATCGGTGAGCAGGCGTGGTTGGTTTCTCCGGTGCTGGATTTTTCACGCGTGAATAAGGCAAGCCTTTTTTTTGAAACAAGCTATGGATATCGAGCGCCCAATGCCGAAACGATTCAGGTCTTTTCGTCAACGGATTGCGGTGAGACGTTCGCTAACCAAATGGTTCTCTACTCGGGAAATGACTTAAAAAATGCGGATTCAAATGATCAGTGGACTCCATCACAAGACAATCAATGGACAAAACGGTATCTCAATCTCGATAGCTTGGTGGGACAAGAGAATGTCCGGCTTGCCTTCGTAGCCACCAATGCCAATGGAAACAATATATTCATTGACAACATCGAATTTTTTGTGGGCGACAACCCATCTCCACCTTCCGTAAATGGACTTTATTCCGTGTACGGAGGCACTGGAACGCCGTTGCAAGTGACGTTCAACTTGCCAGAGCGCCAGTTGGTCCGTATGCAAATTTATGATGTGATGGGGCACATCATCAGCGACGACACGTTGCCCGACATGTTGAATCAGACCTACACCATCGATTCTAGCAGCCAGTCCAGAGGCATCTATATTGTGCGCGTACAAACACAATCCCCCGCTTCACTTTCGTCAACCAAAGTGTTGTTTGGTTTCTGATCGAAAAAAAATTAATCGCGGTATGGAAAAGCCCCAAAACCTGAACATCTTTGAGGTGAAAACCAGCACCCCATTCATGGCCAAAAAGAAGATTGCAATACTCTACGGAGGACGCTCAGTAGAGCATGGCGTTTCCATAAATTCAGCACGCAATATTTTTCAATTTATCGATCCGAAGAAATTTAAGCCGATCCTCATCGGCATCACTCAAAAAGGCGATTGGAGACTTACCAAAAAGGTAACCGCCGAGATCAAAAAGGGAGAGAAGCTTTCCATGCAACTGAAAGCCAGAGGCGCCTCCTTTAAAACGAAATCAAAGTCGTTCACGCCCGATATCGTTTTTCCTGTTCTTCATGGTACGGATGGCGAAGATGGAAGTGTGCAAGGGCTGCTCAAAGCAATCGATGTCCCGATGGTCGGTACAGGCGTCCTTGGATCTGCCATGTCCATGAACAAACTAGTGGCGAAAAGAATTTTGAAAGAAGCGGGCCTTCCCGTGGCTGATTTTCAATTTGCATTTTATGAGGATCGAGGCAAAATCAGTTTCGAGACCATAAAAAAGAAATTGGGATTGCCCTTTATGGTAAAATCGGCGAGCCTTGGCTCTTCGGTGGGAGTGTCGAAGGTAAAATCGAAAGCGGATTTTAAGAAAGCCGTTGACGAGGGTTTCCGTTACGATGATTGTGTTCTTTTCGAAAGATTTATCAAGGGACGGGAAATCGAGTGCGCTGTGTTAGGAAACTCCCCGGCAAAGGCCTCCTTGCCCGGTGAAATCATTATCAGCAAGAAGTATGACTTTTACACGTTTGATGCGAAATACGTGGACGGAGAAGCGGTGAAAATTGAAGTGCCCGCGAAATTGACGAAAGCAATTTCCGATCGCATTCGAGAGGTATCTTTGAAAGCTTACCAAGCGTTACGTTGTGAAGATTTTGCTCGCGTGGATTTGTTTGTCACTGATAAAGGAAAAGTTTTTGTCAATGAAATCAACACGATTCCGGGTTTTACAAATTCAAGCATGTTTCCAATGATGTGGAAGGAGCGAGGGGTGACATTCACTGCACTGATTTCAAAACTCGTTGAACTGGCGGAAGAAAGACATAAGAAATCAAAGCGTGTAGATCGCGGATATTCCTCATCACTGAAGTACTAATATGGTTATCGATAAATATTTCAAAGGGGATTCAATTAGAGATTTGCTCAAGCATGCAGGCATCCTGTTGGGCATTCTGGCTTTTTTCTGCATCATCTACTTTTACGTCTACTTGCCGAGCACGACGAATCACGGAGAAATGGTGGAAGTGCCTGACTTAAAAGGGATAAAAATAGATGAGCTCGGAAAATTTTTGAAGGACCACAAACTTCGTTTTGAGTTGAATGACTCATCGTACAGTGATTCTTTGCCGCCGCTTACGGTAACCCGCCAATTTCCCGCGGTCGGCGCGAAGGTGAAAGAAAACAGAATCATTTTTGTGTCGCTCAATCGCGTGGCACCACCAACACTGCCGATGCCCGACCTCACCGGATCCTACGACAATGCCAAAGCAGTACTCAAAAGCAGCGAATTGAAACTCGGAAGAGTTTGGTATCAGGCCAGCCCCTTCAAGAATTGGGTGACAGAATTTCGTTACAAAGGAAAGCCCGTTGAACCGGGTACTCGCCTTACAAAAGGTTCTGTGATTGACCTCATCATTGGGGATGGCAACGGGCCTGCCGACTTTGTGATCGGAAACTTGGTGGGAGATTCCTATGAAATTGCGATGGAAAAACTCGCGGGCTGGAATCTTCATTTGGGAAAAGTAGAATTAGCGGAAGGTGCAGATACTACTGGTGTGAAACCCTTCGTTTTCAAGCAAGAACCCCAAGTTGGTGATTCTGTTCGCGTAGGCGATCCGGTGAACATATGGCTGGCGGAAAAGGGTTACAAACCAGAAGAAAAAGAGGATGAAGGAAACCCTTGATATGCGACTGATTTTTTTTTCGTGTTTCCTTTTCCTTTTCGTACACGCTTCGGCGCAGTTGAAACAGACTTCGATCTTCAAGCCCCGTTTTCCTCAGAAAAAAAATGCAATTGCCCGTGTTCAAAGTGGCCCGGTGCTGCAGCTGCCTTTCTGGGATGACTTCTCATTCAATAATTCATCGAAAAACTATGCAAATGCTGACTTATGGGCCTACGGCCAAGCGGTTTGGGTCAACGATGGAATGGCGATCAATCCTCCGACGCTGAAAGTGGCCACATTTGATGGGCTAGACTCGCTCGGTACGCCCTATAATGTCAATCAGCCGCTGGCCAAAGGGGTTGCAGACAGTTTGGTTTCTCGACCCATCCGAATGGATTTGGTGGACCCCACGCGGCGAGATTCTGTTTTTATTTTCTTCTGGTACCAATTTCAAGGCAACGGCGAAGCACCTGACCCAGGCGACGAATTTTCATTGTGGTTTAAGAATGACTCTAGCGCATGGGTAAAAGTGTGGGCCGATACGATCACCCATCACGACAACACCAAGTTTGTACCCGTCAAGTTTTTCATTCACGACGATCATTTCTTTCACAGCGGATTTCAATTTCGGTTCCAGAATTTCGCGCGTCTTTCGGGGCCGTTTGACATGTGGAACCTCGACTACGTTTATATCAACAATGGGAAGAGTCAATACCCTGTTTTTGACTCCAATCACAACGCCGTTTATCCGAGTGATTTTCCAGATCGATCCATTGCTACCCCAATGACTTCCATTTTGCAGCAGTATAACTCAGTCCCCGTAAAACATTTGCTGTCGAAAGCTGACTCGCTGTCGGGTACGCCATCTTTGACGTTGACGAATCAGCGTAGGGATCAAGCACCTCCCCGTTTTCAACCCACCAATTTGGTGACTCGAGTGAAAACCATAACGAGGAAAAATAAAGTAACCACAAACAACGGCGTAGTGAAACTCGATTCAATCACCGGTATCCTGTTGTCCTACGGTGTGCCCACCACTGTGCCTTTGTCGAAATTGCCTTCCTTCAAGTCGATAGCAGCGGGCACCGACTCAATTGCGCTCAAGTTCTTTCTGAAATTGAATTCTGTTGACAACGTTGATAAGATTGATATCAATACGGGCGACTACGACACCGTCGTCTACAAGCCGATCGACTTTAGATACAACGATACGATCAGCACCAATTTTATTTTCAAGGATTACTACGCCTATGACGACGGCGTTGCCGAATATGCGGCGACGCTTACATCAACGGGCAATTATCTAGCCTATCAATTTGATATGATGTATTCGAAGCCTGACACCTTGGTGGCGGTCGATTTTTACTTTCCCCACGTAGGCGACGAATCGGATCAAATTATTCACTTGATGGTGTTCCGCTCACTTGAAACCGGAGCTAGAGTGACGAAAGCCTCGGTGTACACTCAGCAAGATCTTACGGTGCAACGCACGGACAACAATCGATTTGTCAGAGTGGCGCTGGACACCGCGAAAGTGATCGGTGGCACATTCTATATTGGTTACCGACAAAACTCCAATGCGTCGATCGGTGTAGGGCTGGATAAAAACTCGGATTCTGGCGACAAGATATTCGCTAATTTGGGTGGCGGGTGGATTCCATCCGGCATCCAGGGCAACTTGATGATCAGACCCGTCTTTGGCAACTCGTCGACCGCAACCGGACCAATCACAGCGGTCACCGAGGAAAGATTCTTTGCTTACCCAAACCCGAACCACGGAACTTTCAATTTCCCACCGACGACCCAAAACTTATCCATCCTTGATGTGGCGGGCAGATCAGTGTCATTTACCCAAGAAGCGTCTTTCGAATCGACACGAATCGTTTTGAACAATCCAGTACCCGGCATTTACATGGTGCGTTACTTCCAGGGAGCGAAATGGCAAACTGAAAAGATTATGGTGTTACCTTAGTCGACTCAATGAGGCCAATCGGATCTGGAGTGATGCAAAGAATAAAAACAGTTAAAGCGAACCACCCCAGTATTTTTCTAGTGAGATTTAGTGGTTGTTCGATTTCAGAAGGTGGGTGAGGCACGCCAACGAAAAAACCGATCAGCATGGTAAACAAGAACCACCCCGAGTAACCGTGGATACTTGGCCACAACCAGGTGATTACGTATTGGGATGTGAAGATAATCAGCGCATACATCATCCTATCTCGTTTCTTCTCGAAGATACTCCTCATCGACATGTATAAAAACAGTAAGTAAAGACCACTCTGCCAGACGAGTTGTTGTATGGGCGAATTCAGTGTGATCAATCCCAACCCCGTGATACACAAAATGCAGAAGAAGGCCATCGTGGCGATGATCTTGTGCCATCGGTAACCGACCAACCCGTAAAGCACATGACCGCCATCGAGCTGCCCAATGGGTAGCAAATTCAACCCCGTGAAAACAAGCGAAAGAAAACCCGCGAACAAAAACGGATAGTGCATGATCTCATGTGGGTTGGGCATGTGTGCAGGGTCGGCGAAAATTTTCTCGAGCAGAACGAATAACAAATTCTTTCCGATCACAACATCGATTACCCCTGGAGGTTGAGTTGCAGGATCGTAGACATGATTTGCATAATCAAGCCCAAACTTTTGGTATTCGGGATGGAATTGAAAAACGTAATCAGGTGGTGGAAGTGTGACAAACCCATAGATCAGAAATCCAAGGGCCACTGCCAATCCCGCCAACGGCCCTGCAATACCGATATCGAATTGTTGTTTATTTGTCCGAATGGGTTGCTTTATTCGGATCAACGCTCCCAACGTCCCGAAGAACGGGAAGAAAGGGAGCAACGGAAGGTAGAACGGCAGGGTGGTCCTGACGCGATAATAAACAGCGGTGAAATAGTGGCCAAACTCGTGGCACGTCAATATCAACAGAAAGCAAATCGAGTAGGGCAGACCACTGGCAAATTCGGCCCACGAATAGTTTGAGTTGAAGACAATCGCCCCGTCTTGACTTGCTAAAATCGATTTGCCATGGGTCCATTCGGCACCGGCCAGCGTCGTGGTAACGAACGTGATGAGGAACAGCGATCCGTGTAAAAGGTACGATTTCGTTTTTTGATTCATTGAAAGAGCGATAGCATCTGTTGCGTCGAAGTGATTTGAATAGTTTGAATGCCAACGGACTTCGCACCCTGAACGTTTTCAAAAATATCGTCCATGAAAAGAGTTTCGCTAGCGACGAGGTCATTTTCCTTCAAAACGGAAAGAAAAATCTCCTGATCGGGTTTACGCATCTTCATCAAATGAGAATAATAGGCCTTGTGAAAAAAAGAATCTAAAGACCTTTCCCCCGACGAACTGAACACAATTTCATTCACCGCCCGCAAATGGATATGGTTTGTGTTACTCAGCAAAAAGGTGTGGTAATTTGTTTTCAATTGCGTCAAGACATCCAGTCGTTGTTTGTTGATGCCAACAAGCATGGCATTCCATGCGCGGTCAAGGTTCTCGTCGGAGGTACTGCAGTTCAAGAATGCACGAAGTTCATTTCGAAAATCCTCATCGGAGATCAAGCCCTTTTCGTACAAATTGAAGAATTCAAGCGTATGGATTTTTCCTTTGAGTTCTTCCGCCGGAATTCCCGATAGGCGAGAAAAGGCCTGGTGTGTTTTAGTGAAATCGAGGTCCATGATCACACCACCGAGGTCGAAGATGAGATTTTTGATTTTGTGTGAAATCAAGATTGTGAGATAAGGCCGCAAATATGTAACATTGCACCTCTTTTTCAAAAGGCTGCTGACGGATGGAGTTGGCGGCATGCAAAGGGCCCGTAGCTCAGTTGGTTAGAGCATCAGACTCATAATCTGAGGGTCGCTGGATCGTTCCCAGCCGGGCCCACCCTTGATTCCCACGAGTCTTTTTTCTACTTCTTCCGCCAATAGCCACTCGCCTGAAAACCCCCGCTCTTGGCCTTCGTGCTTGTCTCGATAATAGCCCCGAAGCATGGACCAAAGAACCTGTGGCAGGCTTTTCCGGACGGAGACGCGGCACTCCCATTTAGAGACAATTTTGTTATTGGAATAGCCGTTTTATATTGCAGATGGTGCTTTTCACTGATTGGTACGGTATTTCCACAGTAATCGAAAACAAACCTCTATGTTGGCTGTTTGCCTTGTCTTCCTGACTTTGATTGCCCTGCTCCGACCGGGAATTGATGCACGTAAGATCCGTTACGGATTCAAACAAAAAGACAAAGTTCGATATGTTGTGATCTTGAGCTGTTTCGTCGCTCTTCTTGGTATGCTGCCAACTATTTCTGTCGCACAAAAAAAGAATTTGGGCAAGCTCGAAATACCCGTCGGCACTACTTACAATTTGGAGGCGGACACATTGGTGGTGGATGAGTTGGTGTTGAAAGACTCAGCGAAAATCAGTTTGGTAAAACCCAAGAGCTTCATACAAGCAAACCGGGTGACAGTTGGCGTCGGCTGTTCAATTTTAGGTGGTGGCAAAGAAGGAGAAGCGGGTAAAGATGGAAAATCGGCGGCGACTCCCATGGGGCTGTGCAAACCACCCGTACACGGTGAAGCCGGCGGATCCGGAAAAGATGGAGAAGCCGGAAAGGACGTTACTATTACCGTAAATGCCATTCAGATTACTTCGAAAATCCTTGTCGACCTCCATGGGGGTCATGCCGGCGATGGTGGCAAAGGAGGCAACGGTGCCCACGGGAGCAACACCACAGCACATTGCAAAGGTGATGGCGGCAATGGTGGCAATGGCGGAAACGGCGGCAACGGTGGTAACGGAGGCACTCTTTCTATTTTTTACTCGGCGGGCACGGAAGTATCTTACTTCGTTACGAAAGTAAACCTCATCAATACGGGTGGCTATCGTGGCGTTGGGGGCGACGGTGGAAAAGGTGGTATGCGTGGAAGCGGTCCGTCAGAAAAACTATCTAAGATCGGCACAATTGGCAAAGGCGGTGTGATTGGAAAATACGGAACCGAAGGCAGACCTTTATTTTATTCGATTACGAAATTGAATCCCAACGGCGAGGTAAAAGCGACGGCCACCGGCAAAACCAATTAACATTCCATTGAGCGAGTCTTCCCGTGCATCCTGATTTCGTGATCAGCAAGGCGATTTATTGCTATTTTGCCAATCACAAACTTTGGTTGCCGTGGAATTCTACGTACTGCTCATTTCCTTTTTTTTGATTGCTCTTGTGTATTCTTCCGTTGGCTTTGGAGGGGGAACGAGTTACATCGCTATTCTGGCGGTGATGTCCGTGAGCTTTGAACTTCTCCGACCGACCGCTCTGCTTTGCAATATTGTAGTGGTGACCAGCGGGTCGATTATTTTCTATCGAGAAGGGCTACTCGACCTAAAAAAAAATTGGATCTTCCTCGCGGCGAGCGTGCCCTTGGCGTTCTTGGGCGGGTATTGGCCCGTCACGCAGGATACCTTCTTTGTGATGCTCGGCGTTACCCTTATGATCGCTTCAATTCTCCTTTGGTTTCAAAATTCCTTTCACCGAAAGTCGCCGTCTACGATAGCCGACAACGCCGTGGTAAAACCGGCACTGGGTGGTGGTATCGGATTCCTGTCAGGTATGGTGAGCATTGGAGGCGGGATTTTTCTTTCTCCGATTCTTCATTTGCTGAATTGGGACCAAGCAAAAAAAATATCCGCCCTCGCCAGTGTTTTTATTTTAGTCAATTCAATTAGCGGCTTAGCCGGCCAGTTGATGCAACAGTCTCACATTGATTGGAAGTTTGTCACTCCGCTTTTGGCTGCGGTGTTTGTTGGTGGCCAGGTGGGCTCTCGTCTGGGGGCGAAGCGCTTCAATGAGATTTACATCAAAAGGGTTACCGCCGTCTTGATTTTTGCAATTGCCTTCAAAGTACTAAAGGATCATTGGTAATATGCAGTATACACTTTCGGATCATCGAGCGACACTCCGCGGCTACGGTGTGCGATCTGCTTAACGTAGCGCATGACTGTTGGTCTTTAGGCCATTAAATCAGTCCTTATGCAAAACTTTAATCTGAAAACATTGGTGCTACTTGGTGGCATGAGTCTGTGCGTGTTTGGTTGTAATAAAGAAAATTTGTCGTCGGCAAGTTCTGGTCTCAGCCTTTTCAGGTGTCGTCTTCGAAAGCAAGTCTCACGCGAATGAACCTGAAGGACATTGAGTCGATTTTACCACCCGATGTCTTCCTACGCATCCACAATTCTTTCATTGTGAACATGAACTAGATTTCCTCATTTCAAAAAAACCAAGTTTTCATCGACCCAATGTCGCTACCCGGGGTGAAAAATATTCGTCGGCTTTTGAGAAGCGATATCGAGGGTCAAATTGATGGCCACCACTGTTTTTATTTCCCTACGCCTTTCCATTGTGGGTCACGGGAATTTTCAAGAAGTGTGATCATACACAATCACCCATTTTCCTTTTTTCTTTTTGAACAGCAAAGTGAATATACCGCTGGGGTTATCTTTTTCGCGCGTAAGAAAAAATTTGCCCGTGACAAGACATGCCCCGGAGGATGCAAAATCCATCCTTCGTATTTCAAACCGAAGCCGGCCCATCGCCGCCTTGTCGGGGTAACTTTTTTTATAGCGAAGTAACGTGCTGTCCCATCCCGAAGTAATTTTTCTGCCGATGAAAAGAATGGAATCCGATTTCCAGTATCCTTTCATAAACTCCTCGATATTGGCTTCATTCCATGCGTTGACTTGCTTGTCGAGTACCAGACGGATGGCGACTTCATCAAGATTAGTCCTTGACTGTGCGAGCGAAAAGGTTGCGCAACAGAAAAAGGCAAAGGCCAGGTAGTTTTTCATAGGTCTTTTATTTTTTGTGTTTTAAATATATCAGGAAGTCCTAAAACGAAAAATTAAACATTGACGCTCCTTAATTGACCAATCGAGTAATTCAGTTAATTTGCCAAATTAAAGCCAACTGCTCAGATGAAATGGCCATGTATTACGCCTTCTCGAAGGCATACAATTTGTTTGGCGGTTCCATGCCCGCAGGCCGAAAATGCCGCCTTGTGGCAGATGCAGATGGCAAAAAATGAAATTAACGCATGAAAAAAATCGATTTCCAAAAAGACGTTCTTCCACACGTGCTCGCCATTGTTGCTTTTTTGATCGTAACAATCATTTTCTTCAACCCTATCTTCTTCGACAACAAGGTGTTAACGCAAGAGGATATCCAGCAGGCTCAAGGAGCGAGCAAGACGATTGCAGACTATCGCAATCAGACCGGCGAGGAAGCGCTCTGGGCACCGTCGATGTTTAGTGGGATGCCTGCATACTTGGTAAGTGTGCGTTGGAGCTCTGGCCCAATGGCGTGGACAAAGAAAGTGATGGCTGCTTTTCTTCCCCATCCCGTGGCCAACATTTTTTTGGCGTTTGTTTGTTATTACATCTTGCTTCTTTCTTTTAAGGTAAGGCCCTATCTGGCGATAGGAGGAGCCCTGGCCTTTGGTCTTTCTTCATATATGATCCTTGGCCTTGGGGCAGGGCACAACGCCCGCATCGGAGCCATTGCCTTTATGCCTTTGATCATGGCCGGCATCCATCTGGCATTTTCGGGAAAGCGATTACTTGGTTTTGCAGTAACCGGTCTTGGACTTTCTCAACATTTGAAAGAGAATCACCTTCAGATGACCTATTACTTGATGCTCATCGTTTTCACCTACGGCCTCGCGCAGTTGATCTGGGCATATCGTGAAAAACGGATCAAAGAAATTTTAACGAGCGCCCTTCTGCTTGTACCGGCAGTGTTGATTGCCGCAGGCACTTTCTTCGGGCAGTTTTGGGCGATCAAAGAATATGACAAATATTCCATACGAGGACCTTTAGAGTTGGTAAACCCAAAGGTGCCGAGCAATAGCGATGGTGTGACCAAAAGCTATGCTTTTGCATACAACGATCGAATTGGCGAGCCGCTAAGTTTACTCATTCCAAATATTTATGGAGGAAGCCCAATGAAATATTTGGTAGGAGACCAGAACAGCGAATCATACAAAGCGCTGGTCAACATCGGCGACAATGAAATGGCAAACCAACTTGCCGGCTACACTATCTCTTATTGGGGAGATGACGGTGCTCCTTATTACGCCGGGGCTATCATTGTTTTTCTTTTCGTTGCCGGCCTCTTGCTGGTTGATAAAAAATGGATTTGGTGGGCTGTTCCGCTCTGTGTTTTAAGTATCGTGTTGAGTTGGGGCTCGAATTTTTCAGCCTTCAATTATTTTATGTTCGACTATTTCCCGATGTACAACAAATTTCGGTCGGTCACTTTTGCACTCATCATTGCTCTTTTTCTCATGCCGTTGATTGGTATGATCGGCTTGGAAAAATTGTTAACGGATGGCTTGAGTAAAGAAGCCAAAAGGAAATTGTTGTATGCTTTTGCTGCCAGTGGGGGATTGTGCGTGTTAATCATAATGACGGCAGGTATGTTCAATGTGTCTCGCGACGGGGAGCAACAGCTACCTGCCCTCTTTGCAAAGGCGCTTTATGCTGACCGTATTGGTTTAGTTCGCAGCGATGCGTGGCGCTCCCTTTTCTTTATTGCTCCTGTCTTTGTGATCCTTTATTTCGGGTTACAAAAGAAGCTTTCTCAGTTCGGGTTCTATGCTCTTCTTGCATTCTTGATTACCATGGACTTGTCGTTTGTAGACAAGCGCTCTTTTACCAAAGATAAATTTCAGCGCAAAAGCCAAAGTGCATTTGCAATGAATGCGGCCGACCAATTCATTTTAAATGATAAGAGCTATTATCGCGTCTACAACATTCAAAACCCAATGAACGAAGCTCGAACTTCATACTTCCATCATTCACTCGGAGGTTATCACGGCGCAAAGATCAGGCGGTACCAGGATTTGTATGACTCGTGCATCATTGCCGAAACGGGTAAGCTTGGTAGAGATTGGCAGAATAAGTTGATACAATTTGATTCGTATGGCGTGCTCAACATGCTAAACACCAAATACATTGTTTTTGGGACGGAAGCTAACAATGTCATCACCAATCCGGCAGCCAACGGGAATGCATGGTTTGTGAAGGAAGTATTGCCTGTGGCAACGGCAAACGAGGAGCTGAAGAAAGTGCGTGAGGTCAACACAAAAGAGGTGGCCGTCATTCAGGCGACGGCGGACCGTGCACCGTCGGCCGCGTTCGATAGTTTGGCCTCCATCCGGATCACGGAACACAATCCGAAATATTTAAAGTACGAATCGCAGTCGTCAACAGAAGGCTTTGCGGTGTTCTCGGAAATTTACTACAAAGGCTGGCACGCCTTTATTGATGGGAACGAGGTAGAAATTCAGAGAGCCGACTATGTGCTGCGAGCGCTGTCCGTACCAGCTGGGAAACACACGATTGAATTCAAATTTGAACCGAAGCCTTACGTGATCGGAAATAAAGTGACGATGGCTTCGAGTTGGGCCATGGTGTTGATTGTGCTCGGGTGTTTGGGCTGGAGTTTGAGGAAGGAAAATTAAAATCAGTTTTTCAATCTCAAAGCAAAGAGCACCGGCCACAGTTTTCCGGTAACGAGAAATAACTTACTTTTCTTTTCGTAGGCGATTCCATTAAGTACGTCGAACGAGCCGTTGAATTTTGAAATCTCCTGGCCCAGGGAAGACAAATCCATACGGCCCACTACTTTGCCGTTTGCTGGATCAATTTTTACGATGAAAGCGGTTTGCCAGATATTGGCGTAAATAAAGCCGTCTACAAATTCAAGTTCATTTAGCTTGTCGACCTTCGCATCGCCATCGGTCACATGAATGACGTGATCATCTTTCAGGGTGACAGTGTCCAAGACGTGCAAAACGTCGGTGCCATCACTGACAATTAGGCTCTTGCCATCGTGAGTGATTCCCCAGCCTTCATGTGTGTAGGTGAATGTATTTAGCTTAGTAAACGTCTTGGCATCGTAAACAAACCCTTCTTTGTTTTGCCAAGTGAGCTGATAGACTTTGTTGTTCAGAAAAGTAATTCCCTCTCCAAAATACTTGTCGTCAAGAACTACTTTTTTGTTTTGGGCGCCTGAGATTAAATCAACCTCAGCGATCCAAGAACCCTCTCTCCCCGTGCTTTCAAAGAGCTTTCCATTCTCCACCACAAGGCCTTGGGTAAATGCGTTGACGTCGTGCGGGAACCCTTTGACCAATTCAAATGCAATGAGATTGTCGGCGGTGTTCTTCTTTTCTTTGGACGAACAGCAAAAAAGTACAAGCAATACGAGGACAGAAGCGATTCTAATCATAAAGTGAAATTTCGACTTGCAATATTAGGTGCCTTGATTCAATCAAGCAACAAGCCGCAATTCACAAATCATTACGTGCTATTCAATAATCAGAAGCCACTACTCGTCCCTCAATACTTCTACTGGATTACGCATTGCTGCTCGGATCGAGTGATAGCTCGTAATCAAGCCGGCGAGAAGGAGCGTACCTCCTCCAACCGCTAGAAAGATCAACGGCGAGGGTGTGATTCGATATTGAAACTCTTCTAGCCACTGTTGCACAACCCAGTAAGCAAGGGGAGCGCTAAAAATGAACGCGATGATGATCAATCGGCTGTAATCCCGGGAAATCAACAATACTAAACTTGACACGGAAGCACCGGATACTTTGCGGATTCCCATTTCTTTGGTGCGTTGCTCAATTGTATGAATGGTCATTCCCAATAAACCCAACACCGCGATTAAAATGGCAAGGGCGGAAAGAACGGCTAATGAATTGTTGAATTGATCAGCGCTTTTGAACGCATTCGCAAAATTTTCGTCGACAAATGAAAACTCGAAGGGCTTGTCAATAGTGAATTCCTTCCATTTATTTTTTATTGATTCGATGGATGCCTGAAGGGACTCTCGGTTTTGAGCATTCATGCGGATCACCAGGTAGTGCTTGCTCTCTTGGTAAACATAACCTTTGGGATGAAATACCGCCATCGGCTCTATCGGTGAGTTGAGCGCCCAGAAGTGATAATCATTTGTTACGCCGACTACTTCGAATGCAGCATTGTCTTGGCCAGGGTAGATGATTTTTTTACCGATCACGGATTCGTCCACCTTCCAGCCGAGAGCAACTACCGCCGTTTCGTTCAATATCACGCGGGCGGAATCTCCAGGCATGTCTTTGCGGAAGTTGCGCCCGTACTTCAACGATACTCCTAGAGTAGGCAAATAATTTTCATCCGACCTTGAAAAATTAATCGGAATAGTCTTATCACTTTCCTTCGCCCTGAAAGAATCGCCACCAAACACGCGCGGTGGAACTGAGGTCGTCCAACTTGCATTGGCCACCCCAGGAATTTGAACGATGGCATCAACGAAAGCCTCTCTTCCTTTGGCCCATTCCACGTGATCGATCTGTAGCAAATTCTCACGCTCAAACCCGATGTCTTTTTCAGACATGTATTTAAGTTGCTGCGACACTAGGCCAGTGAGAATGACCAACACCATCGAGATAGTGAATTGAAAAACAACCATCGAGCTTCTCAGTGCTCGCCCTTCTTTTCCGGATTTTAATTTTCCTTTAAGTGCCTCTACCGGGTTGAAGGCACTCAGAAAAAGGGCGGGGTAAATTCCCGAGAGCAAACTCATGATCAGAAGTAGTGACCCGAGTGCAGCAAGAATTTTCCAGTCAGTGAACAAATTCAATTCCAACGCCCTGTTCGTGATCAAGTTAAATGTGGGCAAGATCAACTGGGCAATGCAGATTCCAATCAACAGACTGATAACGCAATACAAAAATGCCTCGATAAAAAAACTTGTTCCAAGTTGACTACGTGCTGACCCGAGAAGTTTGCGTAAAGAAGTATCCTTTGCTTTTCGAACATACTGCGAAGTAGACAAATTCATGAAGTTGATGCATGAAAGGAGCACCATGACAATTCCTGCAGCAATCAAGGCATAAACAATCTTGATATTACCAATATCGTTGAGCCTGTTGTACACCACAGTTTTAGGCAAATGAATTTCCGTCAATGGCTGGAGGTAAAGTTTCCACTCTTTGCCGCTTTTGATGTACTCGTCATAAGTCATGTTCATGGCCGCTTTCATCGATGGAGCGGCATAGGTCTTGGGGATATCTGTCAAACGGGCTCGAACGGCCTCTTCTGAAGAACCAGGTTTAAGTAACATGAAAGTTTCTACTTGCGTCCATATCCAGCTCCAGCTCATTCTTTTTACAATGGGGAAGCTCGTCATCGAGAGCATTACATCAAATTTGATATAAGAGTTGTCGGGAATGTCTTTTACAACGCCGGTCACCTCGTAGTTCTTTGCTTGATCTCCTTCGCCTACACGGATCATTTTGCCAAGAGGGTCTTCGCCGTCAAAGTATTTCTTGGAAGCGGATTCGGTCATCACCATCGTCTGCGGATATCGCAACGCCGTCTCGGGATTTCCTTTTAACAGAGGGAAGGTGAAGACTTTGAAGAAGTTGGAGTCCGTTGCAAAAACTTTTCCTTGACCGAAAGATTTGACTTCGCCTTTCGGAGTAGTGTAACTCATCAGAAAATCACCCGGCGTATTGATCCGTACGATTTGTTCGACTTCAGGAATTTCGGCCTCGAGTGCAAACATGACTCCAGGCCCTGTACTTGAAAACTGCGCCTTGTTTCCTCCGACACCCCAAATGAACGTTTGATTCACGCGATAGATGCGATCAGCCTTTTCATGGAAACGATCATGACTGAGTTCACTGCTCACGTACAAATACATGAGCAGTGCGCTCGCCATTCCTGTGGATAGTCCCAGGATATTGATGATGGAGAAAAGTTTTTGCCGTTGAAGGTTGCGGCCAAAAAGGAGGAAGTAATATTTAAGCATGGGATTAGGGCTTATGGCTGTGCTCTTAGTCAAAGGGTGTGCCACCGTCAACCATTGAAATTTGATAGTTTAATCAATGATTTTGTTGATCGTTCTGTTCAAATTAAATAGGGGAATGTCCGATTTCGGGATAAATTTGATTTTTGTACGACATGACTCACACTAGACTCGCTGTTGCTTTTGAAAATCAGTTCGCACGAAAGCCCCAGCTGTTTGTCGCTCCCGGGCGAATCAATCTCATCGGAGAACACATTGACTACAACGAGGGTTTTGTGATGCCCACAGCGATTGATAAGCACTTTATCTTCGCCATTGCTCCAAGCGAAAACAATCTCTTCACCTTTATTGCCACTGACCTGGATGAAAAAATTTCGTTTTCCTTGAACGACTTGAAGCCCGGCAATCGCTGGGAGAATTATCTCATGGGTGTGATTGACGCTTTCAAGCGAAGAGGAAAGGTGGTTGGTGGCGTCGATGGGACATTCAGCAGCTCAATTCCATCAGGGGCGGGATTGTCGTCATCGGCCGCTTTGTGCAGTGGTTTTGGGTTTGCACTGAACGAGATTTTCCAGTGTGGATTGAGCAAACTCGACCTCGTGCTGATTGCTCAAGAATCTGAACACCGCTTTGTCGGAACGATGTGCGGCATCATGGACATGTATGCGAGCCTGTTTTCGAGTCCTGGATCGGTGATGCTTCTGGATTGCAGAACTAACACCCACGAATATTTGCCCATCAACCTCGACGAATACTCCATTCTGCTCATCGATACGAAAGTAAAACACGCCCTACATGAATCGGGGTATAATGATAGGAGAGCAGCTTGTGAGGAAGGGGTGAGAACGCTTCAAGGCAAATACCCGATGATCAAGTCACTCAGGGAGGTCACTATAGAAATGCTCGAGTCAGCAAAGTCGATGCTAAGTAACGACGTGTACATCAAGTGCTTCTACGTCGTTCACGAAATTGACCGAACGCTGAAAGCCGCTCAACTTTTGAAATCACATGACTTAGTTGGCTTCGGAAAACTTATGTACAAGACACATTGGGGGTTGAGCAAAGAATACAAAGTCAGCTGCGAAGAATCGGACTGGCTGGTGCAATGGGCAAGCGAAAATGAGGTCACGGGGGCCAGACAGATGGGCGGGGGATTTGGTGGATGCACGATTAATCTCCTTCGAAAAGATAAAACACCAATGCTAATTGATCAAGTTCGATCGAAATATTTTGCAGCTTTCAAAAAAGAACCTGATTTTTATCAAATTGAACTTTCAGACGGAGTACACAAAACAAAAAGTGCACTCGACTGGAGGGAGCGCTAGTAGTGTCATGGACCTTTAACCTAACCAATTGCAAATGCAAACTCTTCAAGCTCTGGACTACACCGTACTTCTCGTATATTTTGTTGCTGTTTCCATTTACGGCTACTGGATTTACAATAGAAGAAAAAATCAGGCAGCCGACTCGGGCGATTTTTTCCTGGCAAAGGGAACTCTCACTTGGTGGGCCATAGGTGCCTCTTTGATCTCGTCCAATATTTCCGCAGAGCAGATGACGGGGATGAGCGGCTCCGGATTTAAACTTGGTCTTGCTATTTCTTCTTACGAGTGGATGGCGGCTCTTACGCTGATCATTGTGGCTGTTTTTTTCATGCCGGTCTACTTGAAGAACAAGATCTATACAATGCCTCAGTTTCTTTCTGAGCGTTACAACAGCAAGGTCGCGATGATTATGGCCGTGTTTTGGCTGTTGCTGTACATCGTCGTTAATCTACTGTCAATCCTATACTTAGGGGCGATCGCCGTCTCAGGCATCACCGGATGGAGCTTTACATTGTGTGTTCTCCTGCTCGCCGTGGTCTCGATATTTATCGCCTTAGGCGGGATGGAAGTCGTCGGCTACACGTCTGCCATACATGTTTTCTTTTTGGTGTTCAGCGGTGTGCTCGGACTATACGTAACACTCAATATGGTTTCTGCCGACGGCGGAATGATGAAAGGACTTTCCATTTTACAAGGGGAATTGCCGCAGCATTTTAAAATGATTTTTGACAAATCAAACGCAAACTATATCGATCTGCCGGGGTTGTCCATATTGCTCGGAGGCATGTGGATCGCCAACCTGAATTACTGGGGTTGTAATCAATATATCACGCAGCGTGCATTAGGAGCAAGCTTGCCTGTGGCAAGACAGGGAATTCTGTTTGCTGCTTTTTTGAAAATGGTTACTCCGCTGATTATCGTTATCCCAGGCATTGCTATTTTTTACCTGTATCAACACAACATGGTCGATGCGTCCTTGATCAACATCACGAAAGATGGAGCTGTCACTGCCGATAGCAATAAAACTTATCCAACACTTCTGCTTTTACTTCCCAAAGGCATCAAAGGCATTACGGTGGCGGCATTTGCAGCCACGGTCATCGCCTCTCTCGCAGCGAAAGTGAATAGTATCAGCACGATTTTCACGTTGGATATTTACAAGAAGGCATTCAACCCTGGTGCCACCGAGGCGAAAGTAGTAAGCATAGGCAAATGGACCATCGTTGTATCGACGATACTTGGTATCGTGTTGACGATGCTGTTGGGTAACGCCTTGATGGGAGAGGGTAAGCAAGGGTTCCAATACATTCAGGAATACACCGGATTTGTTTCCCCTGGGATTTTCGCGATGTTCTTGTTAGGATTTTTCTGGAAAAAAACGACATCCAACGCAGCGCTTTTTGCCATGATCGGCGGATTTATCCTGTCGGTCCTGTTTAAGTTCTTGCCCGGCATGATGAATCTGGAATTTCTCTATTCTCTTGGATTCTCTTATCCCGTAAACGGGGTGTACGAAATCCCTTTCCTTGACCGAATGGGATTTGTATTCTTGCTATGCGTCCTCGGTATGATTATTATCAGCCTGTACGAAAATTCCAAAGGTGTGAAACCCAAAGGCCTCGAGATTGATCCTTCAATGTTCAGGACGTCTACGTCATTTGCCGTTGGCGCTTTGATCATAGTAGGGTTGCTCATTGCTGTATATGCAGCCTATTATTAGGCCGACGCTAAAACAAGTGTGTAAATGACGGGATCCACCTTTCGTAAATGGAAAACGATTCGCCAGAAAAAAGCGCTCATCCGCCCACCAAGGCAGCAAGCCTGAGAGGTACATGGAAGGGATATCTCTTTGAGTTCTTCATGTTGTTCTTTGCTGTATTCTTAGGTTTTTTTGTGGAAAACCAACGTGAGAATTATTCGGAGAAACAGCAAGAGCTCCAGTTCATAAGGTCAATGATTGACGACTTGAGGAAGGATACCGCATTCTTCAACGCACTAGCTATCGAGAAGAAAAAAGTAGCGGAAAACTACGATTCATTAGTTGACCTGTTTTCTGTATCCAAACGGACGCTGCGCCAACAACAGCGTTTGTATGTCCTCGCTCGGACGATGCCCTTCAGTATTAACTATCTGCAAATTAATGATCGCACGTACGAACAAATGAAAGGTTCTGGCAACCTGCGACTAATCGAAAATGAACTTATTTCTCATCAGATTTCCGAATACTATTTCAACTCGAAAGAGATCAGGAACAATACGGATGAGACGGTTATTAGAATTGAAAGGATGCTGGAACTACAAGGAAATCTTTTTGACGCTACCGTGTTCAGAGATATCGTCGACATGAGAAGCTTTGCCTTTCGAACCCCCAAGACATACCCCAAATTGGTGACTGAAGATAAGCGGGATGTGAATAACTACCTGATGAGCCTACACTATGTGGTGTCGATCTCTTCTTTTAGTGGAAAATATTTGAAGCGTCTTAAATCGGAGGCAGAACAGTTGATCATTGCCCTACAGTTGGAATACAATCTGTAGTAGCGTTTGCCCGTCTAACCCTAGCTAACAGCCACCCGATCAACCTTTATTGATTCGGCTCATTAGCCATTGACCTCGCATATCAGCCTTTCCTATAATCGGTTTTGTCAGCACCCTGAAATCTCCTACTTTGGAGCAATAGACCTAAACTGATATTATGAGACGTTATTATGATAGAACACTAATGCTGTTCGCGCTCGCCCTATTTGCGTTGCCGCGAACAATCTTAGCACAGGATGAAAAACCTGTGGCGCCCGTGGGGCGTTCGTATGCGCTTACAAACGCGACGATCATTCAGGCTCCTGGCCGGAAAATCGAAAAAGGTACTGTCGTGATGAAGGACGGATTGATTACCGCAGTCGGAACCAACATTTCGATTCCTGCCGATGCCATCACAATCAAAGGCGACTCATTATATGTATATGCCGGTTTTATCGATGGCCTGTCCAGGGCGGGTGTGACCAAGCCGAAAGAAGAGAAACAAGAAAAACCGAAGGATCCTGGCAATCCCCCCGCCGAGCGGGCGGGCATCACTCCGCAAAACGACGTGCGCAATTGGTTGAACCCAAATGACAAATCGTTGGAGGAGCTTCGCAATTTGGGTTTCACGGTTTCTCAAGTTGTTCCCTATGGAAATTTTTTACCCGGTTCTGGTGCTATTGTTCTGCTGGGCGGTAAGTCATCTGACGACATGGTACTGGTGAACAACTCGGCACTATATTCTGAACTTTCAGGAGCCATGGGAGGTGTCTATCCTGGCACGGTGATGGCAGTGATGGCGAAATGGCGTGAGCTTTATAAAAATGCGTCGCTTAACAAATCATATGCGGCGACCTATGCCTCCAATAAAAATGGAATTACAAGGCCAGTCAGTGACAGAATACTCGAAGCGTTTTATCCCGTGATCGATCAGCGAATGCCTGTTCTTTTCAAATCGGAACGTGTCATGGAGACGCAGCGCGTATTCACTCTGAAAAACGATTTAGGGTTTAAGCTGACAATTGCAGATGTGAAAGAAGGATGGCCCATCATCAACAAAATAAAGTCGTCGGATGCCAGGGTTTTTCTTTCACTCGACCTACCTGACGATGCAAAAAAGGACGACAAGAAAGATGATAAGAAGGGCGCCAAAAAAGACAGCACAAAGACGGACGCTAAAAAGTCGGACGTAAAAAAAGAGAAAACTTCCTTTGACCTTGAGAAGGAGTCTTTGGAGAAGAGAAAGAAAGAGTCCATCGGACTATATACCTCTCAAGCTTCCGCTTTCAACAAGGCAGGAATTGAGTTCGGATTTTCAGCAGCGAGTGCGAAGACAAAAGATATCCAAGCCAACTTACGAAGGATGATCACCGCAGGGTTGTCGGAGGATGCAGCACTGGCGGCGCTTACAACATCACCCGCAAAGTTGCTTAATCTAAGCGACCGCCTGGGCACCGTAGACAAAGGAATGATGGCCAACCTGGTGGTGAGTGACAAACCTTATTTCAATGAAAAAGCAAAAGTGCGTTACGTGTTTGTGGACGGAACCCTTTACAAGATAGAGGCACCCAAGGACGCAAAGAAGACCGATGCTAAACCGGCAGTGGCAAGAGGTACCTGGACGTACACTACCAAAACTTCTCAAGGAAGCGGCGGCGGAAAGATTGTCATCAAAGAAGACAACGGCACCTACTCCGGAAAAATTACTCCCTCTGCGGGCAAAGACGCTGACTTGAAAAGCGTAATAGTTGACGGAGCTTCCCTTTCATTCTCGTATGATTCCAACTCAGGGGGGAAAGTCGACGTAAGTGTAAAAATCGAAGGCGACAGCTTTGATGGCAAAGTGTCTGCTGGACAAGATGGGAATTATTCGATCAAAGCAACCCGCGATCCTAAATCTAACTAGCTATGAAAAAGATATTTATACTGTTCAGCTTGGCCGCTTGTGCTACCTGGACATTCGCGCAGGACAAAGGCAATGTTCTTATTAAGAACGGAACTGTATTGACAGTAACTAAAGGCACATTGACCGAGACCGATGTGCTTGTGAAAGACGGAAAGATTGCACAGATCGGAAAAAATATTGCCGCTCCACAAGGGGTAAAGACGATCGACGCTACAGGGCTTTTTGTGATGCCCGGTATCATTGACGCGCACTCACACATTGCCATCGATGGAATTAACGAAGCCACCAGTCCTGTGACGGCTGAGGTCGCCGAAGGCGATGTGGTGAATCCATTACAAGTACAGATTTATAGGGCATTGGGTGGGGGCGTTACAGCAGTCCACGCTATGCACGGCTCGGCCAACGCCATTGGTGGTCAGTGCGAAACGCTGAAACTTCGTTATGGCACCTTCGATGGTGACGCCATGAAAATGGAAGGTGCACCACGCACGATCAAATTTGCCCTCGGGGAAAACCCCACGCGCGTGCACGGCACTGGAAATGGAATTGTGCCACGCACTCGCATGGGCGTCGAGTTTGTGATCCGCAAATCTTTCTCAGATGCCAAGAAGTACATGGAAGATTGGGATGCCTACAATCAGAATAAATTAGTAAAAGGCTTCCGGGGAGCTCCTCCCGTCTATAACCTGCGACTCGAAACCCTCGCCGAGATTTTGAAGGGCAACATCATCATCCATTGCCACAGCTACAGGGCAGATGAAATTTTCATGTTGCTGAAAGTGTGCAAGGATTTTGGAATCAAACGCCTGGTATTCCAACATGTAAACGAAGGCTTCAAGGTGGCGCCGGAGCTCGCGGCATATGGAGCGATGGCTTCTGTTTTTTCCGACTGGTGGGCGTACAAATTTGAAGTGTACTACTCAACGGCTTATAATGCCACCATCCTCACAAAGAATGGCGTGGTAACATCGATCAACTCAGACGATGCAGAAATGATGCGTCACTTGTATCACGAAGCAGCGAAGACTCAAAAATATGGCCAACTTTCAGATGAGGAGGCCCTTTCTTTGATCACCATCAATCCGGCCAAGCAATTAGGGATTGACGCTCGAACAGGCTCTCTCGAAGTTGGCAAAGATGCGGACATTGCCATTTTCAAAAACCACCCGCTTTCGATTTATGGAGTTCCTCAATTCACAATCGTCGACGGTATTGTGCGCTTTGATCGTGCCGCTGATCCCGCCGACATGCGATTGATGGTAGACCCTAAACAAAACATCGATGAACCGGCCACGATCCTTTCAGAAAAAGGCCGCGACAATTGCATGGATGGAACCGAATTTCTTTTTACCGAAACTGATAAGAAATAATTATGAAGAAGATTCAATTGATATCGGGATTGATCGCCGCATTTATTTGTGCCCTGACGATTCATATCAGCGCCCAAAACCCGAAAGCAAAATATGGAACGTTTGCGTTGACCAACGCTACTGTTGAAACCGTCACCAAAGGAACTATCAAAAACGCGACGGTAGTGATCAGCAACGGGAAAATCACAGCGGTGGGCGAAAACACGCCTGCTCCCCAGGGCGCAGAAATTATTGACTGCAAAGGACTGTTCATCTTCCCTGGGATGATTGATGGGGGTACCAACTTGGGTCTCTCTGAAATTGGCTCTGACGCCCGCACGCAGGATTTCAACGAGCTGGGCGACATTATTCCTCAGATGAAAGCTCTTACTGCAGTAAACCCAAATGCAACCGCTATTCCTATCACGCGAGTGAGTGGTGTAACCACCGCGCTTGCTTCCCCCGCAGGCGACATGTATGCAGGAACGGCCGCGCTTATCAATCTCCATGGTTATACACCTGAGCAGATGTTTGCGGGTTTCGAAGGTGTGGTGTTGAACTATCCTCGAAGCGGCAGGAGAGGAGGCTTCGATCGTAGAACGGAGGAGGAAGTTAAGAAAGCAAATGACGCTGCCATTAAAAGACTTAATGACGTATGGGAACGCGCCGTTCAGTATCACAAAGTAGATTCTGCAACGAAAGGAAAGGACATGGGCTATTATCCCGAAATGATTGCTATGCTGCCAGTGGTTCGCGGTGAACGTGCCCTTCTCGTTGAAGTCAACGCGGAAAAGGACATTCGCGCCGCCTTGAAATGGGTGGCCGAGAAAAAGATTGCCAAAGTTATTTTCACCGGCATGGCGGAAGGCTGGCGCGTGACAGATGAATTGGTGAAAGCTAAGGTTCCGGTGATTGCAGGCGGTGTTCTTGAGTTACCTTCACGTGATTACGATCGCTATGATCAAGCATACGCAAATGCAGGAATGATGCAAAAGGCAGGCGTAAAGGTGGCTATTCGTTCACAGGAAACGGGCAACCAAAATTATCGCAACCTCCCGTATCACGCTGGCTTTGCCGTCGCCTATGGCATGGATAAAATGGAAGCGTTGAAGGCGATTACAATTGTGCCGGCAGAGATCTTTGGCGTTGCCGACAAAATAGGATCTATCGAGGTAGGCAAAACCGCAAATCTTTTTGTGTGCGATGGCGATCCGTTTGAAACAAAAACGCAAGTCAAAAATGTTTTCATCGGCGGATGGCAAATGCCTATGGTCAGCCGCCAGACGGAATTGTACAACGAGTTCTTGAAAAGAGAGCCGGGCGCGACAAAATAAAACTGCCGGATACTGGATTCATGATGCTGGACGAACTTGCCCGCACAGAAATCCAGTATCCGACACCATTTGGATCCAAACCCCGGATCATCTGAAACGCTCAGCGACCACCAGTTCTTTGCTACCCGCTTGATATTGATAAAAGCCGTTGCCTGATTTTACTCCTTTGTGCCCCGCTTGAACCATGTTCACCAACAATGGGCATGGCGCGTACTTCGGATTTCCAAAACCATCGTGAAGTACCCTCAAAATAGAGAGGCATACATCCAACCCGATAAAGTCGGCAAGTTGCAACGGGCCCATTGGATGAGCCATACCCAGTTTCATGACATTGTCGATTTCACTCACTCCGGCCACGCCTTCATACAATGAATAAATTGCTTCGTTGATCATCGGCATTAGAATTCGGTTCGCGACAAAACCGGGGTAATCGTTCACCTCAACTGGAATTTTTTCAAGCTTCTTTGAAAGCTCCATCACGGCCTTTGTGGTCTCATTGCTCGTTGCATATCCACGGATGACCTCTACCAATTTCATTACCGGCACCGGGTTCATGAAATGCATCCCAATGACTTGTGACGGCCGCTTCGTAGCTGCCGCTATTTTGGTAATCGAGATGGATGAAGTGTTTGTGGCGAGAATGGCAGAACCTTTGGCTGCCTCGTCTATGTCTTTGAAAATTTTCAATTTCAAATCGACGTTCTCAGTGGCAGCTTCTACGATAAGATCCGCTTGACCTACTCCATCCTTTACGGAGGTTGACGTGGCGATATTCCCGAGTGCCTTTTGCCTAACGTCTGCGGTAATCGCTCCTTTCTCTACTTGACGGCTTAAATTTTTATCGATCGTAGCAATTGCTTTTTTGAGCGCGTCTTCCGAGATGTCGATCAACGAAACTTTGTAACCGTATTGTGCAAAAACATGGGCGATTCCATTACCCATGGTGCCGGAGCCGATCACTGCGATGTTATTCATTCGTTAAAGTTGTTGGTTTGTCGCAAATATAACGGTTACTTTTGCTAATGAAACGAATCAACTTCGCGGTTGAAATTTGATAAAAAAAAACAGATATGAGGAAGTGGCTATTCAGTGTCGTTGTCATTTTTGGCGTTTTGACTTGTAAGGCACAAACGGACAATCCTGAAAGGAATCAACCGGATACCCTTCACTGGTTCACTTCTGTTGGTGAAGTATATAATCTCTCGAACTCCACAGGCAGGCCCATCTTTGCATTCTTTACCGGAAGCGACTGGTGTGGATGGTGTCATAAACTGCAACGTGAGGTCTTTGAAAAACCTTCGTTCGTCGAGTGGGCCGGCAAAAATGTGGTTTTACTGGAACTCGACTTCCCGCGACGAAAGGCATTGGCGCCCGAACTTGCTCAGCAGAACAACGAACTTCAACAAGTATTTAGAGTGGGCAGTTTTCCGACAATTTGGATGTTCTGCCTCACGAAGGACGAAGCCGCAAAAAAAATAAATATTTCAGCACTCGGATCACTGGGATATCCTCCATCGGCAGAGGCAGGTAAAGAAGAAGTCAGCTTTCTGGCGAATGCCAATCGAATTCTGGCAAGTTGTAAGAAATAAAAGGCACCCTACTCAATCATGACTTCTTTTGCTAAATCAACCGCGTTAAATCGGATCGAAAGTTTACGAGCGCCTTGTTTTGCGGGATCGCATTTCGCAGATGGCTCCACAAAGTAGTGATAGAATTTCTGGTTGCGTTTGTACAACTCGTTCTGATCGGGACGTCCCAATAGTTTCAAGATATCATCTTCCGACAACCCCTTCAGTTTCTCTTTTTGTGACACAACCATCTCAATTGATCTCTCTCGAAAACCATTACAACCAAACTTATCATCCTTCCATTGCTTTAAGTCGATACCTTCCAATTGGGGTAGGGGTCTCCCGCAACCAAACGCAACGCACAGGAGGAAAATAAATAATCTTTTCATCGTTCAGTTTTTAGCAGTTACTTTGCGACCACTTCCCAAAAGTAACCAACAACGACTAACTAACAACGAACAACCACTCAAAGGCATGGGCTTAAAAATCTTCAAGGTAATCTGGTTCTTTTCACTGCTCACACTATTGGGAGTTTTCATGTATGTCTATGCGTCGCTTCCTGACCCCGTGGCCGTTGGCGAAGGATCCCAGATCATTTCAAAGGAAGGTCTGTTTTACGTGCTCCTGGCCATTCTCGCTCTTAGCAACGCATCGGTGTTTGCGATATCTCGACTCCTTCCCGAAAAAGATCACGATTTCAAGGCTTGGTTTTACGGATTGGTAGTTTGCACCAATCTTTTTTTCGTCATTACCCTGGCCTTCGTCAGCCTCTACAACAGCACGGAGAAATTCGACTATCCTCGGATCGGGTTCATCATTTATGGAAGCTTGATCCTGCTCGTCGGTTGGTCTATCTCTTGGCCGATTTTTAGACTTGCTCAAAGATTTTTGAGTAAACAAGCAGTTTGATTTATCAAACTTAGTGTTATTGATAATCAATCAGTTATAGCTGGCTATCTCGTATTTGATTTGAAGTTCGATTTCAACACACCATCATGAAAAGCACTAAAAATTTGTTTCCTTTAATGAAGAATTTTTATCCGCTCCATTTTTTGGATAAGCACCAACTGATTTTTTAGAATTTGATCGTAGGAATTTTTATCACTTGAATTATGGCGAAGGAAAGTAGTATGGAGTACAATGAATCGAGTATTAAGTCGCTCGATTGGCGTGAGCACATTCGCTTGCGTCCGGGAATGTATATCGGAAAGCTCGGTGACGGGTCGTCCAAGGACGACGGCATTTATGTGTTGGTGAAAGAGGTAGTCGACAATTGCATTGACGAGCACATGATGGGCTACGGCAAAACGATTGATGTGAAGATCACCGACTCCAAAGTGATGGTGCGGGATTATGGCCGCGGTATTCCGCTCGGAAAAGTGGTCGACGTGGTCTCGAAAATAAATACGGGCGCCAAATACGATTCAGGTGCGTTTCAAAAATCAGTCGGCTTGAACGGCGTCGGTACAAAGGCGGTCAACGCCCTCTCCAACTATTTTAAAGTGCAGGCCTTTCGTGATGGGGCCACGAAATTGGCCGAGTTCAAGAAAGGGGTGCTCACCAGTGACCCCAAGCAATCGAAGTCAACCGAGAAAAATGGGACCCTCGTGGAGTTCGAACCGGATGATTCCATGTTCAAACATTACCACTTCATTCCGGAATACCTGGATGACTTGATGTGGAACTACGCCTTCTTGAATGCGGGCTTGACGATCAATTACAACGGACGAAAATTTTATTCAAAGGATGGCCTGTTGGATTTGCTCAAACAGAAATCCGATCCTGAAGAAATTCGCTACCCTATTGTTCATTTCAAAGGCGATGACATCGAAGTGGCGCTTACCCACGGCAATCAATACGGCGAAGAATATTATTCTTTTGTCAACGGACAAAATACCACGCAAGGTGGAACACACCTGGCTGCTTTCCGCGAAGGTGTGGTCCGTGGGGTTCGTGATTTTTATAAAAAGGATTTTGATGCGTCCGATATTCGCGCGAGCTTGATCGGTGCCATCGCCGTTCGCGTGCAAGAACCGGTGTTCGAATCGCAGACCAAAACCAAATTGGGGTCGCTCAACATGTCGCCCGATGGCCCTTCAGTAAAGAACTTTGTGGGCGATTTTGTTGCAAAAGAGATTGAAATTTTTCTGCACAAAAACCCTTCCGTGGCCGACGCCATGCAGAAGAGAATTCTGCAATCGGAACGCGAGCGAAAAGAAATTGCAGGTATCAAGAAATTGGCCAATGAGCGTGCGAAGAAAGCCAATCTGCATAACCGAAAACTTCGCGATTGTCGTTTCCATTTTGATGATGAGAAAGGGGAACGTGGTCCAGAATCAATGATCTTCATCACTGAGGGTGATTCAGCCAGCGGGTCCATCACGAAGTCAAGGGATGTAGAAACGCAGGCGGTGTTTAGTTTGCGTGGTAAGCCACTCAATTGCTATGGGCTGACCAAGAAAGTGGTGTATGAAAACGAAGAATTCAACTTACTGCAGCACGCACTTAATATTGAGGACGGCTTGGATGGGCTTCGCTATAATCAGGTGATAATCGCCACGGATGCCGATGTCGATGGTATGCACATTCGATTGCTGTTGATGACTTTCTTTTTGCAATTTTTTCCCGACTTGGTGAAAGCGGGTCATGTGTACATCTTGGATACGCCTCTGTTCCGTGTTCGAAACAAAAAAGAAACCATCTACTGCTATAGCGAAGAAGAGAAAAAGGACGCGGTAGAGAAATTGGGAAGTAAGCCAGAGATCACTCGCTTTAAAGGGCTAGGTGAAATCTCTCCCGATGAATTTGGGACTTTCATTGGCGAAAATATTCGCTTGCAACCGGTGCTGATCGACAAAGAAAAGCACCTGCTCAAAACGTTGGAGTTCTATATGGGCAAGAATACACCCAATCGCCAGGAGTTTATCATAGACAACTTGCGCGTGGAACTGGATAAAGTGGAAGCAAGAGAAGAAGCCGTTGAAAGTGAGTGACCAAAAACCAAAAAAGGGATAAGATGAGAACTTGCGTTTTTCCTGCAAAATCAGCTTTATTGCAATATTTATACAATAAATCATGTATTGCAGTATTTCTGCAAAATATATCATATTGCAATATTTCTGCAATCACTGTATATTGTCGGCCGTAAGCGTGTTTTATGGATACCCGGATAATCTTAATGGCTGACATAGTTGAAAGTTCGAAGATGCAGGCGGATCAGCTCATGACTGATTTTAAAAAGGTGGTTGAATCGACCAACGAGAAACACAAGAAGAGCATTCTGTCACCCCTCACCATCACCTTAGGCGATGAGTTTCAAGGGGTCATCACGGGAACGGAAGCTGCATTGCAGATTATTTTCAATCTGGAGGAAGAGCTACTTAAGTTGACGGTGCCTTTTAAGATGCGCTATGTACTAGTGGAAGGCAGGATAGACACGCCGTTGAATAAGAAAAATGCACACGGCATGCTGGGGCCCGGCCTGACGGAGGCAAGGTCGATTCTCACCTCCATGAAATCGGGAAAAAATCGGTTCGCCGTTAAATTGAAGGATACTCGAACAAGTGAAAAGATAATGCTGGCGCTTCACGTGTTGCAGGGGATTTCGGATCAGTGGACGCCTCCCCAAAAGAAGATAGCGCATTCCTTTTTGCAATTGGGAGATTACAAGAAGGTAGCCAGCAAATTAAAGAAGGATGCTTCGGCGATCTGGCGAAGAAAGAATTCACTGCTGATCGACGAGTACAACGATCTCAGGACACTGATATTTCAACTGATCTAGCTTTGCCATGGAAATGTTTTATGTCTTAACGATAATAGTGATAGGGGAGATTTTGATTCACTTGATCTTTATCGTTTTGAGCAGGATGCTGGGTAAAGAAAAACGGGATAAAATCACAGGGTTAAGTATTTTCAAAGGACTACTGGAAAGAGCGTTTGTCGTGGTCACACTTAATTTTGAAATGGTCTCTGCATTGACGTTACTAGGGGCACTAAAAATAGCAACGAGAATCAAAGACACTGAGGATAAAATTTCGAATGACTTCTTTCTTATCGGCAACTTGACATCCGTCTTGTTTGCCATTGGGTATTTTGTGATTGGCAGAAAAATGATTGGTCAGTAACATGGGTAAAAAGGTAAAATCAAAAGAAAAATTGGACGGCGGCAATGGTGCTATTCATTCCGTCGCGATCGATGGTTTGTATGAAGATTGGTTTCTTGATTACGCGTCGTATGTAATCCTTGAACGAGCGGTGCCTCGAATTGAAGACGGCTTCAAGCCCGTGCAGCGCCGGATCATGCATTCATTAAAAGAAATGGACGATGGCCGTTTCAACAAGGTGGCGAACGTGATCGGTAACACCATGCAATTTCACCCGCACGGTGACGCTGCTATTGGTGAAGCCATGGTGAACATCGGACAGAAGGATTTGTTGATCGATACACAAGGTAACTGGGGTGACGTCCGCACGGGTGACAGCGCCGCGGCACCACGTTATATTGAAGCCCGACTCTCAAAGTTTGCACTAGATGTAGTTTACAATGAAAAGACAACCGAATGGCAGCTTTCCTATGATGGAAGAAAGAGAGAGCCGGTAACGCTGCCCGTAAAATTTCCACTCTTGCTGGCTCAAGGGGTGGATGGAATCGCCGTGGGCCTTTCCACCAAGATCCTTCCACACAACTTTTGTGAACTGATAAAAGCATCGATTGATGTTTTGAAAGGAAAGAACCCTAAAATCTATCCTGATTTCCCGACAGGGGGCATTGCTGATTTCTCGGAATATGAACAGGGGTATCGGGGTGGGAAAATCAAGGTGCGCGCCAAAATTGAAATGGCAGACAAGAAGACATTGGTGATCAAAGAAATCCCTTTCGCTACAACAACGGCCTCTTTGATGGAATCCATCGTAAAAGCCAGCGAAAAAGGGAAGATCAAAGTCAAACAGGTAATTGACAACACCGCGAAAGATGTCGAGATCGTGGTAGCGTTGCAGGCGGGGATTTCTCCCGAGATCGCGATGGATGCCCTTTATGCGTTCACGGATTGCGAAGTCTCGATTTCGCCCAACGCTTGCGTGATCGTTGACGACAAGCCGCAGTTCATGAAAGTGAACGACATCTTGAAGATCAATACGGATCGAACGGTAAAACTGCTGAAACGCGAACTTGAGATCAGGAAGGCAGAGTTGATGGAAAAGATATTGTTCTCATCACTCGAAAAGATATTCATTGAGAAACGCATCTACCGAGACATTGAGAATTGCGAAACATTCGAGGAGGTAATTTCTACCACCGACAAAGGACTCAAGCCTTACAAAAAGCAATTCTATCGTGAGATCACTCGCGATGATATTCTTCGACTGCTTGAGATCCGCATCAAGCGTATTTCGAAATATGATTCATTCAAGGCCGATGAAATGCTCCGCGACCTGGAGAAAGAACTCAAGGAGACACTGCACCATTTGAAACACCTTACCGATTACGCCATTGCATATTATCAAAATCTGCTCGACAAATATGGAAAAGGGCGTGAGCGTAAAACCGAGATCAAGAGTTTCCAGTCGGTGGTGGCTACCGAAGTGATCTCCAATAACCAGAAATTGTACGTGAATCGCGAAGACGGATTCATTGGCTGGGGGTTAAAGAAAGATGAATTCATTGCCGATTGCTCCGATCTTGATGATGTGATCGTGATTCGCAGAGACGGAAAAGCGCTGGTGAGCAGGATCAAGGAAAAAGTATTCATGGGTAAAGACATCCTCCATGTGAGTGTTTGGAAGAAAGGCGACGAACGCATGGTGTACAACTTGATCTACAGCGACGGAAAAAGCGGCAAGACTTTTGCCAAACGTTTTGCCATGCCCGCCATTATTCGCGACAAAGAATACAACCTGGATCAGGGAACGCCTAATAGTAAAGTTCATTACTTGAGTGCCAACCCCAACGGGGAAGCCGAGGTAGTAGAAATTAAATTGAGTCAGAGCAGCACCGCGCGCAAAAAGATTTTCGACTTCGATTTTTCGGAGATGGAAGTGAAGGGTCGAGGGGCTCGTGGAAATACGGTAACCCAGTACCCCGTTCGCAAAGTCGACTTCAAAGAGGGCAGAGGCTCGACGCTTAGCGGACTCGAATTGTGGTTTGATGAAGCAAGTGGTCGTTTGATCAAGGACAAGCGTGGCAGACATGTTGGAAAGTTTGATGGAGATGACCAGATTATTGCAATCAGTCGATCTGGAAATTACAAGATCACCAACTTTGACCTCAACAATCGTTTTGAACCAGAGAACAAAACGTTGCTGATTGAGAAATTCAATCCGAAGAAGATCATTTCGGCGGTCTATTTCGACGGTGAGAGCAAGCAGTATATCGTAAAGCGTTTTCAAATAGAAACCACGACACCAGACAAAGACTTTAACTTCATAAGCGAAGGGATCGGCTCTCGTCTCGAATTTGTGACGACGTCAGACAATCCCGAATTGCAAGTGGAGACGATCAAGGGAAAGGGAAAAGAGAAGGAAGTCGAGATAGTCAACTTGGAAGACCTTATTGATGTGAAGGGCTGGAAGGCGATGGGCAATAGGCTGTCGCAGTTCAAGGTGACGAAAGTGATGGCGGTGGAGGAACCCGAAGATTCGGGCCTGGAAGAAGGGGACGACGATAACGATGTTGTTGAGACTACGGAAGCCAAAGACTCTCCGTCGTCAAAAAAAAAAGTTCATTGGGAAGAGGGAGAGGAGCAACAAAGTCTCTTCGAAGCGGAACAGCCAAAGGAACAAGTTCTCGTCAACGGAAAACCAGCGAAAGCAAAAGCCCCAAAACCAAAAGAAGCGGAGCAGTCAAACCTCTTCGAGCAAAAGGAAAAGGTAAAAAAGGGAGATAAAGGTTTTTCAGCAGGCGACACGATTGAATTGGATCTATAACCTAACTCAAAAGTTCAATGAAATACCTTTTTGTGCTGCTGGCTTGCGTGGTTGCCGAACCGACGTTTTCCCAGAATTCAGAAATTGCTGTCAGCGGAAAAGTGAAGCAAGCGATTTCCGGAAAGGGCGTGGTGGCTAAAGTGACCTACAAAAGCTATCCTACGGGCGGTCTTTCTGAAACTTTCAATGACAGTACATTTTCATTTTTGATTTTCGGATCATCTAAGTATTTCATCACGGCCGAAGCACCCAATCACGTGAAGAATGGAATCCTCATCACGCCCCAACAATCCGTAGGCAATAAAATCACTGCAGACATAGAGCTTGTTCCAAGCGGTGAGGCAATTCGGCTAACCCACCTGATCTTTGATGCGGGGAAGGATGTCATAAAGCCAGCTTCATTTGATCAACTTGATGGGTTGGTCGCTTTAATGAAGATGAATCCGGAGATGGAGATCCGACTTGAAGGTCACACCGATAACATAGGCAACGCCCAACTTAACATGGAGCTCTCAGAGAAACGCGTACTGGCAGTGAAAAAATATTTGACCAGCAATAGCATCAATAAAAAGCGAATTCAAACGAAGGCATTTGGCGGCACAAAACCGATAGCGAAAGGTAGCACGGAGGAAGCCCGTGCTTTCAACAGGCGAGTGGAAATGCGTGTATTGAAAGATTAAAAAAAAGCTGCCCTTTCCAGAGCAGCTTTTCTATTCATGGATTCTTTATGAATTATTTCTTAGGATCGGAGATTTTGTTGTTCAAAAGCTCATTACCTGTTTTGAGTTTTCCATTCACATCCAACTCAATGATCTCATAGCCCAATCGTTGTAAGCCCGGCATAATTTTGTTTTTGTCGCCCACTAAAAGGATGTTGGTGTATTCGGGCTTGATCCATTTGGCGGCTTCTTTATCCACCGTGGCTTTAGTTAGGTTCGCCAATATCTTGTTTTGCTGTTCCACAAAGTTGGAAGGAAGATTGTACTCGAGAATTCTTCCGATAAATCCTGCTTTCTGGAAAGGAGTCTCGTACGAGAGAGCGTCTCGTTGACCAAGGGCGTTTTTCATGAATTTCAGCTCTTCTTCCGACACGCCGGATTTGGAATAGTTTTTCAATTCTTTCATCACTTCCGCCAGGGCGCTATCTGTGGCATTCGCACGGATACCTGAACTGAATGAAAATGTGCCTGAATATTTGTCGCCCGCAAAACCTGAGCGAGCACCATAGGTCCAGCCTTTGTCTTCGCGTAAGTTCATGTTCAATCGGCTGTTGAATGCGCCCCCCAAAGGATAGTTGGTAAGGGTTGCGAGGTAGTATTCACCTGTCGCATCGTACTTCAAGCCGGTAACACCACCCACTCTGAATTCCGTTTGCGCAGCCTTAGGCACATCCACCAAATATATTCGCGTCTTGTCGACGGATGGAACCGACGGTACGCTGGGGAGGGCGATGTCTTTAGCGGGAAGTTTTTTCAAGAAAGCCAGCTTGTCCAAAATTTCCTTTTCACTGATGTCACCAACCACCACCAACTTCGAAGCTTTAGAAGTCATATTGTTATTGTAATAGCCCTCCACATCTTTTAGTGTCAGGTTTTTTATGGTGTATTCGGTTCCTGCTTCACTCAATCCTCCAATCGTTGCACCGTAGTTCATTTTGGCAAATACATCCGAGGCGACCAACGCAGGTTGCGATTTCATTTGCTTGAATCCTTCTACCGCCTGCTTTTGAATTCGATTAAATGCGTCTTGTGTGAATTTTGGATTCAGCATTCTTTCTTCGAGGAGCGCTAACGTCTTGTCGATATTTTTTTTCAACGTCTGCACACGGAAGACAATGCCGTCGAAACTACTGCTGATGTTAATCGAGCTGCCCAATTTTTGAAGCTCCGCCTGCATCTTTTCGGCAGTGTAGTTCTTGGTGTCTTCGTTCATCATCGTAGCGAAGGTTCTGGCTAACCCAATCTTAGATGTGTCGTTGGCTTGAAGTACGTGGCCTCCAGGGATAGTGAAGGAGAATGTCACGAGAGGCAACTCCGTCGTTTGCGTACCGATCGCTTTTACGCCGTTGTCTAGGTCTTTTTTCCAAAAGGCAGGTACATTGATAACGGGGTTCGGGCCGTTACCTGGCATTTTGCTCCGGTCAAAGCTGTCAGTTGGCTTCGAATAGGCAAGGCCATTGTAGCCGTAGTTCGGTGCTTTGTAATTCGACTGGTCTACTTTGTAATTTTCGGCGGCCACAATATTCCCTTCCTGCCCTTTGGTGGCTACACTTAAGATAACCGCTGGTTTTCCTTTGATGTATTTTTCGTAAACGCGCATGACGTCTTGTTTAGTCACCTTTGAATAGCGCGCCAGGTCAACTCCGATCTGATTCGGATTGCCAGTGAATGTTTGATAGGCCGCAAGCTGAGAGACTTTCCCTGCGACGCTCTGTAATCCATTGATATATTGCGATTCGAACGATCCTTTGAATTTCTCGATGTCTTCGTCGGTGACACCGCGCGCTTCAAATGCTTTCAAAGCATCTTCCACCAGTTTCTTGGCATCGGCCAGTTGACCCTTGGGAAGTGGTGTAATACTGAGGCGAAACGCACCGGACAATTCCGAATTAGTGGAGAAGGCGGAAGCATTAAGCGCCTTTTGTGTCTTCACGATTTCTTGATAGAGGATTGAATTTTTTCCTTGACCGATCACTTCGGCTAGACAATCAAGGGCCGGCTCGTCTGCATCGTAAGCGGGCACTGTCGGGAATGTAATGCTCAGTTGCGGCACTCTGGCGTAATTGTCAACCAGGGTCACAAAGCGATCGCCTTCCAAACCGAAAGCGGTGGGCTTCATATTCTGCACGTCTGGACCTTTCGGAATGTTGCCAAAATATTTTTCTACCATCTTGACCACATCGGAAGTCTTTACGTCACCACCGATCGTAAGCGTAGCATTGTTTGGTCCATACCAGCGAAGGAAGAAATTTTTAAGATCGTTTACGTTGACGCGATTCAGGTCTTCGATGTATCCGATGGTCAGCCAAGAGTAGGGATGGCCGTAAGGAAAAAGATTTTTGTTTGTGACCTCGCCCACTAAACCATAGGGACGGTTGTCATAATTTTGCCCGCGTTCGTTTTTTACCGTTTCGCGCTGTATTTCAAATTTCTTTTGTGTAACGGCGTCGAGCAAAAAGCCCATCCGGTCGGCTTCAAGCCAAATCATCTTTTCGAGTTGATTGCTGGGAACTGTTTCGTAATAATTAGTGCGGTCGGTGTTGGTTGATCCGTTCAACGTACCTCCGGATTCGGTCACGATCTTAAAATGTTGATCATCGCCGACATGGTCACTGCCTTGAAACATCATGTGTTCGAAGAAGTGAGCAAAACCAGACTTGCCAATTTCTTCACGCGCCGAGCCCACATGATAAGTGACATCCACATGCACTACTGGATCACTGTGATCTTCGTGGACGACCAGTGTGAGGCCATTGGCCAAGACATACTTTTCATAAGGGATAACGATTTCATCGCCCTTCTTGGTGATTTTTTCAACCAGCTTCGTTTGCGCCTGGACAGCTCCCGCTAAAGCCAACAAAAAAATGAGGTGAATAACTTTCTTCATAGATAAAGATTTGATTTACAATTTGTTTGGTTTGGTGAACGGTAAGATAAACTTATTTGAGCACAGAACAATTGAGTACTTGATGAGAGGATCAACCCATAACTACGGGATCCGTTTCCACTTCTTCGATCATTTTATAATGTGCGAGTTTTCTGAAAATTTCAGCACTTGGCCTTGGCCTTCGCTCTTTGGTTTCGAGATCACATTCGTATAGGCCGAATTTTTTACTGGGCCCTAAATGCCATTCAAAGTTGTCCCACGTGCTCCACCAAAAGTAGCCGCGGATATCTATCCCGTCTTGCAGCGCTTGATGTAAAATCCTTGCATAATCAAGGATGGCTTGCCGACGCAAGGCATCACTTTCATCGCAGACGCCGTTCTCGGTAATTATAATTGGCTTTTTGTACTTTTTCCAATAGCGGTCTATGCAGGTGCGGAGACCCTCGGGGTGGTACTCCCACATATCATCGTGTGGCCGCCCCATTTGTTTCAGCTTTTCGGGTGTGCCTAGGTAGGTGATAGGCATTGGATCGTGGGGTACGCGGGCGTAATAGCTCATCCCAAAAAAATCCACCTTCTCGAAATGACTTGGGATCCAATCCATAAACCATTTGTCACTCAGCTTCGCTGGAAACCAGCCCAGTATGTTTTCAGAGGAGAACACGATCGAATTGTGAGAGATGCCCACAGGTTGGTCAGGAAATTTTGATTTGATGTAATCGTAAACGATATCGTGCGCCTTACCCATGTTCTTCACCGCCATACCTGCTTTCACCGGGTTGGTTTTGAACGGAGGGAAAAAACCGGTGATCCAGCCATTGCTGGCATAAACATTCGGCTCGTTGAAAGTATTCCAGAGACTGACATACTCACCAAATTCATCCACGGCCTTTTTTGCGAAGTCAACCCACAGGTGGATGTTCTCCTCTTTCTCCCAGCTGTCTAATGCGGCAAACCATTTTGGATTCGTGAAATGGTGTAGCACCATCATGATCTTTACTCCGCGTTTTCGAAGATCGCGCAAAAACGAAATGTACTCGGCAACAGTAGGTCGATCCAAGTCACTCCATGGGCTGCGTTGAAGTTTGCTCCACATCGGCCCCATCCTATAATAAGGAGCCAAGGAAGCGATCAACTCGGCATCTTGTTCAAATCTCAGTTCGTGGTCGGTGGTTCGATCGAACACAAAGCCATCCTTGGACGTAACTCCCTGCCAGTCATGATCAAAAGCCGTTTCAATTTGAGCCGCTGCCGTGCTCGTGCCGAAGATGAAATCGTTGGGGAAAAGGTATTGCATGGTATCGCGCTGCAATGATAACCAAACTACGGTTTTGCAGGATGTCTTTTTTCCTTGGCGAAGCAGAGTTTACATTTGCATAACATGAGCCGACCCAAAAAAATATTCGTCATCCTAGCCGTGGTATTTTTGATTTTGCTTTTCTATGCGAGCTACGATATCAGCAGGCGCACCACGTTCCCTGGGTCTAAATCCCAGCTCAAGGAACGGATCAAAAAGAGACTTTTCAAGGCAGATTCAAGCCATTTGGACTCGTCTAAGGCAGTTTATCGGTAAAAATCGACGGTTCGTCAGGAAATATTTCGCTCCGTCGCTTCAGGTATTGCCCAAAAAATGCGCTGCCATTACCTTAGTGTCAGATTAAAGCCAACTATAGACAAGATTATCCCCTGAGGTCAAGGACTTCGGGGGATTTTCTTTTTAAGCCCACCCTGTCTATTTTAGGGTCAAAAACCTGTTCTTATGAGAATCTGCTTATTGTTTGTTGTGGGTATTGTGTTTAGCGTAGATGCAGTAGCTCAAAAATTTACGGCTGAGAAAACATATGTTAAATTCTTTTCGGACGCGGCCATAGAGGACATTACCGCGGAAAACACGAAGGCCAGCAGCATTTATAACGAGGCTACCGGCGACGTCGTATTCTCTGTGCCGATCAAGGAATTTGAATTCGAAAAATCCTTGATGAAAGAGCATTTCAACGAAAAATACATGGAGAGCGAGCAGTACCCCAAGGCTACGTTTCAAGGAAAAATTTCCGGATATCAGTCTGCCACGTCGGGCGAGCAAAAGGCGACGGCCACCGGCAAGATGACCATTCATGGGGTAGATCAAAATGTGACCCTCAACGGTTCAATGGAAAATGTAAAGGGAGCACCAAAAATGAAAGCCAAGTTCATGATTAAGCTTGCCGACTATAAAATCAAAATACCTCAACTGCTTTGGAAGAATATTGCCGAAGAAGTGGAAGTGACTGTAGAATTTAATTTCAAACCCTTATGAACAAATTTTTTACCCTTGCTTTTTTATTGCTTGCAACGATCGGAGCAAATGCTCAGGATGACTTAATGAAAGAACTGGAGAAAAATCAAAAACCTGAGACCAACTATGTTTCTCAAACTTTCCGCGGGACTCGAATTATCAACGGCCAGTCGGTAGAAACCAAGGGTAAAGGTGAGCTCGAATTTATATTCTCCCATCGCTTCGGACGCATTAATACCGGCGCTTATAACCTGTTTGGGCTCGACGGCAACGATGGGATCAACGTTCGTCTGGGATTGGAGTATGGAATCAGTGATCGTTTGAGCGTAGCGATAGGACGATCGTCTGTTTTCAAGGACTACGATGCTTATTTTCGTTATAAATTGGTCAATCAAAGTTCTGGAACGAAGAATTTTCCAGTTACCATCACAGCGATTGCAACTGTTGTTTATCGCGGATTCCCTAACGCCGCCGATGCGTCACAAGCCAGTATTCCTCTTCCCTCTACAGGAGATCGCATGGGATATGTAGTCGAAGTGCCGATCGCCCGAAAGTTCTCTTCAAAGTTTTCCGCACAAGTCACACCTGTATTTGTCCACAGAAACGCAGTTGACAAGAATTATGAGAACAACGATGACTATGCCGTAGGAGTGGCAGCTCGATACAAAGTGACCAGAAGTTTGTCGCTGATTGGTGAATATTATTCGAGAATGAACGCCCATGCAAATACCCCTTACTACAATTCAGCAGGGTTAGGTTTCGACATCGAGACGGGAGGTCACGTGTTTCAAGTGGTGTTCACAAACAGCTTGGGTTTGAATTCAAGGACCGTCATCACCGAGACGGGTGGCGACCTCAACAAAGGCGATGTTCGTTTTGGATTCAATATCACACGCACTTTTCAGTTGACGAAGAGAAAACAATAGTTGGATTTAGCAAACAGGCAGTTCATTGCTCCTTGTTTCCATCATTCTTTACTTGGCACTTACCATCGCGGTGGGCTACTGGGCCTCGCGTAGGGTAAAGAGTACGGACGATTTCATGCTGGCAGGGCGGAGTTTGCCCCTGGGGTTGAGTTCAGCAGCCCTTTTTGCCATTTGGTTTGGTTCTGAAACCGTGTTCGGAGCATCCGCTGAATTCTTAAAAGGCGGACTTTATTCTGTGATTGAAGATCCTTTTGGTGGCGCCCTTTGCTTACTTCTTTTCGGAATGTTTTTCGCGCGCAAGCTGTACAACATGAACTTGCTTACATTGGGCGATTTCTTTGAAGTTCGATACAGCCGACGCACGGAATTGGTCGCCAGTTTTTTTCTTGCACCGCCGTATGCAGGATATATAGCCGCGCAATTGGTAGCGCTGGGTTTGATATTGAATATCATCACCGGCCTTCCGGTCTGGCAGGGAGTAATCCTTGCGGCCAGTGTTGTCACGTTCTATACCTTCATCGGTGGCATGTGGGCAATTTCTGTCACCGACTTCTTTCAAAGCATAGTTATTATTATCGGGCTTGTTGTACTGGCAGTAACGCTTGGCACAAAAGCAGGAGGGTTCACGAATTTAATCAATGAAACGCCCGAAGGCACCTTTCGATTCTTGCCAAAGCCGGAGTTTAAAGAAGTAATGCTTTACGTGAGCGCATGGTCGGTGCTTGGCCTTGGCTCGTTGCCGTCACAAGATGTTTTTCAACGGGTAATGTCATCAGGTTCGGTAAAAGTGGCCGTGCGATCTTGCTTCATCGGTGCCGCACTTTATTTGATGATTGCGATGCTTCCACTTTTTATCAGCCTTTGTGTAAAACACCTGTACCCTGAATTCTCCCAAACGGGAGACACGCAGCTTGCACTACCTCGAATGGTATTGGCTCACACAGGAATTTTTGTTCAGGTTTTATTTTTCGGGTCTCTTCTTTCTGGGATCATGAGCACCACGAGTTCGGCGATCCTTGCCCCAGCTTCCATTTTTTCTGAAAATCTTATCCGCCCGCTGGCAGGTGATAAGTTGACTGACAAACAGTTGTTAATGGTGGCGCGGCTATGCGTCCTTGGCTTTAGTACGGTGGCCACGGTGATGGCATGTATGCGATCAAACATCTATCACTTGGTCGGTGAGTCATCCATCTTGAGCCTGGTAACGTTGTTTGCGCCTCTGGTCATGGGATTGTACTGGAAAAAAGCCAATGCGATGGGCGCCCTTTGCTCTATGATTTTTGGAATGGCCACTTGGATTTTTTTCGAAACGTATGATACCGACTGGCCGAGTTTGTTGCCTGCAACTTTCGTTAGTTTTCTTGCGTTGATTTGTGGAAGTTTATGGCCTCAAAAAAAAAGAAATGATCAAGATTGAACTCTCGCGCGTAGATGGCGACTTTAATATGGAAGCAGTGAACGACACGGGCAACAAAATTTTGCTCGATGGATCGCCGAATGACGGGGGACATAATCGCGGCATGCGCCCGATGCAAACCCTGTTGGCGGCCATGGGAGGCTGCAGCGCAATCGATGTAATCAGTATTTTAAGGAAGCAACGTGAGGATTTGAAAGACATCAAAATCACGGTGACGGGAGAAAGAGAGAAAGATGCAGTGCCTTCACTGTACACCGAAGTGCATGCGCATTTTAGGTTGTACGGCAATATCAATAAGGACAAAGCTGAAAAGGCAGTAAGCCTTTCTATCGAAAAATATTGCTCGGTAGCGAAGACATTGGAGAAGAACGCAAAGATCACTCATAGTTTTGAGGTGATCAGCCAGTAACATTTAACAAACGATTAACGAATTCCGGTCGTGGAGAAAAGAAATTTTGAAACTGACGCCATCCGTACGCAAAGTGAGCGATCGGATTTTAGGGAGCACTCGGCTCCCTTGTATTTAACCTCGAGCTTCGTATTTGATGATGCCGAGCAGGCGCGTGCGCTTTTTGCTGATGAGATTCAAGGCAACATTTATACCCGTTTTTCCAATCCCAACAACACAGAGCTGATTGAAAAGCTGTGCTTGCTTGAAGGGACCGAAGACGGAATTGCGACGGCCTCCGGAATGGCGGCGATGTTCATCAGTATGGCCGCATTGTTAAAATCAGGCGACCACGTGCTCGCCTCAAGGTCCGTCTTTGGGTCAACGCATCAGATCCTTAATACGATTTTTCCAAAATGGAATATTGGATTCACTTATGCTGACTTGAATGACACAGCGTCATGGGAAAGCAAAATCCAGCCAAATACGAAAATGATTTTTGTGGAGACCCCTTCCAATCCGGCACTCGATCTGATCGACCTGGAATGGCTGGGGAAACTGGCGAAGAAGCATAAACTCATTTTGAATGTGGACAATTGTTTTGCCACACCTTATTTGCAAACTCCCACAACGTGGGGCGCCGATATTGTCACTCATTCCGCCACAAAATTTATGGATGGCCAAGGCCGTGTGATTGCCGGAGCTGTATTGGGGAGAAAAGAATTGATCAAGGAGATTCGTTTTTTTGCCCGGCACACGGGGCCGTCATTGTCCCCATTCAATGCATGGGTTCTTTCGAAAAGCCTTGAGACGCTCGCGGTGCGTATGGAAAAGCATTGCGCAAACGCACTGTTGGTGGCGCAGTGGCTGGAGAAAAATAAAAATGTAGAATACGTCAAATATCCGTTCTTGCCTTCGCACCCTCAACACGCCCTTGCAAAAAAACAGATGCGGTTGGGTGGGGGTGTAGTCACCTTCGAAATCAAGGGAGGCATAGAGCGCGGAAGGAAGTTTCTGGATGCACTGAAGATGATTTCACATTCTTCAAACCTGGGCGATACACGCACTATCGCCACACATCCTGCATCTACGACACATTCCAAATTATCGGAGGACGAACGATCGGCAGTAGGTATTACTTCTGGCCTCATCCGTATTTCGGTAGGCTTGGAAAACGTCGAGGATATCTATAATGATGTCCAGCAGGCGATGGAAGCAAGTCTATAGACTATCCCGTATTCTTAGCTGCCACAGGTTGGTGTAATTATCACACGATCTTGATTCGGAGCCGTTAGGTGCTCTGCGCATTGTTTAGATTTAGTTAACTAAACAAAACGCGTATGATAAAACGTATACCGATTTTTCTATGGTTGCTTTTGCTCAGCACAAGCATGTTAGCGCAAAGCCGGGTGATCTCCGGCAAAGTAATCTCAATTGAAGATGGACAACCGATTGCCGGTGTCAATGTGGTGATTAAGGGAACGGCCGTCGGAACGACTACCGACGTTGATGGAAAATACTCGCTGACTGCGAATTTAGGCGCGGTCATTTCATTTACGTTCATAGGGCGAAGTACAAAAGAGATAACCGTCGGAGAGCAGGCGATTGTTGACGTCTCGATGGATGTCGATGCCAAGCAATTAGGTGAAGTGGTTGTGGTCGGTTATGGCACGATGGAAAAAAGAGATCTTACGGGAAACGTCGCTCAAATCTCAAGCGCCGCCTTGAACGGAATTCCGGTCACGAGCATCGAACAGAGCATGCAAGGAAAAGCCGCTGGTGTGTTTATCGAATCGCAAAACGGTAAACTCGGTCAGGGAATTAAAGTCAGAATTCGTGGCGCTTCATCTCTGTCTGCAAGTAATCAGCCGTTGTACGTGATCGATGGGATTCCCGTGACAAGCCAAAGTCAATCCAGCAATGGAGCTGAAACCAATCCGTTGGCAGATTTGAACTTTAATGATGTTGCGTCCGTGGAGATATTAAAGGACGCTTCGGCGGCTGCCATTTATGGATCTCGAGCAGCCAATGGTGTCGTATTGATCACAACCAAAAGGGGCAAGTCAGGAAAGACCAACTTCAGCATCAACTATTTCACTGGTGTAAGCAAAGAAACCGGGCGTAGGCAGTTCTTGAACGCGCAGCAGTATGTAGATGTAGAAAGCCAAGCGGCAACAAATGCCGCCGCACTCGATCCATCGTTTCCTTACGTTGCATTCAACAACAGCCGGCTTCAACGATATGCCGCGGGGAACACGAATTACACTACGTACAACACCGATTGGCAAAATCAAGTGTTTCGCGCTGCGCCAATGAACCAGATTGATGTTAGCGCGTCCGGGGGAAATGATAAGACTAGATTCTTTGTAAGTGGTCAGTACAGTGATCAAAATGGGATATTGATCGGAAACAGCTTTAAGAGACTCACCGCTCGGATGAACCTCGATCACAAAGCTACCGACAAGTTCAATTTTGGAATCAACTTCAATTTTGCACGAACCGAAAATCATCGACTTTCGAACGACAATTTCTTTTCTACTCCACTTCAAATTGTGGCACTGTCTCCGATTACTCCTACCGTCGATCCCCGCACGTCACTTCTTAGCGGAGAGTTGGATAATAGCACGGGTTTGCCAAATACAAATTTTCCCGTGTATTATAACCCGATGATCAGCGTGAACAATGCGCATTACGTCGCGACGGTGTACAGGAATTGGAGCAATGCCTATGCGACATACACGTTCTTACCGGGCTTGACTTTTAGGAGTGAAGTGGGTGCGGACATTTTGTTCCAAACGGAAGATCAATACCTCGGCTCTTTGACTGTGCGGGATACGGGGACACCCAACGGACAAGGGTTCAACACCACTACATTGGTCGTTAATTATACCACCAACAATTATCTCAAATTTGAAAAGACCATGGGCCTCCATACGTTCGACCTCACGGGAGGAATGAGTTTTCAGCGATCCAGAAATGATGGTACAAGCATCACGGCACAGCAATTTCCGAGCGATGCCTATAAGAATATCAGCGGCGCGGCACTGATCGTGGCGGCTTCAGCGGCACCTACCAATTTTTCGTTCCTCTCTTACTTCGCGCGAGGAAACTACAAGTTCAAAGACAGATATCTTTTGTCGTTGAGTGGCCGAGTAGACGGTTCATCACGATTTGGTGATGACAACCGCTATGGATTCTTCCCCGCTGCATCTGCGGGATGGATAGTATCCGAAGAGTCATTCATGCAGAACTTCAATTATGTGAGCAACTTGAAACTGCGCGCAAGCTATGGGCTAACAGGAAACGCAGAGATCAGCAACTTCGCGTCGCGTGGCCTTTATAGCCCGGCACCCTACGTGGGCGCTGGTGGCCAAGCTCCCTCACAACTGAAGAACCCAAATTTGAAATGGGAGACGACAGCGCAGATGGACATCGGCTTGGATTTCAGTATTCTCAACAGCAGGATTTCTTTTGAGATTGATTATTATCAAAAGAAAACGTCAGATCTCTTACTCGCTAGAAACGTGAAAGGCACGTCGGGTTTTCAAACCTACATTCAAAACGTAGGAAACCTCGAAAACAAAGGCGTTGAGTTTGTGGTAAGTAGCCAAAACTACGTAGGTGAATTCAAATGGGCCACGAGTTTCAACTTAGCGCACAATGAAAATAAAATCACCAACCTGGCGGGCCAATTGCTGGGCACAAATGATCTTAACCGGGCCATCGAAGGACAGCCCATTGGTGTTTTTTATGGACGCGAATTCGCAGGGGCAGATAAAAATAACGGCGACGCCCTGTATGTGTTAAACACAAAAAATCCCGACGGCTCTATCAATCGTGGCACTACCAATGATTTTAATGCGGCCCAGCAGGTAGTCCTAGGCAATCCCAATCCGAAATGGGTAGGTGGAATCACGAACAATTTTTCTTACAAGGGTATTGACTTGAGCATTGTGTTCCAGGGCGTGCAAGGCAACAAGATTTACAATGCCGGCGGGCAGTACATGTCGTCGAGTGCCAGCAACGGCTACGACAACCAAACAACCGACCAACTGCGTGCCTGGAAGAATCCCGGCGATGTAACCGATGTTCCGCAATTGAGGTTGTTTTTTGCAAATGGAGTTAACCCATCAAGTCGCTACATCACAGACGGGTCTTACCTGAGATTAAAGACGCTTACACTCGGGTATAACTTGCCCAAGGCGGTGATTAGCCGGCTGAAGATGGAAAAAATGAGAATTTACTTTTCGGCACAGAACCTACTCACCTTCACGGCTTATAAAGGTTGGGATCCAGAAGTCAATGCGGATGCATTTGCAAGCAACATCAATCAAGGCCAGGATTTTTATTCTGCACCACAGCCGAAGACATACACGATGGGAATAAACATAGGTTTTTAATTTTCTAAAGACGAATTGTATGAAAATAAGCAATATTCTAAAATCACTGATGGTTGGCATCGTATTGACTTCCTGCAACAATCAGTTGGATATACAACCCTCGACATCCGTGGACGCGAGTCAAGCATTATTGACCTCGAAAGACGTGAAAGGAACCCTGGTCGGAGCCTATGCAAATATGGGGTCAACCAATTTGTATGGCGGCGGCATTTATGTGTATTCCGACTTACTTGCGAGTACCGGTACAGACATCAATTTTTTCGGGACATTTCAGGGTCTCACGCAGATCTCCAACAAGGAGATTCCAATCAACAACACATTTGTTTCTGGTGTTTGGTTGAATGCTTATACTACCATCAACAACGTGAATGAGGTTTTGGCAGCGTTAAGTGTGGTGAACAGTGTCGATCGTAATCAAGTGGAAGGGGAAGCGAAGTTTATTCGAGCCTCCATGTATTTCGAATTGGTTAAGCTATTTGCAAAGGCATGGAACGATGGCGATCCAAACTCAAACTTGGGTGTACCTATCGTGTTGAACCCCACTCATTCCCTTGATGACGCGAATGTCGCACCAGCCAGGAATACAGTGAAACAAGTGTACGATCAAATTATCAGTGATTTGACGGCTGCCGAAACCAAGCTCCCGCCACCTGATAATGAGACTTATTACTATGCTACAACGGGCGCGGCGGCGGCACAACTCGCCCGCGTCTATCTGACTCAAGGTGCCTATGATCTGGCGCGAGATGCTGCTCATCGGGTGATTAGTTCAGGCTACTATCGACTCGAAACGAACTACTCCGACGAGTTTCCTTACATAGGTCGTGCCGTGCGGATTTACAACAAGCCGGAAGATATTTTTGCCCTTCAAATTTCCGAACAGCAAGGCACCAATAATATGAACAACTATTATGCACAATCAAACCTAGGAGGGAGAGGAGATATAGAAATTGCCAGTGACTTCTTGAATACTTTTCCAGGCGGAGACTCCAGGCTAAGTATGTTCACCGATGATGGAAGTGGCTCGCTCTTCTACTCAGATAAGTTTGACAATCTGTATGGCAATGTGAAGATATTGCGGCTGGCGGAGATGTATTTGATAAGGGCAGAAGGGAACCTCAGGATGGGTACTACCGTGGGCAACGCACCTCTGAGCGATGTCAACATCGTTCGCAACCGGGCGGGAGTTACCCCCCTCGCATCGGTATCTATTCAAAATATACTCGATGAGAGACGTTGGGAGCTGGCCTTTGAAGGACAATGGTTATCTGATTACAAGCGTAGCGCAACCGATGTTGCTACAGTACCCGCTACACCCTGGAATTCGCCCTCGTTGGTATTCCCGATCCCGCAGCGAGAGATCATTGTGAATCCCAATCTTATTCAGAATGAAGGATACTAACTAGACTAAACAAACAAGAGAAAGGGGCTGCCATTCGGCGGCTCCTTTTTTATTTTTATAATTGTAGAAACAAGAACTATGAATAGACAAGAAGCCCGCGAACTCTTATTTACGATGACGAAAAGCGAAAGTTTGCTACGTCACATGCGCACGGTGGAATTGGTGATGGAAGCCTATGCAACTAAGCTTGACCAGGACGTGGAGCGTTGGGCAATTGCTGGTTTACTTCACGATGCCGATTATGAAGCGTTCCCCGAAAAACATCCAACTATCATAGTGGAGAAATTAAATCTACTGGGGGAAGCCGAGGTTGCCCACGCCGTATCGGCCCATTACACGCATTGGAATGTGCCTTACAACACCCTGCTGGATAAAGCGCTTTTGGCGTGCGACGAAATCACTGGCTTCATCGTGGCGTGTAGTCAGGTTCGCCCGGAAGGGATTGCCACTTTAGAGACCAAATCGGTTGTCAAAAAGCTCAAAGACAAGGGGTTTGCCGCCAAAGTCGATCGCCATGAAGTCTATAAAGGAGCCGAGTTGTTTGGCGTTGAGCTTCAGGATCACATCTCTTTTATCATAGAAACGTTAAGAATGAATCGCGAAGAGCTTGGAATTTAAGGGCAAAAATTCTTTTCGGATTTTCGAATAAGGCTCTATCTTTGGTGCGACTTAAAGAAACACGTATGGATTTTATCTTCAATCAAATCGTAGGCGATGGCGCCAATTTGTTCATGATTATTGTAGCCCTGACGATTGGTTTTGTGGGTGGTTTGAGCTACGTAGACAAGGTAAGGACTGAAGAAAAGGAAAAGGGCAATCGTCCCTTCTAAGGATTAGAATATCTATTCATTTGGAAAATGAAAGCTTGCGTGTGCGCAGGCTTTTTTTGTGCCGATCAATTTGACTTGTGAGCAGCATCGGTCGCTAAGTACGGGGATTTGTATCCCTTCAGGTATTCCGCGAGTTTCATTTTCTGGTAGGACTCAGTTCCCACGAAGCTCAAGAAAGGGTAGAAGTCTTCTGGTTTCTTGTATCCAGGGAGGGAACTGGAGCTCTGATCAACGGAGATGATCCTGAACTCTTCATCTAAGAAAACAAAATTGGGATAGCTAAGCTGACCGTTGAGCAAAGCAGCCGCTAGCTGATGATATCCGCTTTGCCCTTGAGAAACATATTTGAATGTAGTGCCACGGAATACGACATCTTCCGTTTGCTCGGCATTGAACTTTACGGGATAAAACTTCTCGTTCAAGACTTTAGCAACTTCGGTGTCAGGAAAGGTGTTTTTGTCCATCACCTTGCACCAACCACACCAGTCGGTAAAAACGTCGATGAATATTTTGCGCTTTTCCGTTTTCGATTTTTCGACCGCTTCCTCAAATGTCATCCACTTCACTGGCGATCCAACGAGATGATTTTCAGCTTGTGCGTAGGCTCTAACAGACCACATCGACACCAACATCACGACCGACAACTGGATTAACGCTGATTTTTTCATGGCTGTAAATTTAACCATAAAACGATAGATTTTTAACGAGGTGCTTAGCGTGTAACTTTTAACAACTTGTTAAGTATTCACTGTACGAATAGGCTAAATTCACTGTACGCGAATGAACAGAAACGAAATCGAATCCGCGAAATTACCCCACAGTGGTCGATTTCAGGTTTGGCACAAGGTTGGTAGATTTGGAGGATCGTTGATATGAAAAAACTGACGTATAAAGACTTGATTATGGTATTGGGAGTCCTGGTAGCAGGAGCCATTATCGTCACGTCGGTTTATTTTTCAGACGCCAAAAAAGACTCGGTGAAGGTCCCCGGAAAGAAAGTAAAGCCAGCCGCCATCTTAAACACCGTGGTGAGCAAATTCACGTCCCGCGCAACATTCTAGACAAAATGAGTACGAGTTATCGGTATGCATAATAGTGCAGTACTTCCTGTATTGCTTTTCGAATCGCTTCATTGATGGGATAAAATGTGCGGGCCATTTCAAAGTCGACCGAAGCCAACTGCATGTAGTATTCGCTCATTACAGGTACATCCATTCCCGCATCAATTTTCTTTTCCGCGTCAGCAAATTTTTCTGCTTGACCGGTTTTAATGATTTGACACGTCACGAGTTCGCGTTTTCCATACTTATTGGTGCGAGCGGAATATCCAAACAACCTACAAATCAGTCCGCGGTAAGCATATTCTGAGCATAAGCCTGCGCCCGATTGATGGGGGTGAAGGATCAGGCAGACACCGGCTTTTGAGCCGATTAATTTTTGTAACCACACTTCCGCCTGATTTGCTTTGAAAAGATGCAACGCGAAGGGAAGAAATTCCAGGGGAGTTGCCTCGATGTCGGATTTGAAACAACATTTACCGCAGCCAAAATCGCAACTCAAGGTCGACCATGATTGAAATTTTGAAATCTCCGCATCAAGTTTCTTGAATACGTTTTCTACTGCAAATACTTTTTCTTCGAGTTGATCCATCTCAAAAATCCAAACCTAGTTGACTTTTATTTTTCATCTTCGGCGCCTTTGGAGGCACAACGTTGACAACTTCTCCTTCTGTTAAGTATAGGAGATACCCTTCCGACGAGAACCCCATCTGATTTAGGATGTGGCAGTATTCACCAATCTGTTTCTGGTCTTCTTTTTTTGCTTTCCCCGTTTTAAAGTCGATGATGACCGCTTCTTTGCCCTTCAACAACAGCCTGTCAATTCTATATTCTTTTCCTTTTGGCAAAATCGAATGAGCCTCATTGCGCACTTCCCATTCCTCCGAAAACCAATTCGCAACTTGCGGATTGGCCATCAGCCGATTCATTTGGCGTATGAGTTCTTCTTTTTCCGATTGATGAATGGCGCCATCAGATTCCAATTGATCTATCGCTTTGGGTATATCATTACCGGTAGTTACACGTGCAAATGCCGCATGAAGATGGATGCCAAAATTTATTTTTTTGCGTTGGTCTTTTTCAGAGTCATCGAACGAGTGTGCGGAGTGCTTTACCACGAGTTTGGAACGCCAGGAACCGGTGTTGTAACTCTGAAGGGAGGTTGTCTGCGTCAATGTCTGTGCCATTTCAACCTGTGCTATTTGCCCTGAACTCCAGCTTTGTGCGGCTTTATTCCAAGTCGATGACAATGCCGCAGAACGCTCGATGCCTTCATAGAGAAGGCGCGCAATCGAAGTTTTGAAAATACGCGGCACTGAAGGGTCGGGTGCAACAACGAACAAGCCTTTCTCGGCGCGAGTTAAAGCCACGTAAAGCAAATTGAAATTGTCGAGAAAAATGCGTGAGTGCTCAACGTGATAGTCCTCAGCAAACAACGATTCCCGCAAAGTCCCGGAGTATTTGACAGGTACATACCCAATGTTTTTGAAAATAGATTCGTCAGACTTAACCCAGAGGTTGGGGGCCCGCATCGGTTCGTGATCCAGGCTCCATGAGCAAAAAGGAACGATGACATATTTGAACTGCAGACCTTTTGCTTTATGAACAGTAAATAGCTGCATGGCGTCGGCAGAAGCGGGCGCAACGATCGATTTCTTGAATTTGTATTCCAGCCACCAGACCAAAAAAGCGCCGAGATCATTTCGTTCGCGATGAGCAAATTCCAAAACCAAGTCCTGAAACGCCAGAAGGTAGGGGAGTTCACCTGAAATCTCCTTCAGCTGAAATATATCAATGAGCGATTCCGTCATTTCAAAGAGAGCAAGCTTTCTCAAAAGGCTTTTCTTCTGTATAAACTCGGTAGGAAGGCTGTTTTCAAAAATGGCCGGGTTGGACGACGCAAAAACATCCGACAACGGCTTCGTAAGGTTTTGGTGCCGTGCGTATTCGTAGATGAGCTGAGCTCTTGCAATATCGTCCATCGGGTTGAGCAAGTAAGTCAAGGCCGCCACAATCAAGTTGACGGACGATGCGCTGTCTATACGCAGCGATTCACTTGACACTACGTCGTAAACACAGGTTGCGTGGGCCTTCGTTGAATTCTTGTGGTCGAGTAAGTAGGAGATGATTTTTTCACCTTCGTCGTTTCTGCGTACAAGCAATGCGATGTCTTGCGGTCTGACGCCGTTCCGTTGAAGCTCTTCCACGTGTTGCACCATCTGCTCCATGGCGCGATCTGTCCATTTCACCAATCCGTCCTCTTCAACGAATTTGACCATCGCATATCCATCTTCAGTTCGCGTGACCGTCTGCGCCACGTCGATGTATTCTTTTAAGGAAATGGCCAAGCCTGTTTCGGAAGCGACGATCGCCGAAGCTGTTTTGAACAATTCATTGTTGAACGAAACGATCTCCCTGACGCTTCTGAAATTTTTATCGAGCAACTTGGTATCGGTGCGTTCTAACCCAATCGTTTGGTCTGCATTTGGCAGCAGGTTTTGGTCTCCACCGCGCCAGCGGTAAACTGCCTGCTTCACGTCGCCGACAATTAAACTTCGATGGCCGCTGTCCAGGCTGTTAGTCAGGAGTGGCTGAAAATTTTTCCATTGCAGACCGGAAGTATCTTGAAATTCGTCGATGAGAAAATTCTTATAAAAAGAGCCAGCTTTCTCATAGATAAAAGGTGTGTCGCTGTTGTCGATAATGCTGTTGAGGAATTGAGGAGCATCGGCCAACAGCATCAGGTTGTTTTCTTTTTTGTATTCACCCAGCTTTCGAGAAATATCGGTGAGCAATCCGAATGCGTAAAAATTGTTAAGCGCAATTTCAGCCGATAAGGCAATCTCAAAGTTTTTCTTTCGAAAATCAAGAATCTCATTCAGCATTGGAATCCATTTTTGATCCGCCAGTTGAACGATTTCTTTGCCTCTCGCGTGATCTTTGCTGGGCCAATTCTTTCCGTTTTGAAATTCATTGTCTACGCGCGACCCCTTGTCTTTGTCAGTGAAATCCTTGACCGAATTCAGGCGAACAAATTTTTCTAGGAAATTGTAAATACCGCCACTGTACTTAAAATCCTCCGCACGTAGCCCTTTCGATTGTACGTCTTCCAACAGGCGCTGTGTTTTAGCCCGTACAAAATTCAGGAAGGAATATTTTTTTTCCTGAAGGGCCTTGAGTGCGTTGGGAAAGAAATTTTTGGTCCGTACTGCTAGTGTTAAATTGCCTTCGATCGATTTAAATTCTTCCCTGAAGATTTCGTTGGAGAATGACGCCAAACTCTGCCGCATATCCCACGAGCGATCGTTTTCCAGATTTTGAAGAGCCAACTCAACAATCCATTTGGTCAATTGTTCGCTTTCTCCCAGCTCGCCAATCAAGTTGCTGATGACTTGTTCCATCACTTCGTCATTTTCAACTTCCAGGCGATAGTCCCCCAGGATTCCCGCTTCGCGCGTAAAAGAGCGAATTACTCTTTGAAAGAAGGCATCGATTGTACTGATTGAGAATTCATGATAGTTGTGAAGAATCTCAGCTTGCACTTCACGTGAATGGCTCTGAAAGGTAGCCGCGTCAAGTCCAAGTTCGGCCTGCAATTCCTTGGCCAGTTCGTTTGGTTTTCCCTGGGCGAACTCGTCGAGGTACCGCATAATCCGATCCTTCATTTCCTGCGTGCTCTTGTTGGTGAATGTCACCGCGAGAATGTGCTTGAAATAATCGGATCTAAAACGAAACGCCAGCTTCAAATATTCTTTGGCCAGCGTGCGTGTTTTGCCAGAGCCGGCCGATGACCGATAGATTTGAAAAAGCTTTTCCAAGTAGTTTGCGAATAACCAATGGCAAATTACGAATTGTTACTGCAGTCAGCGAATAACGATCGACTTGAATTTGCCGGCTGTAATCTGGAATTAATTTGCGTAACTTGAACTCCAATTCTGTCTATGCGAAAGCTTTATTTTTTTCTGCCGAATTTATTCTACTCGTTCCCTGTACAGCTCTTTCTAAACAACATTAGGAGGAATATTGTGCTCGTTTTGTGTTGGATCCTGTTGTTTGCCATGGTCACTGGCAACTTTGGTAAATACTTAGGCATTCCGTACCTGTTTCTCGATCCCGAGTACCTCAATAGAGTTGATTTCAAGAGCTTTATGATCATGGGCGTGCTCACCGCGGGGTTCAGCATGGCATTCCACATCACCTGCTATATTTCCGACGGCCATCGTTTTTCTTTTGTGGGTACCTTGCCGCGTCCTTTTCGGAAGTTCGTCATCAACAACAGTTTACTTCCGTTGCTGTTTCTGATCACCTACTTGTATGAAGTCATTGGTTTTCAGATTAACAATGAGCACACGACGGCCGGAGAGCTGGTGGTTCATCTATTGGGGTTTGCGGCAGGATATGCGCTAATGACGTTTCTCTTTTCGTTTTACTTCAGCTTCACTAACAAAGATATTTTCAAGTACATGGTTTGTAAGATCGATGAAAAGATCAAGCAAAATGTGCAAGTGACCAGAGCCAGCGCATTGAAAAAGTTGGACATCGCCAGAAAAAAGCAAGTACGCGTTGACAATTACCTTGATAGCAAGCTAAGAATACGCAAGGTTCAAGACACTTCCTTTTATGACAAGGCAACTATCCTCCAAGTTTTTGATCAAAACCATTTTAACCTCATCATCATCGAGGTGCTCATTTTTACATTTGTGTTGATCTTGGGAATATTTAAAGACTCTCCCGCATTTCAATTGCCCGCGGCTGCCAGCTTCATGATCTTCCTTACCATTTTCGTCATGATGTTTGGTGCATTTTCCTATTGGTTTGGCGAATGGAGTGCAACCATGGGCCTGATCGTATTTCTGGGGATCAACTACTTGGTGGGCGAAGACTACTTCACCAAAAAATACGAGGCATTTGGTCTCGACTATCAGGAAGCACCGGTACCTTACACCATAGAATCGCTCGAAAGCCAGGCCGATAGCGTGGCGATGGAACAAGATCGACAGACCTCGCTCGTTCAATTGAAAAACTGGCGGGCCAAGTTTTCGACAAAACCAAAGATGGTTTTTCTATGCGTAAGTGGGGGAGGAAAACGGGCTGCCCTGTGGACGCTCAATTCCCTGCAATATTGTGATAGCGTCACGAAAGGAAAATTGATGAACAACGCGGTGCTGATCACAGGAGCATCGGGCGGGCTGATTGGCGCGAGCTACTTTCGAGAACTGAAGCTGAGAAACCTCCGGGGAGAAGCCGTTGATCCTTATGCCGAAGTTCACCGCCGCAAAATCTCCAGGGACAACCTCAATCCGCTGATCTTTAGTTTGCTTGCCAACGACCTCTTTGTTGGGTTCACTAAATTTCAATATGCTGGCATCGACTATGAGCGTGACAGGGCTTTCACTTTTGAAGACCAACTCAACAAAATCACATTCGGTTATCTGGACAAACCTATCACGGACTACGCACCCTTTGAAAAACAAGGCATCATCCCGCTGGCCATCCTGACGCCAACCGTGGTGAACGACGGCCGCAAGATCTACATTGCCTCACGCCCTGTTTCGTTCATGAATTATGATATTCAAAGAAGCTATGGCGGATCAAAAATCAGTGGCCTTGATTTTATGCGGTTCTTCCATGATCACGGCGCGCCTCAGCTGCGGTTTCTTTCGGCACTGAGGATGAGTGCCACCTTCCCCTACATTACTCCAAATACATCATTGCCAACGGAGCCTCGCATTCAGATCATGGATGCCGGCATCTCGGATAATTTTGGTCTATCTGATGCCGTTCGTTTTCTTTATGCATTCAAAGATTGGGTGGGTGAGAATACTTCCGGCGTGGTTTTCCTGTCTATCCGCGACTCGCCAAAACTGAGGGACATTACGACCGCAACAGGTTCGACGATCGTGGACGACATCACACAGCCGATCAGCAGCGTTTACAACAATTTTGAAAACTTTCAAGACATAAGTAGCGACCTCCTTATCGGCGAGGCGCATAGCTGGTTGAAAGCACCTATCTACCGAGTGGATATACAGTACCAAGCTGAAAATTACGTGTCGATCTTACAAAAGATGGACAGCATTCGACAAAATAATGCCAGGGCGTCATTGAGTTGGCGGCTTACCACCCGGGAAAAAGAGGGGATCGTCAACAACATCAATTCAGAAAAAAATCAGCAGCAGATCAAGAAGCTGATCGAACTTCTGCCATGACTTTAGCGGATCAAATTCTTTCTTTCCAAAGGAAATTGAGAATTAAAGTTCAGTTGCCGAAAGGAGTAGACGTGATGAATCCTTATCGGGATAAGCTTTCAATGGCTTTTTGTGAACAGTTTTATAGGAAATTTTATTCCGACGACAAAGGCAGAACGATGATTCTGGGGATAAATCCCGGGAGATTTGGTGGGGGAATCACAGGAATTCCGTTCACGGATCCTGTCAAGTTGGAAGCGCTGGGTATCAACAACGAGTTGGCCAAGAAACGGGAGCTTTCGGCCGATTTCATTTATGCAATGATTGACTCATGTGGTGGACCTGAAAAGTTTTATAGTCAATTTTATTTCGGTGCCGTATCCCCGTTGGGATTTGTGAGAGAGGATAAAAACCTAAATTACTATGACATAAAAGGTTTACCTGCGTTATTGGAGACGTTCATCGTGAAATGTTTGAAAGAGCAGATGGCCATGGGAATGCACCAAAAAATTTGTTTTTGCCTGGGCGAAGGGGAGAACTTCAAGTTCATTCAGCATCTCAACAAACGATATCGATTTTTTGAAAACATAGTTGCATTGCCGCACCCGCGGTTCATCATGCAATATCGAAGGAAAAGACTGACGGAATTCATAGAATTGTACAAAGCAAGATTATTTGCGTGAAGTCTGTATTTTTGCACCCCTGAAAATGAAGAACAGATTTTCAAACGATATCAATATCCGGAATAAGCAAGCTGGCTTTCAATATGAGCTGCTCGAAAAATTTATTGCAGGGATTGCGTTGAAAGGCACGGAGATTAAGTCTATTCGCGAAGGGAAAGTCAACTTGCAAGATGGTTTTTGCTACTTTAACAATGGCGAGGCGTATGCCAAGGGGATCAATATTACTCCGTATGCCCAAGGCACCCATTACAATCATGAGGCTTCGCGCGAGAGAAAATTATTGTTGAAAAAGGCGGAGCTGAAGAAGCTGGAAGCAAAGATCGAGGAAAAAGGGTTGGCCCTTGTTCCCACCCGACTGTTTATTAATGAACGCGGTTTAGCTAAATTGGAAATAGCAATCGGTCGTGGTAAAAAACTTCACGACAAACGTGAGAGCATCAAAGAACGCGATGTGAAACGTGAATTAAGCAGAATCAAATTGCGATGATGGAACCTGATTATGGAGTTTGTCGACTATCGATCGTTCCCGTTTTTGACGAAGCGAAAGCGGTATCGCAGAAATATCAACTATTGTTTGGTGATTCCTACGAGGTAGTCAATAGAACCAAGGACAAATCTTGGTACTTGATAAGGACCGAAGGAGTAGAAGGGTGGATACACCGCCTTCATCACCACTCCATTTCGAGAGAGTATTTTGATCAAATAAGTCAAGCCGATTTTAAGATCACTCTTGACTTGGTGTCGACGATGCTATACCAAAAAAGTAGGTTGCCGATTTTAATGGGGAGCATTGTGCCCATCTCGTCGGCCGAGCTTTTTAAAATGGACGAGCAGTTTGCCTTCAATGGCGAGGCCAAGTCGATAGCACAAAAACGCGATGCGGAATTTGTGAAGTCCGTCGCGATGAAATACGTAAATGCCCCTGAAGTACCGGGAGGAAGGAGCCCGTTTGGTATTTCCGCCCAAGGCCTTGTCAGCGTGGTGTTTCGAATTGCGGGCTACACACTGCCATGGACTATGCAATTGCAAAGCCAATTCGGCAAAAAAATCAAGGATTTGGCTTCATCGAAGACCGCCGATGTTGCGTTTTTCAAAGACAAAAAAAATAATGTGGTCCACACAGGAATAATTCTTGGGGAGAATAAAGTGATTCACGCCTTTGGCCAAGTGCGCATTGATCATTTGAATGACGAAGGCATCCTTAGTTCAGACACAAAGATCTACTCGCATGAGCTGGCTTTTATTCGCAGAATTTTAAGCTGATTCTTCCGGCGCCACTGTGCGCCCTATTGATAAAACCAAAGATTGGTTCTATCTTAACATCGTGAATACCCGTGTGTTGGTACTGAATCAAGACTTTAGCCCACTGATGGTTTGTTCGGTGGAGAGGGCTTTTATTTTGGTTTACCTGAACAAAAGCGAAATGGTTCGCCCTGCCAATGGACACAAACTGCATACGGTCACGCATTCTTATCCGATGCCTTCGGTGATACGCCTCAATAGGTATGTTCACGCACCTTACAAAGGGGTAACATTAACACGCCAAAACGTTTTCAAGCGCGATAACCAAGAATGTCAGTATTGTGGTACGCGGCGCGACCTCACGCTGGACCACGTGATCCCGAGCTCCAAAGGCGGGCCGCACAGCTGGCAAAACTTGGTGACCGCCTGTAAACGGTGCAACGCCAAGAAAGGCGACTACACCCCCGAACAAGCCAACATGCCACTGAAGCGCAAACCATTCAAACCGAGTTATGCGCTTTTTTTACGCGATGTCAGTAATGCACGTCATGATGAGTGGGATGAATTTCTTGAATTGAGGTCGGCCTGACCTAGTTTTTTGCGGCCTCTGTTTCTACTACCTCTATTTCAGTTCTCCGATTGATTTCACGGCCGCCGGATTCGTCGTCGTTGGAAACGATGGGCCGTTCTTGGCCGTAGCCTACCGCCGTCAAGCGATTGGCTTCGATTCCGCGGGCCACGAGGAAGGCCACTACCGTCTCAGCGCGCTTGAGAGAAAGTGCTTTGTTGGAAACTGCATTTCCTGAGTTGTCCGTGTGCCCATTAATTTGGAGCTTGACGCCGGTATTGTTGGTTAGCAGATCGAGAATATGTTCTAATTCGCCAAGTGATTCGTTTTTTAGTTCGGCCTTGCCTACGTCGAAGAAAATATTCTTCATTACTGCCTTCGAACCGACAGTCACTTTCTGCATTAGAATGGCCGTCTCGATATCCTGTTCTTCAGAATACATCGGCACCTCGAAATTCAATGAGTTGAACAGATAGCCGTCTACCGACGTATTGATTCCATAATTCCCACCATGGGGAATCACGATATTGAATTCGCCGGTGCTGTCGTTGGAGTAAACGCGTTGTTTTACGGTGTTTGTTGAGTTATCCACCAAAGTAATCTGTGCCCGCAATGGTTTTGCATTGTCGGCGTCGATGACCCTTCCGACGAGCTTGGAAGCAAACCCCAAATCTTTTTGCAAACTCACAATGGCGTCAGCAAATTCGTCTTTTTGAGCTTCCTTCTTGGGCTCTGGTTTCTTGGGCTCTTCCTTCGCCACTACAGGTTCAACTTTCTTTGGTGGTGGATCAAAAAAGATGACTTCGCAAATGTCTGAGTTGCCTACACCTTCATGCCGCACCGAACTAAAGTACCCACGTTTCTTGTCTTTCGACAAAAAGAAGTAGTTCTCCATTTTAGGTGTGTTTACCGGGTACCCAAGATTTTCGGGCTTCGACCATTGATCGCCTTTTCTGACGCTTTTGAAAATATCATAGTCACCCAATCCCGGATGGCCGTCGGAGCCGAAATAGAGTGTGCCATCTTGATGAATGAATGGAGCGTCTTCGTTTCCAGGTGTGTTGATAGTGGGACCTAGGTTCAACGCTTTGCCCCAAGTTCCGTTGGCAAGTTTTTCAGAAACATATATATCCAGGCCTCCTTCACCTCCTGGCCGATCGCTCGTAAAATAAAACTTGGAGCCGTCTTGCGATACACAACCCGAGGTCTCCCAAGAAACCGTATTGATCTCCGGGCCCATCGGAACTGGTTCGCTCCATTCACCGCCTTTTAGATGGGATTGATAGATGTCGCCATTTCCTTTTTCATAGTAGAGGAAAATGGTGTTGCCGTCGGGTGTTAGATAGGTGACCGCGTCATGAAAGGTGTCGTTGATTCTGGGGCTTAATTTTTCCGGTACGGACCATTGGCCTGCTTGTCGTACGCTCATCACTACGTCCTCAAAAACAGTGCGATTCTTTTTGTCAAACTTGGAAGTGTCGCGAGCTGACGTGAAGATCAGCCGGCTTTCATCAGAAGGGAGGGCCGGCCCGTAGTCTTGGTACATGGAGTTGACGGGCCACTCTAGTACTTTGATTGAGCAATAGACCGGATTGTTGAGCAGCGAGTCACCCAATTTACATTCGCGGATCTTGTGGTCGGCCACGTCGGACATTCTTTTATTTTTCGCTCGGTATTTTTTGAAGTGCTCCATTGCGGAATAGAAACGGAAATTCATCTGCAGGGCAACCCCTAAAAAATAGTCCATGTCCGGGTCGACGTCGGGCTGGATTCTGGCCGCTTCCTCCAAATAGGGAAGGGCTTTTACTTCATTGCCCAGAGAAAGGAAAACGTGCCCGATGCGATATTTTACTTTTGCATCTTTTGGAGCGATTTTTTCAGCAGCTTCGTAATTCATCAATGCCGACTTGAAGTCCGACCGCCCAAAGAAACGATCGCCCTTGTCGATGTAAGCCTTCACCGTTTGGGAATAAGCAGGGGTGAGGCCTAGCGATAAAGCCAAAAAGACCGCCAAAGTCCGCATGAGCGTGAAAGTACCAACAAATGGTAGAGTTACCAATCTTTGTTGGAGGATTAATCGATCATGTAGGTTTTAGGAAGTAATTCTATTTGTTCTCCGGGATACCCTTTGAATTTTCATCGCCCAGTAGAATGACTAACGGCTTAAGGGAAGGAGAGTAGCTGATTAATATCTTGAACACACCAATTAATGGCACCGCCAATATCATTCCGGCTATGCCCCAGATTTTTCCACCTATCAGCAGGGCGATAATTGCTGCAAACGCGTTGATGCTGATTCGCGAGCCCGTGATTTTTGGGGTAATGAAATTGGCTTCAAGAAACTGTACGAACGCATGGACCCCGATTACGCCCAATGCATACCAAGCGCTATCTTTTGTGAGGAGTGCAAAAATCGCTGGCAGAGAGGCCCCGATTGAAATACCCACATACGGGATCATCGTGAGCATGCCCGAAAGAAATCCAAAGAAAATGGCGTGTTTGATTCCAAGAATCAGTAAGCCAGTGCTGTTTAAAATCGCCGCGATGAGCACCACCAGAGACAATCCAGAAATGTAACCCCGCACCACCCCTTGAATTTCATCTTTCCATTTCAAATCAGAATTGGGAGTAAGGGCTCTCAGAAAATCCTTGAACCGTTCTCGATAGAGAAGGAAAAGAAATATATATATGGGCACCTGAATAAAAAAATATACAAAATAAGAGGTAGAAAGCAGCAGGTCGGCCACGTACGAGGAAAAGTGACGGATGACATCTTTGAGCAACTGGGTTTGCTCGACGGTAGATATCTGCAGATTCGCATTGATCGTCGTGCTTAACGACAAAACGAATGCGGTGAATTTTTCTTCGAGGTCGGGAAGACTGGCCACCAAACTAGCCAGCTGTGAAATCACAAACCACATCATCAGCGCAATCAACATTAGCGAAGCAGAAAGTACAATCAGGATGGCAGAAATTCTGCCCACTTTTTTTTGAAGGCGCTTGACGATTGGCAACATCATTACCGAGAACAGTGCTGCAAACACAATAGGGACGGTGATGTCTTTAAGTAATACCGCGCCGGTGATCACAATAACGAAAATGATCAGTGTTTTGAAAATGCCGTCGAGTTTTGCAACAGAAATATCCATGAGTAGAAAGATCAGGAATTTTCGATCGCCTTCAAAATGATCGTGCAGGCCTCCCTTATTTCGGTTTCCGAAATGGTAAGAGGAGGTGCAATTCTAAAACTATATGGGTGGGATAAAAACCAATAGCAGATGACGCCATTTTCCTTGCAAGAATTTACGATGCGGTTGACTCTTTCTTCGCTGTCGAAATCGATGGCAAATAGGAGTCCGATTCTCCTGAGCTCCTTAATTTTTTTGTGCTGGAGCAAGTTTTCGATCAATTTTCCTTTGGCTTCAACATGGTCGAGAATTTTTTCATTTTGAATTACTTCAAGGGTCGCCAAAGCAGAAGCGCAGCAAACCGGGTTGCCGCCGAAAGTGGTGATGTGCCCAAGCATCGGATCGTGCGTGAGCAATTTCATTTTTTCACGAGTAGAAATGAAAGCTGCAATGGGTAGGCCGCCTCCGAAGGCTTTGCCGATGGTGAGAATATCCGGCACAATATCGAATTGCTGGAACGCGAACAACGTACCCGTACGCCCCATGCCACACTGGATTTCGTCCAGAATAAGTTGGGCACCGGTGTCCGTGCATTGCTTTCTTACCGCCTGAAGGTAATCTTTTGAAGGAACGCGAACACCCGCGTCTCCCTGTACCGTTTCCATGATCACGCAGGCGGTACGGTCAGTGATCTGCTTCAAGTCGACTTGGTTGTTGAATTCGATAAACCTTACCTGTGGAAGCAGCGGACGGAAAGCCCTCTTCTTTATTTCGTTTCCAGATACGCTCATCGAGCCGTGCGTGCTGCCGTGATATGATTTTTTGCAAGAAATGATCTCTGTTCTGCCGGTGATTCTTTTGGCGAGTTTTAAAGCTGCCTCATTTGCCTCCGTACCCGAATTCACGAGATAACTGCAATTCAGCGAAGGGGGCAACAGCTCGCTCAGCTTTTTGGCAAGACGGTTGGAGGGAGATTGAATGTACTCGCCGTACACCATCACGTGCAGGTGTTTGTCTACTTGATTTTTGATCGCCTGCACCACGTGTGGATGTCCATGACCAATGTTGCTCACTCCAATTCCAGAGATGAGATCCATGTATTTTTTGCCGTCGGGGGAGTACAAGAAAGTACCCTTGGCTTTTTCTACGGGGATCAGAAAAGGGAAGGGCGAAGTTTGAGCGAGATGGTTGAGGAAGATTTCTTGGCCGAATTCCATGGTGTAAAACTAAGGAATCAGCACGCTACTTCGCTAGAATTTCTGACGCTGGGAGGCTTTGGTTGGTTAGGCTTTGTATGAGAATAGGTTAGAAGCCCAGTATTCGGGAGACGATGATACCAACCACGATAATGATCAGTAGAACCATCACCTGTCTGAACCGTCCCTTCAAATTCGTGTTCGTGATCATCTTCATGGATTCCATAGTTGTTGTTTTGATGACACAAAGATGCTCAAGCCAAGGCCGAGGATTCTTTCAAATCGTGGCAAAAACCTACATCCGTAACTAAAAGTAGGGGGGCTGGAAGGTCGCTTGGGTCGAAATTACCCGTTCTGGATTTTGATAAAGTCTTCTACCTCTTTCTGAATGTCTTGAGGCGAAGTTGCGTCATATGGAATTGTTGCAATCGATTTGAACAGATCACCCACCAGTTCTTTTTGAAACCCCAATTTTATGGCGTAGTCGGCGGCCACTTCAAGTTCGAGGTCTTCTACTACTCGATCAAGGTAGATCATATAGACGAGGTGATAAAGAGCTTCGATGCGGGCTGTTTTTTCGCTGGGTAAGGATGGTTCGCTCTTTTCTTGGTCTCGCAAGTCATCTGCGTTGACGCCCAGTTGAATTCCCCACTTTACAATGCAAGGCAAATATCTTCCATCCATCTTTCCGGCGGATTTGTAGGCGCTCAGAAGATTAAAGTAGCTTTTTTTGACTTTGCTTAGGTCAGCCCGAAGTTCCCCCATAGACGCAAGTTAATGATTTCGAAGTTACTGATTGGCGCGAAAATAAGAAAGACGCCCAAGGGCGTCTTCCACGTCATGTTTTTTGAACGATTATTTGAGTTTGGCTAGCTCTTGAACAATATCGATCAACTTGTTGGAGTAGCCCCACTCGTTATCGTACCAGGAGACCACTTTAACAAAATTATTATTGAGGGCAATTCCTGCCTTGGCATCGAAGATGGAAGTGCGTGCGTCGCCAAGGAAATCCTGTGACACCACTTCGTCTTCAGTGTATCCTAAAATGCCTTTCATCTCGCCTTCTGAAGCCTCCTTCATGGCGGCTTTGATTTGGTCATAAGAAGCAGGCCTCTCTAAGCGTACGGTCAAATCAACAACAGATACATCGGCTACGGGCACTCGGAAGGACATACCGGTAAGTTTTCCTTTCAGTTCTGGGATCACCAGTGCCACTGCCTTTGCTGCACCCGTGGATGAAGGGATAATATTTTGGTACGCTCCGCGACCACCGCGCCAATCTTTCATCGACGGAGAGTCAACGGTTTTTTGTGTAGCTGTCACGGCGTGAATAGTGCTCATCAAACCTTCTGCGATTCCAAATTTATCGTGCAAAACTTTTGCCACTGGGGCAAGGCAGTTGGTCGTGCAAGAGGCGTTAGAGATGATCGTATGCTGAGCCGTTAATTTTTTGTGATTCACGCCCATCACGAAGGTAGGAGTGTCGTCCTTTGCGGGTGCCGACATGACCACTTTTTTAGCACCAGCGGTAATATGTTTTTGCGCGTCCGGTTGTGTTAAGAACAATCCGGTTGATTCGATGACGATTTCGGCACCAACTTCATTCCATTTTAAATTCGTAGGATCTTTTTCCGCTGTCACGCGGATGGTCTTTCCGTTGACCACCAGGTTTTTGTCTTTTACTTCCACGGTGCCAACAAACTTTCCATGTGTAGAGTCATACTTCAGCATGTACGCCATGTATTCAGGATCAACAATGTCGTTGATGCCTACTATTTCGATATCTTTTCTGTTGATAGCAGCACGAAAAGCCAAGCGACCGATGCGGCCAAAACCATTGATCCCGATTTTTGTCATGATAGTTGGATTTTAAAATTTGCGCCCAAAAATATATTCATTGAAGCCTAAAACCAACGGATTTGTTCCCATTGCAATTATTTTAATTTCAGGATTTGCAATTCCATCCGGCAAAGTTATCTTTGCGGCCTCTTTTAGCGAAAAGGTCCGTTCGTCTAGGGGTTAGGACACCAGATTTTCATTCTGGTAACACGGGTTCGATTCCCGTACGGACTACAAAACTGGACATCAAAGATTCTCCTTTGGTGTCCTTTTTTATTTTCAACGCCGATAGATTGAAATAGCGTTAGGTCTCTTCTATTTGTGCGGTATACATTTGAGCCCGACCACAAGGTCGCCGGCTCACGGCAAAGGCAACATTTACCCACTCGCTCGTGTCCTACTCCTCGGCACTCTTTACCTCCAGAAACTTGAATTCTACTCGCCTATTAAGTGTCCTGCCTTCGGCGGTCGAGTTGGTCGCCATAGGATTTGTGGACCCATACCCTTCTACTGTTACCCTGTTTTTGCTCACTCCCTTTTTGGTTAAGTAGCGACTCACGGTTTGCGCGCGGGCAAACGAAAGCCTTTGATTCACGTCGGCACCCCCCACGTTGTCGGTGTGCCCGCCGATTTCTATTTTGATGGAAGGATTCTCCACCAGAAATTCCACGATGCGGTCGAGTTCTTTGTACGACTCTCGAGTGAGCGCCGACTTGCCCAATTCAAAAAGGACATTATTGAGGCGAACGGAACCGCCCTCCTCAACCGGGGCGAGGTACAAGTCCTTGGTAATCGTTGTCTCCCCTTGCACATGCGTGAGATCTATTCTCTCGGAAATTGGATAATACTTTGGCGTGGAAGCACCGATCACATGAGCTTCGCCAATTGGCAAGCTGAGCTCATATTGGCTTGTTTTCGCGTCGATATGAACAACAGGCTGTGCCGTGGTGCCCATTACTTTCACTTGAAGTTTGGTTCCGGGTGGGAATGGATCGCCTGTTCGCTTATTGATGACTCTTCCTTTTATCGAAGCAAATTTTTTAGGTATTGTAGTCTCTATCCGTTCCGCAGGTCGTTGCACGACAGGCTGCCGGTCTTCTGTTTTCTCCAGCTCAGCAAATAAGTCAAGGGTGGCGTCAGGTGCGGATGCTGTAGTTAGATCTAACTCTGCAGGAACAGGATTAAGGTTTACTCCACTCACCATCAACCGATGTTTCTTGCCTAAATCAAGCCTCACAGAATATGTGCTTGCATTCAAATCCACTTTGACCGAGTCCGACGGCACTCCCTCAACCAACACTTTCGGATTAGCGTCCGCATTTATGTTTTCGTTGGTGCCTTTTATCAATAGCCGGCCTTTCACTACGGCGTAACTAAAGCGCTCAACCACCAAATTTTTCTGAATACGGATAGACTGTTTTTTAGAGGAAACATCTACGGTCTCTGTCCGTGAATCATAATTTTTTACAATGGCTTTAATCGTGTACGTTTTGCCCAACGGGAGTTTAACTTGATACGAGGCCGAATCGAAATTGATCTTCAATGAATCAACCACGTTGCCATTCACAACTACCTGAAAGGGCGTGCTTGGCGGCAATGGCGTATTGGTTCGGCTGTCCGTAACTTTTCCCGCAAGGAACATCACAGGATTTTTTTCTGGAAAATCAATCCTGAAAATGTCGGACATGCCCAGTGAATTTTTTGTCGAAGCAAACAGTGCCCCTTTTCCATCCGCATTTATTTTGTAATAAGACTCCCACTCACTGGAGTTTACCGTATCGCTGAGGAGTACTGGTGTGGACCATTTTTTCCAATTGCCTGACTGTGGCTGTGTCATGTAGATATCGAAATCAGCTTTGTCACCTTTTCGGTTGCTGGCAAAATAAAGCGTCTTATTGTCTGCCGACAGAAAAGGGGCTTCTTCGTTTCTTCCAGAGTTAATTTTCTTCAACCTCTTGGGTCGGCTCCACCTCCACTCATGTATTTTTCGGCTGAAGTACAGGTCGGTTTTTTCGGAATTATATCTTTTAGAAAAAGCAAGTATCAAATATTGGCCATCTTTACTCATGAAGGCATTGCTCTTCATACCCAGGTTGGTATCATAGTAGCCGGGAACATTTAATACCCTTGGTCTCCTCCATCCATCGCCCTCCCGTGTCACAACCGATAGGCCACGCTGCTTCCAGAAATTTCCTGCCCGATTGAAAATCCCATTGATAAGCAAAGTGTTTCCATCCGGCGAAATGGACAACACCGAGTTGTAACGCCAGATGTTTAAGACCTGTAATCGCGTAGCAGCGGACCACTGCCCGTTCGGCTGCAATTCTGAATACCATATGTCCTCGCTATCATATGCGCCAAAAGTATTTTCCGGATGATTGGATCGCGTGAAGAAGAGTGTTTTGCCATCGGCAGAAAGTACCGGGTTTACTTCATTGTACTCACTGTTTATTGCAGGGCCGAGGTTCTGGGGCAGCAATGATTGAGTATAGGCGATCTGAAATATCCACAAATACATCATCAGTGATAGGCTCACTTTCAGAAAGTATGAAGATGTTGTTTTGCTCTTCATTTTGTTCCTGTTGTTGAGGGAGTAATTGACTTCTTGCGCTTTTTCTTGGGATAGGGTTGCCGTTCTTGCGGGCTGTCCCATTGCGCAACAATATTGAGTCCTAAGCGAAGGGTGAACAATTTTGTATTGTTAATGTAGGGATTGAGATTTCCGCCGGACGCTAATGCAAGTGGTGCGCCCAAAATATTGTCCCCTACAACATAAAACTGAAAATGCGCTCCATTTAATGCCAGTCCGGTGCCAATGTTGTTATACGAATTATTCGATGCCGTGTAGCTCAATGAGCCACTGAAACGTCGCCCGAAATGCTTGTTTATGGATGCCGTCGCTGATGGCGAAAAACGATCTCGAAAAATTTCGGCATAGAATAACGCGCCAACGGTGAAGTTTCTCTTGATCTCATAATTGCCACTGAAATATACTTTGCCAGGAAGGGGTGTGCTATAAGCACCGATCTTTTGCTCGGTCGTTGTGAACCTGTTTTTAACCGTATCCACTTGTGCATCGATGTAATTGTGGTCGCCTTGAAGGACCTTGTTTAGGTCAATCCCTTGAAAGGTGTAGTTCGCTTTGCTCTTGTTCAAAGAATAGCCGTACGTATTATTGGTCCATTGAATTCGACCGATGTCAACAACGCTTGCGCCGAGAGTAAGTCGGTCAAAAAGCCGATAGGTGGCGCCCAAGTCAAATGCATAACCATTGTTGTTCGTGTAATCCTGCCAGCTCTTGGATATGTCGAACCCATTCTGTTCAAAATTTTGTACACCTGACGATTTTGAATCCAACCCGGCGGCGGCGGTGATCGTGTAGTCGTTGTTAAGGGAAATCGTGAGTGATGAACTTTCCGTAGTGACGTTGGCAAATCCTTTGAGGTATTTGATTCGCGCGCCAACAACCAAGTCTTTATTGACCGCATACGAAGCCCCCCACGCTGACTCGACATAGCCCATCGATTCTATTTTGGGCGAGAGGGTGGCAGTGCCATTGATAAACGGAGCTGTACCATTGATAATCAACCCTGTTAAGTCTTTCGGAATCAAAAGCCGGTTGTACGCTTTGGCGGTAACATTGAATGTAAAGTACATCCTTGGACTGAACCTGAAGCTGAGTCGGAACAAATCCGCCTGCACGGCATTGGTGATGTAGTTCTTGTTTTCGAGTTTGCTGTTGAGTTTCGGCAGGTCTGCAGTCACCGTCCCTGATTTTTTAGTAATGACATCGTCGTAACTGAAACCCGAATTTGAATAGAGAACAAAAACAGAAGAGCCCGGCAACCCCAACGAAAACTTGTACTTGGGTATCATGGCGGGGTTGCTATAAACGACTTGCGGAAGATTGTTCATGAAGTACATTGTGCCCTCTTGTTGCGAAAACAAGGGACGAGCGAAGACAATCATAGCCAAGCTTCCCAGAAGTTTGAGGGAACGAGCGAATTTCATAGGCCGAATGCCACTTTAAGTTTCGTCTTCAACCCCAAATTGACATCCATTTCGTATTGTGATTTAAATTTTACGTCGGGCAAATTTCCGGTGGCGCCCTTGGATGTGGTTACTCGAGCTTTGATGATGATTTTCTTGGCGCTGAAAACCTTGCTCAATTTGGTCGCGTCAATCTGAATCAATTGGTCGAATGCTCCCGGAGTCAAGAGCTCTCCATTGGAGTCAACTTTACTTCCTGGAATGAAATTGGTTTGAGTTGTCGCCAATAAAGAGTCAATGAAAACATAGTTGGCGTCGGTGAGGTAAAACTGAATGTTCGCGTCCAATGGTACCTCATTTGAAACTTTTACTTTGAGGTAAGCTTCAGCGATCTTTGACTGATCTACGCTGCCTAGATCAAGGGTTGCCGTGTCGGCTAAAATAATATTAGAGGCATGACCGTAAAGCGGTATTTCCACATTCATCTTCACTCTGAATTTACTTGTGTCGGCCATGAAATTCACTGGGTTGGCGGAGGTCAACCCCGCATTGATTCTTGTGTTGATGTTGTAATAAAATTGAGTAGGGGCAAAGTTGATGAGTTGTGCGGCGTTAGTCACATCTAAGTTGGTCTGTGATGATGATCCCAAAGTAGTTGGATACGACACTGCGACCGGGTTGGGAGGATTTAGCTGCACAGCGAGGGCGGCTCCTGTTTTTCTGGCTTCCAATGTTTGAAAATCTATCGTCGTTGGTACACCATAATCATTGGTGATCGCAAAATTTATTTTCGGTTGCGCGAAAGAAACATTTGCCCCGTTTAGCGATGTATTGAAAGTTCCTATGTCCAACGTAGCCGCGGGGATGTTCACTGTTTGATCGCCAAAGAACCCTTTGACATAGGCAAAGTCCAGTCCCGCGAAAGAAAGGTTAATGTTTATCACAGTGCCTGGCGCAATCGTCACCGAAGAAGAGTTCTGTTTGATAATCAAATCAAGGGTCAAATTAAATTGATTGCCATTGAGCGCGGCTTTGTAATCTTTGAGTGAAAATGAACCGCTGCCCGAAACGTGTTGTGTCAGGGGCGTGTTGGTGATGGTAGAAGTAAAATCAGGAAGGGAGACGACAATTTCATAAAGCAGATTTGGATTGGCGGGTGAGACCGTTGTTGAGTAATTGACGGAACCCGTTTTGAACAGTATCTCGCTTAATTTTTCAGGGCTTAACCCTAGATCGATCACATTAGCGATGGTGCCCGAGGGAGTGTCTTGAGTGGAGGGCGGAAAAGTACCGGCCGGAATAGGGAATGATCTGTTCAAACTTTGATCCGGAATGGTAATCAAATTTCTTATGTCTCCCGATTTCAAGCTCTGGCTGTAGGAGAGATATACTAGCCCATCGGGGTATATCTTCACGTATTGTGAGTCGGCACTGCTCAGTATATCCTTGATATGCAATGACCCGAAGGCGAGCGGTACAGCTAATTCGGGCGCGAATCGCGCGGAGTCAATCTTATAATCCTTGTCGTCGATGATGTTCGTGCACGAAAAGAATGCGCAAGAAATAACGCTGCTCAAAAAAACACCGAATAAAAATTTCATAATCGCCAACGTATTGTTCTTATCCCTTAATAAGGGAGTAGTCGCGTGTGTAACCTCTAGGCTGGTCATTTCAGTTTTTTCAAATTCATCGGGTATTTCGAACGCTTACTGTATCGTCAATGATCATTTGATGCTTCAACAACTGGAGTGTAATTCCAACGTCGATACAGGTGCAAGGATACTATAAATTCTTCAAGTCTTTTCAGGCCGAACGTAAGCATTGTGATCAGGTAAGAAACGCAAAGGAAAGAAGGGTACTGGACGAAATGACAAGAAATTACTGGTTGTGGTAGTATTTTTATTGAAAGTCACTTACGCCGTGGTGATTAGCACTGAAACCCACAGTGATCACTCAGAATTGGACTCGTCGGGGCTTGGTGTAATAAGGTGTTTAGAGGATAGTTTCGCCTTCCGCGCTGGTTTTGACGATTTTGTGTTTTGAAGTTCTAAATAGTCCCGTCTCCTTTGACGGCAACATCAACGGCGCTGGAAGTTCTGTGTACATCTGGTTTGGTAATTTGGTTACCCCAAAAGTAGCAGATGAACCCGCGTAAGTCTTTCTGGTAACTCTGGTCAGAATAATCCCGCGTTCATCATTTTTGCTCGACTTCCTTCGAAAAACGAAAATGGTCTCGCGTACCAGACACTCTATAATGAAACTTTAACACCTGTAAAATAAAGAGGGCGCACAATAGGAGTAACTCCTAATCTCAGCGACTTCCTTATGCCATGCGCTAAGAAAACCATTAGTGTTGCTCATTTACTCGGGTCCAGCTGCTTCCAAAATTTATGTTTGCAAAAAATACCGGGATACCATCTGTAATCAAATTTATTGTCCATAAAAAAAAGATATGAGAAACAAACTCCTTGCCTTCACACTGACATTGATGTGCACCTTTTCAGTGTTTGCTCAAACGGGTCGCTTTAACTGGTTCCCTAATCAGGGCAATGTTGGTATTGGCACCCGTACACCTTCTAAAGACCTGGAAGTGATCGGTGACCTGAATGTCACGGGCGCAACAACTTCAAATAGCGTTCAGGCAACCACGTTGCAAAGCGGGAGCTTGCTCAACTTAAACAATGCCCTTATCAACGGTCGCCTTGGCATCGGCGGTGTAGCAAATCCGTCGGAAGCATTGGATGTGCTTGGAAACTTAAAGCTCTCAGGAAATATCACCGCTCAGGGAGTCAGCTTTCAAACCCTTAGTGCGAATTGGGGAACTTTCGGGTCATTGACGGTAAATCAAAATGTAAATGTGGGAGGCAATATCATACTCACTAATAATCTCTCAGCGCTGGGGATCACGAGTTCATCGGTAAATACCCAAACGTTGACAGCGGGTTCCTCTACATTCAGTGAAACCGCCTTTTTTGCAAAAGACGTTTCTGTTAGTGGCAAGCTCGGCATTGGTGTTGCACAGCCTAACGAACTCCTCGAGGTTGGCGGCAACATCAAAAGCACGGGTAGTTTGTTGTCACAGTCCATCACTACAGGGGCTGCACAGTTAGCCAGTTTAGCGGTCAACCAAAACTCTGCTTTCAACGGTTTGGTGGGAATCGGCACAAGCACACCTGCAGAGAAGCTTCACGTGGCAGGAAACATTAAGGCAGACAATACAATCACCTCCAGCGCACTCAACGCGACGAATGTACAGGCGGGTCAATTGAGCTCTGGCGCCGCGACTTTCAGTGACAATTTATCAGTAGCGAAAGATGTTTTGGTCACTGGCAAAGTGGGAATAGGTGTTGCATCTCCTTCCGAAAGTCTTGATGTGAACGGAAATTTGAAATTGACAGGTTCTATCAATGCCGCTTCATTGAATGTAAATCAGGGAAGCTTTTCTCAGGGTTTGACTGCGGGAAATACGGCAGTGAATGGAAGTTTGGAAGTAGCAGGGCAGGCGAGTGCGCAGTCGCTTTCTGTCGCCGACGTGAACGTCACCAACAATACATCGGTTGGTAGAGATCTTACTGTCACAGGACAAAGCACACTTACTGGTGGTGCCAACCTAGGCGGAGCTACTACGACCAACAACCTGCAGGTGAACGGAACTTTGAATGCCAATGGCATTTCAATAAACAGTTTGAATACAACAGGCAACGCAACAGTTGGGCAGGACCTCAGCGTAGCAGGCAAAGGACAAATCGGCGGTGACCTTTCTGTTACTGGCCAACTCTCAGGTGCTGGCCTTCATACGACTCAAAACGTGATTGTGGATGGCAGGATGGCTATTGGTAAAACAAACCCCGCGTACGCTCTTGATGTGAGTGGTACCGTTAATGCGACTTCTTTGCTCGTGAACGGCCAACCAATTAATCCAAGCTCCGCCACCAACTTCACGGTGGACCAAAACCTTACGGTGAGTGGACTAACGACTTTGTCAGCACTCAATGTCAACGGAACATTCAATGCAAACAGTCTTTCCATCAGAGATATTACCACTTCAGCAAATACTACTGTTGGACAAAACTTGACCGTCAACGGAACGAGTCAGTTGAATGGAGATTTGAACGTCACCGGAAACATGAAAGGTGGAATTATTCAGGCAAATGAGTTTAGGTCACCTGATGGCACGGTTGCTTTCAATTTTCAGAACACGATGATTTCACAAACACTCGGAGTGGCAATTACCAATCCTGTGCCATCTAATTATAAGCTCGCTGTCGGCGGCGTAATCATCGCGACGGGGATCGATTTGAAAGCACCCACCAAATGGCCCGATTATGTGTTCAAACCGAATTACAAGCTGATGGATTTGGGTGACCTGAATAATTACCTTAAGAAAAATGGTCATTTGCCTTCGATGCCGTCCGATGAAGAGATGCAGAAAAATCAAAACTACAGTGTCTCTGAGATGGATGCTAAACTCCTGGAGAAGGTAGAGGAGTTGACACTCTACATCATTCAGTTGGAGAAGCGTATCAAAGAACTGGAAAAGAAATAAGGCCATGAGACTACAAACATTTCTTTTTGCATCGCTGGTGTGGATGTTGAGCTATACATCATGCCTAAGCCAGAACGACGCCCAAGTAACTGCTCCAAATTACGTGCCGCCGTCACCCGATGCTGCGTCGCTTGGAAAATTTGCCGACTTCCCCGTTGGTACTTATACCGGAACGCCAGACATCACGATTCCATTGACGACGATCAAGGTGAGGGACGTTTCATTTCCTTTGACCTTGAGCTATCACGCTTCAGGGATACGAGTGGAAGAGGAGGCAAGCTGGGTAGGATTGGGCTGGACACTCAACGCGGGTGGAGCCATTACAAGAACGATCCGAGGTAACGATGATCTATCGACGACCAATCGGGTGGGGTATGTATACTCAAGCGCCGTTCCTGCAAAACCTCCTTACATGGCGCCACCGACAGATCCTTGTGATATCTTGAAACCTGATCCAAATTTTTTTAATCCTTCGGGCAATGCCAACGACTTGAATTATCTGTTGTCCACCGCAGTGCAGTCCGCCGATGCACAGCCAGACATTTTTTATTACAATCTGATGGGGCACACGGGGAAATTCTATTTGAAGCAGAAGACGAGTCCTTCTGATCCCATCACAGCGGTCTTGCTTTCAAATGAAGAAAACATCCAGATCAACTACGATCCAATCTCCATGAAATGGACAGTGATCACAGACGATGGTTTTAAGTTCGTTCTTGGTACGGTGGAATACACAAAATCTTATTCATTTCAGCTGTACGGGTATGAGCTATTGTCCCAGAGTTCATATTTCGAAGACTACGCGTCGAGTCAAGATACGAATTATGGTGGCATACCTCTTGAGTTTCCTAACAGTGGACGGGCAGTAACCGCGTGGTACGTGGATCAAATTTTTTCGCCGACCAATGAAAAGGTTACCTTCAATTACTCACCCCTGACAGTACCCCAGAGCCCGAAGCTTGATCAGAACCCATCGTATACAAGTAAAAGCATTGTCAGTTTCAGCGAAACTAGACAGGACGCGATTGGATTGGGAGTCAAATGGGCTTTTGATGTAAACTGCCCCATGCACATGTCAATCAACCCGTTATTGGCGGAGGTCGACTTGCGCGCTGCCTTGATCTTTGGGGCCACGACAACTACTCCCCCTTGCCTCAGTGATGGGAATGTGGGTTCTTTGGCGGACTGCAGTTCACCAGGAAATTTTGGTGGGTCAATGAACGTCGTATTCCATCGATACTTGACGGGTATTCAATTCAACAATGGAACATCTGTGAACTTCATTACGAGTGAGCGGAATGACTTGGAGCAGTTTACAGATCAATACGGGTCGGGTGGCACGCGCCGGTTTTACCAAAAACCAAGAAAGCTTGACCGAATTGAAATCAGCGGAGCGCAATCCTTCAAAGGCTTTCAATTCAACAACGGGTATTTCAACGGTGATAATCAAAACGATTTCAAAAAAAAGCGTTTGAGGCTGAATAGCGTCACCGAGTACAGCATCAAAGGCGCGAAGAAACCTTATGTATTTACCTATTATGGTGATTCTCCACTTGGAGCGAATGGGTCACTTCCATCCAAGTATTCACTTGCGCGCGACCATTGGGGGCTCTATAACGGAAAAGATGCAAACGGATCACTCATACCGGAAGTGTTGTTCAAAACGATATCTGTTGGCATTAAGGACGGCGATTGTGATCAACGAGTGGATATCAAAACCGATGAGGGTTATGTTAATTCGATCCCAGGCGGAAACCGAAACGCTGATGAAAACTCGTCGCTGGCAGCAACGTTGAAAAACATCAAATACCCCACGGGTGGCTCCACTGATTTTGTTTTTGAGAGCAACACGTTCAATATTCCCGAAGGAACCGCCGAGACGAAAGATTTTGAAGTGACTTCCGAGGCCGGACAATTTGACCTTGATGTCCCTACGCGGGTGGCAATCACTGCCGATCTCAATTGCCTCAATAAGTGCCCCTATAGCCACGGCACCGACAAAACATGCGCCGATATAAATCCAATTGACGCGGAGCCCTATCTCGAACTCAAAGATGCCAAAGACAAGACGCTTTGGGCCGCTTATTATGATGATTTCATCACCACATCCAACGACGTGACCAAAACGGAATGTGGTGTTGAACGGAAACTCCCTTTCACAGACCTAGCTCCAGGGACCTACAAACTCGTCGCGCATTCATTGAATGGATACATTGCTTCAGGATTTGTCTCGTACTCGCGCTCCGTTCCCGTTGATCCCTCTAATTTGGTTAAGAAAGGTGGCGGACTGAGAATAAAAAGCATTGTGGATCATGACGGCATTGATCCAAACAACGATGTCATCCGCAATTTTGATTACACCATGGTGGATGGCTCCGGAAGAGTGGTGTCGGCAGGCAAATTAATGAGCAACCCATTGTACTCGTATTTCTCGTACAACACCCTCGCCCGTGGCAACGGAACCTTCAGCGCTTGCTTCAAAGTAATTTCAGATTCGTATTCAAATATCCCGCTCGGCAGTTCGGCGCGAGGAAACGCAGTTGGCTACGATCAAGTGACAGTGAGTTATGGTGCCAACGGAGAAAATGGCAAAAGCGTATTCTTCTACAGAAATCAACCTGAAGAAACCAATTTCTCTCCGGGCGAATCATTCTTTCCCAACAGCCCAACCACAACTCATTCCCCTAGTAACGGGCAGCTACTGAGGCAAATTGACTACACCGCCGACGGAAAAAAAATCAGGGAAACGATCAACAACTACGAACTGAACACAGAAACAGAGCAACAACTGACAGGAATGGTTTCCAGATTGCTCGGTAGCGGACAGCAGTTGCAATACCATTTTTACACCGAGCCTTCCGAGTGGTGGCACTTGAGTGGAAGCTATCAAGTCGACTACGACGTGAATGACCCTAACAATTTGCAGGCGACATCAAAAATTACAAGGTTCTTTTACGACAACTTCGATCATAAATTATTGACTAGAAAAGAATCAACGTCGAGCGAAGGCGAGGCGATTTCCGAGTTGTGGCAGTATCCTCTGGATGCAATGGGTGAAGTGCCACATGCGATGTGGGACGTAAACAGCCCTAATTTCAAAAACCTACAGAACAGTCTTGTCAGGCACACAGTCAGTGTCAACGGCGCACTGACGTTAGGGGAGAAGAATGACTATTCGTATTTGAGCAACCAAGACGTGGTGGTGGTATCAGCCATTGAAAAGGCCACACGCTCAGGCGTGTTTGAACCCCGCGTTACCATGAATTCATTCGACAGCAAAGGCAATGTGGTCGATGTGTCTAAAGTGAATGACACGAATGTCGCCTACGTATGGGGATACAACGGCACACTCCCTGTGGCGCAGGTGGTCAATGCGAAGAGCAACCAGGTTTTCTACGAAGGCTTTGAAGATGCAGGTGATGTGACACGATCTAAGACTGGACTAAAGAGTTATGCCGGAGCGTACAAATTTGATCCACCGTCAGGCTTTTCTCCGGCGGCAAATACAATTGTCTCATACTGGTATTGGGATGACACTCCAAAAAAAAAATGGATTTACAAAGAAACTCCCTACACGAGCAACTTCATGACACCCGAGAGTACGAACATTGACGAGTTCAGAGTTTTCCCAGCGAGTGCGAAGATGACAACCTACACGTACGACCCACTTGTTGGGATCACCACGGCAACCGACCCGAACGGTCAGACGGTTTATTATCAGTACGACGACTTGAATCGACTGAAGTCAGTGAAGGACTTTAATGGAAATGTGGTAAAAAGATTTGACTATCAATACAAAGACTAGCTATGAGAATATTTTTTGTCGTAGTTGCTCTTTTGCTAGGCACAGTTGCAACAGCTCAAACAATAAAAGCAGTAACCGGCGGACCTTATTGCGTTGGTTTTAGTGATGTGTTTACGGTCACGAACTTTCCGGTTGGTTGTACTTTTCAATTTTGGCAGTTTACAGGCGGGACGATGACCACAAGCAATGGCACTGGAACTACGTCGCTAACCATTGATGCCGCCTTCTCCGGGAGTGGGACACTGCATGCATTTACCTCTTGTGGTGAAGTTACCATGGCGATCACCGCGCTGCCAAATGTGGCTCCGCCCATCGTGAACTTGAGTGTTGACAATACCTCGGTCCCCAATGGCAGTACGATAACATTGACCGTCACTGGCACAGCTGATTCGTATTCGTGGACTGGAAATGGTCTGCTCGCAAACACAGGAACTACCGTAACGGCCGTCCCAGCGCTGGGGTCGAATTTATACACGGTAGTCGGCACCAACATTGCGGCTAGTTGCCAGGGTAATACTACGACTAGGTCAGTGACAGTCACTTCCTCGTTGTATCCCGTACCTGACAAAACATACTGCCAAGACGCTGGAACCATCGACTTGAGCACGTGGGGCCTTAGCCTAAGCGAAGGATCTTGGAGCGGTGATGGCGTTTCGGGAACCTTCTTGAACGTAAGCTCACTCACAGCCACTACTCACCCGTATGTCTATACGCGTACAGTAGACCGGGCGACTGTAACGACAAATGTGACCGTCGTGATCCCTACTGCGGCGACTGTCTCAGACGCCATTATTTCTTCGACATGTACTACGATCACGGGAACACTGTCAGCTAATGGTTTCACTGGAGTTGTGCAATTCTGGGAGCGCTCTACAGATCAAGTGAATTGGTCGCAGGTCAATCAGACAACTGCAACGCTCTCCTACAGTGAAACGCAAGCAACTTATTATCGCGTGGTGACTCAAGCCAGTCCGTGTTCTATCGTTCGTTCGAACATCGTCACCGTTTCACCGCTGAACCCCGTTGCTGGAAATCTTTCTCCATCCAATATTCAGTCGCAATGTGGTAGTGCTACTGGCATACTTACTCTTGGCAACTACGCGGGCGACAAATTGACTTGGCAAACATCACCCGACGGTTTCACATGGGGCACCATCTCCGGAGTTTCGGGCAACTCTTATTCATTCAATGTCAGCTCAAACTCATTCATCCGAGTAGGTGTTGATTACACAAGTTCATCATGCCCTACGCAGTACTCCAATGTGTATGTGATCCAAATTAATTCCGTGGGTGGAGTTACGAGCTCCAATATTCCAAACAACATTGGTTGTAGTTCGGTGAGTGGTGAGGTGTCCCTTTCCAACAACGTCGGTGAGATTAAAGAATGGCAAGTATCCAATGACAATGTCACGTGGACAGTTATTTCCAACAGCCAAGGCCAAAACCCGTTGAGCATAAGTACAAGCGCGCCCGACACATACTACCGTGCACGAGTTCAGCTTCAGGCTTGCGCATCGGCGTTCTCAACCACCTATCACGTACAAGTATCTCAGCCCGTAGCAGGGCAGGTAAAAGCTGCCGCTTATAGTTATGTGCCTAACAGTGATCCCCTTGCGTACTCTGTTACTTTTGCATTGGAGGGTGCACCTGCATCAACGGTCACCGATTGGATTGGCAAAGACACGAATCAGACCGTTCACTATGGCAATGCGGCAACATCTCCGATTACTGTAACGATCGATCACACCACCGAAGTGAGTGCCTTAGTGCAGCCACAGGGTTGTGGTTTGCTAAATTCAGGCTCCGCGATTTTTGTGGTTTACCCGGCATTCCGTGGCATTTCTCGCGTCATCGATGCCGACATCACTGCCTATGACGGACTGTCTTACCAATACGGATCATCCCTTTCATTGAGAGATGGGTTCAGTTTTCAAGATTACGATGGCACCCCCTCTAATAGTTTCTTCGTTTTGCTCGACCCTCAATACAATCCTCCGCCAGCAGTTCAAAACTACATCCTCAGCGAAGCGTTACTCCAGGAAGGCACGAAAGATGACAGCAGTGTGCCGTACTTGGGTGTGGGGCAGAAGACCAGCGATTTTTCTTTCTTCGATGGCATCGGTAGGGGCGTGCAAAAAGTGCAGCGCTGGGGAAGTGCAAATCAAAACGACGTGGTGCAGCCGGTTGCTTACGACAAGTTTGGTCGCGTCGCTACGAGTTATCTTCCATATACATTGAACTCAAACACCGGAGAATATCAACCCTCGGCCATCCAGGATCAAGCTAATTTTTACAACAACCCACTTCCAAAAATTGCGGAAGACAATTACCCGTTCGCCGTGAAAGTATTTGAAGCGAGTCCTCTCAACCGCACGGCAGAACAAGGTGCCCCAGGCGTGGATTGGCAACCCGGTCTCGGAAAGACTGTAAAATATTTGTATCAGGTCAACAACGGAAATGAAGTGATCCTTTGGACAGTAGATGACTCAGGTATGCCCATCAAGTCAGGAAACTATACTTCATCAGAATTATATGTCACGGCAGTAGCGGACGAACATGGCAATACCGTTAAAGAATACAAAAACAAAAAAGGCCTTACCGTGGTGAAACGCGTGCAGCTGAACAGCGAGTGGCTCGACACGTACTATATTTACGATTCCTTCAATCTGCTTCGCTATGTTTTGCAACCTGAAGGAGTGGCTAACCTTTCTGGCAACCCCGATTCCGACTTCCTGAATAAGTGGGCCTTTCAATACACGTATGATGGCCGCTACCGGATGGCTACTAAAAAGACTCCGGGTGCTTCAGTAATTTACATGGTCTATGATCAGTTGGACCGTTTGGTGATGACACAAGATGGAAATCAACGAGGCGCAAATCAATGGTCGTTTACCAAATATGATGGACAAGACCGACCAATTGTCACAGGTATTTACACACACGACAGCCCAGCAGGTCAGAGCGAAATGTCTGGTTTGATCAGCACTACCTCATTCTTTGAAACGTACGATGGAACTAATGCTTTCTTTGGATATACCAATGCAAATTTCCCTACCCAATCGCTCGATGTAATGACGGTCAACTACTACGACGATTACAAATTTCTCACAAGTACTTTCACTTCTGTAGACGCGTGGGGTACAAACTTCAATTACGATCCAACTCACTTGAGTGGTATTCCTGGTAATTCATTTTCGTACGTGAGATCTCTATCCACTGGATCATTGGTGAGAGTGATTGGTACCAATAAATTTTTAAGAAAAGCGGTTTACTACGACCCGAAGTATAGGGTGATTCAAGTCATTTCAGACAATCATCTTTTGGGCCTTGATAGGCAGAGCTCCCTGTTCGATTTTCCTGGCAGAATTGTTTCTCAGTACTTGACTCACACCGTGCGCTCCCAAAGCGACGTGAATATTTTGGAAGAATTCAACTACGATCATCAAAGCCGATTGATTGCACAATACCATAAGATCAATGATGGTCCCAAAGTCTTATTGAAGCAAAACCAATACAACGAAATAGGCCAGCTGGTTGAGAAGAACGTTTATTCTACCAACAATGGATTCAGTCAATCGATAGATTATCGTTACAATATCCGCGGATGGCTCACGCACATCAACAATGCCGATTTGGTAAATGATGGAGGAGTGACCAACAATGACGCAAACGATTTTTTTGGTTTCGAACTGAAGTACAACGATCCTTCTTCAGCTGGGGGTGCTGCACAATTCAACGGCAACATCAGCGAGACCCAATGGAAAATAATGTCGGGAGATAAGCAAGCCTACGGTTATACTTACGATCCGCTCAACCGATTGAATGCATCCAAGTTTACGAACATCAGTAATCCGCTGGACAATGGCCGATTCAACGAGGAGGGGATTGTCTACGATCGAAACGGAAATATTCAGTACTTGAATCGAAACGGAAAGAAGGATGCGACTTCTATCGAGGTCACCCAATATGGTTTGATGGACCAATTGAAGTACGACTACAACGGAAACCAACTGACCACCGTGACGGACTCCGCGCCAAATACAACGTCATCGGAAGGCGGTTTTATTGATGGCAGCAATACAGGTATCGATTACGACTATGATGCCAACGGCAACCTGAAACTCGACAACAATAAGTCCATCACGTCGATTACTTACAATTATTTGAACCTCCCCGATGTAGTCACCAAAAACAACGGAGATCAGGTAAAGTACACCTACGACGCCACGGGCGCGAAACTCGCGCAACTCGTGACGCCGAGCGATGCAAGTAACCCTCCAAAGCTGACCGACTATACAGGGGACATGGTTTACGAGAATGGCGTGTTGCAGTTTATAGCACATGATGAAGGCAGAGTGGTGATGAAACCATTGGCCGCAAATGAAAACGGCGTGAGGCCGGAATACCAGTATCACCTAAAAGATCACCTTGGTAATACTCGTTTGACGTTCACCACTCAAGCTGATGTCGACGTTACTACAGCCACGCACGAAACTGCGAACTTAGTCACGGAGCACAGTCAGTTTCTTCGCTACGATGACGTGAGGATGATCAATGCCCAGTTATTCGATCACACCCACCTTGATCCGTCAAATTCTTACACTACCTTCTATTCGGAGCGATTGAACGGAACACCCAATGAACAGCACGGTTTGGCGCGGTCACTCAGCGTGATGCCCGGCGACACACTGGACATTGAAGTGTGGGGAAAATACGTGGACGTAGCCAATGCCAACCCGAGCTTGCAAGCATTTCTCGCATCCATCGCCAGCGGCACCGCGGCAGTAGGAACAATAGTGGATGGCTCAAACTACGGAACAGCGGCCGGCAATGCATTTCCATTTGACGACACATTCCTCGACAAACAAGACGATCACGACGAGGGCCCGAAAGCGTTCTTGAATTTTCTGGTATTCGACAGGGACTATAATCACATCGATGCGAAGTGTGGGTATAAGCAATTGCCCAGCGAAGCTAGCGAAAACGGCACAGGAAAAGATTTCAAGCCATTGACTCAACGCATCATCATCGATAAACCGGGTTATGCTTATATTTATCTGAGCAACGACAATGTAGCCCTTGGTGGAGGTCCGGTGGAAGTGTATTTCGATGACTTCAAAGTGACGCACAGAAAATCACAAATTGTGCAGGGCAATGATTATTATGGCTTTGGGTTGAGTTTCAATGAATTCAGTAGGGAGAATTCATTGTACAATAAGTTCCAGTATAACGGAAAAGAAAAGCAGGATGCCTTTGACCTGAATTGGCTTGATTATGGGGCCAGGATGTACGATCCAGCATTAGCAAGGTGGACCGAGATCGATCCTTGGGCCGACAAATACAAGAGTTGGTCGCCATACAGCTATGCCTTTAACAACCCCATAAGATTTACTGATTTCATGGGTTTGGGGCCAGACGATAAGAATGGACCTAATGGCATGAGCGAGACTCAGGTATATTCGAGAGACGTAGTGGGTGACGAGACTACTATAACGCAGGTCACTCAAGAGACTCGGACCACTACGACGACAGAAAATGACGATGGGACTACGACAACTAGCGTGACAAGAACCACCACGACGAACACTGTCACAAAAAATAATGAAACAGGAGAGACCACCGTTGAATACGGAAAAACGACGACATCTTCTTATTCAGAAACTGCAGATAGTAAGGGCAAGATTGTAAGCTCTACAGGAGTAACAACGAAGACTTCTACGACAACAAGTGAAAACGATAAGTCTATGAAGAACTTAAACGCGTGGACCGACAAGATTAGTAGTTTTAATTCTTCACATGACAAGACTTTCAACCAGACAGCTGCTTCCGATGGGCGGAAGGCGATGACTGCCGCGGCATTGTCGGCTGCTGTTTTCGTTCCTGCCAGTGGAACGACTGTCCTCAT